>NZ_BAAGQD010000006.1:0-338806 GCF_054783655.1 Nocardioides salsibiostraticola | reverse complement strand
ACCGAACACCGAGCGAAAACCCACCTCAACTACCGCGCCACACCCCGCGCACCCGGCGAAACCCTCTGGCGAACACCCCACGGACTCACCCGCATCGTCGACCATCGGGGCACCCGAAAACTCGGACCAGCCGACAGCCCCCTCGAATTCGAACTCGCCGAGATGCTCAGCCGGCTGTAGGTCCGCTGACCCATGCGTTGCCGGCTGCCGCGAAGTCAGCCGCGAGAGTCCCGTGCACGTCCGCGCCGTACTGCGAGCCGTCGACGAAGTCGATGCCCAGGCGTGAGGTCACCAGCGCCTTCGAGTCATGGAAGCGCGCCACCTGATCAAAAGCGATCGACGTGGCCAGCGGACCCGGAGTCCCCCAGGGCCAGCACCGGATGACGGCCACCCGCTGATCGGTCAGGACCAGGTAGTTGGTCAAGGGCGGGATGGACTTCGCCTGGCCCCGTGCGGTCACCGACGCCAGCAGCGCGGCCGCCAAGAACCCGGCCAACGCACCCAGGAGACCCAGGGCGGTCGAGGGCAACAACCCGATCGACAGGAGCTGCCTCGACCCGATGAGGCTCCCCAGGAACGCAGCCAACGCGATCGTGTTGGTCCGCGCCGGATTGGCCACGGTCAGCGCCAGGATCTTCTCGTCGGCGGCGAAGTACTCCCCACGGCGCTGCTCGATGCGGTCCGTCATACGCGTCGGGGCAGCCATGAGTCGGAGGGTACGGGTGCACCGCCTAGAATCAGCACGTGCCCGACGAACCCGCTGTCCGCGTCGACGGGCTGCGTATGGCCTACGGCGACAAAGTCGCAGTCGACGGGCTCAGCCTCGAGGTCGACCGCCACACCATCACCGCCGTCCTCGGCCCCAACGGGGCCGGCAAGACCACCACGCTGGAGACCTGCGAGGGCTACCGCAAGCCCCAGCAGGGCACCGTCCGGGTCCTCGGACTCGACCCCATCCGGCAACGCCGCGACCTCCTCCCCCGGATCGGCGTCATGCTGCAGGCCGGCGGCGCCTGGAGCGGCGTACGCGCGACCGAGATGCTCGCCCACATCGCCAAACTCCACGCCCACCCTCTCAATGTCGACGACCTCTCCGAGCGCCTCGGACTGGGCGACTGCGGCAAGACCCCCTACCGGCGCCTCTCCGGCGGGCAACAACAGCGCCTCGGCCTCGCCATGGCCCTGGTCGGTCGCCCCGAGATCGTCTTCGTCGACGAACCGACCGCCGGGATGGACCCCGCGATCCGGCGTACGACGTGGGAGTTGCTCGAGGAGGTCAAGGAAGCCGGCGTCACCGTCGTGCTGACCACGCACTACATGGAGGAGGCCGAGCGCCTCGCCGACCAGATCCACATCATCGACCGCGGCCGCCTGGTCGCCTCCGGTACGCCGCTGGAACTCACGCGCGGGGGCTCGGTCTCCACGATCCGCCTCGTCGTGACCAAACCCTTCCCCGTCGGTGCCCCCGAATCCCTCAAGGCAGCCCTCGGCCCCGACACCCAGGTCCGCCAGCTCGACTCCCTGAGCCTGCTGGTCACCGGCCCCGCCGACGCCTCCACCCTGTCCAAGGTCTCCCGTTGGTGCGACGAGCAGGGCGTTGTCCCCGAGTCCCTCTCCCTGGGCCAACGCAACCTCGAGGATGTCTTCCTCGCCCTCACCGGTCAGGAACTCACGTGAGTACCCACCCCTCCCCCAGCATCTTCACCCCGGCCCCCGGAGCCGCCCCGCTCCACCGCCAGGTCCTCGCCCAGGCCGGCATGGAAGCCCGTCTCATGGTGCGCAACGGCGAACAACTCCTCCTCGCCGTGGTCATCCCCGTGATCGTCCTGATCGGTGGCGTCGCCGGCGCCGACCGGGTGGGCATCGCCCTCGACGGCCCCGCGGTCGACACCATCGCCCCCGGCGTCCTGGCCCTGGCGATCATGTCCACTGCGTTCACCTCCCTGGCCATCGCCACCGGGTTCGAGCGCCGGTACGGCGTCATCAAGCGCCTCGGCTCCTCCCCGCTGTCCCGCTCCGGTCTCCTGATCGGCAAGGTCCTCGCCCTGCTGCTCATCGAGGTCGCCCAGGTCGTGGTGATCGGCCTGGTCGCCCTGATCCTCGGCTGGAACCCCGACCCCAACATCCTCGGCTTCCTCGCCGCCCTCGTCCTCGGCACCGCCGCCTTCGCCTCCCTCGGCCTGGCTCTCGCCGGTTCCCTGCGCGCCGAAGCCACCCTGGCCGCGGCCAACCTCGTCTACCTCCTGCTCCTGGCCGGTGGCGCCGTGGTCCTGCCCCTCAGTGCGTACGGCGGCCTCGGTGACGTCCTGCAGTGGCTCCCGTCCGCGGCCCTCGGCGACGCCATGCGGCACGCCCTGATCGACAGCCAGATCGCTGGCCGCGATCTGCTCGTCCTCGCCGGCTGGGCGGTTGCCGGCACCCTTCTCACGGCAAGGACCTTCAAGTGGGAGTGAATCTCGCACCCTGGGTGCGCCAACTCGGCTGGGCCAGCCTGGTCGCCAACATCGGCATCGTGGTCACCGGCGGCGCCGTACGCCTCACCGGCTCCGGCCTCGGATGCCCCACCTGGCCCCGCTGCACCGACGACGCCTTCACCCCACGCGGTGAACTCGGCTTCCACAACGCCATCGAGTTCGGCAACCGGATGCTGACCTTCGTCCTGGTCGCCGTGGCCATCGCCACCTTCATCTCCGCCGTCCAGACCCGCCGCCGCGACCTGCGCCGCCTGTCCGTCCTGATGGCCCTCGGTATCCCCGCCCAGGCCCTCATCGGCGGCATCACCGTGCTCACCGACCTCAACCCCTGGATCGTCAGCGGACACCTGCTGGTGTCGATGGCCATCGTGGGGGTCGCCGTACTGTTCCTGCGCCGCTTGGACCACCCGGCCACGACCGCAAACCGGGGAGCCGCGCTCTCGCTGGCCTGGGGGACGTTCGCCGCCGGCTGGGTCGTGCTCTACCTCGGCACCGTCGTCACCGGCTCGGGCCCCCACGCCGGGGATGCGGAGTCGCCCCGTAACGGCCTCGACCCGCTGCAGATGAGCCAACTCCACACCGACGCGGTGTTCCTCTTCGTCGGCCTGACCATCGGTCTCCTGGCCGCCGCACCGCACGCCCGCCGCGCCGTACTCGTCCTGCTCGGCGTCGAGCTCGGGCAGGGCACCATCGGCTTCGTGCAGTACTTCACCGACCTGCCCGAGATCCTCGTCGGGTTCCACATGCTCGGCGCCGCCCTCACCTCCGCGGCCCTCACGTGGGCCCTGCTGGAGGTGCGCGAGTCGGTCAGATCTTCAGCAACGGATCCAACGCCACCGCAACGAACAGCAGCGACAGATAGAGATTCGAGGAGTGGAACAACCGCATCGGCTGGATCACGCTGAGGTCCTCGGTCCCCTTGGACCGGGCCCACAGTTTGTGGGCCTCCACCAGGAACACCGCGCCTAGAACGGCCGCGACGACCGGGTAGAGCAACCCTGTGTCGGCCACCGGCCACAGCAGCAGCGAGACGAAAACCATGACCCAGCTGTAGGCCACGATCTGACGCCCGACCTCCTCGGCGGACTTCACCACCGGCAGCATCGGGACGTCTACGTTGGCGTAGTCCTCGCGGTAGCGAAGGGCCAATGCCCAGGTGTGCGGGGGCGTCCAGAAGAACACCACGGCGAACAGGATGATCGGGATCCACGACAACTCGTTGGTCACCGCGGTCCAACCGATCAGGGCCGGGAAACATCCTGCGATCCCACCCCACACGATGTTCTGCGTGGTCCGACGCTTCAACAGCATCGTGTAGACGAAAACGTAGAAGGCGTTGGCCACCAACGCCAACCCGGCCGACAGCACGTTGACGAAGACCAACAACACCACCGTGGACAGCACCGCGAGAGCGGTCGCGAAGACCAGTGCAGCCCGGGTGGTCACGATGTGGCGCGGAAGCGCCCGACGGCGCGTACGCCGCATCTGCTCGTCGATGTCCTGGTCGTAGACGCAGTTATAGGCCGAGGCCGACCCCGCGGAGAAGGCTCCACCCACCACGGTGGCCACCACCAGACCAAGATCCGGGACGCCCCGGGCGGCGAAGAACATCACCGGCACCGTGGTCAGCAGTAGGAGTTCGATCACACGCGGCTTGGTCAGCCCCACGTACGCCGAAACGACGTCACGCAGGGAAGACTCTGGGGCCCCGGACGGTTCGAGCGCAGGGCTCGTTTCGTCTACATGGGTCACGGGTACCTCAATGTCTAAGCGGCTCTGGACTGGCACTTATGAGTCTAGCCGTCCACCTGAGTAGTCTCGTGATCGCCCGTAAGCACTGAGAGGAATCGCGTGACTTCTGAAATGAACCAGCCCGAAGGGCTGGAGTGGACCGACCTGGACGACAAGGCCGTGGACACCGCCCGCACTCTGGCGATGGATGCCGTGCAGAAGGTCGGCAACGGCCACCCCGGCACCGCCATGAGCCTCGCCCCGGCGGCGTACCTGCTGTTCCAGAAGGTCATGCGGCACAACCCCGCCGACCCGAACTGGACCGCCCGCGACCGTTTCGTCCTCTCCTGTGGACACTCCTCCATCACGCTCTACAACCAGCTCTTCCTCGGCGGATGGGGTCTCGAGCTCGACGACCTCAAGGCGCTGCGCACCTGGGACAGCAAGACCCCCGGTCACCCCGAGTACCACCACACCGCCGGTGTCGAGACCACCACCGGTCCCCTGGGTCAGGGCATCGCCAACGCGGTCGGCATGGCCATGGGCGCCCGCCGCCAACGCGGCATGCTCGACCCCGAGGCCCCGGCCGGAGAGTCGCTCTTCGACCACAACATCTTCGTCATCGCCAGCGACGGCGACCTCCAGGAGGGCGTCAGTTCCGAGGCCTCCTCGATCGCGGGCACCCAGCAGCTGGGCAACCTGACGGTGATCTACGACGCCAACAAGATCTCCATCGAGGACGACACCGACATCGCCTTCACCGAGGACGTCGCTGCCCGCTACGAGGCCTACGGCTGGCACGTGCAGACCGTCGACTGGACCCACGGCATGCGCGGTGAGGACGACAGCTACCGCGAGGACGTCCCCGCCCTGTGGGACGCCATCCAGGCGGCCAAGGCCGTCACCGACCGACCCAGCTTCATCAAGCTCGAGACGATCATCGCCTGGCCCGCCCCCACCGCCCAGGGCACCGGCGCCTCCCACGGCTCCGCGCTCGGCGAGGAGGAGGTCGCGGCCACCAAGAAGATCCTCGGCTTCGACCCCGACAAGAACTTCGAGGTCGCCGACGACGTCCTGGCCCACACCCGCGGCCTCCTCGAGCGCGGCGCCGCAGCCAGCGCCGCCTGGAACGAGCAGTACTCCGCATGGTCCGAGGCGAACCCCCGTCGCACCATGCTGCTGCGCCGGATCAACGACCGCGACCTGCCCAGCGGCTGGGACGCCGACCTGCCGTCGTACGACGCCGACCCGAAGGGTGTCGCCACCCGCAAGGCCTCCGGCGCCGTCATCAACGCCTTGGCCGAGAAGCTCCCCGAGTTGTGGGGCGGCTCCGCGGACCTGGCCGGCTCGAACAACACGACCATCGAGAAGGCCGCGTCCTTCGTCCCCGAGATTCGGTCCACGGACAGCTGGACCGGTGACCCGTACGCCGGTCGCGTGCTGCACTTCGGCATCCGCGAGCACGCCATGGGCGCGATCATGAACGGCATCGCCCTGCACTGGAACACCCGTGTGTTTGGTGGGACGTTCCTCACGTTCTCCGACTACATGCGCGGCGCCGTACGCCTCGCTGCCCTGATGCAGCTGCCGGTCACCTACGTCTGGACCCACGACTCCATCGGGCTCGGCGAGGACGGCCCCACCCACCAGCCGGTGGAGCACCTCGCCGCCCTGCGCGCGATCCCCGGCCTGGACATCGTCCGTCCCGCGGACGCCAACGAGACCGCCGCGGTCTGGCGCACCATCATCGCCAACAACTCCGGTCCCACCGGTCTGGCGCTGACCCGCCAGAACGTCCCCACCTTCCCGCGCGGGTACGTCGACGGCCAGAGCTGGGGCAACGCCTCCGACGCCGAGCGTGGCGGCTACGTCCTGCTCGACACCGTCGGCCGCCCCGATGTGATCCTGGTCGGCACCGGCTCCGAGGTGCAACTGGCCGTCGAGGCCCGCGACACCCTCGGCGAGCAGGGCATCAACGCCCGCGTGGTGTCCATGCCGTGTCGTGAGTGGTTCGACGCCCAGAGCGCCGACTACCGCGCCTCCGTCCTGGCCCCCGACGTACGCGCTCGGGTCAGCGTCGAGGCCGGCGTGGCCCAGGGCTGGCGCGAGATCGTCGGCGACCACGGACGCATCGTGTCCCTGGACCACTTCGGTGGTTCGGCGGACTACGAGACGCTCTACACCGAGTTCGGCATCACCACCGAAGCGGTCGTCGCGGCCGCTCAGGCCAGCCTGGAATCGGTCAAGGCCGGCAACTGAACCAGCCCCAAGCACTCCCCATCAACGATCACTCGAGAGGACGACCAATGAACGAACGCCTCAAGAAACTGGCCCAAGCAGGGGTGTCGATCTGGCTCGACGACCTGTCCCGCGAACGCATCGAAACCGGCAACCTCGCCGACGTGATGCAGGAGAAGTCGGTGGTCGGCGTTACGACCAACCCGACGATCTTCGCGGGTGCCATCGCTGATGGGGAGCGCTACGACGACCAGGTCAAGAGCCTGGTCGCCGAGGGTGCCACCACCGACCGCGTCATCTTCGAGCTCACCACCGAGGACGTCCGCAACGCCTGCGACATCCTGGCCCCGGCCTTCCACTCCTCCCCCGCCGACGGCCGGGTCTCCATCGAGGTGGAACCCGATCTGGCCCACGACACCGAGGCCACCATCGCCTCGGCCCAGAAGCTGTGGCAGGCCGTGGACCGCCCCAACGTCCTGATCAAGATCCCCGCCACCCAGGCCGGACTGGCCGCCATCACCGCGGCGATCTCCCAGGGCATCAGCGTCAACGTCACCCTGATCTTCGGCGTGGACCGCTACCGCGAGGTCATGGACGCCTACCTGACTGGTCTGGAGTCTGCTCGGGACAACGGTCTAGACCTCGGTTCCATCGCCTCCGTCGCGTCCTTCTTCGTGTCCCGCGTCGACGGCGAGGTCGATCAGCGCCTCGAGGACCTCGGCACCGACGACGCCAAGGCCCTGATGGGCAAGGCCGCCCTGGCCAACGCCCGGATCGCCTACGGTGCCTTCCTCGAGGTCCTCGACAGCGACCGCTGGAAGACCCTGGAGAAGTCGGGAGCCCAGGCCCAACGCCCGTTGTGGGCCTCCACCGGGGTGAAGAACCCGGACTACCCCGACACCCTCTACGTCAGCGAACTGGTCGTCGCCGACACCGTGAACACCATGCCCGAGAAGACGATGGACGCGTTCGGAGACCACGGCGAGGTGACCGGCGATGAGGTCACCGGGACCGCCGCGGACGCCCAGAAGGTGATGGATAAGTTGGGCGAGGTGGGGATAGACTTCGCTGACGTGCTCCGGGTCCTCGAAGAGGAAGGCGTCTCCAAGTTCATGAAGTCATGGGACGAACTCGTCGAAACGGTGGAAACCCAGATGGAACAGGCTGCCTCATGACCTCGTCGTACCGCGTGGAACTTCGACACGGTGATGGGTACGACGCCATCCTGCAAGAACTCAACGACGATCGAGTCGCCAGCAGGATCGCTGCTCAGGACCCGACCCTGTGGGGGCCCGAAGCCGAGGAAGAGGCCGGCAAGCGGCTTTCCTGGGTGCAGTCCCCCGCCGCGTCGCGTGACCTGGTCTCCGATATCGAGACCCTGCGCGCGGAGTTCGCCGAGAAAGGACTGACCCACGTCGTCCTGTGCGGCATGGGCGGATCCTCGTTGGGCCCCGAGGTAATCTGTGCCGGGCTCGGCATGGAGTTGACCGTCGTCGACTCCTCCCAACCCGACTTCGTCCGGGGAGCCCTGGAGGATCGTCTCGACGCCGCCGTCGTGGTGGTCTCCAGCAAGTCCGGCGGAACCGTCGAGACCGACAGCCAACGACGCGCCTTCGAGAAGGCCTTCACCGATGCTGGCATCGACCCCGCCGAGCGCATCGTCGTGGTCACCGACCCGGGCTCACCGCTCGAATCGTCTGCCCGCGAAGCCGGCTACCGGGTCTTCCTCTCCGACCCCGAGGTCGGCGGACGTTTCTCCGCGCTGACCGCATTCGGGCTGGTCCCCAGCGGCCTCGCCGGCGTCGACATCGCCCAGATCCTGCTCGACGCCGAAGCCATGCGCTCGGAGGTCGAGGAGGACTCGACCGACAACCCGGCCCTGCGCCTCGGCGCCCTGATGGGGGCAGCCCACCGGGCCGGCGTCGACAAGCTGGTGATCGCCCCGCACGAGAACGCTCAGTTCTTCAGCTTCGGCGACTGGGTCGAGCAGTTGGTGGCGGAATCCACCGGCAAGGACGGGCTCGGGATCCTGCCGGTCGTCGTACCCTCCACCGAGGACCCGAACGTCGCCGCCGGTAGCCCCGACTCCGTGCAGGTCGTCTTCGGTGCCGATCCCTCCGCGTCGAAGCCGCCCGAGACCGCGCCCAGCGGATGGTCGGCGGTCCTCGGCGGTGACCTGGGTGGACAGATCCTCCTCTGGGAGTACGCCACCGCCATCGCCGGCCGAGTGATGGGCATCAATCCGTTCGACCAACCCGACGTCGAAAGCGCCAAGTCAGCGGCCCGCGACATGCTCGACGGTGGCGGCACCTCTCCGGAGGCCCTCTTCACCGACGGTTCGTTCACGGTCTACGCCAACGACGGGTGGCTCCCCGCCGGCACCGACTCGGTCGACGCCGCGATCAGCGCCCTGCTGGACCAGACCGACGCCGGACACGGCTACGTCTCCGTCCAGGCCTACCTCGATCGCCACCGCCACACCGACCTGATCGACGTACGCGACAGCCTGGCCGAGCGGGTCGAGCGACCCGTGACGTTCGGGTGGGGGCCGCGCTTCCTCCACTCGACCGGGCAGTACCACAAGGGTGGCCCGACCACCGGGGTCTACGTGCAGATCACCGCGGCACCGGTCGCCGATCTGGCCGTCCCGGATCGTCCGTTCACCTTCGACGAGTTCCTCACCGCGCAAGCGGTCGGCGACGGCCGGGTGCTGGCCGATCGTGGTCGCCCCGTCCTGCGTCTCCACCTGAGCAGCATCGACGAGATCCACCAGGTGTTCGAGCTCTTGTCATGAATCCGCTGCGGGACGAGCAGGACCGGCGGCTGCCCCGCATCGCCGGGCCCTGCGGGATGGTCCTCTTCGGGGTCACCGGTGACCTGTCGCGCAAGAAGATCATGCCGGCCATCTACGACCTGGCCAACCGGGGGCTGCTGCCTCCCGGGTTCAGCCTGACCGGCTTCGCGCGTCGTGACTGGGCACAACAGGACTTCGCCCAGATCGTGCACGACTCGGTCAAGCAGTACGCCCGCACCGAGTTCCGCGAGGAGGTGTGGAGCCAACTGGCCGAGGGGTTCCGCTTCGTCTCGGGAACCTTCGACGACGACGCCGCCTTCGGAGAGCTCCGGCGGACCATCGAGGAGCTGGACCAGGTCCGAGGGACCGACGGCAACCACGCCTTCTACTTCGCCATCCCGCCCAGCTACTTCGGTGACGTCGCAGGACAGCTCAAGGAGCATGGGCTGACCGAGGGTCCCGAGGGCACCTGGCGTCGCGTGGTCGTGGAGAAGCCCTTCGGCCACGACCTGGAGTCGGCCCGCGAACTGAACGGGATCCTCGACGACGTCTTCGTCCCGGGTTCGATCTTCCGGATCGACCACTACCTCGGCAAGGAGACGGTCCAGAACATCCTGGCCATGCGATTCGCCAACACCATGTTCGAGCCGTTGTGGAACGCCAACTACGTCGACCACGTGCAGATCACCATGGCCGAGGACATCGGCATCGGCGGGCGCGCCGGCTACTACGACGGCATCGGCGCCGCCCGCGACGTCATCCAGAACCACCTGCTCCAACTCATGTCGCTGGTGGCGATGGAGGAGCCCACCGCCTTCGACGCCCAGAGCCTTCGGATCGAGAAGCAGAAGGTCCTGGCCAGTGTCCGCCTCCCGAAACGGCTTGATCTCACCACCTCCCGCGGCCAGTACGACGCGGGGTGGGCCGGCGGGCGCAAGGTCCTGGGTTTCGTCGAGGAGGAGGGCATCAAGCGCACCTCGACCACCGAGACGTACGCCGCGATCACCCTGGAGATCGAGAACCGCCGCTGGGCCGGCGTACCGTTCTATCTGCGCACCGGCAAGCGTCTGGGACGTCGGGTCACCGAGGTCGCGGTCACGTTCAAACGCTCGGCTCACCAGCCGTTCTCGGCCAACTCCACCGAGGACCTGACGCAGAACGCACTGGTGATCCGAATCCAACCCGACGAGGGGCTGACCATGCGGTTCGGCTCCAAGGTCCCCGGCACCCAGATGGAGATCCGGGACGTCAACATGGACTTCGCCTACGGTGGCACGTTCACCGAGTCCTCGCCGGAGGCCTACGAACGGCTGATCCTCGACGTACTGCTCGGCGATCCCCCGCTGTTCCCGCGTCACGAGGAAGTCGAGCTCTCCTGGAAGATCCTTGACCCGATCCTGGATCACTGGGAGCGCAAGGGGAAGCCGGAGAAGTACGGCCCTGGGACGTGGGGGCCAACGGGAGCCGATGCGATGCTGGCCCGTTCGGGCCGGGCGTGGAAGCGACCATGATCGAGCTGACCGACACCGACGCCTCGGAGATCGCCGCCGAGTTCGTCCGGTCGCGCACCCGCGCGGGCAGCCCCGCAATGGGCATGGTGATGACCCTGGTGATCGTGGTCTCCGAGGGCGCCGCTCAGGAGTCGATGCGGATCGCCCGGAAGGCCACCCACGAACACCCCGCCCGACTGATCGGTGTGGTGCTCGGCAGCAGTCGCGGGCAGTCCGTGGTCAACGCCCAGGTCGGCGGAGGCCAGGGATCGGGCGGGGAGAACGCCGTCGTCCGGTTGTCCGGCGAGGTGGCCGAGCACGCCGAATCGGTCGTGCTTCCGTTGCTGCTGCCCGACTCCCCCGTCGCAATCTGGTGGCCCCACGAACCACCCAGGGATCCTGCGAACGATCCGTTGGGGGCCCTGGCCCGGCGCCGGATCACCGACGCCGCCGAGGTCACCAAGGGCAAGACGAAGGCGTTGTCGGTCCAGTGCGCGTCGTACGTCGCTGGCAACACCGACCTGGCCTGGACCCGACTGACCCCGTGGCGCGCCCTCCTCGCCGCTGCGCTGGACCAGCACCCGCTGAAGGTGATCGGAGCCTCGGTCACCGCCGAACGGGTCAGCCCGAGCGCGGACCTCCTCGGCGCCTGGCTGGGTGACCGGCTGAAGGTCAAGGTGGAACGCCACGGCTCGGCCGGGCCCGGGATCACGGAGGTGGTGATGCACACGGCCGAGGGCGATATCCGGATCGCGCGCAGCGACGGCCGTTTGGCCACCTTCAGCTCACCGAATCGGCCGGACAGGCCCATTGCCCTCAAGCGTCGCACCCGCCCCGCGCTCCTGGCTGAGGAGTTGCGTCGCCTGGACGAGGACGACGTGTACGCCGCCACCATTCGCGCTCTCGGAAGGAAACGATGACCAACCCCGCACACCGGGTCGAGGTGCACCGCGACCCGGAAACCCTGGCCACCTCGGTGGCCGGTGAACTTCTGTCCCGCATCGCCCAGATCCAGGGGACCGGTCGGGACCCCCACATCGCGCTGACCGGCGGCACCATCGCTCGGGCGATCCACACCGAGGTCGCGCGGCTCTCGCCGGGCTCCGGCGTCGACTGGTCGCGAGTGGTGATCTGGTGGGGTGACGAACGGTTCGTCGAGGCGGGTTCGCACGACCGCAACGAGACCCAGGCCGGGGCCGACCTTCTCGACGTGGTCGGGGCGACCCAGGTCCACCCCATGCCCGACACCGTGTCGTCCGTCGACGTCGACGCCGGGGCTGCGGCGTACTCCGACGAGTTGCGGAGCCGGGGTGATGAACCGTTCGACATCGTCATGCTCGGCGTGGGCCCCGACGGCCATGTCGCCTCCCTCTTCCCGGACTACCTGGCGCTCGAGGTGTCCGACCGGATCGCGGTCGGCGTCACCGACTCCCCCAAACCACCCCCGGAGCGGATCAGCCTGACCTTCCCGACCCTCAACCGGGCCACCGCCGTGTGGTTCCTGGTCAGCGGCGAGGAGAAGGCCGAGGCCGTCGAGGCCGCGCTGGCTCTCGAGGGTGAGGTCATCGACACTCCAGCCCGAGGCGTCGAGGGCCTGTCCGAAACCACCTGGTTCCTCGACAAGCCTGCTGCCTCCCTCCTCTGACCGCGAGTCGGCGCTAATTGACGCTGAAAACGGCCTGACTCGGCGCTAGTTTGAAAAGACGCGCCGACTCGGCAACCCCTTATCCACAAGCGGGCCCTTATCCACAGGTGGCGGTTCGGGCGGTGGCGTGAGCATCGTTCGCGGGTGATGCTCGCGAGATGACGATCTCGGAATTCTACGAACAACAACCCTTCCTCGATGACTCTTCCTGCTTGCCTCTCGATGGACCTTTCACCCGGCTGCAGGCCCGCGCCGAAGGGGTCCCGGATGCTCGGCTTCGCCGACTGGTGGATCGGGGACTGCTCCGCAGGCCGATCCGAGGTGTGTACGTCGCCAGTCAGGTCAGGGACTCCCCCGAACTGCGTGCCCGCTGCCTCGGCCTGGTCGTGCCCAGCGACTACGTCGTGTGCGACCGACATGCGGGATGGTTACTCGGCGCCAACATGATCCTCGCTCCCGGCGAGCATCTCGATCTGCGACCGATCTCGGTCTTCCGGCCCTCCGGACACGGCAGACTGCGCAACGACCTGTGTGACAGCGGCGAGCGGAACCTGATCGCCAGCGACATCGTCGAGGTGCACGGCCTGCCTGTCACTTCTCCCCTCAGGACGGCGTGCGACCTGGGGCGCGTCCGCAGTCGTGACCAAGCGATCTCCGGCTTGGACTCCATGCTGGCGCTAGGGATCTTCTCGTCCTCGGAACTGGTTTGGAGCGTCGAGCGCTTCAAGGGCATGCGGTGGATAACCCGCCTGCGCGAGTTGGCTCCGATCGCCGACGGTCGGTCCGGCTCGCCGGGCGAGTCGGTCCTCCGGTTGCGCTGGATCGACTGTGGGCTGCCGTGGCCGCAACTCCAGATCGAGGTGTGGCAGGACGGCGTACTCATCGCGGTTCTGGATCTGGGGCACGAGGAGCTGCGCTACGCCGCGGAGTACGACGGCGAGCAGTGGCACTCATCCCCCGAGCAGGTTCGGCACGACACCGAGCGCCGCTCGTTGGTCGCCGACGACGGCTGGCTCCTTGACGTTTCCGACGAGACCACGTCTACGGCCAACGCCGTACCGTCGATGAGACCTTGAAGAACGGGATAGCCGAGTCCCGTCGCCGCTTTTCCCAACCGACGAACGGCCGAGTCGTCGCTAGTTGAAAAAGACGCGCCGACTCAGGCCCGAAACGGCGTCAACTTGCGCCGACTCGTCAGAAGATGATGTCGCCGGACTTACGACGACGACGCAGGAGCTGTAGGGCCTCGTCCAGGATGACCTGGGCCTCCTTGTCGGAGCGGCGCTCCTTCACGTAGGCGAGGTGCGTCTTGTACGGCTCGATCTTGGGAGCCGGCGGCGGGTTGTCCGAGTCCATCGAGGCGGGCAGACCACACTTGGGACAGTCCCAGGCCTCGGGGGCAGTCGCCTCGACGGCGAACGTGATCACCGAGCGGTGCTCGTGGGAGCAGAAGTAGGTGACCGCCTGACGCGGCGCGGCATCACCCCGTTCGGCCTCGCCCATGGGTCCGGCACCGACCCGACTTCCGCGAATGGCGCTTCCTCCACCAGCCATATCAAACGGTCCTTTCGTTGGTGCTCACGGGGGGATTTCTCACAAGATCAGTAGGCAAGAAGCAGGCCCAAGGCGATAACGCAGGCGAACCAGATCACGCCAACACCGATGGTGAAGCGGTCCAGGTTGCGCTCGGCGACCGAGGAACCCCCGAGAGAGCTGGAAACACCGCCACCGAACATGTCTGACATGCCACCGCCGCGCCCCTTGTGTAGGAGCACGAGCAGAATCATGATCAGGCTCGAGGCGATCAACAGGATGGTGAAGAGAGTGTCCACGAAGAGGAATCCTACGTCAGAGGGGTGATTACTACAGGACCGGCATGTCGTAGAAGCGGCAGATGCCGCCGAACTCGTCCACCTGCAGGCTCGCTCCGCCCACCAGTGCGCCGTCTACGTCGTTCTGCGCCATGATGCCGGCGACGTTGGAGGCCTTCACCGATCCGCCGTAGAGGATCCGCAGACCCTCCGCGGCAGCGTCGCCGTGGGTCTCCCGGATCTGCGCCCGGATGGCCTGGGTGACCTCTTGAGCGTCCTCGGGCGTGGCCACCTCACCGGTACCGATGGCCCAAACCGGTTCGTAGGCCACCACGAGGCCGGCGATCTCCTCGGCGGTGAAGCCGACCAGCGAACCGTCCACCTGCGAGGTGCAGTGCGGGACGTGTCCCCCGGCCTGACGGATCTCGAGGCCCTCACCGACACACACGATGGGGGTCATGCCAGCGGCCAGGGCTTTGCGGGCCTTCTGGTTGACGATCTCGTCGGTCTCGGAGTGGTGCTCGCGACGCTCCGAGTGCCCGACCACGACGTACGAGCAGCCGAGCTTGGCGAGCATGCCCGCCGAGACCTCCCCGGTGAACGCGCCGCTGTCCTGAGTCGAGACGTCCTGGGCGGCGTACTTCACCGACAGGCGATCACCGTCGACCAGGGTCTGCACCGAACGCAGGTCCGTGAACGGTGGGCAGACCACGACCTCGACCTGCGAGAAGTCGTGTCGCTTGTCGGACAGCGTCCACGCCAACTTCTGCACGAACACGACGGCTTCGGCGTGGTTGAGGTTCATCTTCCAGTTGCCCGCCATCAGCGGCGTGCGGCCTTGCTTCTTCGTTGCCATGGTTCAGTCCTCCAAGACCGATATGCCGGGCAGTTCCTTGCCCTCGAGGTATTCCAGACTTGCTCCACCACCGGTGGAGATATGACCGAACTGATCGTCTTCGAACCCCAGGGCGCGTACGGCGGCCGCGGAGTCGCCACCACCGACCACCGACATGCCTGGGATCTGGGTGAGCGCCTGCGCGACGGCTCGGGTCCCCTCGGCGAACGCCTCGACCTCGAACACGCCCATGGGCCCGTTCCAGAAGACGGTGTTCGCGTCGGCCAGCGCCGCGGCGAAGGCCGCCGCGGACTCGGGCCCGATGTCGAGACCCAGTGCGTCAGAGGGGATCTCGGAGGCAGCGACGACCCGTGGTTGCGGGGTCCGGTCCCCCGAGGGGAACACGGTGTCGACCACGATGTCGGTCGGCAGCACGAGTTCGACCCCGGACTGCTCGGCCCGGGTGAGGTACTCCCGGCACACGTCGAGCTGGTCGTCCTCCAGCAGGCTGGCGCCCACCTCGTGACCCTGAGCCTTGAGGAAGGTGAACACCATGCCCCCGCCGATCAGCAGACGGTCGGCCTTGCCCAGCAGGTTGTCGATGACTCCGAGTTTGTCGGACACCTTGGACCCACCGAGCACCACGACGTACGGCCGCTCGGGGGTCTCGGTGAGGCGACGCAGGACCTCGATCTCCGCAGCCACCAACGCCCCCTTGGTGTGGGGCAGGCGCTGAGCCAGGTCGTAGACGCTGGCCTGCTTGCGGTGCACGACCCCGAACCCGTCCGAGACGAACGCATCGCCCAGGCTGGCCAACTCGTCGGCGAAGGCTCCACGAACCGACTCGTCCTTACTGGTCTCGCCCTCGTTGAAGCGGACGTTCTCCAGGACGACGATGTCACCGTCGCCCAGGGCGTCCACCGCGGCGCGTGCGGCGGGACCCACGGTGTCCGCGGCGAAGCCGACCCCACGGTCGAGCACCTCGCCCAGGCGGCGAGCCACCGGGGCCAGGGAGTACGCCGGATCCGGTGCACCCTTCGGACGGCCCAGGTGAGCCATCACGATGACACGTGCCCCGGCCCCGGCCAACGCCGAGATGGTGGGAGCGCTGGCCTTGATGCGGCCGTCATCGGTGATGGTCTGCCCGTCGAGGGGGACGTTCAGATCTGATCGGACCAGGATTCGTCGACCGGCGACCTCGCCGAGGCCGGGGTAGTCACCCATCAGGTCAGAGGGTTTTGCTGATGTGCGTGATGAGGTCCGCGAGGCGGTTGGAGTAACCCCATTCGTTGTCGTACCAACCCACGACCTTGACCTGGTTGCCCAGGACCTTGGTCAGCGGTGCGTCGAAGATGCACGACGCGGGGTCGGTCACGATGTCCGAGGAGACGATGGGCGCCTCGGAGTAGCGCAGGTAGCGGCCGTCGGCGGCGGCCTTGACCACCGCGTTGACCTCTTCGACGGTCGTCTCGCGACCGGCCTCGAAGGTGAGGTCGGTGGCCGAGCCGGTCGGGGTCGGGACGCGCAGGGCGTAACCATCGAGCTTGCCCTTGAGCTCAGGCATGACCAGACCGATCGCCTTGGCGGCACCGGTGGAGGTCGGGACGATGTTGATCGCCGCCGCGCGGGCCCGGCGCAGGTCCGAGTGGATGTTGTCCTGCAGGTTCTGGTCGGCGGTGTAGGCGTGGATCGTGGTCATCAGACCCTTCACCAGACCGAACTCCTCGTGAAGTGCCTTGGCCATCGGCGCCAGGCAGTTCGTGGTGCAGGAGGCGTTGGAGATGACGTGGTGCTGCGAACCGTCGTAGAGGTCATGGTTGACCCCCATCACGACGGTGAGGTCCTCGTTCTTCGCGGGCGCGGAGATGATGACCTTCTTGGCGCCGGCGTCGATGTGGGCCTTGGCCTTGGTGGCGTCGGTGAAGAAGCCGGTCGACTCCACGACGATGTCGACGTCGAGGTCGCCCCAGGCCAGGTTGGCCGGGTCGCGCTCGGCGAAGGCGCGGATGTGCTGGTCGCCCACCACGATCGCGTCGTCGGTGGAACTCACCTCGGCGTCGAGACGACCCAGGATCGAGTCGTACTTCAACAAGTGAGCCAGAACGGCGTTGTCGGTGAGGTCATTGACCCCCACGATCTCGATGTCGGCCTCGCCCTGCTGTTGCAGGACGCGGACGGCCCGGAAGAAGTTGCGGCCGATACGGCCAAATCCGTTGATACCTACACGAACGGTCACTGGGGTGCTCCTGCTGATCGATGACGAAGGATGGGTTGACCATATCCCTGAAGAGCGCGAACAGACCACTGGTGCATACCGTTCAGATTCTCAGTGGTCCTCGGCGAGCATGTCCGGGGTAAGCGAGGACTCGGTGTCCGGCACACCCAGATCCTCCGCGCGTTTGTCCGCCATCGCGAGCAGGCGACGGATGCGACCGGCGATCGCATCCTTGGTCAGCACCGGGTCGTGCAGTTGCCCGAGCTCCTCCAAGGAGGCCTGCTTGTGCTCGAGACGCAGGGTCCCGGCCAGCTTCAGGTGGTCGGGGATCTCGTCGCCCAGAATCTCCATCGCCCGGTCGACCCGGGCCCCGGCTGCCACGGCCGCTCGGGCCGATCGGCGCAGGTTGGCGTCGTCGAAGTTGGCCAGCCGGTTCGCGGTGGCCCGGACCTCGCGGCGCATGCGTCGTTCCTCCCACGCCATCAACGCCTCGTGGGCACCGAGTCGGGTCAGGAGTTGACCGATCGCGTCACCGTCGCGGATGACCACGCGTTCGACGCCACGCACCTCGCGGGCCTTGCTCTGGATGCCCAGACGTCGGGCCACCCCGACCAGGGCGAGTGCCGCCTCGGAGCCGGGGCAGGTGACTTCGAGTGAGGAGGATCGGCCGGGCTCGGTCAGCGAACCGTGGGCCAAGAAGGCTCCGCGCCACGCGGCCACCGCGTCACACGCGCCGCCGGAGACCACGGCGGGCGGTAGTCCCCGCACCGGCCGTCCCCGTTGGTCGACCAGACCGGTCTGACGGGCCAGCGCCTCGCCGTCCTTGGTGACCCGGACGATGTAGCGGCTGCCCTTGCGGATGCCGTTGCCCTGCACCATCACCACATCGGACTGGTGTCCGTAGATCTCCGCGATGTCGGTGCGCAGTCGTCTTGCGGCCGCGCCGGTGTCGAGCTCGGCTTCGACCACGATGTGTCCGCTGACGATGTGCAGGCCACCCGCGAATCGCAGCATGGTGGCGACTTCGGCCTTGCGGCAGCACGCCTTGGTGATCGAGATGCTCGACAGCTCTGCCTTCACTTGTGCTGTCATCGCCATGATGCTGATCCTGCCACGTGCGTCAACGAACCACGCTGTCGGTGAGGTCTTCGTCGAAGAGCCGGGCGAAGGCACCCGCGAGCCGGACCGGATCGTGGCGCGCGGTCCCGTCCTCCATGGCGAGGTCGTCGAGGATCAGGTGGTCGGCGTACCCGGCCACCATCTCGCGCAGGTCGCCGAGATCGGCGCCCACATGGCCCCGGTCGGCGAGTACGGCGTGCACCTTCAGGTCGGGGGCGTGCTCGGCCAGCGCGGCGAGGTGGTCGGCAGGACCGAATCCGCCCGTCTCGCCGATCTGCTCGGAGAGGTTGAGTACGACGATGACCCGTGCGTCGGTCTGGACGATCGCTTCGCGCAGGGCAGGCACCAGGAGGTGCGGGATCACCGAGGTGAACCAGGAGCCCGGACCGAGGACCACCCAGTCCGCGCCGCGGATGGCTGAGACGGCATCGGAACTGACCACCGGGTCCGGCGGGTCCAGGCTGATCTCGACGATCTGACCGTCGGTGATCGCGACCTCGACCTGCCCGCGGACCCAGGACAGCTCCAGCGGGTTGCCTCCCGCGCCGCGCACCTTGGCCGAGATGTCCATCGGCTCCAGCGCCATCGGCAACACCCGCCCCTTGGCACCGAGCAGCCGACCCACCCGGTCCAGGGCGTCGACATGGTCGCCGAGCAGTTCCCACAACCCCACGATCAGCAGGTTGCCCACCACGTGGCCGTTCATGTCACCGTCACCCGCGAACCGGTGCTGCAGCACCCTGGCCCAGGTATCACCCCAGTCATCGTCCCCACACAGGGCGGCCAGCGCCATCCGCAGATCGCCGGGCGGAAGGACCCCGAACTCACCCCGGAGGCGCCCCGAGGAACCTCCGTTGTCCGCGACGGTGACGATCGCGGTGAGCTCGTCGACCGTGAGGTCGTCCACCAAAAGCCGCAGCCCCGACAGCGTCGCCGACAGTCCGTGTCCACCGCCCAGGGCCACCACGGCCTGAGCCCGCTGTTGCTTCATTCGCGTCCCAGATCACGGTGGGCCGCCTTGGCGTCGAAGCCCTGCTCGACCAAGCGTCGGGTGATCTCCTCGGTCATCGCGACGCTGCGGTGCTTGCCGCCGGTGCAGCCGATGGCGACGCGCATGAAGCGCTTGCCCTCACGCAGGTAGCCGTCGGCGACCCCCGTCAGCACTGGGAGGTAGCCGTCCAGGAAGGACTCCGCACCGGGCCGGGAGCGGACATAGTCGGCGACCCGTTCGTCGCGACCGTTGAACTCACGCAGCTCGGGGATCCAAAAGGGGTTGGGCAGGAACCGCATGTCCACCATGAAGTCGGCGTCGACCGGGATGCCGTACTTGAAACCGAAACTGATCACGGTGACCTTCAGAGCCGTGGAGGTCGGGGTGCCGAAGGCCTCGGTGATCCGGTCCGTGAGTTGGTGCACGTTCAGTGCGCTGGTGTCGATGAGCAGGTCGGCGTCCCCGAGCAGATCGGCCAGGACCACGCGCTCGCGTTGAAGTCCGTCCAACAGTCGGCCATCACCCTGGAGAGGGTGCGGTCGACGGGCCGCCTCCTGGCGGCGTACGAGGACCTCGTCGGCCGCGTCGAGGAAGAGCAACGTGACCTCGCGGTCGGTGGCCCCCTTGGCGAGTTGCTCGTTCAGGGTGCCGAAGAAGGAACTGGAACGAACGTCGATGACGACCGCCATCGGCAGATCCTTGCCGAGCGCATCGTCGACCATCCGCACCGTCTCGGGCAGCAACCCCGGAGGCAGGTTGTCGATGACGTAGAAGCCGAGGTCCTCCAACTCCTTGGCGGCCGTGCTGCGCCCGGCGCCCGTCATCCCGGTGACAATGACCAAGGGTCCACTCTCACTCATGATTCCTCTATCTCCCCGGTCGCGGTGTTGATGCTGACAGTCTTGCGGGTTGTGGCGGCCTTGGCGACCGCTTCGCTGATCGCGGTTGCCGTGCGCGGTCCGATCCCGGGCACCTCCGCGATCTGCTCCACCGTGGCGCCTCGGAGTTTCTTCAACGAACCGAAGTGCTTGATCAGGGTCCTGCGCCGCACCTCCCCCAGTCCGGGGACGTCGTCCAGGACGCTCTCGACCATCGTCTTGGATCGCCGGGACCGGTGGTGGGTGATCGCGAAGCGATGAGCCTCGTCGCGGATGCGCTGCAGGAGGTAGAGACCCTCGGAGGAGCGGGCCAGGATCACCGGATCCTCCTCCTGCGGCACCCAGACCTCTTCGAGACGCTTGGCCAGACCGCAGACCGGGATGTCGTCGATGCCGAGTTCGCGGAGCGCGGCGGCGGCCGCCGCCACCTGGGGCGCGCCACCGTCGACCACCACGAGACCCGGGGCGTAGGCGAACTTGCGGGGCCGTCCGGTCTCGGGGTCCACGAGCATGGGTCCGCTCTCGGTGGCGATCTCCTGGCTGCGAGCCTGTTCGTCGAGGAGCCGTCGGAACCGTCGGGTGATCACCTGATGCATGTGGGCCACGTCGTTCTGACCCACATGGGGACCCTCCTGCTGCTCGTCGCCCTTGATGACGAAGCGGCGGTACTCGCTCTTGCGGGCCAATCCGTCCTCGAAGACGACCATCGAGGCGACGACCTCGGTGCCCTGGAGATTCGACACGTCGTAGCACTCGATGCGCAGCGGGATCTCGTCCAGTTCGAGGGCCTGTTGGATCTCCTCCAGCGCCTGGTTGCGGGTGGTCAGGTCGCTGGCCCGTTTGGTCTTGTGCAACACCAACGCCTGTGCGGCGTTGCGGGCGACGGTCTCCTGCAGGGTCTTCTTGTCTCCCCGCTGCGGAACCCGGATCTCGACGCGGCTGCCCCGCAGGTCGCTCAGGAGCGCCTCGAAGGTTTCGACGTCGGTCGGCAGCGTCGGGACGAGGATCTCCCGCGGGATGGTGTCCGGGTCGCCGGCGTAGAGTTGCAGGAGGAAGTTCTCGACGAGCACGTCGGGTCCACCCTCCTCGACCCGATCGGCGACCCAACCCCGCTGACCGCGGATCCGGCCCCCGCGGACGTAGAAGATCTGGACGGCGACCTCGAGCGGGTCCTCGGCGATCGCGATGATGTCGACGTCGGCACCGTCGCCCAGGACGACGGCCTGCTTCTCCAGGGCCTTCTCCAAGGCACCGAGGTCATCACGTAGACGAGCAGCCTTCTCGAAGTCGAGGGCGTCGGAGGCGGCGTACATCTCCTTCTCGATGCGACGGGTGAACGGTCGGGTCTGGCCACCCATGAAGGCGCAGAAGTCGTCGACGATCTCTCGATGCTCCTCCGCGCTGACCTCCCCCACGCACGGCGCGCTGCACTTGCCGATGTAGCCCAGCAGACAGGCGCGCCCGATCTGCCGTGACCGGGTGAAGACCCCGTTGCTGCACGAACGCATGGGAAACACCCGGAGCAGCACGTCGACGGTTTCCCGGATCGCCCAGGCGTGGCTGTAGGGACCGAAGTAACGGGTGCCCTTGCGTTTGGCCCCCCGGCCCACCATCACTCGGGGGAACTCGTCTCCGATCGTCACCGCCAGCCAGGGGTAGGACTTGTCGTCGCGGTACTTGACGTTGAAGCGCGGGTCGAACTCCTTGATCCAGGAGTACTCCAGCTGGAGGGCCTCGACCTCGGTGTTGACCACCGTCCACTCGACACTGGCCGCGGTGGTCACCATCGAGGCGGTCCGCTGATGCAGGTTGCCGATGTCCTGGAAGTACGACGACAACCGGGACCGCAGGTTCTTCGCCTTGCCGACGTAGATCACCCGGCCGCGGGGGTCACGGAACCGGTAGACGCCCGGTTGGGTCGGGATGGACCCCGGCTCCGGGCGGTAACTCAGGGGGCCCCGCGCTGAGCGAGGTGGTCGGGCAACAGGCACCTGCGCAGCCTACGAGGGGGCGCCGACGGTCATGCGGACAGGATCTGGTCGCCGTCGACGGTGATGGCGATCTCCGCCAAGGCATCGTTCGCCGGGCCCTTAAGGACCGCGCCGGTCGCCGCATCGAAACGACTCCCGTGGAAGTCGCACTCGATCGTCGAGTCGTTGACCCCGGTCACGGTGTTGCCCGAGTGCGTGCACACGGCGGTGAAGGCTTTGAATTCCCCCTCGATGGCCTGGGTGAGCACGATCTTCTGGTCCGACAAGATGACGCCGCCGCCCACGGGCACCTCACTGGTGGACGCCAACGACGTCCCGGCCGAGGGAGCAGGCGCGCTCTCCCCGCCTCCCCCGCAGCCGGCCAGGGCAGCGGCGACGCCCAGCGCGCCGAGTCCCTGGAAGACGATGCGACGGGAGGTCAGCGGATTGATGGGGTGGGTCATGGGCGCTCCGGGTTGGTCGGATGGGTGGGTGGGACGAACGGACTCAGACGAGCAGGATGTCGTCGCCCTCGATGCGTAGATCGCGAGGGGCCAGGGCGACGTTGGCGGGTCCCGACACGGGCTCCCCACTCTCGAGGGAGTACTTCGCCCCGTGACAGAAGCAGTCGATGGTCTCAGTGACCTCCCGCACGATGCAGCCCTGATGCGTGCAGATCGCCGAGAACCCCCGAAAGTCGCCCTTGGTGGGTTGGGTGACCACGATCTCGGTCTCGCCCAGGATGACTCCCCCGCCGATCGGCACATCCCCCACGGTGGTCAGCGCGCCGCCCTCGACCGGGGCGTCCGGGGTGTCCTGGGTGTCCTGGGTGTCCCCGGACGGAGCCGGGTCCTCTCCGGCACACGCGGCCAACGCGGGCAGGCCGACACCGACGCCGGCCGCTGCGCCTAAGGCGCGCCGTCGACTCAACGGTTGAGCGGTCACCGGTGGACTCCTCTGGTCGTGAGGTACTCGAGATTCGAGCCTACGGGGGCACCGGTCGGCTCGGGTGCCTACGTCTTCGCCGTCTTCTTCGCCGGGCGCTTCTTCGCGGGCTTCTTGACGGGCTTCGGCGCGGCCTTCAGCGGTGAGAACCGTCCGACAGGGGCCTCGGCCGCGGGCCGCATCCGGGTCGGCTGCTTGGCCTCGCGTCCCTTCAGCAGTGGGGCCAGGAACTGACCGGTGAAGCTGTCGGGGTGTGCGGCAACCGTTTCGGGAGTCCCCTCGGCGACCACCAGGCCACCGCGCGAACCGCCCTCGGGCCCCATGTCGACCAGCCAGTCCGCGGTCTTGATGACGTCGAGGTTGTGCTCGATCACCAGGACGCTGTTGCCCTGGTCGACCAAACGCCCCAGGACCAGCAGCAACTTGCGGATGTCCTCGAAGTGCAGGCCGGTGGTGGGCTCGTCGAGCACGTAGACCGTGCGTCCCGTCGACCGCTTCTGGAGTTCCGCAGAGAGCTTGACGCGCTGCGCCTCCCCACCGGAGAGGGTCGTGGCCGGCTGACCGAGGCGCACGTAGCCCAGCCCGACCTCGACCAGGGTCTTCATGTGGCGCGCGATCGCGGGCACGGCGGCGAAGAAGTCGACGGCCTCCTCGATCGGCATGTCGAGGACCTCGGCGATGGTCTTGCCCTTGTAGTGGACCTCGAGCGTCTCGCGGTTGTAGCGGGCCCCGTGACAGACCTCGCACGGCACGTAGACGTCCGGCAGGAAGTTCATCTCGATCTTCAGCGTCCCGTCACCCGAGCACGCCTCGCAGCGGCCGCCCTTGACGTTGAAGGAGAACCGGCCCTGGAGGTAACCCCGCATCTTGGCCTCGGGGGTGGCCGCGAAGAGTTTGCGGACGTGGTCGAAGACGCCGGTGTACGTCGCGGGGTTCGAGCGCGGCGTACGACCGATCGGGGACTGGTCGACGTGAATGACCTTGTCGACGTGCTCCAGGCCGGTGATCTTCTGGTGCCGTCCGGGGACCACTCGGGAGCGGTAGAGCTGCTTGGCCAGGGAGGTGTAGAGGATGTCGTTGACCAGGGTCGACTTGCCGGACCCGGACACCCCGGTGACTGCGACGAACAGGCCGAGGGGGAAGGACACGTCGACGTTGTCCAGGTTGTGTTCCCGGGCGCCGTGGACGGTGAGCTCCCGACCCTTGGTGCGGGGGCGCCGGCTCTCGGGAACCGGGATCTCCCGGCGACCGGAGAGGTACTGGCCGGTCAGGGAGTCGGGGTGATCGAGCAGTCCTTGGACCGACCCCGAGTGGACCACCTGGCCGCCGTGCTCGCCGGCGCCGGGTCCGATGTCGACCACCCAGTCGGCCTGACGGATGGTGTCCTCGTCGTGCTCGACGACGATCAGGGTGTTGCCCAGATCCTTGAGCCGCACCAGGGTCTCGATCAGTCGGTGGTTGTCGCGCTGGTGCAGCCCGATCGACGGCTCGTCGAGGACGTAGAGGACCCCCACGAGGCCGGCACCGATCTGGGTGGCCAAGCGGATGCGTTGCGCCTCACCACCGGACAACGACCCCGAGGGCCGGTTCAGCGAGAGGTAGTCGAGGCCGACGTCGAGCAGGAAGTTGAGCCGCTCCTGGATCTCCTTGAGGACGCGTTCACCGATCTGCTTCTCACGATCGGTCAGCTCCAGGTTGTTCAGGAAGTCGGCCGTTTCGTTGATCGGCATCGCGCAGACCTCGGCGATGTTTTTGCCACCGATCAGCACGGCCATGGAGACCGGCTTCAACCGGCTTCCCCGGCAGGCGGGGCAGGGGACCTGACGCATGAAGCCTTCGAAACGATCCCGGCTGGTGTCCGACTCGGCCTCGCGGTGGCGGCGTTCGACGTAGCGGCGGACCCCTTCGAACTGGGCGTCGTAGGCGCGTTCGCGGCCGTAGCGGTTGCGGGTGACCACGTGGACCTTGGTGCTGTGACCGTCCAGCAGGGACCGTTGGGCGGCCGGAGTGATGTTCTCCCAGGGGGTGTTGAGGTCGAAGCCCAGTTCCTCTCCGAGGGCGGACATCAACTTCAGGAAGTAGTCGGCCACGTGAGCCTGGCTCCACGGCTGGATCGCCCCCTCCCCCAGCGTCGCCGTCTGATCGGGAACCACCAGTTCGGGGTCGACCTCCATCCGGGTGCCCAGGCCGCTACAGACCGTGCACGCACCGAAGGGTGAGTTGAAGGAGAACGAGCGTGGTTCCAGCTCGTCGGTGTCGATGGAGTGCTCGTTGGGACAGGCCATCTTCTCGCTGAACCGCAGTTCGCGATCCCGGTCCTTGGCCGGCAGATCGACAAAGTCGAAGAGGACCAGGCCCCCAGCCAGGTTGAGCGCCGTCTCCACCGAGTCGGTCAGCCGCCGCTTCGCGGACTCCTTGACGGCCAGCCGATCCACCACCACCTCGATGGTGTGCTTCTTCTGCTTGTCGAGCTTCTCCCCGTCGAGGATCGCGTCGAGGGTGTTGGTCTCCCCATCGACCCGGGCACGGCTGAAGCCCTGGGTCTGGAGCTGACGGAAGAGCTCGACGTACTCGCCCTTGCGTCCGCGGATGACCGGGGCGAGCACCTGGAAACGGGTGCCCTCCTCGAAGGCCATCATCTTGTCGACGATCTGCTGAGGGGTCTGCCGTTCGATGGGTGCCCCGCAGGTCGGGCAGTGCGGCCGGCCGGCGCGGGCGTAGAGCAGCCGGAGGTAGTCGTAGACCTCGGTGATGGTGCCGACGGTCGATCGAGGGTTCTTCGACGTCGACTTCTGGTCGATCGACACCGCTGGGGAGAGACCTTCGATGAAATCGACGTCCGGCTTGTCCATCTGCCCGAGGAACTGTCGGGCGTAGGCGGAGAGTGACTCGACGTAGCGGCGTTGACCCTCGGCGAAGATCGTGTCGAAGGCCAGCGAGGACTTCCCGGAACCCGACAGCCCGGTGAACACGATCAGCGAGTCCCGCGGCAGATCGATGGAGACGTCCTTGAGGTTGTGCTCCCGAGCCCCTCGGACGATGAGTTCTTCGATCACGACAATTCCTACTATCCCTCGTTCGGTCCTGATTCGCTCGATGCTGGTTCTTGCGGCCACATTCGAACATGTGTTCCCCATGCTAACCCTTGACAAGATCCGAGGGGCGGGGGGACGCGCGCAGCCACCAGTGTGTCAGGGGGCCGGTGATCGGGACTTCCCGGACCATATGCGCAGCGCTTGACTGTGATCCGGCAGACTTCAGCCATGGATCGAGAGACGAAGACCTATACCGGCGATGTGCAGGTCGGCGGCGAGCCGCATGTGCGCGAGTTGACCTCTGTACGCATCACCAAGGTGTCCGTCGACCCGGACATGGCCAACAACGCCTACCTGTTGACCTGCCGCACCAGCGGTGAACAGGTCCTCATCGACGCGGCCGCGGCACCCGAGACCCTGCTCGCTCTCATCGGGGACGCCGGGTTGACCCAGGTGATCACCACTCACCAACACTGGGACCACCACCGGGCCCTCGCCGAGGTCGTCGCGGCCACCGGGGCGCAGGTGATCGCCGGGACCCCCGACGCGGGCGCGATCACCGAGCAGACGGGGGTCGAGGTGACTCGGCGGGTCGACCACGGCGACACCATCACCGTGGGCGACACCGAACTCGAGGTCATCGCTTTGGCCGGCCACACACCCGGCTCCATCGCACTCCTGTTCGATGACCCCTCACCCCATGGCCATCCGCACCTGTTCACCGGCGACTCCCTCTTCCCAGGCGGAGTCGGCAACACCTTCGGAGACGACAAGGCCTTTGTGCAGTTGCTCGATGAGGTTGAGGGCAAGGTCTTCGACCGCCTTCCCGACGACACCTGGTTCTACCCCGGTCACGGCGGCGACTCGACCCTCGGCGCGGAACGAGACTCCCTGCCGCAGT
Organism: Nocardioides salsibiostraticola; assembly: GCF_054783655.1. Taxonomy (NCBI): domain Bacteria; kingdom Bacillati; phylum Actinomycetota; class Actinomycetes; order Propionibacteriales; family Nocardioidaceae; genus Nocardioides; species Nocardioides salsibiostraticola. The sequence goes on along the minus strand of NZ_BAAGQD010000006.1, from coordinate 311,734 downwards.
GGCGCGAACGGGGCTGGTGAGCCGCCTCTGACCTCGAGGGGATCCGACTAGGTGCGGGCCACTCGTAGTTCGGTGACGTGGCCACGTAGGTGGTCGAGGATGGCCCACACGAAGATGGAGAGGCCGACCATCTCCATGAACTCCTCGGCGGCACTGAAGGTGATGGACCGCATGTTGGCGGTGCCGTCGACCTCGTCGCCCACGCCGGCAGCGAGCTCGAGCCCGGCGGCACCGGCGACGAAGATCACCGCAGCCAGGCCCAACCACATGCGGGTCCGCGAGGGAAAGTCGGTCCACCAGCGGAACTGGACCGCCGAGACCAGGGCCACGAATGCGAGAGCGGGAAGCACCCAGATATAATAGAGGACACCGCCGGTGTCCAGGAGTTCGCGCAACGCGGACCCGGCCCGCTCGTGCAGGGATACGGCCTCGTCGATCGAGAGCAGGACCATGACGGCCGCCAGGTTCGACCAGCCCCAGGTCCGGGTCCCCGATGCCGCGGCCCGGCTTCGACCGATCAGTAGCACCACGGCCGAGGCGAGGAACAACAGACTCTGGAACCACGTGGAGACGCTCACCTCGTCGCCCACGTCCAGCGCGGCAATGGTGTCGATGTCGGCCGCCCGGGTGACCAGGTGCATGGCGTAGCTGCTCACGGTCAACGCGACGGCGAAGCCGGCCAAGAAGAGGGCCACGCTCCGGGCGCGAACGGTGACGGACGCGGTGATAGCCACGTGGTCAGGTGTGTCCGATTTCACGCCGCACGGTAGCACGCGCGGGTACGACGCTCGAGGTGTTCGACGATCGCTGCCTGGGTGAGGTCGGACGCCAGCAGTTTCGACAGTTCGGTCCCGTCGAACTCCAGGACCCAGACCCACACCACGCTGGGGGCGATATCGGTCAGGGCAAGGTAGTCACAGACCGCAAGCACCTTGATCTCCCCCACGCCGTGAGCCAGCAGCAGCATCGCGATGTCGTCGGCCGTGGCCGAGGCAGGATCGTCCGCCACGGCACGCAGTCGTCGGGCGCTCTCCCGTGGGGGAAGGACCGCATCGAGCAGGGCGCCGAACAGGCCCATCAAGCAGCACCGAAGTCGTCTCTGCCCGGGGGGCGTTCGTCGTTCGGCACGATCTCGTCGAACATCCCGAGGGTCTCCATGGTGACCGGTACGCCGTTCTCCATGGCCCACTTCGTCGGGGCCGGCACCAACCCGAACCCGTTCAGTTCGGCGAAGACCTCCAACCCGTCCAGGTCCGGAACAGTGCCGTTCGAGACGTGGGCGATCAGCGTGTCGTGCGACAGGTCGGCTGCGATCACCGTGGCCAACGCCGGGGCGTCGAAACGCTTGAGCCACACCAACATGGTGAACGGTCCGATCCCCATCTCGGTGGCACGGGTGGCCACGAAGTCGATCTGATCCGCGTTGAGCCCGCCGCGACGCAACATCAGGCGGATGTCGCCGAGGTCAACCTCGTGGGGGTTCCGGGCGACATAGCGTGCCCGTCGCTCCGCCTTGCGCCGGTGGTTGGTGCGGGATGCGGGGCGTGAGGCTCCGCGGGCGACCGGCCAGGCGAGCACGAACAGTCCGATGACGATGAGGACGGAAAGCATGACCCCTCCTCTCCACACGGTGGCATCGGAACCGGCGTCACCTGATGTGACGTGGGGGGGTGTTCCGAACCACCTGGGGGTTGGCTTCAACCAAATCCAAGCACGACCAGCAGGCCGAAGTCTCGGACTCGAGCCAACATCACCCGATCGGTCAGACATTCCCGACCGATCGACCGACCCTCGCAGATGGGATCAGCCGTGTTGGAAGGCCGAGCTGAAACCGTCGAGGTAGGCGCTCACCGCACCCTTGTCGCGGCTCATCACCTCGGCGCCGTCGCTGCCCAGTCCCCGCGTGGTCCACGCCGGTCCCCCGACCTGGGCCAGACGCGAACCGCGACGCTTGCCGATCCGCCCGTCGATGACGAGCAGGTTCTGCTCCACCGAGGCGGTGCGAACGGGCACTCCGGCCCGCTCCAGGATCCTGCGAATGCCGTTCTTGACGTTGGGTCCAGCCACGATCGCCACGTCGCAACCATCCTGCTTCAGGTCGGCGAGAGCGGTGGCGATCCGTCGGCCACGACCGTTGGCCCACTGTCCGACCACCGCGCGGACGTTGGTGCGGCCGTCCCCGGTGCGCAGACCACGCGCCCGCGTGCAGCCGACCTCTTCGAGCGCCATCAGGACCGGGTCGCGGCGTTCGACGTTCGGTACGGGGTAGAGCTGGGTGCGGTGATTGCCCCACCGGACCCGGCGCCGGGGTGCGTTGTCGGTGGTGTCGGCCGCGAGGCGGGTGAAGATGCGGTTCAAACCGGCGTAGTACTTGCTCGAGGAGTTGCGGTAGACGTCGGTCCACCGCCTCTTGCTGGAGCCGGTGAAGGCGGTGGAGGACACCAGGGTCAGATCGGGGGTCCCGTTGGTGGCGTCCACGGTGACGAAGTTCGTCGAGGTCTCGCCGTTACCGCCGAGACAACTGCCGGCGCACCGCATGATCCACGAGGAACTGGACCGGTCGGCGCCGAGGATCTCGAGCAACGACACCTCTTGACGGCTGGACTCTGCGTCACCGAGCACGATCTGTACGTTGACCCCCCGTGCGTGGGCGTCACGCAACGCCCGGAAGAGCGGCGTGTAACCCAACCGGGCAGTGGCCACCCTGATCGTGGCGCCACCCTCGGCTCCCTGAACCGCCCGTACGACGCGGTCCAGGACCCGGCGCTTGTCGTACCCGTTGCCGTCGGGACGGTTGAGGACCGGACCGGTTTCGAAGAGGTCGAGCACCCGGTAGGTGAAGGCGATGGCGCTGTGGTCGGAGTTGAACCCCTTGACGATGGCGGCGCCGGTGCGTTGGAGCCCACCGTCGTTCTTCATCGTCATCCCGTAGTCCAGCAGTGAGGTCGGCTTCCACGACCCCTCGTTCGGCATATCGAAGTTCACCAGATCACCGAGGCGGTCGGTGGGAAGTCCGGGGTTCTTGCGTCGCCGGTCGGCGAGATAGTTCACGTTGAGGTCGCCACTGATGAAGACATGCTCGGTCTGCGTGAACAGTCGCTTGATCTCACCGCGCAGGAGCTCCAGGTGCAGGCGTAGCCGTGGGATCCGCTTCATGTTGGACAGCTGGGCATCCCGCGAGGCGCCGGAGATCACGTGGGTGTTGATGAAGCCGAACACCTTCCCGCTCGACAACTCACGCAACCGCACCGAGTTGATGTAGCGGCTGGGGGTCACCCCGTTCTCCGGGCCGTGAACCTTGACGGTCTTGCCCTCGATCAGGCGGAAGCGCTGACGATCCCAGACGATCGGGATGGCTTCTCCCCCGTCGGTGGGCATGTACCAGCCCCAGTCCTCGGCATTGGCGACCTCCATCAACGACGCGCGGTCCTCGGGCTGCGACATCTCTTGGAAGCCTCCGACGTCGCCCAGGGTGCGCATCGCCTTCTGCAGGTCGTCGCGGGCCTTGGTCTTGTTCAGACAGAAGCAGATGTTCAGCGTGAAGGTGCGCAGGGTCGGGGACGGGTTCGTCCCAGCGACGAGTCGCAGGGGCGCTGCAGTGGCGCCGACCGATCCCGGTTCCGTGGAGCCGACAAGCGACCCACCGACGGGCGCACCGAACATCGCCACCGCGAGCGCGATGGGGAGCAGCAGGGTCGTCAGGTGGGACAGGAGGCGAGACGTGCGTGGGCCTGTCGTGGGGGAAGCCACGGCGGTCTCCTTCGAAGTCGGTCGACGGGGGATGGCCGCGCGCCGTTCGGGGAAGTGGGGGCAAGGACCCGCGAAGCCGGCACCAGAATCACACCAGTCACACCCGTAACACAACAGACATCGATGAACTACACCAAAGTAATTCGATCAGTCCCGTTCGGCGCGCCGGTCGGACCTAGGAATAGCTGACCTTGACGACCTCGGCGGCAGGAAGGGACTGGCAGCCCAAGCGGATGCCATCGGCGAGGTCCTCGTCATCGAGTACGTCGTTGAACTGCATCGTCACCTCGCCCTCGATCAGGCGGATAGCGCATGCCGAGCACTCCCCCGCGCGACAGGAGTAGGGGGCCTTGACCCCCTTCGACTCCAGGAAGTCCAGCATGGTGCTGGTGGGATCCCAGTCGTCAAAACTGTGGTGCTCTCCGTCGAGTTCAACCTCGAGACGGGCCGGTGGACCTGCTTCTCGATCGGCTTCTGGGGCGGCCTCGGTCTCCGCCTCCACGACGGCCACGTCATCGCCGAACGGGTTGCCGCCCAACGACACGAACTTCTCCTGGTGACGTCGCTCCCGTGGGAACTCCAGGCCCTTCAACGCCGTCGTCGTCATCTTCATGAACGGCGCCGGTCCACAAACGAACGCGTCGTAGGAGAGGTGATCGGCCGCGAAGGCCGACATCTGCGCGGCGTTCGGAAGGCCCTGCACCGATTCCAGCCAGTGCACCACGCGCAGTCGCTCGGGGTGCTCGGCAGCGAGTTCCTTCAGGGCGTCAGCGAAGATGACGGAGTTCTCGTCGCGGTTGGCGTAGAACAACACGATTCGGCCGGTGCCCTGCGCCAGCGCGGTGCGCGTGATGGAGAGCATGGGCGTGATGCCGCTCCCTCCTGCGAAGAGCAGCAGGTCGGCGTCCAGCGAGGCGGGGGTGAAGATGCCGCTGGGGGGAAGCACCCGCAGGCGGTCGCCGGGCTGGACCCCGTCACAGATCCAGTTCGACGCATACCCCTCGACGGTCCGCTTGACGGTGATGGTCAGCGCCTCGGTGTCCAGGGGCGAACTGGACAATGAGTAGCACCGCGCAGCCACCCCGGTCTGGTCACTGGGCACGGCCACAGTCAGGAACTGGCCCGCCTTGAAGGCGAAGTCCGCTGCATGTCCGTCCGGGACGTCGAAGGTGATCGAGTGCGCGTCCGCGGTCTCTTTGGTGACCTCACGGACGGTGAGTTCGAAGGAGGAAGTAGTCATGGTGGGGTCAGTATCCGTCCTGGGCTCCGATGGCGAGAGCGCCGTCCCGAACTGCGGCGTCGATGCTGGCTGCGAGGCGAGAACAGGCCGCGCGGACCGCACGCCCACCGGGCGCCTGGTCCATCCGCGCGAACTCGGGACAACCCTGTCGCGCAGCGTCGCTCCACTGGATGGAGGTGTGCTGTTCGCTGTTCTTCTTGACCCCGACTGTGACCAGACAATCCAGGCAGGCCACGTCGGTGAGCCGCGCCCGGGTGTAGAGCCGCTGATCCTCGAGAGTCTCCTCGTCGGTCGGGACGAACGACGCCATCAGGCGGAAGTCGACGCGGCGGCGGCCGCGTCCTCCTCGGCCTTGCGAGCGAGATTCTGTGCCACCTCTTCGCGCCAGTACTCGTTGGCCTTGGTCGTGTCGACCTCGAACTCGAAACGGTCGGTCATGTCGGGACTCACGTCGGCCGCGTCGACGTAGAACTGCTCGTACCACCGACGCAGTTGGTAGACCGGTCCGTCTTCCTCGCACAGCAACGGGTTCTGCACGGGCACCTTGTTCTTCCAGATCGCCACGTCCTGCAAGAAGCCGCTGCCGAACATCTCGGCGTACTTGTCGCTGATGAACTTCGTGGTGGCTTCGTCGAGTCCTTCGGGCTTCTTCACCGCGATGCCGTACTGCAGGGTGAAGGAGTCGGGCCCGGTGGGGATGTGGCAGTTGATGAGCACGACCTCGGTCTCGAAGCCCTTGTAGTCGACCAGGAGCCAGTTGATCATGTAGCTCGGCCCGTAGTAGGTCGCCTCGGACTTGAGGAACATCTCCGCGTCGCCGTACCCGCCGGCGACGTCGGGGCGGCCCTTGGACTCCATGAACTGGGTCGCGATATGGCCCTCGAACACGTTGCGGAAGTCGGTGGGGAAGGACAGGTGCACGTAGTAGAAGTGCGCCATGTCCACGACGTTGTCGATCAACTCGCGGCAGTGGGAGTTCTCGATCGGCACGACCTCCCAGGTCCAGTCGGTGTACTCGGTCTCGATGCCGGGCAGTTCGGGGGGCAGCAGGTCGTGATCCGCCACGGAGCCTTCGACGTCATGCCAGATCATGAGCTGACCGTTGCGTACGGCGGTGGGGTACTTCTGCGTGCGGGCTCGCAGCGGGACGCGGCGGGCGTAGGGGATCGCCTTGCACTTGCCGTCGCCTCCCCAACGCCAGTCGTGGAAGGGACAGGCGATCTCGTCGCCCTTGACCGTGCCCTGGGTCAGGTCTCCCCCCATGTGTCGGCAGTAGCCGTCCAACACGTTGAGTCCGCCCTCGGTGTCCTGCCACACCACGACCTTCCCGCCGAACGCCTCGATGCCGTGCGGCTTCCCGTCCGAGAAGGTGGTGGCGAGTCCGAGGCAGTACCACCCACGGGCGAAGCGCTCGGGTGGGGTGCCGTGGTCCAGTGTCCTGACGGATCCGGTGGCGTCGCTCATGGTGTGCCTCTCAAGAAGAAGAATCGCAAAACAAGAACAGGTTACAGTTTTATCCGACGCAGGGCCATCGGTGTCTCGCTGACCGCCCGCCCAGCAGCACGGTGGCCGCGACTGTGTCAGGCCGACGTGGTCAGGTCACGTCGATCCGCGGAGAGAGCCAAGAGAAACTTCGAGCCACGTGACCGCCGGCGCGCCAAAGGTCAGGCGAACAACTAGGATCAACAGTCCTAGTTTCCGCAACGCGCACTCGGCTGGATCAGTGATCCTCACTAGAGGTGGGGTCGTGGTGGATGGTGGCTGACCGACGCGCGTGATCGCCAAGGAGAGGGCAGTAGCGGGTGCAGGACGAGATTCGGCGAATAAGCGGGGCCTGGGAAGCACACGTTCAACTCGAGAGCCTGCTCAGCGATGACGAGGAAGGATCTCGCTACTCAGCCCTGAGCGGTGACTTGGAGCGGATACTCCGAGAAGATGACGAAGTTCTTGACGCTCTGCGCGACATGGTCCGTGGAGTTTCGGAGCCCTTCGCTGTCTCGGTGGGGTTCGTCGACTTCGTTCGCGAAACTCTAGCTCCGCACGCCTTCTTCGCCCTGCAGCACGAAGATGCCTTCCGCTCGCAAATTGAGGTTCAATTCACTCCGGACGTGATGCCGATCAGGCCGGCGCTGACCCTGCCGATAGCCCACCAGTTGGTCCAATACGGAGCGACCGACGATCTCCTGGACTACCCGTGGACTTGGTTCGCGGGCAGGCCCGTGGGCTCTCCGGACGCGCAGTGGCCACGACGCTCGGATGGGAAGGTCCTGACACACGTACTACAAGTCGCCCTTAGCGAAGAAGCCATGAATGTCCCCGACTTCGAGGCTCTCGAACTACCTGGCACCGGGGTGTTGCAGATATTCCACGATCTCACCTCTCCAGGGGACCCCGGCGACAAGACGGCAGGTGCGTGGACCTTGCGCTGGCTTGACGATGGCGAGGGACAGCTGCGAGGAGAGGTGGGTCTCCTCTCATGGCCGGACGACATGCCTGGCGACCGACGGTTCGCGGCGGTGCCCATCAACGCTGACGTGACCCCGACGATCGCGTCGCCCTTGGACAACGACTCTCTGAGCGATGAAGACTTCGAACGCTACGAGCGCGTTCAGGATCTGCTGAACTGGTGGCCCTACATCAGGAATATTCAACGGGCATCGGTTGACTCAGATGGCGACGACGGACTTCAAGGCAATCCCTGGTCCCCAGACTTCGTCGCTGTGGAGCCCACCTCGCGACTCGGAGGCTTCCCCGACTGCGAAACGAACCCCGACTACGAGCAGGTATTGCGTGAGGTCCTGCCCTTAAACGACGGCGATCGTCACGTCCTGCTCGCTGACCTGAACCCACGTCAGTTTACTGATGAGGACTGGTTCCACGGTGGACGGCACCTACAGGTCTGGATGAGACGAAGCGATCTGACGCGCTGCCGCTTTGATGATGCCTGGTGCTTCATCCGAACCGACTGCTGAACGACGCGCGACAACCAGGCTCAGGGGCTAGCTCCGACGCGATCACACAGATCAAACCGTCGCGGCCCGGGCTCTCACGCCGCGCACGTCGGGCCATCGAGGCCACGGCAACGACGGTGGAGCCGATCGCTTCCCGAATTGGAGTGCTACCCCTTGTGGGCCTCAAAGTTTCGGGGATACGTTCGAGTCACTCTCGGTTTCAGTTTCAGTTTTCGGCGACGGCTGCCTCTGCGCCAGGGATTCCCGGTACCCGTCGTTCGAACGCTGGAGCACTCATGAGAAACGAATTCACGGCACCGATTTTTGTCTTGCGCGGCTATGACCGTCGCTGTCCTAGCACTTCTAGCGGCCACTCCGGCGTTGGTGGGAGCCGATGCAATGCCGACAGCCGCTAATGCCGCTGGGAACGCTCTAGAGATATCGACATGGTCACCAGGAAGCCGACCGTGGGGCGGGAGTCTGCCGTGAACCCGCGCGGCTTCGTTAGCACGGGCGGCGTGACGTTGAACGCACATCGGAAGGACGCGGAATGTCAGGCACTCACCGTCGGCAAAGTCGTCAAGCGTCCCGCAAAGATCTGCGGCTACGACAGCTCACCCATAGACGCGAAGCTGGTCAAGGAGATGCGGTATTGAGCAGCGCACCCGGTCCGAGACGTCGATCACTGCTCCACGCTTGGCGGTCAAGACGACTGCTCAGGCCCGTGGGTCTGGTGATGCTACTGACCCTCCTCGCGGGCTGTTTTGGGCCGGACAGGTCTGCGGGGTCGACAGAAACTCAAGGGGGTCCGGTCAAGATCCAGAGCCCTGCCGTGTATCTCACGGAGTTCAAGCAGGGCCGCGTCTTCTCAGATGCCTTCGTGCGCGTGATCCTTACCGGACAAGCCGCCGGGACACTACGCAGTGTCGAAGTCATCGGGGGCGATGGGTACTTCGAAATGACCGGCCTCAAAGTCGCGGGTAAGAAGCGGAAGTTCGGTTCCGTCCAACTCACCCCTCGCTATCCGCCGACCTTGAAGGCCCTTGGGCCTCTCGTCGACGGAGAAGGCGCCAAGTTGACCCTTGACGAAGCCGGGGGGTTGTTGATCATCGGGACACGCGTCACCCGTGACGGCATCGGTTCGCGCGCAGGCCTACGTGTCCGATACTCCGTGGACGGGACGGATTATTACCAGGACCTGCCGGCAGCAATCGTGAACTGCCCACCCGGAACGGACAGTGAGGCCTGTGACGACGCTTACGAGCAGGGATTCGACGACGCGGTCGAACTCGCGGGCTAGCCAATCAGTCACGGTCGGACCCGCCCATCGCAATGTCTCGCGGCGTCGGCCTGTGCCGAGGGCTGCTGCACCGATTGGTGACAGGCACCCCCCGACGACCACGGCACTCCCATGGGGGCGGCGTTGACCGCCCACGCTGGGTGGGCACCCTCAGGAGAGGGACCGCATCACGTGCCCGTAGATGTCGGGGTAGCGCTGGAGGTGGGCCCCTCCGTTGAGGTCCAGGACCTCGCCGGTCATCCAGGTGGACTCACCAGAACAGAGGAACCACACCGCGTTGGCGACGTCCTCCACCGTCCCGGCCCGGCCCAGGGGCATGTTCTCCAAGTAGTCCTGCTCGATTCCGGGGATGTCGAGAGCGGGTGCGGTCAGCGGGGTGATGACCAAGCCGGGCGAAACCGCGTTGACGCGGATGCCTCGTGCGCCCCACTCGAGGGCTGCGACCTCGGTGAGCATGGCCAGGCCTGCCTTCGCTGCGCAGTACGCCGCCATACCCGTTCCTGGCTGACGGGCGTTGAGCGAGGTCAAGGACACGAGGGAACCACCCTGACCCATGCGCTGCCCGGCGTGCTTGAGGACCAGGAACCCTCCGGTCAGGTTCACGTCGACGACACGCCGGAACTCGGCGACGTCCAACTCCTCGATCAGGCCCAAGGTGCTGACCCCGGCGCTGTTCACCACCACATCGAGTCGACCGTGATCGCTGACGACTCGATCGAACAGACGCGACACTGAATCCTCGTCACTGACGTCCACCGCAAGGTCGTCTGCGGCAGGATCCCCCTTCGACGGGCCGGGCGCTACGTCGGCCACGACCACGTTCAACCCTTCCGCTCGGAGGCGGGCGGCGACGGCTGCGCCGATGCCGGAGGCACCGCCGATCACCACGGCCACGCGGGTCTGGGTCGTCGGAGTGGGACTGGCTGGTGCGGTCATGGGAGAACCTGACTGATCGGGGCGTGGACGAAGCATGGACCAAAACAAGAACACGTTATAGTTTTGGCGTCAACGATCTCAAGGAGTTCACGCATGCACGTCGCCCTGGAACCTCAGCATGTCGCACTGCGCGAGGAGCTGACCGAGTACTTCACCGCCCTGGTGACCCCCGAGCGACGAGCGGGTCTGGCCTCGGCCACCGGCGAGTTCGGCGAGGCCGGGGTCTACCGCGAGGTCATCCGTCAGATCGGCACGGACGGCTGGCTGGGCATCGGTTGGCCCGTGGAGTGGGGCGGACAGAACCGCTCGATGATCGAGCAGTTGATCTTCACCGACGTCGCGGCCGTCGCGGGGGTGCCCATCCCCTACCTCACGCTGAACACGGTGGGCCCGACCATCATGCGCTACGGCACCGATGAGCAGAAGGAGTACTTCCTCCCGAAGATCCTCGCCGGGGACCTGCACTTCTCCATCGGGTACTCCGAACCCGACTCGGGAACCGATCTGGCCTCGTTGAAGACCCGCGCCGTGCGCGAGGGCGACGAGTGGGTGATCAACGGGCAGAAGATGTGGACCTCGCTGATCCAGTACGCCGACTGGATCTGGCTGGCGTGCCGGACCGATGCCGATCTCCCCCGCCACAAGGGCCTCTCGATGATCATGGTTCCGGCGCAGGCCCCAGGGGTCTCCTTCACCCCGGTGCACACCGTGGCGGGTGTTGGCACCTCCGCGACGTACTACGAGGACGTCCGGGTGCCGGCAAGCAACCTGGTGGGCGAGCTCAACGGCGGTTGGCCCCTGGTGACCAATCAGCTGAACCACGAGCGTGTCGCCCTCACCTCGGCCGCTCCCCTGATCCATTCGTTGAAGCTGGTCCGTGAGTGGGCGCAGCAGACCAAGAACCCCGACGGGCAGCGAGTCATCGACACCGAGTGGGTGCAGATCGCCCTGGGCCGTGCTCACGCCCGGATCGAGGCGCTCAGCCTGATCAACTGGAAGCTGGCCGCCGACGCAGACGCCGGGGTGGACCTCTCCCCCGCTGAGGCCTCGGCCACCAAGATCTACGGCTCCGAACTGGCCACCGAGGTCTATCGGGCGCTGATGGAGATCGTCGGACCCAACGCGACCATCACCGGAGCCTCGGACGGATCGGTCCTCGCCGGTCGGCTCGAGCGGTACTACCGCTCCTCGCTGGTCATGACCTTCGGCGGCGGCACCAACGAGATCCAACGCGACATCATCGGCTACGTCGGTCTCGGCCTCCCGGCCGCGAAGCGCTGACGGCGAGAAGAGAGATTCCCATGGACTTCACCTTTACCTCCGAGCAGGACGAGGCCGCCTCGCTGGCGACCCAGATCCTCACCGACAAAGCCACCAACGATCGCCTCAAGGCGGTCGAGCAGAACGGTGACCGGTTCGACGCCGACCTGTGGCGCGAGCTGTCCGCGGCCGGTCTCGTCTCGCTGGCCGTCCCCGAGGAGTACGACGGCGCCGGGCTCGGCCTCATCGAGTTGGCCCGCGTGCTGGTCGAGATCGGTCGCCACGTGGCACCGGTCCCCCTCGCCGTCAGCGGGCCCTGCGCCCTCCTCGTGGCCGAGTGCGGCACCGATGAGCAACGTCGAGCCCTACTCCCCCAGGTCGCCTCCGGCGAGCTCATCTTGACCGCGGCCGTGTCCGAGGAGCGCTCCCACCTCCCCGCGCGCCCCACCGTCACCGCCACGCAGTCGGACGGCGCCTGGGCCCTGAACGGTTCCAAGGCGATCGTGCGGGCCGGCACCGTGGCCCACCGGTTCCTGGTGACCGCGAGCGGCCCGGACGGGGTGGGCGTATTCCTGGTCGACCCCGCCACCACCGGCGTCGACGTCGTCCAGCAGCACAGCAGCGACCTCGACCTCGTGGCCCGGGTCGAGTTCACCTCGGCCACGGCCGAACTGGTGGGCACCATGGACGGCGAGACCGTCACCCGTCTGCACCACCTGCTCCTCGCCTGCGCGGCGGCGGAGCAGCTCGGCGTCACCGAGGGTGCCCTCAAACTGACGGCGGCGTACGCCAAGGTCCGCGAACAGTTCGGTCGTCCCATCGGCACCTTCCAGGCCGTCTCGCAACGCCTCGCGGACGGCTACATCGACGTCCTGGCTCAGCGGTTGACCCTGTGGCAGGCGTTCTGGCGTCTTTCCGAAGGGCTGCCGGCCGAGGTCGAGGTCGCCACCGCGAAGTTGTGGGCCGCCGACGCAGGCCACCGACTGGCTCACACCACGGTCCACGTCCACGGCGGCGTGGGCATCGACATGGACGGGGAGGCACACCGCTACTTCACCTCGGCCAAGCGCTTCGAGTTCCTCTTCGGCTCTTCGACCGACCAGGCGCTCACTATCGGGAAGGCGCTGGCCGCCGAACCGGTCTGACTTCCTGCCTCGGGGCCCTGCTCGCGTCCCTGACGATCAGCGGTAGGTGTTGAGCCGCTCCGTCGTCGCTTCGAACTCGGAGACCAGATCGGCCATCACCTCGGCGACGGGGCGGACCTCGTTCATCCGACCCACGATCTGACCGATCGGCATCGAGATGACGTCGGGGTCGTTGGCCGCACTGATCCTGCTGTGAGCGTTGGCGACCAGCAAGTTCTGCAGCGGCATGGGGAGCGGGTCCGGCGCGCCGTCCTCGGCCCAGGCCTCGGTCCACTTGGTCTTGAGCAGCCGAGCCGGTTTGCCGGTGTAGACGCGGGTCCGGACGGTGTCGCTGCTGGTGGCCCGCGTGAAGGCCGTGGTCCAGGCGTCACTGCTCATGCCACCGGTGAGTTCGCGGTACTCCGACGTGCCGAGCCAGACCGAACCCATCCACACGCCCTGAGCACCCAGGGCCAGGGAGGCGGCGATCTGACGGCCGGAACCGATACCTCCGGCTCCGAGCACCGGGACATCCGCGCCGACCGCGTCGACGATGTCGGGGGTCAGGACCATGCTGGCGATCTCGCCGGTGTGGCCCCCGGCCTCGTAGCCCTGGGCGATGATGATGTCGACCCCGTTGGCCACGTGGCTCAGCGCGTGCTTCGCGGCACCGGCCAGCGCCGCGACCTGGATCCCCGCGGCGTGGCACTGCTCGATCACGTCGAGCGGCGGCGAGCCGAGGGCGTTGGCGATCATCACCGGACGGTGCTTCAGCGCAACGTCGAGGTGGGTCCGGGCGATCGAGTGCAACCAGCCCAGGACCCCGTCACGACCCTCGCCCTCGGGCAGGGGTGGCACCCCCAGCTTCAGCAGCGTCTCGTCCACGAACCGCTTGTGGTCCTCGGGGATCAGCGCGTCGAGATCCACCGAGGTCCCCTCGGTGGGGATCTTCATCGGCATCACGATGTCGGCGCCGTACGGCTTGCCGTCGGTGTTGTCGTCCAGCCAGGTCAGGACCGTGTCGAGCTCGTCAGCGACGTTGAATCGGACGCAGCCCAGCACGCCGAGCCCGCCGGCCCGCGAGACCGCGGCGGCCACGTGCTCGGACGGGGTGAACGCGAAGATCGGGTACTCGATCCCGAACAGCTCGCACAGGTCGGTGCGCATCAGGCCTTGACGCTCTCCGCGTTGCCGAGCGCCATCTCCTTGGCGCGGGGGTACTGCGCCTTGCCGGTCGCGTTGCGGGGGATCTCGGTGACCAGGGTCAACGTCTTGGGCAGCTTGTAGCCCGACAAGTGCTGCCGCAAGAAGGACTTCAGGTCCTCGAGCTCGACGTTGTGGCCCTCACGGGGCTGCACCACGGCGGCCACGGCCTGGCCGTACTTCTCGTCGGGGATCCCGACCACGAGACAGTCGTAGACGCCGGGGTGGCCCTTGATGGCCATCTCGACCTCTTCGGGATAGACCTTCTCGCCGCCGGTGTTGACGCAGTTCGATCCGCGACCCAGGAGGGTGACCTTGCCGTCGGTCTCGATGCGCGCGAAGTCGCCGGGCACGGCGTACCGCTGACCGTCGATCTCGATGAAGGTCTGGGCGGACTTCTCGGGGTCCTTGTAGTAGCCCATGGGGACCGAGCCGCCGCGGCCCAGCCGGCCGGTCACGCCCACGTTGGTGGCCAGGTCGAGGACCTGGTTGCTCTCGTCGATCACGACGCTGGCCGGTCCGAGCGCCACGACGGGACCGTCGGTGGAGATGTGGTCCTTGTCCTGGAGGCCCGTGCCCTGGAACCCGGTCTCGGAGGCACCGATCGAGTCGGTGAAGAAGGAGTTCGGGAACGCCTCCATCCAGCGAGCCTTGACGGCGGCGCTGAAGATGGCGGCGCTGCTGGAGATCGCAATCAGGTTCGGGCAGTCGTACGGCGTCCCGGTGGCCGCCTTGGCCTCGAAGGCCTCGATCAGGGGGCGGGCCATCGCGTCACCGGTCATGAAGATCAGTTGCACACCCTCGGCCTCGATGATCTCCCAGGTGCGGACCGCGTCGAACTTCGGCTCGAGGATGGTCAGGTGCCCGGCGAACAGGTGCATGAGCAGTCCGGCCTGGGCGCCACCGTGCATCAGCGGGCTCAACGGGAAAGTGGTCATCCGGCCGTCCTGCTTGGCCTGCTCGGACTGGTCGAACTCAGCGAGCGCCTCGCCCGACATGAAGTCGATGCCGCCGCCCAGGACCCGCCAGAAGTCCTCCTGGCGCCACATGACGCCCTTGGGGAAGCCGGTGGTGCCACCGGTGTAGATGATGTGGAGGTCATCGGGGCTGCGTTCGTCGAAGTCCCGGGCCTCGCTCTGTCCCTCGAGCGCGTCGGCGAGCAACACCCCGTCGTAGGCGGAGACATCGCTGGCGTCGGCGGGCTCGATGGCGTCGGGGATGGCGATGATGGTCTGCAGGGCGTCGTGCTTCGGGGCGCAGGCGGCCACCAGGGACGCGTAGGGCCGGTCGTGGATCAGGCCCACCAGGTCGGCGTTCTCGAAGAGGTAGTTCAACTCCCCCTCGACGTAGCGGAAGTTCACGTTCACGCTCACCGCACGCACCTTGAGCACCGCGAGCAGCGCGACAACGTGCTCGATGCTGTTCTTGGCGTACAGCCCCACGTGATCACCCGACCCGATCCCTCGACTGGAGAGGAAGTGAGCCAACTTGTTGGACTCCGCCTCCAACCAGGTATAGGTGACCGTCCGGTCCCCCACCTTCAAGGCAGGGTTGTCCGGGGCGGCATCGACGGCGTGTTCGAAGAGGTCAGCAATGTTCATAGCCACAACGCGAGACTAGAACACGTTCTTGTTTTTCGCTAGCGTTCTCACCATGAGCAACGATGAGTCGACCCAGAGCCTCCCCTCCGACGAGGCGCCCAACGCCCCCCACTGCCTCGTGGAGATGGTGGATCACACCCTCGTGGTGACCATGAACCGCCCGGAATCGCGCAACGCGCTCTCCGGAGAGATGCTCGCGATCATGTCCGACGCCTGGGACCGGGTGAACGAGGACGACGACGTACGGGCCTGCATCCTGACCGGAGCCGGTGGGTACTTCTGCGCCGGCGCAGACCTGAAGTCGATGTCGAAGAAGCCGCCGTCGGAGAGTTTCGAGTCCGGGGAGTACGACCCCTCGACGATCAAGGGACTCCTCAAGGGGTTCCGACTGATCAAACCCCTCATCGCCGCTGTCGAGGGTCCCGCCATCGCCGGCGGGACCGAGATCCTGCAGGGAACCGACATTCGAGTGGCCGGCGAGTCGGCTCGATTCGGGGTGGCCGAGGCCCGCTGGAGCCTCTACCCGATGGGTGGGTCGGCGGTGCGCCTGCCTCGCCAGATGCCCTACACCGTCGCCGCCGAGTTGTTGCTGACCGGACGCCAGATGAAGGCCCCCGAGGCCAAGGAGGTCGGTCTCATCGGTCACGTGGTCCCCGACGGTGAGGCCCTGGCCAAGGCGCACGAGATCGCCAGCGCCATCGCGGCCAACGGACCCATCGCCGTGCAGGCCATCTTGAAGACGATGCGGGACTCCGAAGGCAAGCACGAGAACGACTGCTGGGCCGACGACGCCCGGGTAGGGGCTGCGGTGTTCGCCTCAGCGGACGCCAAGGAGGGCCCCCGCGCCTTCGCGGAGAAGCGGAAGCCGAACTTCACCGGCGTCTGAGACACTTTCGTCGTGCCGTGGCCGACCTGGGAGCAAGCGGGCGTCTGCGCCCTGGTGAGTGTGCTGGTCGGCTTCGTGCTCTCCCGAGGTCGCGATCCTCGAGGTCTTGCTCCAGCCGCCTACGAGTTCGCGCTCGTCTCAGGGCTCTACACCGCGTGGCGCCTGGCCAAGCAGATCCCGCTGGGCAACGACGAGGGGGCCATCGAACGAGCCCGCAGCATCGTGGAGTTCCAGACCTACCTCCACCTGCCCACGGAGTTGTCCGTGCAGCAGTTCGTGCTTCAGTACGACTGGCTCGGGCGGCTCGTCTCGGCGTACTACGGCATCCTGCATGTCCCGGCGCTGCTCGCGTTCATGGTGTGGCTCTTCGTCCGGCACCGTGAGCACTACCCCCACTGGCGCAACGGGCTGGCCCTGCTCACGGCCGGCTGCCTGGCCATCCGCTGGGTGCGGGTCGCTCCCCCGCGCTACCTGACCGATCTGGGCTATCAGGACCTCTCGGAACTCTTCGGCCCCTCGGTCTACGGCGAGGTCGGCACCGGCGTGTCCGATCAGTTCACCGCGATGCCCTCGATCCACGTCGGATGGGCCGCGGTGGTGTCGTTCGGGATCTTCGCGGCGACCAGGAGTCGATGGCGGTGGTTCTTCCTGCTCCACGTGGTCATCACGATGATCGTGGTGTCGGCGACCGGTCATCACTGGTGGCTCGACGGCGCGGTCGCCCTCGTGCTGTTGTGGGGCGGGCTGCGCCTGGATACTGCCGTACGCCGGTCGCTCGACTCTCGACGCGGCACAACCGCCGACGCACCCACCTCGGCGTCGACCCCAGCTCAACCGACGCTGCGGTCCCCGGTCCAGTAGGTCGCCCGCAGGGCCTTCTTGTCGGGCTTGCCGAGACCGGTCAGCGGCAGCGAGTCGGCCACGATGACCTGCTTGGGCACCTGCACCGACCCCTTGCGCTCCTTCACCGAATCCTGGATCTCGGCGGTCATGGCGGTGATCGAGGCATCGTCGCGTGGGGCGTCCTCACGCAGCACCACGATGGCGGTGACCGCTTCGCCGAACTTCTCGTGCGGCGTACCGATGACCCCGACCTGGGCAACCATCGGGTGCTCGGCCACGACGTCCTCGACCTCACGGGGGAAGACGTTGAAGCCGCCGGTGACGATCATGTCCTTCGTCCGGTCCACGATGTACCAGAACCCGTCCTCGTCCTCGCGGGCGATGTCTCCGGTGTGCATCCACCCGTCCCTGAAGGTAGCGGCGGTCTCCTCGGGCAGGTTCCAATAGCCACCGGCCAGCAGACTTCCGGCGACGCAGATCTCGCCGGGCTCCCCGACCGCGACCTCGTGGCCGTCCTCGTCGAGCAGCGCGGTGCGGACGAAGGCGGAGGGACGACCGCACGAGGACAGTCGCGCGTCTCCACCGGTCAGGTGGTCGGCCTTGGGCAGGTAGGTGATCGCCATCGGGGCCTCGGACTGGCCGTAGTACTGGGCGAAGATCGGGCCGAAGCGGTCGATGGCCTCCTTCAGCCGGACCGGGTTGATCGCCGAGGCGCCGTAGTAGACGGTCTCGAGCGAGCTCAGGTCGCGGGTGCGTGAGTCCGGGTGGTCCATCAGGGCGTAGAGCATGGAGGGCACCAGCATCGTGGCGGTGATCTTCTGCTCCTCGATGGTCCGCAACACTTCGGCGGGATCGAACCGCGCCAGCACGTAGAGCGACCCGCCCTTGATCACCGTGGGGGTGAAGAAGGCCGCGCCAGCGTGCGAGAGCGGAGTGCACATCAGGAACCGGGGGTTCTCGGGCCATTCCCATTCGGCGAGCATCACTTGGGCCATCGTGGCCATCGCCTGGGAGGTTCCGATGACACCCTTGGGCTTCCCGGTGGTGCCACCGGTGTAGGTGATCGAGACGATGTGATCCGGCGGCAGGGTCTTGGCCTCGAGGGGTACGGCGTCGAAGGTGGCGGCGGTGGCGACCAGATCGGTGCCGACATGCGCCAGTTCGGCCGGCACCGGGCCGATGGTGAGCACCTGGGTGAGGTTCGGGCACTTCTCCAACAGCGCCACCGCGCGCTCGACGAAGTAGGGGTCGACGACCAGGACGGTGATGCCGGCGTCGTTGATGACGTAGGCGTGATCGTCGGCCGAGCCGAGCGGGTGGAGCGACGTACGCCGGAAGCCCTGCGTCTGTCCGGCACCCAGGATGAACAGCACCTCGGGACGATTGAGCGCCAACAACGCCCCGGAGGTCTCCGAGCCAGCCCCGAGCGACTCGAAGGCCTGCACGTAACGGCTCATCTGCTCGGCGACCTCGCCCCCGGTCAGCGTGGTGTCACCGAGGTACATCACCGGCTTGTCACGGTGCCGTTTGAGGGCGGCGACCATCAGGTTGCCGTTGTGGGTTCCGGTACGCATCTCATCGACCATGCGCAGAGACTAGAACGTGTTCCAGTTTGGTGCCACCCCTTAGAGCGTCAGGGCACCGATTCGACGAAGTACTCAGCCATCCGCGTGCGCGCCATCGTGGCGCTGATGTGCAGATCGTCGTAGAAGGTGAAGGTGCCATCGACGATGGCCTGGCATCGCCGAACCCCACAGAACGCGTCGTTCACCTCGATGAGCCGTGGACTCCCTGCGAGCCTTCGGGTGATCCGACGGGCGTAGGACGCTCGATGGCCCTCCTTGTTCAACACCCGAGAACGCGGCAATGAGCAGCGGTAGGGCTTCGACCCCGCCTCGCAACTGCGCCTGCTCTGCGGGACCTGTCCGACCGGGGCAAGGACGTCGGCATCGACGCCCATCCGGCCCAGCACATCGAACAGGCGCGGAGTGCCGCGGAAGAACGATGCGGCGGTCTGCGCGACGTAGCCGTTGAACGCAGGCTTCCCCTGCCGACGAGCCTCGTTGGCGGTCAGGTAGAAGTCCCAGTTGATACCCAGGATCACCTGGGGTTCTGGAGCCGATTTGCGGAACTGTCGCAGCTTCGCCAGGACCAGCTCCCCGGCCTCCTCGCACCCGTTGCGCGGTGCGCGACGCTTGCCGTTGCGACCTGTGGGCAGGGTGGGCGGGCAACCCCCCAGGAGGAACGCCACCACGTTGACGTCCCGACCGCGGGTCGCCTCCAGGAGGGCCGGGACCATCATGAACGCATGCGAATCGCCCCAGAGGAAGACGGTTTGTCGGCTGGGGTCGATCTCGGTGAGCTGGCAGAAGATGAACTTGCGCGGGATCTGCTCCTTGGGCGTGGCACACACTCGCGGCAGCCGAGGGAAGTCCCGTTCGGGCTTGACCTGGGCCGCGGCAGCCTGGGGCACCACGCTCAGCATGGAGAGCGTCACCACCAGTCCCAGCAGAAGTCCTGCCAGTCGTCGAAGTGTCACGGGCGCGGTTCGGAGCAGAATCATGGCGCCGACATCATCACATCTCGGGGCCCTGGAGGAGCTTGAAACGGCAGTTTGGTCGGTCAGGCGAGGACACTGGCGATAGTCCTCAGCTCCTCGACCGAACGGCAGCTCAGCAGCAGGGTGGTCACACCGGTCTCCTCCCACTGCGCGGCACGATCGCGGACCTCGGCAGCTGTGCCGATCATGTGCATGTCGTCGACCAGTTCGTCGGGGATCAGGGCAGTGGCCTCGTCCTTCTTGCCCTCGAGGTAGAGGCTCTGCACCTGATCGGAGAGCTCGGCGTACCCCATCCGCTCGAAGACCTGCTTGTGGAAGTTCTGCTCCTTGGCCCCCATCCCACCCATGTAGAGCGAGACGATCGGCTTCATACCGTCGATGACCTGCTGCTTCTCGGCGGCGTCGGAGACGATCTGGACGTGGCAGGTCGCTGCGATCTCGAAGTCGTCGCGGGTGCGTCGTGCCCCCTCGCGGGCGAAGCCCTCGTCCAGCCAGGGTTGATACATCCCCGCCGACTTCGGGGTGTAGAAGATCGGAATCCAGCCGTCGGCGATCTCGGCGGTCTGGGCGACGTTCTTGGGGCCCTCGGCCCCGAGCCAGATGGGGATGTCTGCTCGCAGCGGGTGGACGATCGACTTCAGCGGCTTACCCAGGCCCACGGAGTTCTCGCCGTTGAACGGCAACGGGTAGTGGGGCCCGTCGTTGGTGACCTTGCCCTCCCGGGCCAGGACCTGGCGGATGATGTCGACGACCTCGCGGGTGCGGGCCAGCGGCTTGGAGAAGGGCTGGCCGTACCACCCCTCCACGACCTGGGGCCCGCTGACGCCCATGCCGAGCACGACACGGCCGCCGCTGAGGTGGTCGAGGGTCAAGGCGTGCATGGCGATCGAGGTGGGCGACCGGCCCGACATCTGGACGATGGAGGTGCCCAGGCGGACCCGCGAGGTTTCGCGTCCCCACCAGGCCAGGGGGGTGAAGGCGTCCGATCCCCAGGCTTCGGCGGTGAAGATCGCGTCGAATCCGGCCTCCTCCGCGGCGGCGACGAGCTCCGCTGTTCCGGAGGGCGGCTGGGCGCCCCAGTAGCCGAGCTGCAGTCCAAGTTTCATGGACACACCCTTACAGACCCTTGCCGACATTTCTAGAACATGTTTCACTTCTGCGTCATGTCCCGAACTCTTTCCGCGCCGGTCACCGTCGCCTTCGACTACACCCGCTCGACCGGGCCCGCCCTCGGTCGCTTCATGACCGGTCTGCGCGACGGTCAGCTGATCGGTGCTCGTACGTCGAGCGGGCGGGTCGTCGTACCCCCACCGGAGTACGACCCGGACACGCACCGAGCAACCGAGGACTTCGTCGAGGTCTCCACCACCGGGACGGTGACGTCCTGGTCGTGGGTCTCCGAGCCGGTGGCGGGACAACCGTTGGACAAGCCGTTCGCCTTCGTCCTGGTCACCTTCGACGGGGCGGACGCCCCGATGCTCCACGCCCTGGACGTCGACTCCCCCGCCGACGTCACGACCGGGATGCGGGTGCAGGTCCGTTGGGCCGCCGAGCGGGTCGGGCACATCAACGACATCGCGTGTCTCGAGCCCGCCGGCGATGTCGTCGCGGTCGTCGCGGTGGAGCAGGCCGGTGAGACCGAGCCCGCTACTGGCCCCGTCACTGGCATCGTCACCCCCGTCGAACTCGACTATCTCTACGCCGCTTCCCCCGAAGAATCAGCGTTCTACCGTGGGCTCCTCGAGGGGAAGATTCTCGGGCAGCGCTGCCCCGTCTGCCGGAAGGTCTACGTCCCCCCACGTAGCGCCTGCCCGGTGGACGGGGTGGCCACCGCCGAAGAGATCGAGCTCTCCCACACCGGCACGATCACCACGTTCTGCATCGTGAACGTGCCCTTCTTGGGACAGAAGATCAAGCCCCCTTACGTCTCGGCGTACGTGCTGCTCGACGGTGCCGACATCGCCTTCCTGCACCTGATCCTCGACGTTCCGGCCGAGGAGGTCCGGATGGGGATGCGGGTCGAGGCGGTGTGGAAGCCCCGCGACGAGTGGGGCACCACGATCGAGAACATCAGCCACTTCCGACCGACCGGCGAACCCGACGCCGAGTACGCCACCTACAGCCAGCACCTCTGAGCGGAGACACCGATGCGTGACGTTGCGGTCGTGGGCTTTGCCCAGCGACAAATGGCGGACTTCGACGGGTCACCGACCTGTGTCGAACTCCTCGTTCCCCTGTTCGCCGAGATCTACGAGCAGACCGGATGGACCCGGCACGACGTCGGGTTCTGGTGCTCGGGGTCTTCTGACTACCTCGCCGGGCGGTCGTTCTCGTTCGTCCAGGCGGTCGACGCGATCGGGGTCATCCCCCCGATCAACGAGTCCCACGTCGAGATGGACGTCGCCTGGGCGTTGTACGAAGCCTGGTTGAAGATCCAGACCGGTGAGGTCGACACCGCCGTGGTCTACGCCTTCGGCAAGAGCTCCGCCGGTCAACTGCGCCGAACCCTGTCGATGCAACTCGACCCCTACACGCTGATGCCCCTGTGGCCCGACACCGTGTCGCTGGCGGGGTTGCAGGCCCGCGCCGGCCTCGACGCTGGCGTGTGGGATGAGACAGCGATGGCCGAGGTCGTCCAACGGTCGCTCACTGACGCCGAGACCAACGAGTACGCCATCCGCAAGGGTGGTTCCTCGGTGGCCGAACTGCTCGCTCGGCCCTTGTACGCCGACCCCCTGCGCAAGCACGACTGCGCACCGGTCACCGACGGGGCAAGTGCCCTGGTCCTCGCCGCCGGCGACAAGGCCCGTGAGGTGCGGGAGAACCCGGCCTGGATCTCCGGGATCGCCCACAACGTCGACGCCCAGAGCCTCGGCAGCCGCGACCTGACCACCTCCCCCTCGACCCGCCGAGCAGCGGCCTCGCTGTCGACCGATGGGGTGGAGATCGCCGAACTGCATGCTCCCTTCAGCCACCAGGAACTAATCCTGCGTCGCGAGCTGGGCCTGCGCGACGACGTACGGATCAATCCCTCGGGTGGTGCGCTGGCCAGTAACCCGATGTTCTCCGCCGGCGGCATCCGGATCGGCGAGGCCGCCCGCGCCATCTGGTCCGGCGAGGCGTCCAAGACGTTGGCCCACGCCACCTCGGGCCCGGCACTTCAGCAGAACCTCGTCTGCACCCTGGAAGGACGCGCCTGATGGGTAAGCAACCAGCCGCCGTGATCGGCATCGGCCAGACCCACCACCGCGCCAAGCGGGAGGACGTCTCGATGGCCGGCCTGTGCCGCGAAGCCATCGACCGGGCTCTCGAGGACGCGGGGATGACCCTCGACGACATCGACGCGATCGTCGTGGGCAAGGCTCCGGACCTCTTCGAGGGCGTGATGATGCCGGAGTTGTTCCTGGCCGAGTCGCTCGGCGCCGTGGGCAAGCCCCTGCTGCGGGTGCACACCGCCGGATCCGTGGGTGGCTCGACCGCGATCGTGGCCTCATCCCTGGTCTCCTCCGGAGTCCACAAGCGGGTGCTGACCGTCGCCTATGAGAAGCAGTCCGAGTCGAACGCCATGTGGGCCCTGTCGGTTCCGGTGCCGTTCAACATGCCGGTGCACGCCGGCGCGGGCGGCTACTTCGCCCCGCACGTGCGCTCCTACATCCGCCGCTCGGGGGCACCCACCCACGTCGGTGCCGTCGTGGCCGCCAAGGACCGACAGAACGCGCTGAAGAACCCCTATGCGCACCTGCAGAACCCCGACACGACCGTCGAGTCGGTCCTGGCCTCCCAGATGCTGTGGGACCCGATCCGGTACGACGAGACCTGCCCCTCCTCCGACGGAGCCTGCGCGCTGGTCATCGTCGACGAGGACACCGCAGCCTCCTCACCGAACCCGGCCTGGATCCACGGTACGGCGATGCGATCGGAGGCGACCTCGGCCGCCGAACGCGACCAGGTCAACCCCCAGGCCGGCCGCGACGCTGCGGCGTACCTGTGGAAGCAGGCGGGCATCACCAACCCGCTGGAGCAGATCGACGCCGCGGAGATCTACGTTCCGTTCTCCTGGTTCGAGCCGATGTGGCTGGAGAACCTGGGTTTCGCCGCCGAGGGCGAGGGATGGAAACTCACCGAGAGCGGCGGCACCTCCATGACCGGGGTCCTTCCGGTCAACTGCTCGGGCGGGGTGCTCTCGTCCAACCCGATCGGCGCCTCGGGGATGCTGCGCTTCGGCGAGGCCGCCCTTCAGGTCCGCGGGGCCGCCGGTGAGCATCAGATCGACGGCGCTCGTCGCGCGTTGGGTCACGCCTACGGCGGTGGCTCCCAGTTCTTCGCGATGTGGGTCGTCGGTGCGGACAAGCCCGCGAGTTGAGTCCGTTTCGCGCATGGGCGCCTACCCTCCGTAGGCTTCACCCATGATCGAGTTCCGCACGCCCACCCAGATCGAGCAGATGCGACCCGCCGGCGAGTTCGTCGCCTCCGTGATCGAGGCCCTGGCCGACAAGGCCGACGTCGGCGTCAACCTGCTCGAGCTCAACGAGCTCGCCGAGAAGATGATCTCCGACCGCGGAGCGACGTCCTGCTACGTCGACTACCACCCCTCCTTCGGCGGCTCGCCGTTCGGCAAGGTGCTGTGCACGTCGGTGAACGACGCCGTCCTGCACGGCCTCCCCCACGACTACACCTTGGTCGACGGGGACCTGCTCAGCGTCGACTTCGCCGTCAGCGTGGACAACTGGGTCGCGGACTCGGCGTACTCCGTCGTGGTCGGTACGCCGCGCCAGGAGGACCTCGACCTGATCGAGGTCACCGACCGCGCCCTGGCGGCCGGGATCGCCGAGGCGAAGCCGGGCAACCGGCTCTACGACATCTCCCACGCGATCGGTGAGGTCGCCCAAGGCGCCGGATTCGGCGTGAACCTGCAGTTCGGCGGGCACGGGGTCGGCCGCACCATGCACGGTGAGCCGCACGTCCCCAACGACGGGCGTGCCGGGCGTGGGCCGAAGCTGAAGCCGGGCCTGGTCATCGCCATCGAGCCCTGGTTCATGCACACCACGGATGAGATCTTCACCGACCCCGACGGGTGGACATTGCGCAGCGCCGATGGCTCACGGGGTGCCCACATGGAGCACACCGTGGCCATCACCGCAGACGGGCCGCTGATCTTGACCAAGCGGCCCAACCTCGTCTGAGCCGGCGCAGGAGTCCCCGGTTCACCGGGGACTCCGCCGCCGACCTCAGGAGTAGTTGACCTGCAGGTCCTTGATGCCGTTGATCCACGCGTGACGCAGGCGGCGGGGCTCGGCGACCATGTTGATGTCCGGCGCGTGGTCGGCCAAGGCGTTGAACATCAACTTGACCTCCTGGCGGGCCAGGTTGGCGCCGATGCAGTAGTGAGCGCCGTGGCCGCCGAAGGCGACGTGCGGGTTCGGGTTGCGGGTGATGTCGAAGCGGAACGGGTCCTCGAAGACGTCGGTGTCGAAGTTGGCGCTGGCGTAGAAGAGTCCGACCCGCTGCCCCTTGGTGACCAGGGTGTTCCCCACCTGCACGTCCGCCAGCGCGGTGCGCTGGAAGGAGCTGACCGGCGTGGCGTAGCGGATGACCTCGTCGACCATCGTCTCGGGCCGTTCGTTCTTCCACAGCTCCCACTGCTCGGGGTTGTGGAAGAACGCGTTCATCCCGTGGGTGATGGCGTTGCGGGTGGTCTCGTTGCCGGCCACGGTGAGCAGGATGACGAAGTACCCGAACTCGTCGTCGGTCAGGCCGCGGCCGTCCGCGTCGGCGTTGATCAGCTTGGTGACGATGTCGTCCTGGGGGTTCACCTTGCGATCCGCGGCCAGCGCCATGGAGTAGCCCAGAATCTCGGCTGCCGCTACATCCGGGTCCACCTCGATCTCCGGGTCGTCGTAGGAGAGCATCGCGTTGGACCAGTCGAACAGCTTGCGCCGGTCCTCCTGGGGTACGCCGATGAAGTCGGCGATGGCCTGCAGCGGCAACTCGGCCGCCACATCCTCGACGAAGTTGCCGGTTCCCTTCGCGACGGCGTCCTTCACGATCTGGTTGGCACGGCTCTCCATGATCTCGTCGAGCGCACTGATCGCCCGCGGGGTGAAGCCACGGCTGATGATGCGTCGGTGGGCCGTGTGGTGCGGAGCGTCCTGGTTGATCAGGATGACGCTCTGCATCTCGACCATCTCGCGCTCCATACCCTCCTGGAAGCGGATGATGGCGCCGTTCTCCTCGGTGGAGAAGTTCTTGCTGTCCTTGCTGACCGCCGAGACGTCGGCGTGCTTGCTCAGGGCCCAGTAGCCGTTGCCGGACTCAGTGGACATGCCGTCACGAGAACTCTGGGGCTGCTCGATCCAATGGATGGGCGACGCGTCCCGCAGAGCCTGGAACTCCTCGTGGGGGATCGACTTCTCATTGGTCTCCGGGTCGGTGAAGTCGAACCCTTCGGGGATGACGTCGGTGGCGGTCACGGTGTGCTCCCTCTGTACGGCGGTTAGGGGTGAGTCCCAGGCAGGATCTGGAACGTGTTCTAGATGGCAGACTACATACTGTCGACTTAACATGAAAGAGTTTCGTATTGCTTTCTCGACACGTGTCGCGACCCCACCTTGCTGAATACGAGAACGTGTTCTAGTTTTGACCTCATGGGTAACCCGGTGATCATCGACGCAGTCCGCACTCCCCTCGGCAAGAGGAAGGGCTGGCTGGCCGGCGTACACCCCTCCAACCTGTTGGGCTTCGTTCAGCGTGAGGTGCTGACGCGCTCGGGGGTCGACCCGGAACTGGTCGAGCAGGTGGTCGGCGGCTGCGTCACCCAGGCCGGAGAGCAGTCCAACGACATGGTCCGCCGGGCCTGGTTGCACGCGGGTCTGCCCCAGCACACCGGCGCCACGGTCATCGACGCGCAGTGTGGCTCGGGTCAGCAGTCGGCCCACCTCGTCCACGACATGATCGCCGCGGGCACCATCGACGTGGGTATTGCGTGCGGCATCGAGGCGATGTCCCGCATCCCGCTGGGCGGCAACGTGCCGGCCGGACTCGGGGATCCGCGTCCGGAGGACTGGACGATCGACATGCCCAACCAGTTCGAGGCGGCCGACCGGATCGCCAAGAACCGGGGACTGACCCGCGCCGACCTCGAGGTGTTCGGCCTCGCCTCCCAGCAGAAGGCCCGCGCCGCCGTCGACGCCGGGCACTTCAAGCGCGAGATCGCCGCCATGGAGGCCCCCGTCCTGGACGCCGACGGCAAGCCGACCGGCGAGATGCGCGTGGTCGACACCGACCAGGGAATGCGCGAGACCACCCTCGAGGGGCTGGCCGGCCTCCGGAGCGTCCTGCCCGACGGCATGCACACCGCCGGTACGTCCTCACAGATCTCCGACGGCGCCTCCGCCGTACTCATCATGGACGAGGACAAGGCCCGCGCCCTGGGGCTCACCCCGAGGGCCCGGATCGCGAGCCACTGCCTGGTCGGCTCCGACCCGTACTACCACCTCGACGGTCCCATCGCCGCCACCCAGCGGCTCCTCGACCGCACGGGCCGCTCGATCAGCGACTTCGACCTGTTCGAGGTCAACGAGGCCTTCGCCTCCGTCGTACTCTCCTGGGCCGGTCAGCACCACGTCGACATGGACAAGGTCAACGTCAACGGCGGCGCGATCGCCCTGGGCCACCCCGTCGGCTCCACCGGCACTCGGCTGATCACCACCGCCCTGCACGAGCTCGAGCGCCGCGACCAGTCCTCGGCCCTGATCTCCATGTGCGCCGGCGGCGCCATGGCCACCGGCACCATCATCGAGCGCATCTAAGGTTTCCAGCCGCCGCGCCAGTTTCACCGGCCGGCCGGTGAAACTCATGCTTGGACGAGGAAACTTTCTCGTCCAAGCATGAGTTTTCTCGTCCAACCTCCGCAGGTCGACCGCCTCGGGCTCCTCGCCGCCTGAGTTATCCACAGGTACGGCGGCAGGCCCTACCCCTGAAGACCCGAAAACGGCACAGTCTCCGCCATGGTCGAACATCTCGTGGATTCGGACGGCATTCTCCTGCGGCGCAACGCCCTGATCGAAGGCGTCGATGACAACGCGTTGGCCCGCATGGCCAAACGCGGCGACATCGAGCGACTACGGCAGGGCGCCTATGTCCTGGGCGACATCTGGCGACAATCGGATCCCGTTGATCGTCATCTCCTTCTGATCAAGGCAGTCATGCAGCAGTACGGCGACGACGTGGCTGCCTCGCATACGTCCGCCTTACTACTTCAAGGTGGTCCGTCCTGGGGTCAGGACCTGCGCACCGCCCACGTCACCAGCCTGCAGGGGAAGGGTGAGCGCACCGCAGCGAGGTTGCGTCATCATCGCGGCACCTGCCGAGTGGACGATGTGACTCGTCTCGGCGGTCACTGGATCACCTCACCGGCGCGCACCGCCCTCGACACTGCGAGCACGTTGAAGCGCGACGCGGCAGTCTGCGTGCTCGACGACTTCCTGAGTCGGGGCCTGGCCACGCAGGAGCAGTACGACGCCCAGTTCGTCGCCAAGAAGGAGTGGCCCGACAGCCTGTCCTTGCATCACACGCTGCAGCTCAGCCGCTACGGGGCCGAGTCCGTGGGCGAAACACGCACCCGCCTCGCCTGCCGCGACGCGCACCTGCCCGAGCCGCTTCTGCAGTTCGTCGTGAGGTACCGCTCCGGCGAGATCGCCGGACGAGTCGACATGTGCTGGCCGCAGTACCGGCTCATGCTCGAATTCGACGGACGCATCAAGTACGAGCGTCTACGCAGGCCCGGCGAATCGGTGCACGAGACAGTGATGCGGGAGAAGGCGCGCGAGGATCTCCTCCGAGAGCTGACTGGATTCGCCATGTTGCGCGTCGTCTGGACGGACCTGGATCGCCCCCACGAACTCGCGCTTCGCGCCCGTCGGTTGATGACCACTGCCGCCTGACCGCGGCCCGCCGGTCCGACCTTGGACGAGAAAACTGGACCTTGGACGAGAAAGTTTCCTCGTCCAAGGTCCAGTTTCACCGGCCGGCCGGTGAAACTGGCGCCTCAGGCGCCGTAGACAGGCTCAGGAGCAGGACCCTCGGCAAACATGTCGCGCAGGGCGGCGCCCACGTCGGCGGCCTTCCAGCGCTGACCGGCGTCGCGTGAGGGGCCGTGGGCCCAGCCATTCTCGACGGTGATCGTGCTGCCGTCGATCTCGATGACGCGACCGGTGACGTCGCCCGATTCCTCCGAGGCCAGCCACGCGACCACCGGCGAGTTGTCCTCGGGCAGGGCCATGGCGGAGGTGTCGAAGGCACCGTCGGTCATCCGGGTCTTGGCGACCGGCGCGATGGCGTTGACGGTCACGCCGTAGCGGCCCATCTCCTGGGCCGCGACCAGCGTCAGACCAGCGATGCCAGCCTTCGCGGAGGAGTACGTCGCCTGCCCCACCGACCCCTGCAGTCCGGCGCCGGAGGAGGTGTTGATGACCCGGGCGGCCCGGGTGCGACCCGCCTTGCCCTCGGCGCGCCAGTAGGCGCCGGCGTGCCGCAACGGGGCGAAGTGACCCTTGAGGTGAACCCGGATCACCGAGTCCCACTCCTCTTCGGAGGTGTTGACCAGCATCCGGTCCCGCACGAACCCGGCGTTGTTGACCAGGATGTCGAGGCCACCGAAGGTGTCGATCGCTTGGGCCACCATGGCCTCGGCCTGAGCGAAGTCGGCCACGTCGGCGCCGTTGACCACGGCGTCTCCCCCGCGCTCACGAATCAGCCCGACGACCTCCTCGGCCGGCGACTCACCGGTCCCCTCCCCCGCCAGGGAGACGCCGAAGTCGTTCACCACGACCTTGGCGCCGTGGGAGGCGAGTTCGAGAGCGTGGGCCCGGCCGATGCCTCGGCCGGCTCCGGTCACGATGGCGATGCGTCCGTCGAGTAGTCCAGTCACGGTTCGATCCTTAGGTGGTTGAGGTAACAGCGGAAAGGAAAACAGGTGGTTCGCCGCCGCCGTGGCAGGCGACGCGCGCACCGGAGACGTAGGAGGCCAGATCACTGGCCAGGAAGGCCACCACTGCGCCGACCTCCTCGGGTCGGGCCATCCGGCCCAACGGGATGGTGGCCTCGATCGCGGCGACCCCGGCGTCGCCGCCGTAGTGGTCGTCGGTGTGTTCGGTACGGCACAGGCCGACGTCGATGGCGTTCATCCGCACCTGGGGCGCCCACTCGATCGCCAGCGAGGTGGTCAACGAATCCAAGCCCGCCTTGGCCGCGCCGTACGCCGCGGTGCCGGGTGACGGGCGGACCGCGGACACCGAGGAGATGTTGACGATGCTGCCGCCGGACTCCTGCTGCTGCATGACCGCGTTGGCGGCCTGGGCGCAGGTCAGGGCGGCCATCAGGTTCAGCCCGACCACCTTGTCGTGGAAGCGGGGCGACGCGGTCGCGGCGTCGGCGTACGGCGCCCCGCCGGCGTTGTTGACCAGGATGTCGAGGCGGCCGTGCCGTTCGACGATGGTCGCCACCAGGGCCGCAACAGCCTCGGGGTCGCGTACGTCGCAGGTCAGGTGCTCCACCGGCGAATCCACCTCCGAGCGCGAACAGGTCACCACCGTGGCCCCCGCCGCCATCAGGGATTTGGTGATGCCGAGTCCGATGCCTCGGGCACCGCCGGTCACCAGAGCCACACGGCCGGACAGATCAAGAGCAAGCACCATGACTGATACCCTACCAAGCAAATGCTTGGTCGGTCGCGACCACCGAGAGAACGGAAGATCCAGATGCCCATCACCTCCGAGATGCGTGACGACGGAATCCGCGTCATCACCATGGAGAATCCCCCGGTCAACGCGCTCACCGTCCAAGGCTGGTTCGACGTCGCCGGCGCCCTCGACGAGGCCAGCGCCGACCAGAACACCCACGTGGTCGTGCTGCGCGCGGAGGGCCGCGGCTTCAACGCCGGGGTCGACATCAAGGAGATGCAGAACACGACCGGGTTCGACGCCCTGATCGGCGCCAACAAGGGCTGCTACGCGGCGTTCAAGGCGGTGTACGAGTGCTCGGTCCCCGTCATCGCGGCGGTCAACGGCTTCTGCCTCGGCGGGGGCGTCGGGCTCGTCGGCAACGCCGACTGCGTCATCGCCGACGATCAGGCCTTCTTCGGGGTCCCCGAGGTCAACCAGGGCGCCCTCGGCGCCGCCACCCACATGGCCCGCCTGGTCCCCCAGCACATGATGCGCAGCCTCTACTTCACCGCCCGGACGATCAAGGCGGCCGACCTCCTCCAGTTCGGTTCCGTCCTGGAGGTCGTCCCCCACGACCAACTGCTCGAGACCGCTCTCGGGGTCGCCGGAGAGATCGCGGCGAAGGACACCCGGGTGATCCGGGCCGCCAAGGAGGCGCTCAACGGCATCGACCCGACCGACGTGAACAAGAGCTACCGCTTCGAACAGGGCTTCACCATGGAGCTGAACCTCGCCGGCGTAGCGGACGAACTCCGCGATGGATTTGCCGGCACCGACAAGGCAGGTAAGAAGTGACCAAAGGACCCCGCGACAAGCGGATGACCATCGACGAGATCGTCGGCGAACTGCGCGACGGGATGACCATCGGGATCGGGGGCTGGGGCCCCCGCCGCAAACCGATGGCCCTGGTGCGCGCGATCCTGCGCTCGGACCTGAAGGACCTGACCATCGTCAGTTGGGGTGGCGCCGACGTGGGCCTCCTGCTGCGGGCGGGCAAGGTCCGCAAGCTCGTCTACGCCTTCGTCAGTCTCGACACCGTCCCCCTGGAGCCCAACTTTCAGAAGGCCCGGCAGGAGGGAACGATTGCCGAGGTCGTCGAACTCGACGAGGGCATGTTCCAGACCGGGCTGCGTGCCGCCGCTCAGCGTCTGCCGTTCCTCCCGATGCGCGCGGGCCTGGGCTCCGACGTCCTGGTCAACAACCCGGACATCGTCACCGTCACCAGTCCGTACGCCGACGAGGAGGGCCACCACGAGGACCTCGTGGCCGTCCCCGCCCTGCGCCTGGACGTGGCCCTGGTCCACCTCAACCGTGCCGACCAGCACGGCAACGCGACGTACCTCGGTCCCGACCCCTACTTCGACGACCTGTTCTGTATGGCGGCCGACCGGGCCTTCGTCAGCGTCGAGCAGATCGTCGACACCGCGGGACTGACCGTCGACACCCCGGTGCAGCGGCTGTTGTTGAACCGGATGATGGTCGCCGGTGTGGTCGAGACCCCCAACGGGGCGCACTTCACGACCTGCACCCCCGACTACGAACGCGACGAGAAGTTCCAGCGGGCCTACGCCACTGCGGCGTCCGGGTCCGAGGAGGACTGGTCCGCCTTCGAGACCCGATTCCTGTCCGGGGACGAAGCGGCCTACCAGGCCGCCGTCGCCACCTTCGCCGAGGAGGCCAAGAAATGAGCAGCCCCGCCACGAACACATCAACGAGCACCGCCACCCGCGCCGAGGTCTGCGCGGCCGCGATCGCCGATGCCTTCGCCGACGACGGCGAGATCTTCGCCAGTCCGATGGGGCTCCTGCCCATGCTCGGAGTCCGCCTGGCCAAGCTGACCAGCAACCCCGACCTGGTGATCTCGGACGGGGAGTCACTCTTCCTCGCCGGCGTCCCGCCGCTGTTCGCCAAGAGCGACGTCGTGGAGGGGTGGATCCCCTTCCCCAAGGTCTTCGACATCGTGGCCTACGGGAAGCGGCACGTGATGATGGGCGCCACCCAGGTCGACCGCGAGGGCAACCAGAACATCTCGGCGATCGGTGACTTCGACCGACCCAAGAAGCAACTCCTCGGGTCCCGCGGAGCTCCCGGCAACACCGCCAACAACCGCACGTCCTACTGGGTGCCCCGGCACTCGCCCCGGGTCTTCGTCGAGAACGTGGACACCGTCTCGGGGGTCGGCCCTACCCGCGCCAAGGCCGCTGGTCCGGGCGCCGCCAAGTTCAACGACATCCACCGTGTCGTCAGCAACCTCGCAGTCTTCGACCTCGGGGGCCCAGGCGACACGATGCGTCTGGTCAGCACCCACCCCGGCGTCACCGTCGAGGAGGTCGTCGAGGCCACCGGCTTCACGCTCGACACCTCGGAAGTCTCCGAGACCCGCCAGCCGACCTCGGAGGAACTCATCATCATCCGCGAGATCCTCGACCCCAAGGAACTGCGTCATAAGGAGGTGCCGAATGCTTGATCAGTTGCTGCGTACGCCGCTCACCGAGTTGGTCGGTGTGCGCCACCCCGTCGTCCAGACCGGGATGGGGTGGGTCTCCGGAGCCCGACTCGTCTCCGCCACCGCCAACGCCGGCGGGCTGGGCATCCTGGCCAGCGCCACCATGTCGCACGCCGAGTTGGAGCAGGCGATCCTCAAGGTGAAGTCGCGTACCGACCAGCCGTTCGGCGTCAATCTGCGCGCCGACGCGGGTGACGCGGGTGACCGGTGCGACCTGCTGATCAAGCACGGGGTGAAGGTCGCCTCGTTCGCCCTGGCCCCCAAGCAGGACCTGATCGCGAAGCTGAAGGACCACGGCATCGTCGTGATGCCCTCGGTCGGCGCCGCCCGCCACGCGGAGAAGGTCGCCGCCTGGGGCGCGGACGCAGTGATGATCCAAGGTGGCGAGGGCGGTGGCCACACCGGACCCGTGCCCACCACGCTGCTCCTGCCCACCGTGTTGGACGCGGTCGACATCCCCGTCGTCGCGGCCGGTGGTTTCTTCGACGGACGCGGCCTGGCCGCGGCTCTGTCCTACGGCGCCGCCGGCGTCGGAATGGGCACCCGGTTCCTCCTCACCGCCGACAGCGCGGTGCCCGACGCCGTCAAGAAGCTCTACCTCGAGCAGAGCCTCACCGGCACCGTGGTGACCGCCAAGGTCGACGGCATGCCGCACCGGATGCTGCGCACCGACCTGGTCGACGAGCTCGAGGAGAGCAGCGCCGTCAAGCGTCTGGGGCCCACGATGAAGCGAACCCTGGAGTTCAAGCGCACCAGCGGGATGTCCTGGATGGACCTGGCCAAGGACGGTCGGGCGATGAAGAAGACCCAGGGACGCACTCTGGCGCAGATGACCCTGGCCGCGAACACCCCGACGATGCTCAAGGCCGGTCTGGTCGACGGCGACACCGACGCCGGTGTCCTGGCCAGTGGTCAGGTCGTGGGTCTCATCGACGACCTACCGACCTGCGAGGTGCTGATCGACCGCATCGTCACCCGGGCCGCAGACGAGTTGGGTCGCGCGGCGGCGTACCGCGTCCAGCCCTGAACCGTCAGCTGGTCCGGCTGCCCGAGACGTACCCCGGGGGCGGCGTCCACATGCCGCTCTCGCGGGTGTGCTCGTAGACGTCGTACTCCGGGGCGAAGTACTCCACGAGCGCCTTGCGCGTACGCCGCGAGAGTTCGGGCGGCTTGCGTTCGCTCGAGACGTTGTGGGTCTTGATCCGCGCGCTGTCCCCCAACTTCTCCACCAACCACGACTGCCAGACCTCGGGGGTCTCCAGCCGGAAGATCCGATCCACTCCGATGTCGAGGCCGTCGCTCATCGCGATGAAGCGCGAGGGCCGACCTCGCAGGGGCTTGTCGCGCTGCATGTAGTCCTTCGCGAAGTCCTCGAAAGACTGGTCACCGGTGTAGCGGGCCGGGTTCTCCTCCAACAAGGCAGGACGGCTGCGGTAGCGCCACCACGACTCCAGCCACTCGACCGGTTCACGGAACATCGAGCACACCTCGTAGTCCTCGCGGGCGTAGCCGCCGCGCTTGAGGACCGGCACGATCAGGTCGTGGAACTGCTTGGCGTTGATGTGTTTGAGGCTGGGGTTGACCTGAAGGATCAACTCGGCGTCCGACTGGATCGAGCGAACCAGGGTGGTGGAGGCGCACTTGGGCAGTGAGAGCATCACGAAACCCTTGCCCGGCAAGCCAATCATGGGGTCAACCTATCCGGCCGCCAGTGCGGCCGCTGACGTGGCCGCTGACGTGGCAACCTCGAGGCGGCAGTACGTTCGAGGCATGAGCGTTGACCCCGAGGCCCGTCGATCCCGACATCTGATGGATCCCAACGCGCCCCGCAAGATCGCCACCCCCGAGGATGTCGCCAAGTTGGAGCGCGTGCAGCGTCGGGTGATGACCGCGCTGGTCGTCACCACGATCTTGCACCTCTCGGCAGGACTGGTCATCTTCGCGCTGGCCATCGACGACAGCAGCCAGGTCGAACGCATCGGGTTGTGCATCATCGGCGCCGTCTTCGGGGTCATGGGGTGCGCTGCCGGCCTGGCCATCAACCGACGGTCGCTCCTGTCGCCGTGGCTGCTCCCCGGGCTCATCCCCGGGATCGTCGGCGTGTTCCTCATCTTGCGCTGACCGGTTGTCGTGACTCAGAGCCGTTCGATGACGGTCACGTTGGCCTGACCGCCGCCCTCACACATCGTCTGCAGCCCGTATCGGCCGCCGGTGCGCTCCAACTCGTTGAGCAGGGTGGTCATCAGTCGGGTGCCGGTGGCACCGATGGGGTGACCCAACGCGATGCCGCCCCCGTTCACGTTCACCTTCTCGTGCGGCGCACCGGTCTCCTTCATCCACGCCAGGACGACGGAGGCGAAGGCCTCGTTGCACTCGAAGAGGTCGATGTCGTCGATCGACAACCCGGTCTTCTCCAGGGCGTGGGCGGTCGCCCGGATCGGACCGGTCAGCATCCACACCGGGTCGTCGCCGCGGACCGAGAGATGGTGGATCCGGGCGCGAGGGCTCAGCCCGTGCTCCTTCACCGCGGCCTCGGAGGCGATCAGCATCGCGCTCGACGCATCACAGATCTGCGAGGCGACCGCTGCGGTGATCCGGCCGCCCTCGGAGAGCGGTGAGAGCCCGGCCATCTTCTCCAAGGAGGTCTCCCTCGGGCACTGGTCGGTGTCGAACACCGATCCGTCGGGCAGGGTGACCGGAGCGATCTGGCTGACGAACCGGCCCTCGGCGATAGCGGCCCGCGCCCGGTCGTGCGAGGCCAGCGCGAAGGCTTCCATGTCCTCGCGCGACAGATCCCACTTCTCGGCGATCATCTCGGCACTCCGGAACTGGCTGACCTCCTGGTCACCGAACCGGGCCAACCAACCGGGAGATTCGGCGAAGGGGGTGGAGAAGCCGTACTGCTGACCGGCGAGCATCGCGGCTGAGATCGGGATGGCGCTCATGTTCTGCACTCCCCCGGCGACGATCAGGTCCTGGGTGCCCGAGAGCGCTCCCTGAGCGGCGAAGTGCACCGCCTGCTGGCTGGAGCCGCACTGACGGTCGATGGTCACACCGGGGACGTGATCGGGCAGCCCGGCCACCAGCCACGCCGATCGAGCCACGTCGCCTGCCTGCGAACCGATCGTGTCGCAGCACCCGAGGATCACGTCGTCCACAGCGCCAGGATCGACACCGGTCCGCTCCATCAGCGCACTCAGCGTGTGGGCGGCGAGGTCGGCCGAGTGCATCTCGGCCAACGCGCCTCCCCGCTTCCCCACGGGGGTGCGGACGGCGTCGATGATGTAGGCCTCAGACATGGTGCTCCTTCGGGTCAGGGGTGGGTCCGGCGATCCCGTCGAGCAGGATCCCGAGGTACTGATCGGCGATGTCGGTGTGGGTGAGTTTCTTGCTCGGCCGGTACCACCGCACGGCGACCCAGACGGTGTCGCGGATGAACCGGTAGGTCAGGCGTACGTCGAGGTCCTTGCGCAGATCCCCGGACCGGACGCCTTGACGCAGGAGCGTCATCCACACGTTGCGGGACTGCTCGTTGCGTTCGGCCAGGTAGGCGAAACGTTCGAACCCGCCCAGGTAGTCGGCGTCGTTCTGGAAGATGGCCACCTCGTGGGGATGCCGATCGATGGCCTCGAAGGACACGCGGACGGCCTGCTCCAGACGGGTCCGAGCGTCGGCCCTGCTGGCCAGGATCTCGTCGTACCGGCCGAAGAGCTCGGCCTGGAAGGTCGAGAGGATCTCGTCGACCATCGACTCCTTGGAGTCGAAGTGGTGGTAGAGGCTGCCGGACAGGATTCCGGCGGCCTCGGCGATGTCACGCACCGTGGTGTTCTTGAAGCCCTTCTCTGCGAAGAGCCGGGCCGCGATCGCGAGCAGCTCCTGACGCCGGGTCGCTGCACCCGCGCCTGCACCGGTGGTCGAGCCTGTCGTGACCATCTAGGCCTGCTGACTGCTGACAGCCACGACTTCACCGGTCATGTACGACGCGTAGTCGCTGGCCAACATGACCATCACGTTGGCGATCTCCCACGGCTCGGCGGCTCGACCGAAGGCCTCCCGCTGCTTGAGCTCGTGCAGCAATTCGTCCGAGGTGACCTTGGCCAGGAACGGGTGCATCGCCAGGCTCGGACTGACGGCGTTGACCCGGATGCCGTGCGGGGCGAGGTCGAGAGCCGAACACCGGGTCAGGGCCATCACGCCGGCCTTGGCGGCGGCGTAGTGGGCCTGACCCTCCTGGGCCCGCCACCCGATCACGGAGGCGTTGTTGATGATGACGCCCTTGGTCTGGTTCGCGACGAAGCGCTGGCCTGCAGCCCGCACGCACCGGAAGGTGCCGGTCAGGGTGATGTCGAGGACCTTCGACCACTGCTCATCGGTCATCTCGAGCACGTTGGCGGTGCCTCCGAGGCCCGCGTTGTTGATCATGATGTCGACCCCACCGAACTCGTCGGCGGCGTCGAGCAGGGCCGCGACCTGCGCCTCATCGGTCACGTCACAGACGAGCTGGCGCACCCGCTCGGCGCCGAACTCCTCGGCCAGGGCGGTTTCCGCCTCGGCGAGGCGCCGCGCGTGGGTGTCGCTGAAGACCACGGCCTTCGCGCCCTCCTCGAGCACCCGGCGTACGACGGCCGCGCCGATCCCGGCCCCCGCCGCAGCGGTGACCACCACGACCTTCCCGACCAGCAGGTTGTGGGGTTCGACGTAGTCGGGGGTGGGCTGCTCGGGACGGGTGGTGGTCATGATGCGCCTTTCGGCTCGCGGGGTTGGATTGCTCGCCTCAGTACGCGCGGAGGGTGCGGCTTCTCGAGGTCGCTCACGCTGCTCACCGCGCTCCCTTCGGCTCGCGGGGTTGGATTGCTCGCCTCAGTACGCGCGGAGGGTGCGGCTTCTCGAGGTCGCTCACGCTGCTCACCGCGCTCCCTTCGGCTCGCGGGGCAGACCGAGGACGCGCTCGGCCAGGATGTTGCGGTTAACTTCGTCGCTGCCGCCGTAAATCGTGTCGGCGCGGGAGAAGAGGTAGAGCCGCTGCCACTCGTCGAGGTCGTAGGCCTCCGCGCCCTCGCGGGCCAACAGGCCGGCCGGTCCGGCGACGTCCATCGCGACCTCGCCCAGGCGGCGGTGCCAGTTCGCCCAGACCAGTTTGAAGATGGAGCCGGCCCCGCCACCGGCCGCCGAGTCCTCGCCCCCGTCGACCGAGGACAGTCCGCGCATGGCGTTGGAACGGATGACGTCCAGCTCGACCTTGAGGTGGGCCAGACGGTCGCGCAGGACGGGGTCCTCCAGCGAGCCGTTGGTCCGCGCCAACTCGATGACCCCGGCCAGCTCGCGAGAGAAATCGACGGTCTGGGCGAGAGTGGAGACCCCGCGCTCGAAACCGAGCAGCCCCATCGCCACCCGCCAGCCGTCTCCCTCGGCCCCGACGATCAGGTCGGCGGCGGTCCGGGCCCCGGTGAAGAAGACCTCGTTGAACTCCGACCCTCCGGTGAGCTGCTCGATCGGCCGAATCTCCACGCCGTCCTGGTCGAGCGGCGCCAGCAGGAAAGACAATCCGTGGTGCCGTGAGGAACCGGGTTCGGTGCGCGCCACGAGGAAGACCCACTGGGAGAAGTGCGCGTTGGACGTCCAGACCTTCTGTCCGTCGATCACCCATTCCTCATCCTCGAGGCGGGCCTTGGTCTGCACGTTGGCGAGGTCCGAGCCGGCGTCGGGTTCGGAGTACCCCTGCGCCCACAACTCCTCGACCGCCACGATCGGCGGAAGGAAGCGGGCCTTCTGATCCTCGGTCCCGAAGGCGATCAGGGTCGGCCCGAGAAGCTCCTCACCGAGGTGGTTGACCCGGGCCGGAGCGTTCGATCGGGCGTACTCCTCGTGGAAGATCACCTGCTGCCACAGGCTCAGCCCACGGCCGCCGTACTCCTTCGGCCAGCCCACGCAGGTCCAGCCGTGCTGGGCCAGGTGACGGTTCCAAGCGAGGCGATCCTCGATCCGCTCGTGGTCGCGCCCCGCACCCCCCAGCCCCTTGAGCTCGGCCCAGTGCCCGGTCAAATGCTCGTCGAGCCATGACCGGATCTCAGTCCGGAATGCCTCGTCCTCATCGGAGTACGTCAGATCC
Source organism: Nocardioides salsibiostraticola (assembly GCF_054783655.1). NCBI lineage: Bacteria > Bacillati > Actinomycetota > Actinomycetes > Propionibacteriales > Nocardioidaceae > Nocardioides > Nocardioides salsibiostraticola. Next base: position 272,744 of record NZ_BAAGQD010000006.1, on the reverse strand, counting down.
ACAACTGCTACCCTACCAAGCAATTGCTTGGTTGGGACCGATGCCGGTCGACCGGAGGTGTGATGCGACAGACGATTCCCGCAGCGCTTCGTGCTGCCGCCGAACGATTCGGCGAGCACGCGGCCTACATCCAGAACGACCGGACCATGTCGTACGCCGACCTGCTCGAGCAGGTACGCGGCGTCGCCCAGGACTTCTTCGACCGTGATCTCGAGGTTGGGCAGCGCGTTGTCATCTGGGCTCCCAACAGCATCGAGTGGGCGGTGGCGGCCCTGGCCGTCACCTACGCCGGCGGCGTCCTGGTGCCGGTCAACTCCCGCTACACCGCCCACGAGGTGGCCGACGTCATCCGTCGTACGGACGCGCCTCTGGTGCTGGTGGCCGAGGGGTTCCTCGGTCGCTCACAGATCTCCGAACTCGCCGAGACCGGCCTGCCCGCCTCGGTTGCGGTGCTCGACCTGGCAGACCTCCAGTCGGTCGACGCCCAGAAACGAGACACGGCCGAGGTCGACGCACGGGCCGACACGGTCACCGACGACAGCGTGGCGGACATCCTGTTCACCTCCGGGACGACCGGGCGCTCCAAGGGCGCCATGTCGGCGCACCGCCAGACGCTGGGCGTCGCCCGGGCCTGGGCCGACCTCGGTGGTGTCCGCTCCGATGACCGCTACCTGGTGATCAATCCCTTCTTCCATTCCTTCGGCTACAAGATCGGCATCATCGTCGGACTCCTCACCGGGGCGACGCTCTACCCCGTGGCCACCTTCGACGTGGACGACACGATGGCGTTGATCGACCGGGCCGAGATCACCGTGCTCCCCGGCGCGCCCACGATCTACCAGTCCATGCTCAACGCCCCGAACCGCAGCAACCACCGGCTGACCTCGCTCCGCCTGGCCGTCACGGGCGCAGCGGTCGTGCCCGTGGTGCTCATCGAGAAGATGCGCACCGAGTTGGGCATCGACCAGGTCGTGACTGCGTTCGGAATGACCGAGGCGGTCGTGGTCACCATGTGCCGCGCGGGCGACCCGGCCGAACTCGTCGCCACGACCTGCGGGCGTGCCATCCCCGGCATGGAGACCCGCATCGACGGGTCGACTGATGAGGCAGTCGAGGGCGAACTACTGGTCCGCGGGGACCACGTGATGCTGGGCTACCTCGACGACGAGGACGCCACTCGCGAGGCCATCGATCAGGACGGCTGGCTCCACACCGGCGACATCGGCACCCTGGACGAGGCCGGCAACCTGCGGATCACCGACCGGCTGAAGGACATGTACATCTCGGGGGGCTTCAACGTCTATCCCGCCGAGATCGAACAGGCTCTGCTCCGCATGGACGGAATCGCCGATGTGGCGGTGGTCGGCGTACCCGACGAACGCATGGGTGAGATCGGCAAGGCGATCGTCGTGGCCTCTACCGACCTGACCAGCGAGGACGTCACCGCCTACGCCCGCAAGCACCTGGCCAACTTCAAGGCACCCCGGATCGTCGAGTTCGTCGATGGTCTCCCCCGCAACCTGTCCGGCAAGGTGCTCAAGAACGCCCTTCGAGGCTCGCACGCTCGCACCTCAGGGACCGAAGGAGAATGAGAGACCCATGGATCTGACCCTGACCGAGGACGAGCAGGCGTTCCAGGCGGAGGCCCGGGCCTGGCTGGCCGAGCACGTCCCGACCGAGGCCCTGCCGTCGATGGACACCGAGGCCGGGTGGCGCGCCCACCAGGAGTGGGAGGCGAAACTGTCGGCCGCGCGCTGGTCGGTCGTGTCCTGGCCCCGGAGTTACCACGGTCGCGAGGCCTCACTCATCGAGTGGGTGATCTTCGAGGAGGAGTACTACCGCGCCGCTGCGCCCGGCCGGGTCTCTCAGAACGGGATCTTCCTGCTCGCACCGATCCTCTTCGACCACGGAACCCTTGAGCAGCAGGACCGGCACCTGCCCAGCATGGCCACCGGTGAGCAGATCTGGGCCCAGTGCTGGTCGGAGCCCGAGGCCGGTTCCGACCTCGCCTCGCTGAAGTCCACCGCCCGTCGCGACGAGGAGCGCGGCGGTTGGGTGCTCAACGGACAGAAGACCTGGTGCTCACGGGCATCCCACGCCCACTGGGGCTTCGGGCTATTCCGGTCCGACCCGGAGGCGCAACGCCACAGCGGCCTGACCTACTTCATGTTCCCGCTCGACGCCGACGGCATCACCGTTCGCCCCATCGCCCAGTTGGACGGCGAGGCAGGCTTCGCGGAGGTGTTCTTCGACGAGGCCTTCGTGCCCGACGCCGACGTGCTGGGGGCGCCCGGCGACGGATGGCGGGTCGCGATGAGCACCGCGGGCAACGAGCGAGGTCTCTCCCTGCGCTCCCCCGGGCGGTTCTGTGCCGCGGCCGACCGGCTGGTCGATCTCTACCGGCACCAAACTGCTCCCACCGGTGCGAGCGGCGAGGACGTCGTCGACGCCTGGATCAAGGCGCAGGCCTACCGGCTCTACACCTGGGGCACGGTCACCCGGTTGGCCGACGGCGGGGAGATGGGCGCTGCGGGTTCGATCAACAAGGTGTTCTGGTCCGAGTTGGACATCAGCCTCCACGAGACCGCCCTGGACCTGCTCGGCCCCGAAGCGGAGGTCGACTCCACCTGGCTGGACGGCTACACCTTCTCCCTCTCCGGCCCGATCTACGCCGGAACCAACGAGATCCAGCGCAACATCATCGCCGAGCGCGTTCTCGGTCTCCCCAAAGAGCCTCGAGGAGCAACCAAGTGAAGTTCGAGCACACCGAGGACCAGCGATCCTTCGCCACCTCCCTGGAGTCCCTGCTGGCCGCCTCGGACACCGTGACCGTGGCGCGGGCCTGGGCCGAGGGCGACACGGCCCCCGGCCTCAAGCTGTGGTCGCGCCTGGCCGAGCAGGGGGTCCACGCCCTGGTCGTCCCCGAGAGCGCGGGAGGCATGGGTGCGACCCCGGTCGAACTCGTCCTCGCCTTCGAGGCTCTCGGCCGCCACGCGGTGCCCGGCCCGTGGGCGGAGTCGGTGGCCTACCTACCGCTCGCACTGGGTGACGACGAGGTCTTGAGCGCCCTCGCCGAAGGTGCGGTCGGTTCGGTCGCGGTGCCCCCGCACGTGCCGTACGCCGTGGACGGCGCCCTTGCCGATCACCTGTACCTCCTCGAGGACGGTCGGCTGATGACCGGCACGGCCGGCGCAGCCCACCGTTCGGTGGATCGCAGTCGTCGGTTGGCTGAGGTGACCTCCACAGGCGCGACCAGCGGAGACAGCGCAGTCGGCATGGGGGATCTGGGCGCTGCGTTCGAGTTGGCCACACTGGCCACCAGTGCGCAACTGCTCGGGGCCGGTGAACGGATCCTGGCCGACTCGGTCACCTACGTGAAGCAGCGCCGTCAGTTCGGCCGCGAGATCGGTTCCTACCAGGCCATCAAGCACGCCCTGGCCGACGTCAAGATCGCCCTGGACTTCGCCCGGCCCCTGGTCGACGGCGCCGCTCTGGGTGCCATCAGCGCCTCGGCCGCCAAGGTCGCCTGTGCCGACGCGGCGTACCTCGCCTCCCGTACGGGCCTTCAGGTGCACGGAGCGATCGGGTACACCGCGGAGTTCGACCTGAGCCTGTGGATCACGAAGGTCCGCGCGCTGGTCACTGCTTGGGGCACTCCGGCGCACCATCGGGCCCTCCTGCTCGAGGAGCTGACGGCCTGATGGAGTTCGCCTTCTCCGAGGAGCAGCAGGAACTCGCCAACACCGTGCGGGCGCTGCTGAACAAGCGCGCGGACAGCGCAGCGGTCCGATCCGCCGCCGAGTCCGACCAGGGGTACGACCCCTCCCTGTGGATGCTCCTGTGCGAGCAGATCGGCGTGGCTGCCCTGGCCATCCCCGAGGAGTACGACGGCGCCGGGTTCTCCCTGTTCGAGCCACTGGTCGTGTTGGAGGAGGTCGGGCGTTCGCTGGCTCCCAGCCCTCTGCTGGCGACCCTGGTGGCGACCGAGGCGCTCCTGGCGGGGGGCGATGAGGAAGCCAAGGCGCGACTCCTCCCCCGGATCGCCGCCGGCGAGATCGCCACGATGGTGATGCCCGGACAGCCCACCCTGGACGCCGATCACGCCGCAATCGTGTTGGCCTGCGTCGGCGACGACCTGCTCGAGATCTCCGGGCCCACGGTCACCTGGGCCGAGTCGATGGACCAGACGGTCCGGCTCGGTCACGTCGACCTCGACTCGGGCACCACCGCCCGGATCGGTAACGGGTCGGCCGCCCTGGCGCGCGCCGAACTGGTCGGCGCCGTCGGAACCGCTGCTCTCCAGACCGGTTTGGCCGCACGTGGCCTCGAGATGACCGTCGCCTACAGCAAGGAGCGGGTGCAGTTCGGGCGCGCGATCGGCTCCTTCCAGGCGCTCAAACACCGGATGGCCGACATGCTCGTGCTGCTCGAGATGTCGCGCTCCGCGAGTTGGTCCGCGTCGTACGCCGTGGCCCACCATCGGGACAACGCCGTCGAGCAGGCCCACATCGCCAAGTCCTACTGCTCCGAGGCGATCGCGCAGATCGCGAGCGAGACCGTCCAACTCCACGGCGGGATCGCGATCACCTGGGAGCACGACGCCCAGTTGGTGTTCAAACGTGCCCACGCGCTCGGTCAGCTCTTCGGCGCCGCCCATCAGCACCGGGCAAGCCTCTCCCTCGCCTGAAGCGGACAATCTTGAAGCGGGCTTGAGGATTGTGGCAAGAATGACACCAGGCGTTGCCGCCATGTGGCCGTGGCGATGACCAAGTGGGCAGCTCACTTCACTAGGGTTGGGCCATGACCACCAACGAGGAAACCACCACGTCGCAGTCCGTTGAGCACGACGCCGAGTACCCCACCGGGATGCTCGCCAGCCCGACCCGCACCCAGGTCTGACCCGACGACATCCACGGCCTCACCCCCGGCGTACGCCTTCGTGCAGGTGCTCGGGGTCGGCCGTGAAGATGCGCTCGTAGAGGTCGTAGATCATGGCGCCCTTGGCGTTGTTGTAGGCCATCACGTCGGTGTGGCCCTCCGCCGCCACGGCCCTCTTGGTTCTCGCGTAATCGTCCCGGTCCGAGGGATGCGCGCGTAGCCAGTCCCGGAAGGCGACGTGGCGTCGCGCCTCGATCGAACCGGGCGACCACACGTGCACGTTGCCGCGTGGATCACGGGCACGCAGGCAGCGATGCTGCTCCCACTCCGGCTCGCGGACCGTCAACTCCATGCCGAGGTCTTCCAGCGCTCGCAACCACGTCGCCTCGTCACCCGAGTCCGCGACGGTGAGGTCGATGTCGATGACCGGTTTGGCCGCCAGGCCCCGCACCGACGTCGAGCCGACGTGTTCGACGGACATCACCGCGTCTCCGAGAGCCTGGACGATCCTGCCCCGCAGGATGTCGTACGCCGAGGACCACGAGGGGTCGTATCCGACCACCTCGATGACCTCGGCGGCGGGTGTTTGCACGCGGGCCTGAGCGATCTCCTCGGCGGACGGACGGTGGTAGGGCCGCCACAGGGGGTGGGTCGTGATCACGGCGCCACGGTAGCCGTCACTGCGGTGCGAGCTCTCGACGCAGAAACTCGACCTGACGGGACACGGAGTCGGTGAACTGCTCGCCGGCGTAGATCGCGAAGTGCCCGCAGTCGTACGACGCCACCTCGGCCCGGGCACCGATCCGACGCGCCACCTCGTGCACAGCCGTGGACGGAGCGATCTCGTCGTACTCCGCGATCACCAACAGAGTGGGACACCGCACCCGCTCCGCCAGGCGGATCGGTCGGTTGAACCCGATCCGCAAGATGCCGCGGGCGCACATCTCGTTGCGGAACGTGGGACCGACGATCCGGGCGAAGTCCGTGGCCCCCTCCCCGGAGATCATCGCCCCCGATCCGACGTCACCCAGGAACGCGATCATGCGGGGCGGTCGCCGGGTCAGCACCCGGGCCAGGTCCGCGACCACGGCCCGACCGATCGCCGCTCCCTTGCCCTCGGTCTTCGGCGGCACGTCCGTCCCGGGGGGCCGTACCTTCCCTCGACCGGTCAACGCGGCCAGCCCGTCCACGGCCGCCCCCTGGCTGATCACGGCGGCGATGAGCTGGTCCTGTGCGGCCACAGCGATCACGTGTCCCCCCGAATAGGAGCTGCCCCAAACCGCAACCCGGTCCGGGTCGACGCCCGAGCGGGACCGCGCCCAGGCCACAGCCGCGTGGTAGTCCGCCCGGTGCCGACGGTGATCCACGTCCTGACGAAGCCGTCCGCCTGACGTACCGAACCCGCGATAGTCGAAGAGCAGGACGTCGCAGCCCGCCCGAGCGAAGCGCTCGGCGAAGGGGAGCAGACCCGAATCACGAGTCGTCCCGAACCCGTGCGCCATCACCACGCAAGGGCGGCCCCGTCCGGTGAGCAGGTCGTCGTTGCTCGCCGTGAGGAAGTCACCCGCGCACCTCACCGTGCTTCCCGGCGGGCTGGGGAAGGTGATCGTCTCCATCCCGGCAGTGTGACTCACCGTGGGTCACCGGGAGGTGCTGGCGTACTTCCCCTGGAAGAACAACAACGGCTTCTCGGCCTCGGAGACCTGCAGGTCCACCACTTTGCCGATCACGACGAAGTGGTCGCCGGACTCGTGGGCAGCGTGGATGGTGCAGTCGACGTACCCCAGCGTGCCGGGGAGGATCGGTGATCCGGTTTCCGGCGACGGGGTCCAGTCGACGTCGGCGAACTTGTCGATCCCGCGGCTGGCCATGGTGTTGGACAGCTCCGCCTGCTCGTCGGCCAAGAAGTTCACGCAGAAGGTGCCGGCCCGCTGGATCATCGGCCAGGCCCGTGAGGTCTTGGCGGGAACGAACAGCACCAGCGGCGGGTCGAGCGAGACGCTGGAGAAGGACTGACAGGTCATCCCGACGGGGACACCGTTGCTGGTGGTGGTGACCACGGTGACCCCGGAGGCGAACCGGCCCAGGACGTCGCGGAAGTTCCTGGCCCGTTCGACGGCTTCGGGGTCGTCGCCGTGCACGGTCGTGCCCTCGCCCGGGCGCCATTCGAAGTCGAAGTCCACGTCGCCGAGCCAGGACTGGATGAGCTCAGGGCTGGGCCAGGTCTCCCGGGCGTTCGGGTTCATCCCCTCGGGGATCTCTGGCGCTCCTGAAGTAGGGATGCTCATGAGGTCTACCTTCTCCTTTTAGGAGCCGCCGCCGAAATCGTGACCCCAGTACGAGACGGCGGTGGACTCGCGGGCCACCCAGCGAGCGTCATCGACCTGCAGACCCTCGGTTCCCATCTCGATGTCGAAGCCACCCGGCGAGCGGACGTAGAACGACACCATCTCGTCGTTCATGTGTCGACCCAGCGTGGCGGAGAGCGGCGCCTTGTGTTTGCGGACCCGTTCGAGAGCCCGGCCGACGTGGTCCAGCTCGTCCATCTCGAGCATGATGTGGACACACTTGCTGGGGTTCGGCATCGGGAGGAAGGCCAGCGAGTGGTGTCGCGGGTTGACCCCGAGGAACCGCAGCCAGACCTTGCTGCCGGCCTCCTTGCCCACGAACTCACCGGGCATCGACATGGAGTCGCGCAGTCGGAAACCGAGGACCTCGGTGTAGAACCTCAGGGCCTCGACGTCGTCGAGCACGGGGACCACGATGTGGCCCATTCCCTGGTCGCCGGTGACGAAGTCGGCGGCGTACGGCGTCACGACGGGTCGGGACTCGTAGGTGATGCCGTGGAACAGCTCGAAGACGTTGTCCGAGGGGTCGCGGAAGCGGATGAGTTCCTGCACCCGTCGCTCGGCCAACTCCTCCGGGGTGCCCTCCTCGAAGGAGACGCCGGCCTGCTGCAGGTGCTCACGGGCCTCCTGCAGGGCCCGCGGGTCGGCCATCTCCCAGCCGGTGGCGGCGAGTTGGTCGACCTCGGAGGGGAACACGACCAGTCGCGCGGAAACCTGGTCGATCCGCCAGTACTGGTGGTCCGGGTTGGGTCCACGGCCCTCGGCCAGGCCCAGGACCTTGCCGGCGAACGTCGTCCACTGGGACAGATCGGTGGAGGCCACCCGGACGTACCCCATGGACTTGATGTCGATCGTCATGCAGATGTCCTCTCGTGGTGCCGGGCGAGGAACGCGGTCGCCACCTGGGCGAACTCCTCGGCGGCCTCGATCTGCGCCCAGTGTCCGCAGTTCGGAAACACGTGCAGTGACGCCTTCGGCAGCAACTTCAACGCCACCAAGGCTCCGTCGAGCGGGTTGACCCGGTCCTCGCGACCCCAGGTCAGCAACGTGTGCTTCCGCAGGCGGTGCGCCTCACGCCACAACATGCCGTCCTCGGCGAACTCGGGGTTCCAGAACGACATCCCCATCGACGCCATCGCCTCCTGGGCGCCGGGGGCGGTCGCGTCGGCGAACCGTTCCTCGACCAGCTCGTCGGTGACCAACTTCTGGTTCACGACCATCGTCGAGATGAACGCTCGAAGCGCCTCGCGGCTCGGCTTCGCCCCGAACTCCATGAGCCGTTGCACACCCTCGGTGGGGTCGGCGTGGAAGAGGTTCAGGGACAACCCACCCGGGCCCATCAGCACGAGTCGCCCGACCCGGTCGGGGTGACTGAGAGCCAGGCGCATCGCCGTACCGCCGCCGAGGCTGTTGCCCAGGAGGTGAACCTTCTCGATCCCCAACTCGTCGAGCAGTCTGACGATGTGATCGGCCGAGTGACGATAGAAGTTGCCGACGACCGGCGGCTTGTCCGAGCCCCCGAAACCCGGTTGGTCGACCAACAGGGTGCGGAAGTTGGCGGCGAAGGCGGGCAGGGCCGAACCGAAGTTCGACCACGCCGAGGCGCCGGGGCCACCGCCGTGGAGCATGACCAACGGCAGACCGGCTCCGACCTCGGTCGGCTCCCCCGCCTCGTAGTAGTTCAGGGTGAGTTCGCCGACCTTCGCCGACCGCTGGACCGAGGCGCGGTCCATGGCTGCTGAGACCACCTCAGTACATCCCGGGGTCGACCTTGTGGCCGAACTCGTGGGCGCCGAACATCTGCAGTGCCCGTTCGGGGTCGTTGGCGGCGTGCACCCGACCGGCGTGGGCGTCGCGCCAGGCGCGTTGGAGGTAGGTGCCCTCGGCCAGGGCCCGACCACCGGAGGCCTCGAAGAGTTCGTCGATCGCGTCGATGCCTCGCTGGGATCCGATGACCTGGTCACGACGGACCTTCAGACGCAACCGGAGTGGAATCTTCTCGCCCTTCGCGACGTGCGACTGCTCCTCACGGATGTTGGCCACGAGCATCGTCCACGCAGCATCGATCTCGGCCGAGGCCCGGGCGATGCGTACGGCGGCGAACGGGTCCAGGGACGCCTTCTCCCCGAGGTACGCCGCCCGCGAGCGCTGCTTCTGCATCTCGACGTGTTCGGCGTAGGCGCCCATCGCCATCCCGATGATCGGGGTGGTGATGGTGCCGGTGAAGATCGAGTGGAAGGGCAGCTTGTAGAGGTCCGAGGTGTTCTGCTCCTGCCCGGGTCCGCGGCACGCGCCGGTCTCCCCCATCGACAGGGTGAAGGCCTCGGGGATGAACACGTTGTCCACGACGATGTCGTTGGAGCCGGTGCCGCGCAGGCCCACGACGTTCCAGACGTCGAGGATCTCGTACTTGTCCCGGGGCACCATGAAGGTGCGGAAGTCCACGACGTTGCCGTCGTCGTTGAAGACCAGGCCACCGAGCAGCACCCAGCTGCAGTGATCGCTGCCGGAGCTGAAGCTCCACTTCCCGGAAAGCATGAAGCCGCCCTCGGCGAGCTGCGCCTTCCCGGTGGGGGCGTAGGACGAGCTCAGCCGCGCCGAGGTGTCCTCACCCCAAACGGCCTGCTGGGCCTCGTCGGAGAAGAGCGCCACCTGCCAGGGGTGCACCCCGACGACGCTGGATACCCAGCCGGTGGAGCCGCACGCGCTGGCGATGTCGCGCACTGCGGTGTAGAAGTCGATCGGGTCCGCCTCGAAACCGTCGAAGCGCTTGGGCTGGAGCAGCCGGAAGAAGCCGGTCTCCTCGAGTTCCTTGATGTTGGCGTCGGGTACGACGCGGAGACGCTCGGCTTCGTCCGCGCGTTCGCGCAGGGAGGGAAGCAGGTCACGAACGCCTTCGAGCACGGCTTGGGACATCAGAAGTCTCCTTATGGGTGGCAACTGGCTCAATACTAGAACACGTTCTCGTTTCGCACCACGTCGCGGCCCACTCGGGTGCCACCCGACCACCCGAACGACCCGCCTGGGATACCCTCCCGCGGGTGCACACCACACCCCGGATCCACCTCTCCCGCCGCGGGTTGGTGGCCGGTGCGGGCCTGACCGTCGGGGTCACCGCCGGGGTCACCGCACTGTCGGCGCCGGCGTACTCCGGCACGGTGCGGCAGCGGCGAGACTCCCTGCCCGGACAGGGAGAGGTCGTCTACGTCGTCCCGTCCGGTCTGCGGCGCGGCCAACGACTCCCCCTGGTGGTCTACCACCACGGCGCCGGGTCCCTGGCTCGCGACGACCTGGCTCTGCCGGGCATGGGTCGGCTGCTGCGACGGATCGCCGCGAACGGGTACTGCGTGGCCGTCGCGGACTTCGGCGGCAGCCTCTGGGGCAACGACCAGAACCACCGCTACATCGCCGAGGTGATCGACGCGGCTCGCCGCCACCTGGCCAGGAACGGCCCCGTCACTCTGCTGGGCAGTTCGATGGGCGCGGGCGCCGTGCTGTCCTTCGCCGGGCGCTACCCGGGACGCGTGCGCTCCGTGGTCGCCCTCCAACCCGCCCTCGACCTGCTCGACCTGAGCCGAAAGGGCTTCCGGGTCGATCAACGGTATCCGGGGGGCTACAGCAACCGCCGCTACGGCAAGCAGCACAGTCCGTTGATCCAGGCCGGCGTACGACACGGCGGCCGCGAGGGCCGTCGCAGTTTCGACGGCGTACCGATCCGGATCTACTACGGCACCGAGGACCACGTCAGCAACCCCGCCATCGTCCGCGAGTTCGCCCGACGGGTCGAGCGCGGGCGCGACCCGCAGGTCGACCTACAGCAGATCCGCGGCGCCGATCACGGAGACACGCTGGTGGGGCGGGTCCCCATCCAGGGTCTGGTGGGCTTCGTCGCAGGCCACCACCCACCCGGTCGCGTCTAGACCCGGCTACTGGTCCTGCTGGGCCTTCAGCATCAGCGCGATGTCGATGAGCTGGTCCTCCTGGCCACCGATCAGCTTGCGCCGCCCGGCCTCCAGCAGGATCTGCGCACCGGAGACGCCGTACCGATCCGCGGCATTCCCGGCGTGCTTGAGGAACGAGGAGTAGACCCCGGCGTACCCCATCATCAGGGTCATCCGGTCGAGCTTGCACTCCTCCGGCATGACCGGTCGGATGACGTCCTCGGAGGCGTCGACGATCTGCAGGAAGTCCACGCCGGTGTTCCAGCCGAGCTTGTCGCAGACCCCGATGAAGGCCTCCAGCGGCGTATTGCCCGCACCGGCACCGAAGCGGCGTACCGATCCGTCGATCTGGGTGGCGCCGGCCTTGGCGGCGATGATGGTGTTGGCCACGCCGAGGCCGAGGTTCTCGTGTCCGTGGAAGCCCACCGTGGCCACGTCGCCGATCTCGGCCACCACCGCGGAGACTCGATCCGCGGTCTGCTCCATGATCAAAGCACCGGCGGAGTCCACGACGTAGACGCACTGACAACCCGCGTCGACCATGATCCGGGCCTGCTTGGCGAGCACCTCGGGAGGCTGGGTGTGGCTCATCATCAAGAACCCGACGGTCTCCAGGCCGAGCTCCCGGGCGAGGCCGAAGTGTTGGATCGAGGTGTCGGCCTCGGTGCAGTGGGTGGCGATCCGGCAGATCTGTCCCCCGTTGTCCTGCGCGGCACGGATGTCGTCCTTCGTGCCGACTCCGGGCAACATCAGGAAGGCGATCTTGGCCTGCTTCGCCGTCTCCGCGGCGATCCGGATCAGTTCCTGTTCGGGGGTGCGGGAGAACCCGTAGTTGAACGACGATCCGCCCAGCCCGTCGCCATGGGCCACCTCGATGACCGGGATCCCGGAGGTGTCCAGGGCCTCGACGATGTCGTGGACCTCCTGGGCGGTGAACTGGTGGCGCTTGTGGTGAGACCCGTCGCGCAGGCAGGTGTCGGTGAGCCGCAGATCGAGGTCACCGCCGTGGGTCTGTTTCCAGGTGCGGGCCAGGGCGTTGCGTTCAGTGGTCATGTGAGTGCCTTCCGGTGGTGGTTTCGAGGCTCGTCGCTAGCGCTCCTCGCACCTCAACCAGCGCCTTGCGAGCGGGCGATGCTGTCCCCGACGCGGGCGGCGGCAGCGGTCATGATGTCGAGGTTGCCGGCGTACGGCGGCAGGAAGTCGCCGGCCCCTTCGACCTCGACGAAGACCGAGACCTTCATCTGGCCACGGGTCGCAGGTGAGGGGTCGTCGATCTGCGGGGGTTGCAGCAGTCGGTAGCCGGGGACGTACTCCTGGACCGCCTTCTCCATCTCGAAGACCGACGCGATGATCGCCTCGCGGTCCGCGTCCGGGTCGACGGCGCAGAAGATCGTGTCGCGCATGATCATCGGCGGGTCGGCGGGGTTGAGGATGATGATGGCCTTGCCCTGGCGGGCGCCGCCGATGGTCTCGACTCCCGCGGCCGTGGTCCGGGTGAACTCGTCGATGTTCGCGCGGGTTCCGGGTCCGGCCGACATGGAGGAGACGGACGCGACGATCTCGGCATACGACACGCCCTGGGGCCCTGCGGCCCGGGTGACTGCGGCGACCATCGGGATCGTGGCCTGACCGCCGCAGGTGATCATGTTGACGTTCATCGCGCCCACGTGCTCCTCGCCGTTGACCGGCGGGATGACCGCGGGGCCGACGGCGGCCGGGGTGAGGTCGATGGCTCGGATGCCCGCCTCGGCGTAGCGGGGGGCGTACTCGCGGTGCACGTAGGCCGAGGTCGCCTCGAAGATCAGGTCGGGCAGGACGTCCTGCTTGAGCAGCCAATCCACTCCCTCGTGGGAGGACTCCAGGCCCGACTCGGAGGCCAGTCGCAGTCCCTCACTGGAGGGATCGACGCCGATCATCCACCGTGGCTCGACCACACTGGAGCGCAGCAGTTTGTACATCAGATCGGTGCCGATGTTGCCGGGGCCGACGATGGCCGCAGTCAGTTTGGTGGGCATGGGTTCTACTCCTTGAACTCGACGTGCAGGGGGTCGAACCCACTGATCGTCGCCTCGACCCGGTCACCCGGGGCGAAGGGTACGAACGGGCCTAGGGCCCCGGACAAAATCAGGTGACCGGCGCGCAGGGGGTCGCCGAATCGGTAGGCCTGGACCGCGAGCCAGCGCAGGGCCTCGAGCGGATCACCGAGGCAGGCGGCGCCGTTCCCGGAGGAACGCTCCTCCCCGTTGATCGACAGCGACATCTCGACCTCACGGGGTTCGACCTCCGTCAACGGGCGCCCCTGGGTGCCCACGACGTAGAGGCCACTGGACGCGTTGTCGGCGACGGTGTCGGTGAACCCGATGTCCCAGGCCTCGATGCGCGAGTCGACGATCTCCAAGGCGGCGAACGCGACGTCAACCGCGTCCCGGACGAAGTCGAGCGTGATCTGTTCCTCGGTCTCGGGGGCGACATCACGCGACAACACGAAAGCGACCTCCGCCTCGACCCGTGGCTGGACGAGGGTGCCCATCGAGATCGGGTTCTGGTCGCTGACGTCCATGTCGTGCAGGAGGTAGCCGAAGTCCGGCTGATCCACGCCGAGTTGGTCCTGCACGGCCTTCGAGGTCGCGCCGATCTTGCGTCCGACCACTCGTGAGCCGCGCGAGATCCGCGCCTGCACCAGACCCTGTTGCACGGCGTACGCCGCGTCGAGGTCGTCGGTGCCGATGAGGTCACGCACGGCGGCACACGGAACCCGGGTGTCGGCGGCAGCGGACAGCCGCTCGACGGCGGCGCTGATGGCGGGGCGGGCGTCCTGGGAGGTCACGGTCGTCACCATAGAACGTGTTTCAGTTCGGCGCCAGAACGGGTCTCACTGAAGTAGAACCTGTTACAGTTTTGTCTCATGAGCAACCCTCCATCGCCCCTACCCAGCGAGGTGGACGTGGTCGTCGTGGGCGCAGGTGGTGCCGGGATGACCGCCGCCCTGTCCTCGGCGGTTGCGGGCCTCGACACGATCCTCGTCGAAAAGAGCGGCTACTTCGGTGGCACCACGGCGCGCAGCGGGGGCGGGGTGTGGATTCCCAACAACTACGCGCTGGTCGCCGCCGGCCAAAGTGATGACCCGGCGCTGTCGAAGCAGTACCTCGACGCCATCGTCGGGGACACCTCGCCGAAGCTGAACCGCGACACCTTCCTGGACCGCGGCGTCGAGGTCATGGACTTCATCAAACAACGCACACCCCTGCGCTTCACGTGGGTGCCCGACTACGCCGACTACCACCCCGAGGCGCCCGGCGGCCGGGTCAAGGGCCGCAGCGTCGAGCCGATCCCCATGGACTGCCGGTTCCTGGGCGAGGAGCTGGGCCGCCTGCACCCGCAGTACATGAACGCGCCCGCCAACCTGATCATCACGCAGGCCGACTACCGCAAGATCAGCCTCGGTCTCCGCACGTTCCGTGGTCCGTTGACCCTCATGAGAGCCGGTCTGAAGCGGTTCGTGAGTTTGATGCGCGGCCAGAAGATGTACGCCATGGGAAACGCCATCGCCATCGGCCTGCGCAAGGGTCTGATCGACGCGAAGGTTCCGGTCCACTACGACACCGAACTGGCCGACCTCGTGATCGAAGACGGGCGTGTGGTCGGAGTCCGGGTGCGCCGCGACGGCCAGGAGCAGGTCGTGCGGGCGCGCCGGGGAGTCATCCTCGGCAGCGGTGGGTTCGAGAAGAATCTCGAGCTGCGGGAGAAGTACCAGCCCAAGCCGACCTCGATCGACTGGTCCACGGCCTCCGAGTTCAACACCGGCGCCGGACTCGTCGCCGGCATCAGCGCCGGGGCCGACACCGCGCTGCTCGACGACTCGTGGTGGGGTCCCTCGATCCCGCTGCCCCGGGGACCCTGGTTCTGCCTGGCCGAGCGCAACCTGCCGGGCTCGCTGATCGTCAACCAGGACGGTCGGCGCTACATGAACGAGGCGCTGCCCTACGTCGAGGCCGTGCACGAGATCTACAAGGGTGAGGCGACAGGCGTGGGCCACGTCCCCTCCTGGATGATCATCGATCAGCGCTATCGCAACCGGTATCTCTTCGCGGGCCTCAGCCCGCGACAGCCCTTCCCCGGACGCTGGTACAAGCACGGGGTCGTCAAGAAGGCCGCCACGATCGCAGAGCTCGCGGGAGAGATCGACGTACCGTCCGAGGTCCTGACCCAGACGCTCGGACGCTTCAACGGCTTCGCCCGCAGTGGCGTCGACGAGGACTTCCACCGGGGAGAGAGCGCGTACGACCGCTACTACGCCGACCCCCGGGTCAAGCCCAATCCCTCCTTGAACACCATCGACGAGGGACCGTTCTACGCGGTGAAGATCGTTCCGGGAGACCTGGGCACCAAGGGCGGGCTCGTCACTGACGAGAGGGCCCGGGTGCTGCGTGAGGACGGTTCCGTGCTCGAGGGCCTGTACGCCGCAGGAAACTGTTCGGCCGCGGTGATGGGGCGGACCTACGCCGGCCCCGGTGCGACCATCGGTCCGGCGTTGACCTTCGGCTACCTCGCCGCCCAGGACATCGCCAGCACGCCAGTCAAGGAGACCACCTGATGCCCATCGATCCTCACGTCGCCGTCGGCGCCGACCTCGGCAGCGTCGAGTTCTCCTGGAACCAGAGCGACGTCCTGCTCTACCACCTCGGGATCGGAGCCGGCGCCCGTCCCGGGGACAACCTCTCCCCCACGGCCCTCGCCTACACCCTGGACGGTCCGAACCTCCAAGTGCTGCCCAGCTTCGGCGTCGTCGCGCCCTCCTTCCACGAGACCGATCCCCCGCCGCTGGACCTCCCGGGCTGCGACATCAATCTCGCTCAGGTCGTGCACGGTTCGCAGTCGATCAGCCTCGCCGGTCCGTTGCCCACGTCGGGCACCGCGACGGTGAGCACCCGGATCAGTCAGATCTGGGACAAGGGCAAGGCCGCGGTCATCTGGCAGGAAGGAGTCGCTACCGACGCCTCCGGCACCGAGTTGTGGACCGTTCGCTCCTCGATCTTCGTCAAGGGTGAAGGCGGTTGGGGCGGTGACCGGGGATCAGCGGTTCCCGTCGAGGTCCCCGACCGCGCACCCGACACCGAGACGACGTACGCCGTCACCCCCCAGCAGGCGATGCTCTACCGCCTGTGTGGCGACCGGAACCCCCTGCACGCCGACCCGGAGTTCGCGAAGGCTGCGGGCTTTCCGGCCCCGATCCTGCACGGGTTGTGCTCCTACGGCATCGTGCTGCGCGAACTCACCGATGCCCTGCTCGACGGCGACGCGACCCGAGTGTCCGGCTTCGGCGCGAAGTTCGCCGGGGTGATCTTCCCCGGGGAAACGATCCGGGTCCGCGGTTGGCAGGAGAACGGTCAGATCATCGCCACGGCGACGGTGGCCGGCAACAGCCCGGACGACACCCGCGATGGTGCACCGGTTCTGGCCGACTGCGTCCTCACCCTCGCCTGATCCCTCACGAAGTTCGCCAATTGGGGCGCCGAAGTTCGGCGAATGGGAACGGGCGCGATCTCGCGTCCCCATCTTCCGGACTTCGCGTCCCCATCTGACGAACTTCGCGGGGCCATTTGGCGGACTTCGTGGTTAGACGGGGAGGCGGGACCTGACCCAGGACGGGTCGGGATTGGTGCGGGTCTCCTCGCCGAGGAACACCGTCGGCACCGTCTCGTTGCCGGCGTTGACGCTACGGACCCGAGCCGCCGCATCGGCGTCCCGAGAGATGTCGACCCAGACGGCGCCGCGACCGGACAGCCCCAGCGACACACGCAGCCGTAGGCAGAACGAACACCCCGGACGCCAGTAGATCGCGGGGACTCCGCGTTGCGCGGCCTCCTGACCGGCCCGGTCACCCGGGGAACGGGGGAACGGCAAGGGTGAGAGTCCGAAGGCGAACACCAGAAGCGCCCCACCGAAGAAGACGGCGCTGACCCCCGGGTCCGCGCCGATCACCGCCGCTGCGGCGAGCACCATCGCCACCGACGCGGCCCACCGCGCGATCACGGGGTGCGTCCCAGGACGAAGGCCCGGTCGGAGTTCTCACCGTGTCGGGTCATCGCACCGCGTTGGTACCACTCGATGTCGATGAGTCCCGCGGCCTCCATGGCGGCGACGACCTCAGGGACCTCGTGCTGGACGACGTCGAGGTCGATGTCGGTGTCGAGCCACGAGTCCGCGTGGAGTACGCCGGAGCCCGCATGCGCGGCGACGACCAGCGTCCCGCCCGAGGCCAGGGGACGGACCAACGCCGCGACGGCCGCCGGCAGTTCGGAGGCGGCCAGGTAGATCAGTGAGTACCACGCGACCACCGCCGACCAGCCCTCACTGGTCACCGGCCGCATGAGGCGACGCAGGTCGCCGATCTCGAAGGTCAGCCCGGGATGGCGGCGCCGTGCCTGCTCGATCATGGCGGGTGAGAGGTCGAGGCCACTGGCCTGCGCGCCCGCAGCGGCCAGGTACGCCGTCACGTGGCCGGGCCCGCAACCCACCTCGACGATCGGTCCACCAGCGGCCTCCGCCGCGACCCGATCCAGAAGCCACCGCTCGAAGGGCAGTCCGACCTCGAACTCGTCGGAGAACTTCTCGGCGTACGGCGCGGCAATCGCGTCCATGCTGTGACGGACCCGTTCGGTGCGGGCCTCCTCTCCGTCGCGGAGCACGTTCTCCCGCTCGTCGGCGATCGGGTCGTTCGACGCGGTCGGCTCCTCGACCGCTCCGAGGAGATGCACCCAGCGGTGGTCCTGCTCGCGCGGTCGCTTGGGCTGCTCGGCGACCAGGGGCGCTTCACGGGCCGCCATTCGGGCCAGGCACGCCGCCACCTCCTCCCGGTCGCCGAACGTGTGCAACCGCTCGGTTCGGGACTTCAGTGCACCCGGCGCCTGCGCCCCACGCAGCATGAGCACCGTGAGCAGCGCCCGCTCGTCCGGGGCAAGGTCGAGGCGCACGGCGATGGTCTGGACGTACTTCATGGTGCGCCGACCGGTGTCGGACCAGGTCACGGCGACGAGATCCTTCTCCTTCAGCGACCGCAGGGTGTCGTGCACGTGCCGCTCGTCGTACTCGACGACCGGCTCCCGACTGCTGGACTGGTTGCAGGCGGTGCGGACCGCATTGACCGACATCGGGTAGCTGCCGGGCACGGTCACCTCCTTCTCCAGGAGGCTGCCGAGCACCCGCTGCTCGTCGCCGGTCAGATCAGGAAGGTCGCTCACAGCGTCGAGCCTAGTGGCGAGCAGGTGGGAAGATCTCGGGATGGACCACGACGAGGCTTTCGCCGCATTGGTCGAAGGTTTCACGGCCGCATTGGGCGACAACGCTGTCGGGCTCTACGTCCTCGCGTCGGAGTCGGCCTTCCTGGGCGTGACCCGGTCCCGGGTGGAGCGCGCCGGTGAGGATTCCCTGCGCGGCCTCCACCGCACCATCGCGTCGGAGACGCTCGAGGGCAGCTACGCCCCGGTCGCCGACCTGCGCAGTCCGATGAGCCTGGGACGCTCCTGGTTGCGGGTCAGTCCGGGCAGCCGGGAGCTGATGTCCTCACCCCACGACAACACCGCTCATCGTCGGTGGCAGTTCCGCGACGAAGCCACGACGCTGCTGGGCCCACCGCCCCGGGACGTCCTCCACGAGGTCGACGGCCGCGTCCTGCGGGCCGAGGCCGTCGGTCTCGTCAGATTCCGCGCCGAGGAGATCGAGGAGCACCCCGAGTTGTTGCGCGATCCCGCGTTTCGGGTGGAGCTCGTCCTCGACCTGAGCTTCGTCCTGCACACCGCCGTCCGGGGCGCGGTGCTACGAGGCAGTGCTGCCGCTCACTGGGCCCGTGACGAAGTGCTCGATCGGGAGCGGGTCGTGGTGGACGCGGTGCTGGCTGGATCTTCTCCCGAGGCTCCAGCTACGAGGTCCTTCGCCTGGGAGGTCCACCGGTTGGCGGGAGCTGCCGCGCTGAGACTTCGGGAGCACTGAGCAGACCCGAGAGGCTAGATCCGAGACGCTAGGCGAGCCAACGGTTGGCCCGGCGGGCGTGGGTCGCCTTCTTCTCCGGGGCCATGTTGTCGTAGAGGCTGGCGATCATCGAGGAGCGGTGATTGCTCCGGAACACGTCCTCGTGGTCGCGCACGAAGGTCCAGTAGAGGGCGTCCCAGTCCGCCGCCCAGTCGCTCCCCCACCCGGCTGAGCCGTAGTCGCTCATCTTCTTCAGGTAGTTGCTGCCGGAGACGTACGGCTTGGTCGTGATGGCCTCACCTGCCGCGAACTGCGACATCGCGTAGACATTCGGGACCATCACCCAGTCGTAGGCGTCCACGAACATCTCCATGAACCACTCGTAGACCTCGTCGGGGTCCACCCGGAGCAGGGACATCGCGTTGCCCAGGACCATCAGTCGCTCGATGTGATGGGCGTAGCCGTGCTCCAACACGCGTTCGAGCACGTGGTCGATCGGCGCCAAACCGGTCTTCGCGGTCCACCACCCCTCACTCAGCGGGCGGCCGTGGTCGAGCCGGTTGCGGGTGCGCATCGCGCGACCGTGGTGGACGTAGGTCGCGCGCATGTATTCACGCCAGCCGATGATCTGCCGGACGAAACCCTCCAACGACGCCAGGGGTACGTCGTCCCGCTCACCCACCTCGAGCGAGCGGCGCAGGATCCGAAGCGGTGAGATGAGGCCGATGTTGAGGCCCGGAGTCAGCAGCGAATGGAAGACGAAGGGCTGCGAGACCGACAACGCGTCCTCGTAGGGACCGAACTCGTGGAAGCGGGTGGCCAGGAAGTCCTCGAGACCCGCCTCCGCCTCCGCGTGGCTGGTGGGCCAGGCGAAGGCGTCGGGATTGCCCGGGTTGTCCGGGAATGCGCGCTTGACCCACGCGATGGCGTCGGTGACCTCGGGGTGTCGTTCGTGGGTGAGCGGCTCGGGGACGAGGTGGTGCTTGGGGAGCTTCTTGCGGTTGTCCTCGTCGAAGGACCACTGCCCTCCGACGGGTTCGCCGTCTTCGACCAGCACCTCGAGGCGACGTCGCTGCCAGGTGTAGAACGTCTTCATCCGGGGGCGGGCGGAGCCCTCGAAGAAGTCGGCCAACTGCCGCCGGGTTGTCAGGAAGTTCGGCGATTCCAGGACGTCGTCCGCACGCAGTTCGATCCCGACGTCAGCCAGTGCGCCCCGGAGGTCCTGACCGAGCCAGTCGTCGACCACGTCGTACGCCGTGACGCGCGTCGGATCGAGGCGTTGCAGGACCTTCGCGACAGCGGCGCGACTGCTGGTCCGACCGTCGGTCTCGACGTACTCGACCTCGAAGCCGCCGTCGGCAAGACGGGCTGCGAAACGCTTCATGCTGGCCCGGTGCAGGACCAGCTTCTGGGTGTGGAAGCGGTACTGGCGGAACATCAGATCGTGCTCGACGAGTACGAAGACGGTCGAGGAATCGGCGTCGAGATGTGACTCGAAGAGCTGATGGGGCAACACCAGTCGAACGACTCGGTCGGACATGGCACCACGGTAGCCGCGGCGTCACTACTCTCGGCCCATGAGCCTCCTCGCCTCCTGGACCGCGTCCGAGCACACCGCCGACGGCAAGACGTTCCCGATCTATCGCAAGGGCTCCGGCCCCGGGGTCATCGTCATCCACGAGATCCCCGGTCTCACCGACAAGGTGATCGGCTTCGGCGAGGAGGTGGTGGCGGCCGGCTACACCGTGGTGATGCCCAGCCTGTTCGGAACCCCGGAGGCCCCGTTCGGCCCGGGCGCGATCGCGAAGGTGCTGCCGAAGGTGTGCATCAGTAAGGAGTTCACCAAACTCGCGACTCGCGAGACCACGCCGATGGCCGATTGGCTGCGCAGCCTGGCCCGCGAACTGCACGGCGAGTTGGGCGGCCCGGGGGTGGGCGCACTCGGGATGTGCTTCACCGGCGGATTCGCCCTGGCCATGATGGTCGACGAGTCCGTGGCCGCCCCTGTCCTGTGTCAGCCCTCGGTGCCGTTCAGTATCGGCAAGGACCGGTCGGCCGACCTGAACCTCTCACCGGCCGATCTCTCGGCGGTCAAGAACCGAGCGGCGGCCGGGTGCCAGGTCCTGGGTCTCCGGTTCACCGGCGACTCGGCGGTCGGCACCCGTTTCCAGACCCTCACTGACGAGATCGGCGACGCCTTCATCAAGGTCGAATGGCCCGGCAAGCAGCACTCGACCGTCACCGAACACCGGCAGCAGGAGGGAGTCGACCGGGTCCTCGCCTTCTTCGCGGAGAAGCTCCGCGCTGCCTGAACCGCCTCAGAGTTCGACCGGGTCCCCGACGGCGACGAACCCACCCTCGAGGACCCGACAGACCGATCCGGCCCGTCGACGTAGTGCACCCTGCGCGCCCGGTCCGATGGTGTCGTCGAGGAGTTTGCACGGCGCCGCGACCCGCACCACTTCGAGCAGTACGTCGCCGATCCTGATCCTTGCCCCGGGGTCGCGGGGAACCACACCCTCGGAGACCGTCAGGTTGCGGCGCGTGAGCGCGACAGGGATGTCCCGACCGAAGATCTCGATCGCCTCGGTGATGGACTCGGCGCTCTGGATCGTCACGTGCCGGTGCTTGGTGCCGTGGTAACGGTCGCCCACGATGCCCGTACCGGCCTCGATCTCCACGGCGTCGACCGCTCGCATCGGTAGGCGGGTCGCTTTGGCGATGTGGACCGAGGCGATCGTGGGCACGGCAGAAGGCTACGGGTGGACCGATGAGATTCGGTGGTGGTGCCGGTCGATACCTCTGACGACGACGCCACGGGGCGTCGTACCCATCCAAGGAGAGCGCCATGACCACCTCGACCGTCCAGACCCGCACCCACCAGATGATCTTCGTCAACCTCCCCGTGGCCGACCCTCAGCGCAGCCGCGACTTCTTCACCGCACTGGGCTACGGCTTCAACGAGGAGATGTGCAACGAGGAGGCGCTGGCCCTCGAACTCGGTCCGAACCACTACGCCATGTTGCTGCAGACCGAGTTCTTCGGACGGTTCCACGACGAGCAGGTCGCCTCGGAGGGCCACCACGAGGTGCTGACCTGTCTCTCGTGCGAAAGCCGCGAGGAGGTTGACGCCATCGTCGACCGAGCGGTCGAATGCGGAGGTCACCAGATCCGCAAGGAGGAGCACGGTGACTTCATGTACGGCCGTTCGTACACCGACCTCGACGGTCACATCTGGGAGATCATGTGGATGGACGTCGACAAGGCGCGTACGGCGGGGGCCTTCGGCTGATCAGCAACCGGCAATCAGCACTCACCAATCGGGAAGCGGGGAGCAAACAATGGAGACGGACTTCGAGGCCGCGACGACGCCGTTGCGGCGAGAGTTGTTGGCGCACTGCTACCGCATGATGGGCTCCGCGGTCGATGCCGAGGACCAGGTGCAGGAGACCTATCTGCGGGCGTGGCGGGCCTTCCACGACTTCGATGGCCGTTCGTCGATCCGCACGTGGATGTATCGCATCGCCACCAACGCCTGTCTCAACGCGTTGTCGTCCGCCTCGAAGCGGGTCCTGCCCACCGGCCTGGGTGCCCCGGCGGGTGACCCGCAGGCTCCCATCGCGCCGCGCCCGGAGGTGTCCTGGCTCGAGCCGCTGCCCGATGCCGTCCTGTGGCAGAGCGCCGCGCCCAGCCCGGAGGAGGAGCTGCTCGGCCGGGAGAACGTGACCCTGGCCTGGACGGCGGCGCTGCAGGATCTGCCACCCAACCAGCGGGCGGTCCTGCTGTTGAAGGAAGTCATGGGACTCAGTGCAGCCGAGGTCGCCGAGACGTTGCAGACGTCGGTCGCATCGGTGAACTCTGCGCTGCAGCGGGGTCGCGCCACGATCGGGGACGGGCTGACCGAGCCCGCGGCGGTCGATGAGAGGGTCGAATCGAAGGCGGTCGCGGCGTTCGTCGACGCCTTCGAGCGACACGACTTCGACGCGGTGGTCGCGGCGCTCGCAGAGGACACCACCTGGCAGATGCCCCCCTTCGACAGGTGGTACCACGGTTCCCGCGCAGCGGCGGTGTTGTCCTGGACCCACTGCCCGGCCAACGAGCCCGGAGATCTGCGGTTCCGGACCACCCGTCTCAACGGTGGCCCCGGGGTGGGGATGTACCTACGCAAGGGACGTCAGTGGGAGGCCTTCCAACTCCAGGCCCTGCAGGTCGGGGCCGACGGTCTGATCAACGACGTCGTCGGCTGGTTCGAACCGCACCTCTTCCGCCTCGCCGGGTTACCTCTCGTGCTGGAACCCAGCGGCTGAGCCGCCGAGAGCGAGGATTTCCGCGACCGGAACATCCGAGCCCCCTGGCTGGTTGTAGGACGTGAACGCCACGGCGAGATGTCCAGGCTGCGGCGTCTCAACCACCCGCTCGGAGGAGAAGACTGATGACCGTTGACCAACGTGCCGTGCTGGCCGGCGGCTGCTTCTGGGGAATGCAGGACCTGATCCGGCAACAGGCCGGTGTCATCACGACCCGTGTCGGCTACACCGGTGGCACCGCCGAGAACGCGACGTACCGTAACCATGCCGGTCACGCGGAGGCGATCGAGATCGAGTTCGACCCGGACGAGACGTCCTACCGCGAACTGTTGGAGTTCTTCTTCCAGATCCACGACCCCTCGACCCACGACCAGCAGGGCAACGACATCGGCGACAGCTACCGGTCGGCGATCTTCTACGTCGACGACGAGCAGAAGGCCGTCGCCCTCGAGACCATCCAGGACGTCAACGCCTCCGGCCTGTGGCCCGGCGAGGTCGTCACCGAGGTCACCCCGGTGGGCGACTTCTGGGAGGCCGAGCCGGAGCACCAGGACTACCTGGAGCGCATCCCCCACGGGTACACCTGCCATTTCCCGCGTCCGGACTGGCGGCTCCCCACCTCGAACTGACCGGGAACTGACCGGGAACTGACCGGGAACTGACCTGCACCTGACCGACTCCGTTCGGGTGGGGGCATCGGGTCAACGGGTTCGAGCAATAGCGTGTCCCCATGTCGCAGTTGAGTCTTGCCCTGATGGCCGCACTGGCCGCCGGGTTGATCGCCTCTCAGGTGCGGCTGCCCCCGCTCGTCGGTTTCCTCGTCGCGGGCTTCGCGCTCAACGCAGCGGGCGTCCCCGAACTGGAGGGCCTCGAGACCGTCGCTGACCTCGGGGTGGCGCTCCTGCTGTTCGGCATCGGACTGAAGATCGACGTGCGGGTCCTCGCTCGTCGCGAGGTCTGGATGACCACGGTGGTGCACCTGAGCCTGTTCACCGCCCTGGCCTGGGCCTACCTGTCGGTGATCGCAGTCGTCGCCGCCGGGTTGTTGGCCGATCAGGACTGGCGCTCGTTGCTCATCATCGGGTTCGCGCTGTCCTTCTCCAGTACGGTGCTGGTCGTCAAGGCACTGGACGACCAGAGCGCGACGCAGTCCGCGTTCGGCCGCACGGCGGTCGGCATCCTGATCATCCAGGACATCTTCGCGGTCGTGTTCCTCACCGTCGCCAAGGGTGAGGCGCCCAGCCCCTGGGCCCTGCTCCTGTTTCTGCTCCTGCCTGCCGCATGGCCGGCCCGCCGGGTCCTGCGCAACCTGGGACACGGTGAGCTCATCCCGCTGTTCGGGGTCGCGCTGGCCCTGGGCCCCGGATACGCGTTGTTCGAGCAGGTCGGGTTGAAGGGAGATCTCGGTGCGCTCGTCATCGGCCTGTTGTTGGCACCCGAGCCCCGTTCGGCGGAGTTGTCCAAGACCCTGTTCTCGGTCAAGGAACTGTTGCTGATCGGGTTCTTCCTGTCCATCGGCTTCACCGGCCTTCCTACCGCGGGCGACCTGGCCCTGTCCGGGTTGCTGCTGTTGCTCGTGCCGCTGAAGTCCTTGGGATTCGTGGCCCTGCTGAGGTGGCGCGGCATGCGCCACCGCACCTCGGTCAAGGCGGGAGCGGTGCTGGGCAACTACTCCGAGTTCGGACTCATCGTTGTCGCCCTCGCCGCGACCTCGGATCTGGTGGACGACGACTGGCTCGTGGTCCTGGCCACGACGGTCGCCGGTGGTTTCCTCCTCTCCACCCTCGTCAACCGCCAGTGGGAGCGTCTGGTGGCACTGGCCGAGCGGCGGTTCCCCCGTCAGGAGGCCGAGCACCTGCAACCGCACGACAGAACCATCGACGTCGCGCACGCCGATGCGGTCGTCCTGGGCATGGGCCGGGTCGGGCAGGCGGCGTACCACCAGCTGGAGGACGAGTACCACCTACGCGTCATCGGGATCGAGAGCCGCGAAGATCGCGCCGCAGACCTACGGGACCTCGGCTTCGAGGTCATCGAGGGTGACGCCCTCGATCCGGAACTGTGGCACCGCCTGACCCGCACCGGCGACGTGGACCTGGCCATCCTCGCGATGCCGTTCCACGGCTCGAACCTGACGGCGATGCGCTTCCTGAAGGACCACCACTTCGCCGGAACCGTGGCCGCGGTGGCCCAACACGACGACGAGGCCCGCGAGATGCTCGGCCAGGTCGACTCCGTCTTCGGTCTGTACGACGGCGCCGGGACGGCTCTCGCGGACGGGGCGGCGGAGCGGGCCGGGATCGCCCGGCGACACGAGGAACCACCGGCAGAGCCCGTCGACTGACGGTCTCACCGTAGGTCCGCCTACGCCGAGAGGATGATCCCGCTGGTCGGCACCCCGGTGCCCGCCGTCACCAACACGTGCGATGACGCTGCAGCCTCGACCGGGTTGACCGACGTACCCCGGATCTGGCGCACGCCCTCGGCGATGCCGTTCATGCCGTGGATGTAGGCCTCGCCGAGTTGCCCACCGTGGGTGTTCAGCGGAAGTCGCCCACCGATCTCGATGGCCCCGTTGGCGATGAAGTCGGGGGCTTCGCCGCGGCCGCAGAACCCGAGTTCCTCCAACTGCATGAGGACGTAGGGCGTGAAGTGGTCGTAGAGGATCGCCATCGGCATGTCAGCGGGAGTCAGCCCTGATTGCCGCCACAGCTCACGCCCGACCACACCCATCTCGGGGATGCCGATGTCGTCGCGGTAGTAGGACGTCATCACGAACTGATCGCGACCACTCCCCTGTGCAGCCGCCGCGATCAGGGCCGGCTTCTGCTTGAGATCCTTGGCCCGCTCGGCCGAGACGATGACCATCGCCACCGCACCGTCGCTCTCCTGACAGCAGTCCAGCAGATGTAGGGGGTCCACGATCATCCGCGAGGCCTGGTGGTCCTCGATCGTGATGGGCTTGTCGTAGAAGAACGCGTTGGGGTTCGTTGCCGCGTGCCGCCGGTCGGCGACCGCTACAGCGCCGAAGTCCGCCGAGGTGGCGCCGTACTCGTGCATGTAGCGACGAGCCTGCATAGCCACCGTCGCCGCTGGCGTGCCCAACCCCAGAGGGTAGGTCCAGGCGTTGTCCAACCCGTTGGTGTTCACCTGCGTCGCTGCGGCGACCGACACCTGACCGAAGCGGCTCTCCGAACGCTCGTTGAAGCCTCGGTAACAGACCACGACGTCGGCCACGCCGGTCGCGACCGCCATGGCCGCCTGCTGCACGGTGGCGCAGGCCGCTCCCCCGCCGTAGTTGATCCGGCTGAAGAACCGGAGCTCGCCGATCCCCAGCTCCCGTGCGACCGCGATCTCGCTGGAGGTGTCCATCGTGAATGTCGTCAATCCGTCGACGTCAGCCGGAGTCAGCCCGCAGTCGGCCAGCGCGTGCTGGATCGCCTCGACCGAGAGCTGCAGCTCCGAACGACCGGAGGCCTTGGAGAACTCGGTTGCGCCGATCCCGACTATGGCGGCCTCGCCGCTCAAGGTGCTCACGGCAGGGCCACCGTGACGGTGCCGGTGACGTGATTGCCCAAGGAGACCGCCCCGGTCACCTGGATGGTCGCGAGACCATCCTGGATCGAGGCCACCTCGCCGGTGAAGCTCAACGTGTCATAGGGGTACGCCGGTGCGCCGAGTCGGATCGCCACCCCACGGACATCGGTCTGCGGACCGGCCCAGTCCACGACGAAGCGCTCGGCCAGACCGGTGGAGGTCAGGATGTTGACGAAGATGTCCTTGGACCCGGCCGCCTGGGCGATGTCCCGGTCGTGGTGGACGTCCTGGAAGTCGCGGGTGGCGATGGCGGTGCTCACGATCAATGTGGGCGTGAGCGGCACCTCCCACGCGGGGATCTGATCTCCGACGTTCATGCTTTCCTCCAGATAGGCAGGGTCAGTTCTTCGTCGACCCGGTTGAAGTCGACCCGCAACGGCATACCGATCTCGATCTCTTCGTCGCTCACGTCCACGACCTCGCCGACCATCCGCACGCCCTCCTCGAGGTCGAGCAATGCGATCACGATCGGCAGTTCCTTGCCGGGGACCGGGGGATGGCGGTGCACGACAAAGGAGAAAACCGTTCCCTTGCCCGTCGCCACCTCGTAGCCGCGGTCGAGCGCCCCACAGTCGGGGCAGGCCGGACCGGGCGGGAAGCGCTTCTCACCGCAGGCGTTGCAGACCTGGATGCGGAGCTCACCGGCAGCGGTGCCCTCCCAGAAGAACGCCGAGTCGCGGCCGATCATCGGGCGGATCACGACGAACCCGTCGAACCGCGAGCGGAGCGAGCCTGGTTCGACGGAACAGAGGGTGCGGGGAGCGCAGCGACCTCCGCGTCTTCCCGTTCGGGGGGCGGAGCCCCCCGGGTGGGGATGAACTTCAGGACCCGGAACAACATCGTCGCGACGACCTCGCTGTCGCCGCCGGGGTTGTCGACGTACCAGGTGTTGCGAGAGGTCACGAAGTAGCCGACCCCCATACCGGTGGTCTTGGGACCCACCACCGAATCGAGGGCGGTGGTCACCCGAACCCGCTCCCCCAGCTTGAGGGTGCGCGCGTAGGTCTGCTCGCAGTTGGTGCCCAGCACGGCGGTGTAGCCGGAGTCGGTCAGCACCTTCATCATCCCGTGCAACGGGTCATCGGCGGGTGGTTTGCCGCCCTGGCCGTACATCGTCCAGACCTGGGCCATCGAGGGCGGCGCCTCGCCGGCGTGCCAGCGCGGGTTGTCGTAACCCATCGCCTCGACCCAGTTGTTGATCGTCGGCTGGTTGACCTCGTCGCGGGCCCACCGTTCTGCCGCCTCGCCGAACCCCTTGATCCGCTCGGCCTCGGCCATGATCAGGTCATGGGTCGCTGTGTCACTCATCGCGGAACCCTCGGCATTCCCAGACCGAACATGCCGATCAGTTCGCGTTGCACCTCTTGGACGCCGCCGCCGAAGGTCAGCACGAGGTTCCGCTTGGCCTGGGCGTCCAGGTAGCTCATCAGGTGTCGGGTCGCCGCCTCGGACGGATCGCCGTAACGGTGCACGATGCCCACCAACTCCGCCGCCAGGTGTTGGACCTGATCGGCAGCGAAGACCTTGGACGACGATGCATCGCCGACGGAGACCTCACCGGTCGCGCCGGCCCGAGCCACTTCCCAGTTCAACAGCTCGTTGATGCGGAACGCCGCCGTCACGCGACCCATCGCGGCGCGGACGTCGGGCTGGTCGAGAGCACCTGCCTTGCTCGCCCATTCGGCCACACGATCGCGCAGGCCCTCGATCCGTCCGGCCGGTCCGAGCATCACGCGCTCGTGGTTCAACTGGGTGGTGATCAACTTCCACCCCTGGTTCTCCTCGCCGACCAACATGTCGACGGGCACCCGGACGTCGTTGAAGTAGGTCGCGTTGACGTGGTGGGACCCGTCCGCGGTGATGATCGGCGTCCAGGTGTACCCCGGGTCGGTCGTGTCCACGATGAGGATCGAGATGCCCTTGTGTTTCGGTGCATCGGGATCGGTGCGCACCGCGAGCCAGAGGTAGTCGGCCTGATGTCCACCGGTGGTCCACATCTTCTGGCCGTTGACGATGTAGTGGTCACCGTCACGCTTGGCGGTGGTGCGTAGCGCGGCGAGATCGGTTCCCGCATCCGCTTCGGAGTACCCGATGGCGAAGTGCACGTCACCCTCGAGGATCCGCTTCAAGAACAGGTCCTTCTGCTTCTCGGTGCCGTAACGGATCAACGTGGGGCCGACCGTCTGCAGCGTGACCGCCGGTAGGTGGACGTCCGCGTGCTGCGCCTCGTTGGCGAAGATGGTCTGCTCGATCTCGCCGAGCCCGTGACCGCCGTACTCCTTCGGCCAGCCGATCCCCATCCATCCGTCGGCGCCCATCTGCCGCACGGTCTTCTGGTACGTCGGCCCGTGCCGGTCCTTGCCCATGTCCTCGTGGGCGTCGTCGTCGGCCAGACCGTGGAAGTACTCCCGGAGTTCGGCCTTCAGCGCACGCTGCTCGGCGGTCAACTCGAGGTTCTTGGCCGCCGGGTCTTCTACGGACACAGATTCGGCCAGAGCGTCGAGAGTGTGCGTGATGTCGGTGACCCACGAGAAGTAGTGGTGGAGCGGGTAGGTCTCATCCACCCCCATTCCGCCGTGCAGGTGGTGACAGGTCCGCAGGGCCGGAACCGCCTGGGCACAGGCCCAGTGCGCCGCGACAGCGAGGTCGTCGGCGCAGGGCAGCCCCTCGGTGACCCGCCACACGGCGTTGTCGGCGGCCAGGTCAAGGGTGCGCGAGGTGATGTAGACGTCGGCCATCTGCATGGCCACCGCCTGGAACTGAGCCAGCGAACGACCGAACTGGGTGCGTTCCTTGATGTAGGCCGCGGTCAGGTCGCGCGCCCCGGTCACCAGCCCCGAGGCCAGAACGACCAGGCCGGCCGTGGCGTGCTCGAGCAGGGTCTGCGAAGCGCCCTGGCCGAGCGCCTCGCCGGGCGCAGCGTCCAGTACGACCGTGTGGCTCGTCAGGCCCGAGGAGGAGTCGGACTCGAGCAGGGTCACTCCGGGTCCGGCGGGGTCCACCAGGACCACCACCGGGTCGCTGCCGGACATGGCTGTGACGAGGAGTCGCGACGCGGTGCCCGCATAGCCCACTGCGATCTTGCGGCCGGAGACCACACCATCGCTGAAGGTGGTGGCGGGAGCGTCGGTCCACGCTCGTCCGGCCTCGCGCAGCGCGGGAGTCAGGATCGTGGCGCCACTGGCGACACCCGGCAACCACGCCTGACGCTGGTCGTCGCTGCCGTGCTCGGCGATCGTGGGTACGCCGCACGCCAGCGTCTCCCACACCGGCAGGTGGAGCGCCTTCGCGCCGGTCTCGCGCAGCAACACGGCGGTCTCGGCCAACCCGAGCCCCTCACCGTCGTACTCCTCGGGGACGGCCAGCGACAGCAGACCGGCCGAGGCCAGTGCCGCCCAGTCGGCGTCACGACCGAGCGCTTCGCGCACCACGGCGGTGACGGCCTCGACTGATTCGTTGGTCTCGCCGGGGCGGGACCCCGACGGATTCGGGGTGGGGGCGGCCTGCGTGTCACTCACCTGGGGACTCCTCCTACGCTCGTCGTGTCCCGCTCGGAGGGCCACATGGGCAAAACTGTAACCTGTTCTAGTCTAGTCTGGAACACGGACAACCCTGAGGAGGGCGGCGGTGGGCGCTGGAGCGTTGCTACGCAATCGGGTCTATCTGCCCTTCGCGCAGATCCCGGCAGGCGAGCTGATCGAGTTGCCGGGCCAGGGCGGTTCCACCTACGTCACCGATACACCGGGCCCCTCCCCTGACTCCCCCACGATCATCTTGTTGCACGCCTTGGGCTGCACCGGACTCCTGACCTGGTTCCCCGCGATCGAGCCCCTCTCGCGGCGCTTCCGCGTCGTCACCCTGGACCTGCGGTGGCACGGTCAGGGCATCCAGTCCGAAACCTTCTCCCTCTACGACTGTGCCGATGATGTCGCAGCCCTCATCGAGGTGCTGGGCCACGAGGACGTGATCATCGCCGGGTACTCCATGGGTTCGATCGTCGCCCAGCGTGTGTGGCGTCAACACGCCGACAAGATCCAGGGCCTCGTGTTGTGTGCCACCACCGATCGTTTCCAGTTGAACCTGGCCGAGCGCGCCTTCTTCACCGGCATGGGCGCCACCATGCTCGGGGTGCGTGGTGTGTCCAGGTCCCGAACGGCGACCCGGACCGCGCGCGCTGCTGCGACCGCGATCGACGTGGAGCCCTCCGACATGCAGGAGTGGGCCATCCGCGAATGGCGCTCCACCAGCCCCTGGGCGGTCGGACAGGCGCTGGCGGCGCTCGGCCGTCACCACTCCCGACCCTGGCTGGGTCAGATCGATGTGCCCACGGCCGTGGTGATGGGCCGTAGTGACCGTGTGATTCCCCCCGCCCGACAACTCGGGGTCGCCCGCGCCATCCCCGGCGCCACCATCCACGACCTCGAGGGCGGACACGCGATGTGTGTGCTGGAGTCGGAACGATTCGTTCCGGCCTTCCTCGAAGCCGTCAACACCGTCAACGCCCGGCGCCGGGACTTCCGGCGCCCCACCACCGCCTAAGACTGGGCCGACTGAGACTGGGCCGACTGAGACTGGGCCGACTGAGACTGGGCCGACTGAGACTGGGCCGACTGAGACTCAGCGCCGCAGGGGTGTGGGGGCCTGCCGGCCGGTCCCCCCAGAGATTGCGCTCATGAGTCTGGCCAGTTCGGTCGGGAAATGTTGCACCAGTGCCTCGGGGTCCGGCATCGACTCCCGACAGGCGATCACTCCGACGTGCATCTCGCCGTTGTTCGACATCACGGTCAGGTTGAGTCCGGCTCCGTGGAAGACCGGACCGAGGGGGTAGAGCGCCAAGATCTGGGCGCCCATGAAGTACAGCGGGACCGGCGGACCCGGGACATTCGAGATCACCAGGTTGTGCACGACCGGGTGCTTCTCCGCCAGCCGGAGCCCGGCATAGGCGCGGACAGCGAGACCAAAGGTCCGGGGGGCAGCGAACTCCGCCCAGTCCTGCAACGAATCCGCGCTGATCGCGTTGTGGTGATCCTTGGCATTCCGGTTGTGCTGAGCCATTCCCTCCAACCGCTCGAGGGGATCCTCCACATCGGTTCCCAGGTGGGCGAACAGGGAGGACACCTTGTTCGCCCCAGTGTTGCGTTTGGACTGCTCCCGCACACTGACCGGCACCGAGGCCAGCAGGGAGTTCGTGGGCAGTTCGCCGCGCTCCTCCAGGTAGGCACGCAACGCGCCACCAGCGATCGAGAGCACGACGTCGTTGACGGTGGTTCCGGTCGCCTTCTTGACCCTCCGGATGTCGTCGAGGCTCATCTGGGTGAATCCGATGGTCCGGTGTCCGGTGATGGTGCCGTTGAACGAGGTCCGCGGCGCGGTGAGGGGTGCCGCCATGCTGGTCCCGGCGCGCACCCGGCCGATCGTCTTGGTGACGCTCTGGACCGTGGGGCCCACCAACTTCACGCCGTTGACCGGTCGGGCCAGGTTGCTCACCACGGCTCGACCCAACAGCTCGCGTTTACCGATCCTGCGCGCCGTACGCGTCGGTTCGCTGGTGGCGATGGGTGCCGCGTCGGCTTCGAGCGAGCACAGGTGCGAGATCAGGTTGGAGCCCGACACCCCGTCCACCGTGGCGTGGTGCATCTTGGAGAAGACCACGACCTGGGAACCCTCCTGGTAACCCTCGATGATCCACATCTCCCACAGGGGACGGGACCGATCCAGCGGCAGCGACGCCAGGTGCGCGGTGAGTTTGACCAGTTCGGCGTAGCCGCCGGGTGCGGGGACGGCCAGCCGGTGCACGTGTCGTTCGATGTCGAACTCGTGGTCGTGCACCCAGATCGGGTGATCGAGGTCCAACGGCACCCGACGCAGTTTGCGGGTGAACTCCGGGACGTCTTTGACGCTGGCGTTGATGCCCGCCTGCACCCCCTCGAAGGAGTACGGCGTCGGCATCGTGCTCGGGTCGAGGACGATCAGACCGCAGACGTGCATGAGTTGGGCGGGAGTTTCGAGGTAGAGGAAACTGGCGTCCAGTCCTGACAGGCGATCCATGCTGCCGATAGTAGGGCCGGTTGACGGTGGGTACGCCTGATCCCATGAACCGGTCGTCCTACGATGCCCCGTATGGGTTTCTTGCGACGACAGATCGTCACCGCCGCGCTGACCGTCAACGCCATCCGGCCGGTGTCGGGCTACCGGGCCGGCATCCCTGCGTTCTTCGCCGGCTGGATGACCGGTGAGTTGGCCCCTCACGTCCTGGGCATCACGCTGGCGGACGCCGCGACCCACGCCACCGGAGGACGGAAGCGGGCCATCCCCTTGGCGTTGGCCGCGGCCAGCTCCGCGGGGCTGCTGCACGTGATCAACCAGAGCCGGCAGGCCCGCGTCGGAGCCGAGCAGGCCCTGGTGGACGGACTCGGGTCCGACTACGTCGAGGAACTCGACGAACTGCCGACCCCAGCCGATCTCGCGATCCCGTGGCGAAAGCTCATCTATCCCTTCCGGATGCGGAACAAGCAGGTGACCGTCGAGCGCGACATCGCCTACAACGAGCACGGCAAGCGCGGGATGCTGGACATCTACCTTCCCTCCGGCGGTGTTCCGGAGGGTGGGGCACCGGTGCTCCTGCAGGTGCACGGCGGCGCGTGGACGATCGGGAAGAAGGAGGAGCAGGGCCTCCCCCTGATGAATCATCTGGCCGCGAAGGGCTGGGTCTGCGTCGCCATCAACTACCGTCTCGCGCCCCGCGATCCGTGGCCCGCCCACATCGTTGACGTCAAACAGGCAATCGCCTGGATCCGTGAACACATCGCTTCGTACGGCGGCAATTCCGACTACATCGCGATCACCGGAGGGTCCGCTGGCGGGCATCTGAGTTCCCTCGCCGCCCTGACCGCCAACGACCCCGTCTGGCAGCCCGGCTTCGAAGAGGCCGACACCACGGTGCAGGTCGCCGTGCCGCACTACGGCGTCTACGACCTGGCCGGATCGACCGGGCTGTCCAGCGCACGCCTGGTCCGCGACGGTTTCCTGTCCCCGCGGATCTTCCAGACCACCTGGGAGAAGGACCCCGAGGTCTTCGAGGCCGCCTCACCCCTGCTGCGGGTCACCCCCGAGGCCCCCGACTTCTTCGTCCTTCACGGCGCAGTCGACACCCTGGTCGACGTCGCTCAGGCTCGCCTGTTCGTCGAGCGGCTGAGGTCGATTTCCAAGCGCAGCGTGGTGTACGCCGAACTGCCGGGAGCCCAACACGCCTTCGACATCTTCCCCTCGATCCGCAGCCAACACACGCTCCGAGCCATCGACCGCTACCTGCACTGGCACTGGAACCGCCACCGGCGACTGCACCCGGCGCAGCACCAGATGTGAAGGTTCCGTGCAGTTCCCCGTTTCCACGCATACTCGTGGTTCCTTGGTCACCTGGCCTTGATCAGGGCCAGATGATCCAGCCAGAACCGCCCGATGGGGTCGGCTCTTAAGAGCCGATCGGGTGCTAAGGCTCGAGTTGGAGGACCGATGAGTGCGACGCTGACCAACCCAGGGCACGTCCCCTCCGCATCGGCCCATGAGGTCCAACTCGAAAGCTGTGCCGACCCGGATGTCGTACTCCTCCCCCACGACTCCGGGTCCACAGCGGATCTCGAAGCGATCTACGAGGAGATCGTCCTCAGCCGCGTCGAAGAGCGCCACCTGGTCGTCGACCATGCGGTCGACGCACAGTCGGTCTGCTTCGCCACCCTCGTCGCCCACACCTCGGGCACCCCGCACGACGTCATTGAGGTCCACGTGGCCACGCTGCGCCGGTTGACGGCGGACGTCAGCAGCAGTCGCGCCGCAACGCTCCTGGACGCCGGCGAATACATCCTCATCCTCACCCTGGGCCACTTGGCCGAGCGGTACCGGAGCCTGGCGCTCGTCAGCGCCTGATCTATGACGGGCCGGACGAGTCCTGGCTGACTCGGTGTTCCAGTTCCACCGCAAGTCGACTGACCCGGGTGACGATCTGGTCCACTTGAACAGACAGTTCAGAGACGCCCTGCGGGGCGTCGCCTTCCGCGGGGACCACCCGGCGCCGCAGCAGGTGTACGGCCACCTTCAGGGCAGTCAGCGCATTGTTCAGTTCATGGGTCAGGTCCTCGGTGGGGCGGCGTACGCGCTCCTCACCGGCGTCCTCGTCCGGAGCGTTCGACAGATCCGGCTGATCTATCGTGTCCTCCCCGGCTTCTTCCGCGATCCAGCGGTAACCCACACCGCTTTCGGTCCGCAGGTAGATCGGCGTGCCAGCCTTATCGCCCAGCTTCGCTCGCAGCGACCGGATGTGGGCTCGTAGAGCAGCACGTGTCTCCTCCCCGTGGGCGGAGTCCCAGACCTCGTCCAGGATCCATCGATGCGTCAGGAGCCGGCCGGGGAAGGCACACAACACCTCCAGGAGGCGCCACTCCTTCGGGGTCAGCCGAACCTCCTCGTCCGCCACAGTGACGCTCCTGGACTGCAGGTCGATCGACAGATCGCCGTAGGTGCGCAAGGGCGCCGCGACAGGCTCGCCGTCCATCGGCCCGGCTCGGCGCAGGGCCGCCCTAACCCGGGCGAGCAACTCATCGACGCCGAACGGTTTCTGCACGAAGTCGTCCGCACCCGCATCCAGCGCCTCGACCCTCCGCCGCTCATCGGTGGCGCCGGAGAGGATCACCACCGGCACCGTGCTCCAGCTCCGAATCTGCTTGACGACATCGACGCCGTCCCGGTCCGGCAGACCGAGATCGAGCAGCACCAGTTGAGGGTCACCGGTCACGACCATCTCCAACCCGGCGGCAGCGGTGAGGGCGTACTCCGCGACATACTCGGCCCGGCTGAGGGCGGAGACCAACGCCCGCGCCAACTGGACGTCGTCATCGATCACCAAGAGCCGAGTCATTCCACGAGGGTAAGGCACTCAGATGGTTATGGAATCTTCACAGGTCCCACGGCTGTGGTCACAACCCCGTCACAGCCGTCTTGCGATACTGCTTCCGGCGGTGTCCTTGGGGAACCCCATAACCAGAAGGGTTCACCGTGGCGAGAATTCTCGTGGTTGACGACGACGACGACATCCGAGAACTGCTGTCCCTCTCGTTGGGTCTCGGCGGTCACGTCGTCGAAGATGCGCGCGACGGCTACCTCGCCCTCGAATTGCTCACCTCCGGCGCGTTCGACCTAGTGATTCTCGATGTCAACATGCCGCACCTGAACGGGTTGGAGGTTGTCTCCCGGTTGCGCGCCTCGTCGCTCTCTCCACAGCCGATGGTGCTGATGCTCTCCGCCCTGGCAACCGCAGCAGACGCGGAGGCAGGTCTCGCAGCCGGCGCCGACGAATACGCCACCAAGCCCTTCCAGATCCGACAGATCGGCCACTACGTCGATCGCATGCTCGCCGGCCGGTCCTCCGCGTGAGCATCGAGATCGACCGCTCGGGCGACCGCGCGGGACAACCGGGTGTCGTGGTCATCGCCCTCGGTTTCGCGGTCATCTTCGGTCTCAGCACGGCCTCTGTCCTGTTCGCCCCCGGCAATTCCGACGTCGCCGCCTGGTGGCCCGCGGCTGGTGTGGGGACGAGCCTGATCGCCCTCTCGTCACCGCGCCGTTGGCCGACCCTGTTGCTGCTGGGTGTCGTGGTGACCGGGGCGGCGAACTTCGCTGGAGGGAAGGACCTCCTCGTCTCGGGTTTCTTCGGGTTGGCGAATGCCACCGAGTGGCTGGTTGTGGGCGTGGTGTTGGGTGCCCACCGAGCCCGCCCATTCCTCCGGACGCGCGGTGACTTCGCGCTGCTGATCGCGGCGGCAGGGGTCGGGTCCATCGTCATCGGATTCCTGGCCGGGGCGATTGTCAGGCTCGGGTTGAACGGCTCCCTGCTCGAGACGATGACGAGCGTGACGGCCTCGCATCTGGCCTCGCAGCTGCTGGTGGTGCCAGCCATGCTGCTGCTGTCCGACACCAAGGCTCGACCCCGCATCGATGTCTCGCACGTCACCGTCGGACTGCAGGTGGTCAGCACGTTGGCCGTGACCGTCCTGGTGCACCGCTCGGGGCAGAGTCTGCCGCTGTCGTTCCTTCCGCTGCCCTTCCTCGTCTGGGGTGCGTTGGTCCTGTCGCTGCGATCCTTGGCTCTCGAGGCCCTCGTGGTGGGGACGCTCGTGACCCTGCTGACGGCGGGCGGCGGCGGGCCCTTCGGAGATGTCACACAGGTGGAGTCCTGGGCCACTGCCGCTCTCGTCCAGGTCAACCTCGTGGTGATCGCGCTGGTCGCCCTGCCGTTGGCCCTGGTCATGGCGGAACGATCCGCGGCCCTGGTGGAGGCTCTGGCCGGGCGCGAGGAGTCGCGCCGGGCCCAACTCGAGTTGCGCCGCGAGCAAGACTTCACAGCCACGTTGTTGGCGGCAACCACCGGCACCTCGATCATCGCCACCGACGAGCGTGGGTTCATCACCTTCGTCAACAGTGGGGCCGAGAATCTGCTCGGGTACTCCCCAGATGACCTGATCGGTCAGGCCTTGAGTTCGCTGCACCAGCAGGACGAGGTCGGCGACCGGATGCGAGAGCTTCGGGTCCGGTCTGTCTTCGAAGCCATCGTGGGTGAACCGGGCGGCGCGGGCCGGAGCCACGACTGGACCTATCGCCGGATCGACGGTGGCCTGATGCGGGTCAGCCTCAGAATGAGCCCCTTGTTGAGCTCCACCGGGGACCTCGTCGGCTATCTCGCCGTCGGCGAGGACATCACGAGCCGGCAACGCACCCAGGAGTCGCTGCGTCGCCTGCTGGAGACCGAACGAGCCGCGGTGGACCGGCTTTCCGATCTCGACAGTGCGAAGTCGGAGTTCCTCGCCACGGTCAGCCATGAACTCCGCACGCCCATGACCAGTATCCTCGGGTTCAACCAGGTCCTGCTCAACGAATCGGTGGGCCCCCTCAACGACCGTCAGAGCGACCTCCTTCGCCGCGTCGACCGCGGCGGGCACCGGTTGATGGGTCTGATCGAGAACATTTTGGCGCTCTCGCGCATCGAGAATCTGAAGGATGCCTCGGAGCACACGCTGGTCGACATGTCGGGGCTGATCGCGGCGGCTGTTCAGGCCACCGAGACGTTGCGGTGGGATCGGCACCTCGACCTGTCGGTGTCGGTCCCGGTCGCAGGAAGCACCACGGTCATCGGTGATCAGCAGCAGTTGGAGCGTGCGCTGATCAACCTGGTCTCCAACGCCGTCAAGTTCACCCCCGACGGGGGGTCCATCGAACTGTCGATGACCGAGACCGCCACCAGCGTCCTCGTCCAGGTGAAGGACACGGGGATCGGGATCCCCCTGGACGAGCAGGCCCGCCTCTTCGATCGGTTCTTCCGCGCCAGCAACGCGGTGGCGGACTCGATCCAGGGGACCGGGCTGGGGCTGGCCATCGTGCAGACCATCGTCGAGGCACATGACGGGACGTTGGCCGTGGAATCAGCCCCCCACCAGGGAACCGCGGTGGCCTTCGAGATACCCAAGTCCAGAGGGGGCGGGACCCAGGATGACAGTGGGCCGGCGACCGATCAGCCGGCAGACGAGGTGAGCGACGCCACCCGGACGACGAGCTCGTCGGCGTCGAACGGTTTCACGATGTAGTCGTTCGCCCCCGCGTCCATCCCCACCTGGATGTCACCTTCGCGGGCGCGAGCGCTCAGCAGGAGGATCGGCACATCGGCACGAGCGGGATCGGCACGCAAATTCCTCGTGACGGCCAACCCGTCGAGGTCCCCCGGCATCGCGATGTCGAGAATCACCAGATCGACGGGGGCCTCGGCCACCAGGTTCAAGGCCTGCGCCCCGTTGCTCGCCATCACCACGACATGACCCTGATCCTCGAGCAGCAGCTGAACCAGCAGGTGGATGTCGGGGTCGTCCTCCGCCACAACGATGCGTGCCACGTCTGTCTCCTCGTTGTCCGGCGCTGAGTCTCGGATCCCGACCATACCTGCACACGTTCTTCACAGCCGCACCTCGCAACGACACAGGTTCTTCACGGACCTCTTGGGAGGCTGAGCATCAAGGTCCGGAATTCGCCGAGCCGAGAACTCACCCGACCACCGGAGGTGGCCATGTCTCAGCGACACGCGCAGCCGAACACCGTCGCAAGACAGCTGGCCGCGAACCCGGCGACACCGCCGCGGCACTGGGCAACGGGCGGGACTGGCGTCATGGATGCTTTCTTCGCACCCCGGGACGGCGAGAACCGCGGATGAGTACCCGCGACCCGTCTCCGGACGCACCGGTCCGCCCCAGCATTTCGCAGGAAGCCGGGGTTCTGATCGTCGACGCCACCGGGTTGATCCGACATGCGAACGCCACGGCAGCTCGGCTGATGCAGAGCGGCGAGGAGTCCTTGGTCGGCCAGGCCTTCGGTCAGCCGCTGGGGGATGATCTGCGCCAGGTCATCGAGGTCGTGGACCGGCACGGCGCCGTGCGCACGGCCGAGATGCGGGTGGCCCCGTACACCACCGCAGACCTGTTCACAGGCTCGGGAGCCTGGGCGGTGACGATCCGACTGATGACCCCGGTCGAGGCATTCTCACCGGCAGACCTGGGTCCGTCGCCCAAGCCCGCAAGCGCTGCCCCACCTCCCACGCGGGTGGACGAGGCATTGTCTTTGACCTACCACGAGTTGGGTAACGCCGTCGCGGGGCTGAGCGCGGGACTGACCATGCTTCGGGAGTCCTGGAGCTCCACCCCCGAGGAGGACAGGTTGGCCCGGTTGACTCGGCTGGAGCGCTCGGCCTCCGGATTGGGAATACACCTGAAGGGATATCTCGACGCGGACCGCGCCGAGGCAGGGGTGTTCGAGCCGCGACCTTCCAAACACGACCTCCTCGACCTGATTCTCGAACGGCTGCCCGACCTCGGGTTGTCCGCCGGGCTCGTGGAGGTCGACGTCCTCCCCGGACTCCCCGTCATGATCGACGCGGCGCACTGCTGGTCCATCGTCGGGAACTTCGTCACCAACGGGCTGAAGCACGGACAGGCACCCATCCGCATCACCGCTCAGGCCCGGGACGGCCAGACGACGATCAAGGTCAGCGACACCGGCTCGGGCGTCCCTGCGGACCGGGTTCCCCACTTGTTCCAGCGATTCACCCATGGCGGCGAGGCCTCGAGCAACGGGCTGGGGCTGTGGATCGCGGCCACCCTGGCCACCGCCTACGGCGGGAAGGTCTGGTGGGAGGCCAACGAGCCCACCGGCTCCAGCTTCTGCTGCCTCCTGCCATCGGTGGCGGCTCGGTCGGAACCAGAACTGCCCTCAGCTCCCCGCTAGCGGGGTAGGCCCAGAATCCTCTCGCCCGCGACATTGCGAAGGATCTGAGTCGTGCCGCCCGCGATCGAGAGACACCGGGTGTTCAGCATCTCCCACACCGCGGCCGCGACCTCCGGGTCGTCGGTCAGCACGCGGTCGCCGTACAGGTCGACGACCAGTTCGGCGCTGTCCTGACGGTTGCGCACCCCCAGCAGCTTCGCGACACTGGACTCCGGTCCCGGCCCAGCGTCACTGAGGGACCGCAGGGTGGATCGGGTGCCGAGCAGCGCGTTGACCGTGGAGAGCGCCACCGCGTGGCCGATCCGCACGCGATCGGTCGCGCCGATCCCGTTCTCGGACTCAGCGGCCAACGCCACCGCGCGTTCGGCGCTCTTGTCGAGCCGACTGGACGCCATGGCCACGCGTTCGTTCGCCAGGGTCGTCCTGGCCAGCTTCCAGCCCTCGCCGGGCTCCCCCACCATCGCATCATCAGGGACGAAGACGTTGTCCAGAAAGACCTCGTTGAACAGAGCCTCCCCGGTGATCTCCCGGAGCGGCCGGATGTCGATCCCCGGGCTGGACATGTCGACGAGGAAGTAACTGATACCGCGGTGCTGTGGCGCCTCGGGGTCGGTTCTGGCCAGGCAGATGCCCCAGTGAGCACGCTCGGCCACCGAGGTCCACACCTTCTGACCGGTCAACCGCCAGCCCCCGTCGACGCGTTCGGCCTTCGTGCGCAACGAGGCGAGATCCGAACCCGATCCCGGTTCGGAGAAGAGTTGGCACCAGACGATGTCGCCCAGCAGTGAGGGACGGACGAACCGTTCTCGCTGGGCCGGTGTGCCTCGCTCGAGAATGCTGGGCAGGGCCCACGTCGCGATCACCAGGTCCGGTCGCACGACATCTGCGGCGGCAAGTTCCTGGTCCAACACGATCTGCGTGACGGCGTCGGCCCCCAAACCAGCCGGCGCGGGCCAGTGCGGCGTGAGCACTCCGGTGTCCACCAGAGCCAGGCGTTGGTCCTCAGCCGCGGCCACCTCGGCCACGAGTGCACGCAGGTCGTCGCGGACCACCTCGTCGCGACCCTCCAGGTCGACCCGCGGTCGTCGGCGTACGCCCCGCACGGCACGCTCGGTGAGCCGGGCCGCCGCGTCGTCGCTACGACCGACCAGAGCCCGGAGGGTCAGCGCCCGACGCAGGTAGAGGTGGGCATCGTGTTCGTGGGTGAACCCGATCCCCCCCAACACCTGGATGCACGTCTTGGCCACCGACACCGCGCCCTCGAACGCGATCGCCTCTGCGACGTCGGCCGCGAAGGCCCACTGGTCGGCAGCGTCCACGTCGTGAGCCGACCCGGAGGACGCTGGCGACCCTGCAGCGGCCGCCACGTCCCACGCGACCGCGGTCACGGCCTCCGCGGTCTCGAGCATCTCGGCGCACAAGTGCTTGATGGCCTGGAAGCTTCCGATCGGCCGTCCGAACTGCTCGCGGACCTTGGCGTAGTCCACGGCGGTGGCCAGACACCAACGGGCCACCCCAGCCGCCTCGGCCGCAGCGAAGGTGACCGCAGTACGCCGGACCGACCCGAGGTCGATGCCCGGTAGCGGCACGAGCCCCGGCGCCTGCCAGTCGACAACGAGCGAACCGCTGCGACGAGTCAGATCCAGGACCGGGCCTGCGGTCACGGTCACGGCATCGGCGGGGGCCCAGTGCCACTCGTCGGCGTCATCAGGCACCAGGAATGCGTCGGCACCGGGAGCGTCCCACACCACCGACAGGGACGCGTCCAAGGCCAGGGCCACCCGGGCTCCACCGACGATGGCCGTTGCCTGGTCGGGCAGATGCGCCACGAGATGCGCGGCGATAGTGGTCGCGAGCAGACCACCAGGGATCAGCGTCCCGGCGCAGGCCTCCAGGGCCACGGCTGTGTCGAGCGTGGTTCCGCCGCCGCCTTGGAGGTGCTCGGGCAACGCGAGTGCCGGAAGGCCCATCTCACTCACTGCCTCCCACACGGAGGAGAAGCCCTCGTCACGATCGTTCTCGGCTGCTCGGGCGGCGCCGATCCCGTCCAGCGACGCGGCCCACTTGGCCAGTGTCGCGGCTAGCTCGCGGTGCTCCTCGGAGATCCCGATGGACATGCCTGACTCCCGTCTGAGGTGCTGTGTCGTCCTGCTTCAGGTGCGAAACTAGAACGTGTTCCAATTCTAGTCACATCCGCCTCCGCCCGCAGCCCTGGCTCGGGCTATTCTCGCGCGGTGAACACCCAGAAGACCCAGACGACACGGTCCGACCACTCCGAGCAGGAGCGCCTCCTCGAGCACGCACGGTCCGCTGGAGGGTTCATGCCGACCGACGAGGGGATGTTGCTGCACCGTCGCGCGGTGGAGCGGGCGCCCCACGGCCCCCTGCTCGAGGTGGGCACCTACTGCGGAAAGTCGGCCATCTACCTCGGATCGGCCGCCCGGCACGATCCGGACGGGGTGGTGTTCACCGTCGACCACCACCGTGGGTCGGAGGAGAACCAGGCAGGCTGGGAGCACCACGATCCGGAACTGGTCGACGCCGAGTTCGGGCTCATGGACACCCTGCCGGTGTTTCGTCGGAACGTGGCGCGGGCGGGTCTGGAGGATCGGGTGATGGCCGTCGTCGGACCCAGCACCACGATCTCGCGTTGGTGGCGCACTCCCTTGAGTCTGCTCTTCATCGACGGAGGTCACGCCGAGATCCATGCCCAGAACGACTACTCCGGATGGGCCCCGTGGCTCATGACCGGGGGCTTCTTGGTCATTCACGACGTCTTCGAGGGCCCTGCCGACGGCGGGCAGGCGCCGTACCACGTGTTCCTCCGGGCCCTCGAGAGC
The DNA here is from genome assembly GCF_054783655.1 of Nocardioides salsibiostraticola. Taxonomy (NCBI): domain Bacteria; kingdom Bacillati; phylum Actinomycetota; class Actinomycetes; order Propionibacteriales; family Nocardioidaceae; genus Nocardioides; species Nocardioides salsibiostraticola. Next base: position 229,551 of record NZ_BAAGQD010000006.1, on the reverse strand, counting down.
GGCTCGTTCGAGCAGGTGGAGACGGTGGGATCTATGCGCGTTCTACGACGAACGACCGGGGACGCCGGCGACGCTGTCGGATGACGTGCACCCGCACTCCAACGCGATCTCCGCGAAGTGCGGAGCCAGCGAGGTCCCCCGCATGATTCCGGACCCGGGAGTGCTGTGGCCGAAGGTCTCCCCCAGCGCGTCGGCGGCCAGGATGACGGCGGCGGCCGTGTAGGTCGTCTGCTCGTGCGGCCAGTAGACGTCGTCGCCGAAGACCCAGCCGGTCCAGTAGGAGCCGTTCTCGTGACGCAGGTGCTGCATGTCCTCGAACAGGGTGAGCGCCCGTCGATGGTCGCCCATCGCATCGAGTGCCATCACCAGCTCGCACGTCTCCGCACCGGTGACCCACGGGTTGGTGTCGACGCAGCGGATTCCCAATCCGGGCACGACGAAGTCGTCCCATCGGGGCGCGAGCAGCTCCGCTGCCGCGTCTCCTCGGATCGCGCCGCCTAGGACCGGGTAGTACCAGTCCATGGAGTACGTCGACTTGTCCAAGAACAGGTCGCGATGCTCGCGCACCGCGTGTCCCAGTCGCCCGCCGGCGAGTTCCCATTCGGGTTGCGGCTCGTCGACCAGGTCGGCCAACGCGACTCCGGCCCTCAGCGACTGATAGATGCTCGAGGATCCGGCCAACAGCGCGCCGTCCTCGCCGTGCCCCGGCTGGCCGTTCTCCCGGGTCTGAGCCCAGTTCAGCCCACCGAAGGGAAGCTGACGGGAGACCACCCAGTCCAGGCCAGCCCGGACCGAGGGCCAATGCTTGAGGATGAAGGCGTAGTCGCGGCGCATCAGCCAGTGGTGCCAGAGGCCCACGGCGAAGTAGGCCGACATGTTCACCTCTCCGCGCTCGTCGTCGACGGTGCCGGCAACGATCTTCATCGGCCAGGATCCGTCCGCGCGTTGGAGAGTAGGCACCCAGTCGTAGGCGCGTTCTGCGGCTTCGACCTCACCGCCGACGAGCAGAGCCATCGCGGCCTCGACGTGGTTCCAGATGTCGACGTGCTCTCCGACCGTCCACGGGATCGCACCCGATGGCTCCTGCATCGAGGCGATGGAGGCGGCGGTGACCGCGATCTGACCCGGGCTGAGGACCCCCTCGACGGAGGGCAGGCTGGCCAGGTCGGGTCGCCCCTCAGCCATCGGTGGGGTCCAGCGGCTTGCGGAAGTACAGGACCATGCTCTTGCCGATAGCTGGGTCCAGCACCGCACCGGCCCAGCGCAGAACGCGCGGCTGCTTCATGATCTCCCACACCAGGAGCCGGTGGTAGGCCTTGGCCAGGGGGTGGTCGTCGTTGGTGACACCCACGGCGCACTTGATCCACCAGTAGGGCGCGTGCAGCCCGTGGGCGTAGTCCTTGCCCACGAAGTCCAGCCCGGCCTTGACGACCTTGTCGGTGAGTTCCTTGTCCGTGTAGATCCGGATGTGACCGCCCTCGACGTTGTGATAGTCGTCGGAAAGCTTCCAGTTGATGAGCTCAGGCAGCCAACGGGGAACCGAGACCGCCATCGTTCCGCCCGGGCGTAGGACGCGAACGAGTTCGTGGATGGCCTGGATGTCGGCGGGGATGTGTTCGAGGACCTCCGCCGCCACGATGCGATCGAACTCGCCGTCGGCGAACGGCAGCGCCAGAGCGTCACCCTGCTTGATGTCCGCCTCGGCACCCGCGGGTACCTCACCGGCTTCCTTCATGGCGCCGAACAGGTCCAGGACCCCGGCCAGCTCATCGGCATCCATGTCGAAGGCCAACACGTCAGCACCGCGGCGGTACATCTCGAACGCGTGCCGACCCGCCCCGCATCCCATGTCGAGGACGCGGTCTCCTGAACGAAGACCCAATCGTTCGAAATCTACGGTCAGCACGTGCTGTCTCCTTCTGCTTCATGACGCTCGGTGGTGAAGTCTGCGATGACTTCCTCGTAGGCGCGGGCGACCTTGATCGCAACCGCGCGCCAACTGAACATTTCTTCGACTCGTTTGCGACCGGCGGCGCCCATCCGGGCCCGACGCTCGGGGTCGTCGAGCATGATCTCCAGGGCTGCCTTCAGCTCCCCCACATCCCCAGGGGTGACGACCTCGGCGCAGAGTCCCTCAGGACCCACGACCTCCGGGATGGCTCCCGCACGGGAGACCACCAGTGGCGTCGCGCAGGCCATCAGCTCCGCCGTGGGCAACGAGAAGCCTTCATAGAGGGACGGGACGCAGGCCAGTTCCGCAGAGCCCATCAGAGCGACCAGTTCCTGGTCGGTGAGGCCGTGGGCGAAGCGGACCGAGTCGCCGATGGACAGCTTGTCGATGAGTTTCTCGGTGCGACCGCCCGCTTGGGGTTTGGTGACGAGGATCAGTTCCACGTCCCGCTCGGTGCGCAACTTCGCGAAGGCCTCCAGAAGGGTGGCGATTCCCTTGAGCGGAGCGTCCGCGCTGGCCATGGCCATGATGCGGCCCGGCACCCGGGGTGCTGTGGGGGGCACGAACAGGTCGTCGACGCCCAGGAGGATGACCTCCATCTTGGCCGGGTCGACCCCGAAGTCCTTGGCGATATCCCGCTTGGACGTCTCGGAGGGCGTCATGATCTTGCGCGCCTTGCGTGCGACCTGGCCCTGCATCCGCAGGAAGCCGTACCACCGACGCAGGGTCAGCTTGCGGTAGGGATTGCGCGTCTGCTGCAGGTCGATGCGGCGATCGAAGGTGATCGGGTGGTGCAGCGTGGTGATCAGCGGCAACCCGAGCTTCTCGATGTCCAACATCCCGTAGCCCAGGACCTGGTTGTCATGGGCGATGTCGAAGTCGGCGGCACGGTCCTTCAGGATGCGCGCCATCCGCCGGCTGAACGTGCGGGCCTCGGGGAAGCCGGCCAGACACATGATGAGGAACTCCTGGACATCGACCAGGTCGCGGAACTCACGAAGCTTCGGGACCCGGAAGGGGTCGGGCTCCCGATAGAGGTCCAGGCTCGGCACCTTGGTCAGCGCCACGCCGGGGTCGAGTTCGGGATAGGGCTGACCGGAGAATACCTCGACGCTGTGGCCCAGATTGGTGAGCTCGCGGCTCAGGTGGCGCAGGTAGATGCCTTGACCACCACAGTGTGGCTTGCTGCGGTAGGACAGCATTGCGATGCGCATGCGTCATGACCCTTCTTGTCGGTGTGTTCCGACGCCGGGCCGGAGGTGGAACGTGTTCCTATTATGTCTCACCCATTGGTATCCTATCCGGGCACCGTCTCAAATCGGTCGGAGTCCAACCTTTCGGCCCTCGCTCACCAGGGCGGTCCACCACAGCGGCCGCAACGACTTGATCCACAACGCACACACGGGAGACGCAGTGAGCACCGATTCCTTACCGTTCACCGCGGAGGACCTCGGGTCCGACGCCCAGCGCGAACGCCGACGACGCATTCTCGACGCGACCTACCAGCTGGCCTCTTCCGGGGGCTTCGACGCGGTGCAGATGCGGGCGGTGGCCGATCAGGCCGACGTCGCGCTGGGCACGCTGTATCGCTACTTCCCCTCCAAGATCCACCTGTTGGTCTCTGCTCTGGGGCGGCAACTGGAGCAGGCCGACACGGCGCAGACCGCCCGGCCGGTTCCCGGTGACACTGCCGCGGACCGAGTGATCTACCTCCTCAAACGCACCACGCGCGGTTTGCAGGGCGACCCGCACCTGACCGAGGCGCTGACCCGGGCCTTCATGTTCGCCGACTCGAGCGTAGCCACCGAGATCCATCGCGTCGGTCTGCTGCTCTCCTCGATGCTGACCCACGCGATGCGCCCCGAGGAAGCCCACAACGACGTCCTCACCGACGACGACATCGCCATCGCGCGGGTGGTGGGCGACGTGTGGCTCTCCTCGCTCGTCGCCTGGGTGACCGGTCGCTCGACCGCTGAGGAGACGGCGGCTCATATGGAGTACGCCGTGCGTCTGCTGTTGCGGGACTGAGCCTCAGCCACCGAAGGCGTGGGTCGCGGTGACGCCGCCGTCCACGGCGATCTCCGCCCCGTTGATGTACTGCGACTCATCGGAACCCAAGAAGACGTAGACCGGGGCGATGTCCTCGGGCTGCCCCACACGGCGCAGCGGAACCTTCGACGCGCCGTACTCCATGGCGGCGTCCCCACCGTGCACACGGGTCATCGGAGTGTCGATCATGCCGGGGTGCACCGAGTTCACCCGGATCCCCTTGGGCCCCAACTCCATCGCACCGCACTTCGTCATGCCGCGGATCGCCCACTTCGTCGCTGCGTAGGCCGTGCAGCCGGCCATCCCGGCCAGCCCCTCGACCGAAGAGGCGTTGATGATCGATCCGCCACCGTTCTTGCGCATGGTGCGGGTGACGGCCTGCATCCCGAGGAAACACCCGAGCTGGTTGACGCGCCACAACAACTCGACCTCGTCCCCGCCCATCCGTTCGATGTCCCCGAACCGCAGGATGCCCGCATTGTTGGCCAGCACGCTGACCGGCCCGAAGGTCTCCTCGGTGAGTGCAACGACAGCGGACCAGGAGTCCGCCTGGCTGACGTCGTGGCGGAAGAAGACCGCCGCAGATCCGAGTTCGTCGGCCAGGGCCTGGCCCTCGTCCTGTGCGATGTCCGCGATCACCACCTGGGCACCCTCGGCGACGTAGGCGCGCACGATCTCCGCGCCCTGCCCCTGAGCGCCGCCGGTGACGATCGCGATCTTGCCGTTGAGCCGACCCATGGTGTGCCTGTCCTTAGATGGTGAGTTGCATGATCGAGTCGGCGGCGAAACCGACCGAGGGGTCGCGGCCCTCGAAGAAGCCGCCGAGCTGCTGGTCGAGTGCGGAGGTCGTCCAGAGTCCGTCGACGGTGTCGAAGCGCTGTTCGACCACCGGAGCGGCGACGAGGGCGACCATGCCGCCGTACACGACGAAGACCTGGCCGTTGATCGCTTCCGCCGCCGGTGAGGCCAAGTAGGCCACCAGCGGAGCAACGTGCTCCGGCGAGTAGGGGTCGACGTCGAGCCCCGAGGTGTCCTCACCGAAGACCTGGGCGGTCATGGCCGTACGTGCACGCGGGCAGATGGCGTTGGCCCGCACTCCGATCCTCGACAAGCCACGGGCGGTCGAGAGGGTCAGCGCGGCGATCCCCGCTTTGGCCGCGGCGTAGTTCGCCTGCCCCGGCGAACCGCCGAGGAACGCCTCCGAGGCGGTGTTGATGACGCGTCCGTAGACCGGCGCGTCGGTCTCCTTCGACCGGCCCCGCCAGTACGCCGCCGCATTCCGGGAGAGGAGGAAGTGACCGCGCAGGTGCACACGGATCACGTCGTCCCACTCCTCGTCGGAGAGGTTGAACAGCATCCGGTCGCGGGTCATCCCGGCGTTGTTCACGATGATGTCGAGAGAGCCCAGGTCCTCGACCGCCGCCGACACCATGGCGTCTGCGGTGCTGCGTTCGGATACGTCGCCCTCGACGATCCGCACCTCACCGCCGAAACCCCTGATCTCCTCCGCGGCGTCCTGGGCGGCGCCAGCCAGATCGTTGAGCACCACGCGGGCACCGGCCCTGGCCAGAGCAACAGCCTCGGCACGGCCGAGTCCGGCACCGGCTCCGGTGACGACCGCGACACGGCCGTCGAGCGAGAGAGATTGTTCGGCGTTCGACACAGGTCAGTCCTTCAGCGAGATAGCGGCACGGGGGCAAGCGGCGACGGCGCGCTTGACGTCCTCGACGTTCTCGTCGGTCGTTTCCTCGCTCTTGACCACGAGATAGTCGTCGTCATCGAGCTCGAACACGTCGGGAGCCATCGCCTCGCACAGGGCGTTGGACTCGCACAGGTCGAAGTCAACCTTGATCTTCATGGGTGTCCCCTCATCGATTGGATCTGTACTCACATCTTGCGGTGGTCCCAGGTGGCCACCTTGTCGGGATGAATGACGATCGCGACGCGCTTGAGGGCCTGCTTCTCGACCGTTTCGCGGCCGATGTCGCCCAACGCCTCGAACGACTCGGCCCGGAACATGCGCGTGGCCACCCGTGAACCGATCGACATCAACCGGTCGTGGTCTCGCACGATCTCCGCGCGGCCGGTGATGGACACCCCACGGAGTTCGAAGTAGTCCTCCCCCGCCTCGACCAGGGCGGTGACCCGGTCGTCCCGTTCGAGGTTCTTGATCTTCTGGCTCCGCCCGTAGGTCCAGAAGACGATCAGGCCGTCCTCGACGATGTAGAACAGCGTCGTCAGATGCGGCGCCCCGTCCGGGCCGATGGAGGCCACCTGGACCTTGAGGTTCTCGTCGAGCAGTTCGGCGATCTCCGCGTCGTTCATGGTGACTGCGCTGCGTCCGCTCATCATGCCTCCGAGGAATGGCCGGGGAACACCTTCGCCGACGGGTCGATGGCGACCGTGGCGTTGTTCACCGCAGTGGCCGCCTCACCGAAACCGACCGCGATGAGGCGGACCTTGCCGGAGTAGTCGGTGATGTCGCCGGCCGCGAAGACCCGCGGCAGGTTGGTCTGCATGGCTGGGTTCACCACGATGTGACGTTTGTGTACGTCGATCCCCCAGGTCTGCAGGGGACCGAGGTCGGCGAGGAAACCCAGGGCCGCCACGACCGCCTGCGCGGGGCGGGTCTGGGAAACTCCGTCGACCAGAAGGTCCACTTCGGCCACGTGGCCGCCGTCGGCGCCCGACCTCAGGGCCACGACCTCGGCCTTGGTGATGATCTCGACCGTCGAGTCCTGCACCTGCCGCACGGTGCGCTCGTGTGCCCGGAAGGCCTCGCGTCGGTGCACGAGCGTGACCGAGGCGGCGATCGGCTCGAGGTGCTGGGCCCAGTCGAAGGCGCTGTCTCCCCCGCCGACGATGAGCACGTCCTTGCCGGCGTACGGCGCGAAGGACGGAACGAAGAACTCGAGTCCGCGACCCGACCATCCCTCACCGGCGGGCAGCGGCCGAGGGGAGAACTTGCCGATCCCCGCGGTGATGATCACCGCGCCGGCCCGCACGTGGGTGCCGTCGTCGAGCCCGACGGTGACCCCGTCGTCGTCCCGCACCAGCGAGGCCGCCGTGCGATCCAGGAGGTATTCCGGCGACGCTGACGCAGCCTGGGCCACCAGTCCCTCGACGAGGTCACGACCCTTGACGCTCGGGAAGCCCGCTACGTCGAGGATCTGCTTCTCGGGGTACATCGCGGTGATCTGGCCGCCGAGCTCCGGGAGGGAGTCGACCACCGCCACCCGGTGGCCGCGGAAGCCCGCGTAGTAGGCGGCGAACAGGCCGGTCGGGCCTGCGCCGATGATCAGGATGTCGCACTCAACGGTGGTCACGGTGCGATCCTTCCCGGTCCTCGATCGCTACTCAACTGGAACACGTTCTAATTCTGCGCCGAAACTAGTAGGCGCGAGGGCTCCTGTCCAGCCTGCGGACCACGGCCGGGTCAGAATCGCACCCGATCACACCGGTTCAGCGGGTTTCCAACTTCGACACCAGCCAGCCCCGATCGGTCTTCTCCATCGTGGCCACCGCGCGGTAGGGCGAGTACAGCGCCTCTCCCCCGTCCTTGGTCACGAACTGGTTCAGGAACAACAGCACCCGAGCCTGCTTGGACGACGCCGACATGACCGACTGGGCCACCACCGTGACCGTGACCTCGGTCTTCGCCTCGACGAAGGAGTCCTTGATCTGATCGGTCGTCTCGCGGTACTGCGCGGCGAAGGTCTCGGTCATGGTGGACGCCGCCGTCTCCACCTGCTCGTCATAGGTCTCATAGGACCGGGCGACGATCTTCTCGATCGACTCGGAGGCGGTCTCTACGGCGATGGAGCGATCCACCTCCGAGGCCACCACGGGTCGTTCCGTCGACACGATCGGCTCGTCGGCCGGAGGCCCGAACAGGTAGACGGCCTCGGCCACGAGGATCAGCAGCAGCGCCACGATGGCGACCACCAGAATCGGCGTCGATCGTCGGCTGGCGCGGGCTGCAGCGGGCTTGGCGGTCTTGGTGGTCTTGGTGGTCTTGGTGGTCTTGGGGGCCTTCGGGAGCGGCACCGGCGTGGGTGGCGGCGGCCCGGCGGTCTCCTCGATGGCGGGATCGCTCTGCGGCGGGTGAGATCGTCCGGCCACCTTGCGGGGCCGTGAGGTGGGAGTGCGGGAGCCGGGGGCGGGCCGACGACTCGGATGTGAGGAAGACGCCATCAGGCCACGAACTCCAGGTTTTTGGTCAACCATTCACCCTCGACCAGCACGAGGTCGAGTTGGAGGCGGAAGTTGCGCTCGACGGGCTTGCCTGCGGTCTGCAGGTTGGCCACCGTCCCGCTCGTGTAGGCGAAGACCCGTGCGCTGTCGTTGTCCAGGGTGTCCACCCCGGCCCAGACGACCTCTCCGTCCATCACGGACTCGTTCTGCTCGAGCACGGCGATCACACTCTCGGTGGAGGTGTCGTACTGCTCACGGAACTCACCGGTCGCGCCGTCGCGGACCCGTTCGATGCTCGCCTCGGCGTCATCGAACCGGATGTTCACGAAGGCCTCGGCCTCGGCCCGCGCAGAGGCGAGTACGTCGCCGTACTGTCTCTGGATCTGTGCGTCGTCACCCCGGTCGAGGTGGGCCTTCACGGAGAACGCAGCTCCTGCGACCGCGATGGCCACCAGCAGCGCGCACGTCGTGGCCAACACGATGAGCGTCGTCCCTGTTCGGCCGGGGGCGGCGCCCTGCTTCGGGTCGGCCTTCAACGTTTGCTCACTGGGCAACGGGGCCCACCAACAGCCATTTCCACGAGTCGTCTCCCAGGATGGACAGGTTTCCCGGATCACCGAAACGGACGGCCTCGCCGTTCACGTCGACGGCGCCGCTGACCACACCGGTCTCCGGGTCGTAGGAGCCAGGGTACGCACGTGTGGGGTTGGGGTTGTTCTTCGTCCCCGGCACGTTGGGCGTGCCCCGTTGGACGAACGGGTCACCGGCGGTGCACTTGGCCGGGAAGATCGGCGCATCGGTGAGTTCGTCTCCGCGGCGCCAGTCCTTCACGGGTTTGTAGCCCTGGGTGCACGGTGCCACCGAGTTGTCGGTCTGGAGGTTGACGTGCCCGAAACCGTCGGGTGTGGTGCCGGTGAAGCCCGAGGAGATCACTCGCGGGTAGGTCACGAGCAGTTGCTCGAGGCCGGCCAGGTGCGAGACGAGGACCTGGTTCACGCTCGTCGCGTTGCCCAGGAGGATCGGGAGCGTCGGCTCCAGGTCCAGCATCAGCTGGTTGATCTCGCGTGTGGCGGCGGGGGTCTGGTCGAGGACGGTGCGGATGTCGTCGTCGCTCTGGGCCAGGGCCCCTGTCAGAACCCGGAGGTCTCTGGAGAAGGACGTGATGTTCTCGCTGTTGTCCTGTTGCGTCCCGAGCACCACGCGGAGGGTGTCGAGCAGGTCGATGGTCTCCTCGGTGTGGGCGTTGGCCTCATCGATGAAGTCGCCGCCGTTGTCCAACAATCGCTGCAGCGGCCGGCCGGTGTCCTCGAAGAGCATGCCGAGCTCGCTGACCACGGTCCGCAGCGCCTGCTTGTCCACCGAGCTCACGAAGGAGTCGAGTTCGACAAGCAGTTCGGCCTCGTCGGTCGGGATGGAACCCTGGGAACCGTTGATCACGTCGCCGGTCTCGGCGTAGGGCCCGTCCTCGTTGATCGGTTCGAAGTCGAGGTACTGCTCGCCGACGGCGGAGAGGTTGTGCACGTACATCGGTGAACTGAGCGGGATCTGGGTCCCCTCCTCGAGATCCAACTTCAACGAGATGCCGGAGGTGGTGGGGGTCATGTCGGCGACCTTGCCGACCTTGACGCCCCGGTAGGTGACCGCGCTGCCTTGAAAGAGGCCACCGGAAACGGGCAGGGTCGCTTCGATCTCCAGACCGCGCCCGAGGACCTTGTCCACGAAGCCCAGGTAGGCCGCGGCGACGTAGACGATGCCGACGGCGCTGAGGACGAGGAAGGCGAGGATGCGTGCCTTGATGCCACGGTTAGTCATGAGGCCACCGCCTGAGGAAACGAGCGCAGCGAGGCCCGGAGGGTGCTGCGCCGAAGGACACATTCAGCACGCCATGAGGCCACCGCCTGAGGAAACGAGCGCAGCGAGGCCCGGAGGGTGGTGCGCCGAAGGACACATTCAGTCTGTGTCATGAGGATCCGCCCATCAGTGCGGCGTTGGAGTACGCCGAGGAGGGAAGCCCGCTGCTCAACGCGAGGTTGAGTTGGGAGGAGGTGCGGGGCAACCCACCCAACAGGTCCGGCAGGCCGGGGAGATCGGGTAGGACGAGACCCTTGACGGCGCCGGCGAGGACTCGGCATACCGGGTCAGTCTGGTTCTTCGGCTTCGAACACTCCTGGGTGACGGCCGCCTTGAAGGACCCGTTCCGCAACAGGGTGCGACAGACCTGGCTGGTGAGATCGCCGTCCTTCATGCAGCCACGCAGCTGCTTGACGGCAGTGGCAAGTGAGGGGATGGGCAGTTCGGGCAACTCAGGTAGTTCGGGCAGGTCGGGCAGATCCGGGAGCGGTAGGTCAGGCAGGAGATCGCCCAGATCCAGCGGGTCCCCGCTGGGGTTGCCCAGGAAGTTGTCCAAGGCGAGCTCCGCGCGGATGGAGGTGTTCGCGTAGTCGCCGCGGACGACTTCGGAAGCCTCCTGGGGGAAGGGAAAACTCAGCAGCAGGTTGAGGCCGGGGGCTAGGGCCTGGCCGGCGTCGTTGAGTGCCGCGAGGACCGGTCGGAGGTCACGCAGAGTCGCGAGCAGGTCCTTGCGGCTCGCGTTGATGACTCGGGTTCCGACCACGCCGAGGCGGTCGAGGGAGACCAGCATCTGCACCAGTTCGGTCTCCTGGTCCCCGAGCACCTTGATGGCCGGGCCGGTGGCGTCCAGGGCCGCGGTGATCGTGTTGCGTTCCGCGTTGAGGGTCGAGGTCAGGCTGTTGAGCGACTCCAGGGCGCGGATGATGTCGCCCTTCTGATCGTCCAGGGCTCCGACGACGTTCTCGAGTGATCCCAGGAGGGCTCGCAGTTCGTTGGTCCGCCCACTCATCACCTTGTTCAGTTCCGCGGTGATCGTGCCCAGTTGTGCCACTCCCCCGCCGCTGAGGAGGAAGGACAGCGCACCGAGGACCTCTTCGACCTCCGGGTTGCGGCCGGTGGCCTCGATCTCGATGGTGTCGCCCTCGCTGAGGCGTCCCACCGCAGGAACGTCGGTCGGGGCCTCGAGGGCGACGTACTTCTCGCCCAGCAGGCTCACCTGACGAATGTCTGCGATCACGTTGTCGGGTAGTTCGACGTCGTCGCGCACCCGCATGGTGACCTTCGCGTTCCACCCGATGCGCTCCACGTCGGTCACCTCACCCACGGTGACGTCATCGACGAAGACCGGCGAGCGAGGAACCACGTTGAGGATGTCGTCGAACTCCGCGGTGACCTCATAGGAGTTGTCCTCCCCGACCGGCGAACCCGGGAGCGGGAGGTCGTAGGCACCGTCGAACTCGCAGGCGCTGAGCGCGAGGACCCCAGCGGTGGCGGCGCCGATGAGGCCCATCCACCGAGGCGTGGTTCGTGAAGTCGTCCGGCGCCTCATGGGGTACCTCCCAGGAGACCCTCGAGGGTGTTGTTGATGCCGGAGGCGAACTGCTCCTGCGTCTCGATGGCCGCCGGTACGGACTCTCCGAGCGAGGGCTGGCGTTGCTTGAAGGGAAGCGGCAACTCCGGCAGTCCGCCGCCGTCCTGCTCGGAAGCCGCGAGGACCTGGGTGAAGATCTCGCAGGCGAGGTCCTTACCGGGGACGGGGATGGCGGACTGCTGCACGATCGCGCAGAGGAACCCGTCCACGTCGGCGATGTTGCCCTGCAATCCGATGCGCGAGCCGATGGAGCCGGACTCGTTGTTGAAGGCCAGGGTGAGGTTGCCGATCGCGACCGGTGCGGTGGCCAACGCGGTGTCGAGGCTCTCGCGCTCGGAGTTGATGGTCTTGACCACCCGGGTCAGCTTCTCGACGTCGGTCACCAGTGCTTCGCGGTTGTTCTGGACGAAGGTCTTGACCGTGCCGACCGCGTCGGAGAGGGAGGCGAGGACGGCCTGTAACTCATCGCTCTCGCCAGCGAGTTGCTCAGACACACCAGCCAGGTCTCGCATGAAGGCCCGGACGATCTCGTCGTTCTCGGCCAAGGTGGTGGTGAACTCCGCCAACTGCGTCACGGTCTCGAAGAGGTCTCCGCTGCCCTGTCCGAAGGTCACCGCCGCCGTCGAGAGGTTGCGGATCATGTCGTTGCCTCTGGCGCCGTTGCCCTTCAGTGCCTTGGCCCCGGCTTTGAGGGTGTTGTTCAGGGTGCCGTTCTCGTTGACGCCGTTCGGGCCCAGGGTCGTGGCCAGGTCACGCAGGGCGGTGTAGATCCGGTCGAGTTCCACCGGAACGCCCGTGTCGGCCAAGGCGATGTCCGCCCCGTCAGCCAGCACCGGACCCTCGGTGTAGGCCGGTCCGAGTTGCACGAACCGGTCCGACACGAGGGTCGGGGTGATGATGGCTGCCGTCGCTTCGGCCGGGACGTCGAAGGAGTCGTCGTACTCCATCTCCACACGCACCGAGTTCCCCTCGGGGACCACCGCGGTGATCGTGCCGACGTTGACGCCGAGGATCCGTACGTCGCTGCCCTGGTAGATGCTCACGGCTCGTGGGAAGTGTGCGGTGACCGTCTTGACCTCTTTGCCCTCACCGAGCATCAACAACACGCCGACGGCCAGGACCGCGGCCAGGAAGGCACCGACGACCTTGGTGTTGAGGACTCTCGAGAGACCGGTCATCACTGCTTCACCGGCACGAACTCGCCCGTGGGGATGGCCGCGAGGTTGACGGCGTAGGCATCGAACCAGGGTCCGGTCCCGATGATGTTCCCCAGGATGCTGGCGTAGGGACCGAAGGCTCCGAGGGTCGCCTTGAGTTCCTTCTCCTTGCGGATCAGCAGCGAGGTGAGGTCGTCGATCTCCTTCAAGGCGGGCCCGATCTGCTGTTGGTTGTCCGTGGCCACTCCGCGCAGTTCGTTGGCGAGGCGGCGGGCGTTGACGAGAAGTCGGTGGATGGCGTCCTTGCGCTTCTGGACCTCGGCGAACACCAGGTCGCTGCTGTCCATCAACTGCACCAGGTCGGTGCTGCGGTCGGCCAGCAGTGTGCTGACCTCACGTGAACTCGAGAGCAGACCACGGATCTCGTCGTCGCGCGACGAGATCGTCTCGGACAGTCGGGCGAGCCCGTCGAAGCTGGCTTGGATCTCGGGAGCGGAGGTGTCGATGGTTTCGGAGACGACATCGAGGGCTTCGACCAACTGAGCCTTGTCGATGTCTTCGGTGGTCGTGGTCAGGTCACCGAAGACCCCGACGATGTCGTAGGCGGCCTCGGTGCGTTCAACCGGGATCGGGGTGCTCTCGTCCAGCTGCCCCTCACCTGCGGGGATGATTTCGAGATACTTCTCGCCCAGGAGGTTCAGCACCTCCACCGACGCCCCGGTGTCCGGTCCGAACTCGACTCCCCCGTCCACCTCGAACTTCACCGTGACGGTGTTGCCCTTCAGCGAGAGGTCCTGCACGCGCCCGACGCGACGACCGGCGATCTGGACGATGTTGCCGACCCGCACCCCGCCCGCGTCGGTGAACTCGGCGCTGTAGGACGTGCCGCGGAAGCCGGGGAACTTCGACAAGTTGAAGGTGGCGGCGATGATCACGAGCATCACCATCATCGTCACCGCGCCCATGCGGATGATCTGGCCGTCGGTGTAGCGCTTCATGTGTTGCACCTCGGAGCGGTGGAGCGGAAGTTGATGGTGTTCAACTGTGCTTGGAGGGCCGTGAGGACAGGCACCGGGATCCCGCTGATCTCGGGAAGCACGATCTCGCCGGAGAATCCGCAGATGTAGTAGTTGTACCAAGACCCGTAGGTCCCGGTGCGGGTCTGGTCACTCATCGATTCCGGCAGCCGATCGAGCAGTTCCACGACCAGCTTCTTGTTCTGCTTCTCGGTCAACAGGGACGAGAGCTTCCGCAGTTCCGCGATGTCGTTCTTCAGCAGCGGGCGTCCGTCCTGCAACAGGTCCGAGACGACGACGGTCAGGTCCGAGATGCTCTCGAGCGAGGATCCGATGGCGTTGCGGTCCCGAGCGAGATCGGTCATGAAGTCGCGTAGTTCGACGACGAGCTCGGTGATCTGGCTCGAGCGGCTGTCGACCGTGTCGAGAGTGACCGTCAGGTTGTCCACGACATCACCGATGAGTTGGTCGCGGTCCGCGAGCGTGGTCGTCAGGGAGGCCGTCTTGGCGAGCAACCCCTTGACGGTGCCGCCCTCCCCCTGCAGCACCTGGACCAGGTTGAGCGACAACTCGTTGACCTGGTCGGGCTGCAGCGCGGAGAACAGAGGCTTGAATCCGTTGAAGAGCGTGGTCAGGTCCAGCGCCGGTGCGGTCTGGGTCATCGGGAGAACGTCGTCAGTCGTCAGCGGCTCGGCCCCGTTGTCGGCGCCCTGCTCGAGGGCGAGATAGCGGTCACCGACGAGGTTGAGGAAGCGGATCTCCGCACGAGAGGCGGTGGTCAGCGGAACGTCCGCTTTCACGCGGAAGGTGATGATCGCGTTGTTGCGCTCGAAGGCCTCGACGCTCTTCACCTCACCCACGCTCACGCCGGCGACTCGTACGTCGTCGCCCTTCTTCAGGGAGGTGGCGCTCGAGAAGACGGCGGTGTATTCGCGACCGTCGCCGAAGCCGATGTTCCCCATGATGGCGGCCAACAGACCGGTCACCAGCAGGGCAACGACACTGAAGATGCCGAGTTTGATCGCGGCGATCGTGGTGGTGGCTCTACGGCTGGCCATCAGGACTCACCCCTGACGACCGGTCCGTAGAGGAGCGAACCCAACGCCCCGTAGGAGTCGGCCGCCTGACCTGATTCGCCGGCCAGGAGGGCGTTGATGATCAACTGCTCGGCTTCGGTGCCGGCGTACCCGCTGGCGACCCCGGAGGGGGGCACGGGGGCGGTGTATCCGGGGGCAGGGCGTTGGAAAGCGGCCGGGGTCGGGCTCGTGGGCGGGTTCTCGTCGATGTCGCTGCCGTTGTCGAGGCCGATCGGCGGGGCGGGGATCTCCGGATTCGGCAGACCCAGGCACCAGGGGCCGTGTCCGACCTCGCCGTAGACCGGCTGGTCGTCCTTCGTGTAGGGGCCGTACTGCGCGGTTCCGAACTCGATGAACTGTTTGACCTCGTTGCCCTCGAAGGTCTTCGCCAGCAGCGGTTTGTACTTGGCCGCGCCCCGGATCAGGCACGGGAACTCCGGGGAGTAGACCGCGAGGAGACGGAGCACCGGGGCGGTGACCTCGCCCACCCGGATGATGTTCGCCTCGTTGTCGTCGAGCACCCGGGTGGTGGTCTCGGCCAGGCCGCTGAGGTCACTGAAGAAGACGTCGAGCTCCTGACGCTTGGCGGTCACGGTCCTGCTGGTGACCGTCAGGTTCCGCAACACGCCTAGCAGGTCGGGCGCCGCGATGTCGTAGGTGTTGGCGACGTCGGCCAGTCGAATCATGTCTTCGCGCAGCGTCGGCAGGCTGTCGTCGATCACCTCGGTGTACTCGCCGAGGTCCACCAGGGTCTGACCGAACTGATCACCGCGGCCCTCGAGGGCGGTGTCGAGGGCGTTGAGGGCCATGTTGAGATCGGCAGGACGCACCGCACGAAGGAGCGGGAACAGGTTGGCCAGGATCTGGCTCAACTCGACGTTGGTGCGAACCCGGCTCGAGGGGATCTCCCCGCCGTCGGCCAGGGCGGTTTCGGAGGGCTCGTCGGGTATGACGAACGAGATGTACTTCTGACCGAACAGGGTCGTCGGCAGGATCTCGACCTCGGTGTTGTCCGGGATCTCGACCTGCGGTTCGAGAGCGACCCGGATCGCGGCCTCCTGGTCGATCTGCTCGACCGAGCGGACCTGTCCGACCAACGCACCGTTGAGGCGGACGTCGCCGAACTTGGCCAGTTGCAGACCAGCCCGATCGGCCCTGATGGTGATCAGGTTCGCGGAGGTGAACGCCTTGTTGTAGATCGCGATGGAAAGACCGATGAACAGCGCGATGGAGGTGAGGAACACGATGCCGGCGAGCAGGAGACGATTGTGTTCCCACTTGCTGTCGTGGTGGATGTTGACCAACATGGCGCCCCCTACCCCGTGATCCGGACGGTGGTGGTCGAACCCCAGATGGCGAAGCTGAGGAAGAAGTCGGCCACGACCGTGAACACGATGCTGGTGCGGATCGCGCGTCCCACGGCTGTGCCGACTCCCGCCGGGCCGCCCGAGGCGGTGTACCCGTAGTAGCAGTGGATCAGGATGATCCCGACCGCCAGGATCAGCAGTTTCACAAAGGAGTACAAGATGTCGATCGGCGGCAGGAAGGCCTGGAAGGCGTCGTCGTAGGTGCCGGGCGACTGTCCGTAGAGATAGATGACGATGAGCCTGGGCGACAGGTAGGAGGCGCTCAGCGCAACGATGTAGAGCGGGATCACCGCGATGAACGCGGCAACGATCCGGGTGGTGACCAGGAAGGGCAGGGACGGGATTCCCATCACCTCGAGGGCGTCGATCTCCTCCGAGATCCGCATCGCTCCCAGGCGCGCGGTGTAGCCGCAACCGACCGTCGCCGCCAGCGCGATCGACGAGACCAGTGGGGCGACCTCACGGGTGTTGAAGTAGGCCGAGATGAAGGCGGTGAACTTCGCGACGCCGAGTTGGCTCAAGGATGCGTACCCCTGGATCCCCACCTCGGTGCCGGAGAAGAAGGCCAGGAAGGCGATGACTCCGGTGGAGCCGGCGATCAGGGTCAGTCCCCCGGTGCCGAAGGCGACATCGGCCAGCGTGTTCCGGATCTCGCGGGGATAGCGGCGAATGGCGCGGGGGGCCCACGCCAGGGCCTTGATATAGAAGGTCAGCTGGTCGCCGTAGGTCTCCAGTGACCGACGGGGCCCGGCGGTGACCGAACTGGCGATGGATCCGATGGTGGCCATCACAGCCCCGGAGGTGGAATGACTTGGAAGTAGATCGCGGTCATCACGGCGTTGAGGAAGAAGATCAGCATCAACGCGATGATCACCGCTTCGTTCACCGCGCGTCCGACTCCGCTGGGACCACCGCCCGCGTTGAGGCCCTTGTAGGCGCCCACCACGGCGGCGAGGAATCCGAAGACGAGCGACTTGACCAACGCGATGATCAGGTCGGGCAGGGTCGCCAGGGCGGTGAAGGAGGCCAGGAAGGCACCCGCCGAGCCACCCTGAACCAGGACGGTCAGCACGTAACCTCCGCCGATACCGGCGGCGATGACGACTCCGGTGATCATCACCGCGACGAACATGGTGGCCAGCACGCGAGGTGCGACCAGGCGCTCGATCGGGTTGATGCCGAGCACCTCCATCGCGTCGATCTCTTCGCGGATCTTGCGGGCACCCATGTCCGAACAGATGGCCGATCCGGCCGCGCCGGCGATGATCAGAGCGGCGGCGATGGGGGCAGCCTCGCGGACCACCGCCAGGACCGCGGTCGCTCCGGCGAAGGACTGGGCCCCCAACTGTCCGGTCAGGTTGCCGACCTGCAGCGAGATGACGGCCCCGAACGGGATGGAGACGAGCATCGCCGGGACCAGGGTCACGCTTGTGATGAACCAGGCCTGTTCGATGAACTCACGGAACTGGAACGGTTTGGTGACGATGACCTTGGCCACCTGGACCACCATCGCGGTGATCTCGCCGGGACCCCGGAGAATCGACACAGGACTGAACGCCACAGTAGCCAACCTCCCCATAGTCCTGGTGTACCGACGATCACAGAATAGAACGTGTTCTCGTTGTGTCAACGCCAACACGTTGCGAGTCCGCCACCTGGAATGCGCATCCCCATGCCTCGGTGCCCCTGGAGAGTACGACGGATGGCTGGCCGGGGCAGGCAAATCACGATTCCCACCCGACTCACCGGCATACTGATCGTGATGAGGCCGCAGATCGATCCATGGGCGTCTTTCGCCCACGATCCTCGAGATCCCGCGCTCGGCTCACTCCGGGCCGCGGACGCTGATCGCGACCTGGTCCGAGCGATTCTCGCGACCGCCTACGCCGAGGGGCGCCTGTCCCGGACCGAGTTCGACGAACGCAGTGATGGGATCGGACAGGCCAGGCTCCTGGGTGATCTTCCGCCATTGATCCGGGACCTCATCCCCGGTCGACCCATCACACTGGCGCCCCTGGCGTCGGCCACCGACCAGGACCTCCAGGGGGTCGCCGAGGTCGCCTACCGGACGGCGCGACGCCGCGCTCTCCTGGCCTTCCTGGGCCCCACCATCATCTGCTGGGCGATCTGGGGTGCCATTTTCCTCGGCACCGGCGACCTGGGCTTCATGTGGCCACTGATCGTGATGGCGGCGACGCTGGTCGGCTTCCTACGTCTCGCGATCGGACACGAGGAGTGGGTGGCCGAGGAGGTGCGCAGGTTGGAGAAGAAGCGTGCCAAGCAACTCAAAGGACGCAACCGGCAGCGCATCTTCGGTCAGATCCGCGACCAGATCGCTCCCCCGCGGCGCGACCGCGACCACGAGATCGACGACTAGTGGCCGACTAGTTGCCGCCGACCTCGATCATCTGACGCAGTTCTTTCTTCAGGTCACCGATCTCGTCGCGGAGTCGAGCGGCGAGCTCGAACTGCAGTTCGGCCGCCGCCCCCTTCATCTGGTCACTCAACTCCTGGATCAAGGAGGCCAGCTCGGAACTCGGTAGCCCGGCGAGGTCCTTGGCGTGCTTCCCGGACATGCTCTCGCCGAGCGCGGGAACCGGCTGCCGCTTTCCAGCCCGGCCCTTGGCCTCGGTGCCGGCCCAGGTGGCCAACAGTTCCTCGGTGGTCTCGTCCTCACGGGCCAGCATGTCGGTGATGTCGGCGATCTTCTTGCGCAACGGCGTCGGATCGATGCCGTTCTCGGTGTTGTAGGCCACCTGCATCTCGCGGCGCCGGTTGGTCTCCTCGATCGCCCGCTCCATCGAGGGGGTGATCCGGTCGGCGTACATGTGCACCTGCCCCGATACGTTGCGGGCCGCGCGCCCGATCGTCTGGATCAACGACTTGTCGGAGCGCAGGAAGCCCTCCTTGTCAGCGTCGAGGATCGCGACCAGCGACACCTCCGGCAGGTCGAGTCCCTCACGCAGCAGGTTGATACCGACCAGGACGTCGTAGGCACCGAGTCTCAGGTCACGGAGCAGCTCGAGACGTTTGAGGGTGTCCACCTCGGAGTGCAGGTAGCGGGTTCGGATGTCGGAGTCGAGCAGGTAGTCGGTGAGGTCCTCGGACATCTTCTTGGTCAGGGTGGTGACCAGCACCCGCTCGTTGCGTTCGGTCCGGGCCCGGATCTCACCGATCAGGTCGTCGATCTGACCCTTGGTCGGCTTGACCACGACCTCGGGGTCGATCAGCCCGGTGGGCCGGATGATCTGCTGGACGACGTCGGGGCGCCCGTCGGCTCCGGTGACCTTGTCGAGCTCGTAGTTGCCCGGAGTCGCGGAGAGATAGATGGTCTGACCGATTCGGTCCAGGAACTCTTCCCAACGCAGGGGTCGGTTGTCCATGGCGCTGGGCAGTCGGAAGCCGTGATCGACCAGGTTGCGCTTGCGGGACATATCGCCTTCGTACATCCCGCCGATCTGCGGAATCGCGACGTGGGACTCGTCGACGACCAGCACGAAGTCTTCGGGGAAGTAGTCGATCAGACAGTTCGGAGCCGTGCCGCGGGCCCGCCCGTCGATGTGCATCGAGTAGTTCTCGATGCCGGCACACGAGCCGATCTGTCGCATCATCTCCACGTCGTAGGTCGTGCGCATCCGCAGCCGTTGTGCCTCGAGCATCTTCCCCTGGCGCTCGAAGGTGGCCAGCTGCTCGGCCAACTCGGCCTCGATGCCGGTGATGGCGCGCTCCATACGTTCGGCCCCGGCGACGTAATGGGTGGCGGGGAAGACGTAGAGCTCCTGGTCCTCGGTGATCACCTCTCCGGTGACCGCGTGGAGGGACATCAGGCGCTCGATCTCGTCGCCGAAGAACTCGATGCGCACGGCATGCTCCTCGTAGACCGGGAAGATCTCGAGGGTGTCGCCGCGCACCCGGAAGGTGCCGCGGGTGAACGAGAGGTCGTTGCGGGTGTACTGGATCTCCACGAGGCGCCGCAGGATCGCGTCGCGGTCGTGTTCCTCGCCGACCTTCAGCCGCAGCATCCGGTCGACGTATTCCTGCGGGGTGCCCAGACCGTAGATGCACGACACCGTCGAGACCACGATGACGTCGCGGCGGGTGAGCAGCGAGTTGGTCGAGGAGTGCCGCAGCCGTTCGACCTCCTCGTTGATGGAGGAGTCCTTCTCGATGTAGGTGTCGGTCTGAGGCACGTAGGCCTCGGGCTGGTAGTAGTCGTAGTAGGAGACGAAGTACTCGACTGCGTTCTGGGGGAAGAGCTGTCGCAACTCGTTGGCGAACTGAGCGGCCAACGTCTTGTTGGGCTGCATCACCAGGAGGGGGCGTTGGACCTGCTCGGCGACCCACGCCACTGTGGCGGTCTTGCCGGTGCCGGTGGCTCCGAGGAGCACCACGTCCTGTTCGCCGGCCTGGATCCGCTTGGTGATCTCGGCGATGGCCGTCGGTTGATCGCCGGACGGCTGGTAGTCGGACTCCACCTTGAAGGGGGCGACACGACGTTCGAGATCGGTGACTGGACGCATGAAAGGAGCCTACGACCCGGCACCGACAGTGCCATTTTCGACGCTACAACAACGGGCGGAGGGGGCCGAGAACGAACTCGGTGAACTTACGGTGCAGATCGCGTGCTTCCCACTCGGCCTGGGTCAGTTCGAGGCAGTTGGTCTCGTCCACCGCGAAGATGTCTTCGAGGGTCCGGGCCAGTTCGGGATCGATGATCTCCACGTTGATCTCGTAGTTCCCCTGCAGGCTGAGACGGTCGATGTTCGCGGTGCCCACGGTGCTCCAGGTGCCGTCGACCGTAGCCGTTTTGGCGTGCACCATGGCGTCCTTGTAGCGGAAGATCCGGACGCCGGAGGAGAGCAACTGGGAGAAGTACCCGCGGGAGATCCAGTCCGCCACGATGTGGTTGGACTTCAACGGGAGCAGGAGTCGGACGTCGACACCCCGG
Source organism: Nocardioides salsibiostraticola (assembly GCF_054783655.1). NCBI lineage: Bacteria > Bacillati > Actinomycetota > Actinomycetes > Propionibacteriales > Nocardioidaceae > Nocardioides > Nocardioides salsibiostraticola. The sequence continues at coordinate 208,351 of NZ_BAAGQD010000006.1, read as the reverse complement.
CGTGCCGCATCACGCAGGGCGTCGACGACGTCCTGGTCGGGCGTGAAGTAGGCCTGGGTCATCCAGATCCGCTTGCTGGCGCGGTTGAAGGCCTCGAGGTACATCGATCGGATGGGGAACATCCACAGGCGCGGGATGTTGCGCTGAAAGCGAATGTGGGGTTCCCAGGTGGATGCGGTCTCCAGCATCAACGGGGGCTCGCTGGCGCGCAGTCTGCGACGGCGATTGAGGTTCCAGAAGTCGGCGAAGGCCCGTTTGAGATCCCAGACCCCCGGCCCCGTGATGCGGACGTGCGTGTCCCGCCACTCGGTCTCGTAGGGAGAGCCGATGTTGTAGCCCCCCACGAAGCCCGCCTCATCGTCGACGACGAGGATCTTGCGGTGGTCGCGGCCGTACCGGCTGAGATCGAAGAAACGCCAGCCGGCGGAGTAGACGGGGTAGCGAAGGACCATCATGTTGGCCGGGAAGTGCTTGAACAAGGGCGAGACGACCATGTTCGCGAAACCGTCGTAGATGCAGCGCACCTCGACCCCACGATCAGCCGCGGCGGCGAGGGCGGACTTGAAGCGCTCCCCGGTCTCGTCGCCCTTCCAGATGTAGGTCTCGAAGAGGATTTGGTGCTGGGCGCCGTCGATGGCCTCGATCATGTCGTCGTACAGATCTCGGCCGTAGGTGTAGGTCGTCACCGATCCCTCGCCGATCGCAACCGTGCTCGGCGGGCTGACCGGAAACGGTTTGCCCTTCTTGCCTCGACGTCGGTAGGAGTCGACCAGTGACATCCCGATCGCGAGAGCCATCTGCACCCCGAACACGGCCAGAAAGATGCGCCGGGCTCGGCGCAACAGACGCTCGGCTCCTCGACGTGTTCTCACAGGGGACAACCTACTGATCCTTCCTCCCCCGGGGGCGGGGGGTCAGGATCCGGCGGGATCGATGAGGGTGCCGAGAGAGACCGCGTCGACGAGCCATCGGTCCCCGTCGAGAACCATCTCCATCGTGACCCGGGGTTGATCGATCTTGGAGCTGTCCTCCCCCACGCTGGTGATCTCCTGATCCACGAAGAGGAGGACGGCCACATGTTCCTCGTCGGTGACCTGCGGGGCGGCTGCGATGACCGTCCCCCGCGCGCTGGCCTGCAACTCGGTGATGATGGTGACGGCGTCTGCGCTGGCCTCCTGGAAGTTCTCCTGGAAGGTGTCCGTGCCGGCGTTGTCCACCCACTCGAAGTCGCTGTCCACCGTGCGGTAGTCGTAGGTGGTCATCTGTACCACCGCCGCTTCCGCAGCCACCTGGGCGTCACGGCCCGCGTCGATGAGGCTCTGGTTCTTCTCGCGCTCGTGGTTGACCAGGACGAGGGTCCCCGCAGTCGCGAGGAACGCCAGGACGAGGACGGAGATGACCGAGGTTGTCCGCTTCGGCGCCCTCATCGGACCGGACCCGGGGCGTGGGCGGCACCGCGCTGAAGAGTGGAGAACGAGGCCGAACAGGACCCGTCGGAGTCGAGTCGGGTGCGTGTGGGGTCCCGGCGGTCGCGGCGCGTCGTGTCGTAGCGGCAGCGCGGATCCTGATCCAAGATGACCTCGAGTTGCAGCTTGTTGTCCCAGATGGCGTCACCCAGTGTCCCCAGACCGGGGCTGTAGGACTGGAGAAGCGCCCGCAGGTGCGGGTCGCGGGCCACGAAGATGTCGGTGAGGCTGACCCCGGTGGAGAGGAAGTCGGGAAGCACCTCCCGGGCATCGCGTACCAACGTGTTCATCTGGTCGAGTTGGGCCGGTGTGCGTTTGATCTGTGCCTCCAACTCGGGGTCGTAGCCCTTCAGGAATCGCGCCAGGCTCGACGCGGTGTCGGCCAGGTCCTCCAACTCGGCGCGCTTGTCCGGGACGATATCCAGCGCCTTCTCACCGTTGACCAGCAGGCGTTCGGTCTGCGGCCACACGCGATCCAGTTCGGCCAGGATCGCGTCCCCCTGATCGACCAGCAGACCCAGGTCGTCACCGGTCCCGGAGAGTCCGGTGCTCAACTCCAGGAGCAGGGTCCGTAGCTGTTGGTCGTCGATCTGCCGAAGCACCTTGTTGATGGCGACCACGGTGGACCCGAGGCTCTTGGGGAGATCGGTGGCGTCGGCGGCCACGACACTCCCGTCGCGCAGATAGGGCCCGTCGGTCGACGCGGGTTGGAAGTCGAGGTACTGCTCCCCCGCCGGTGACAGGCTGCGGACCTGGGCCCGTGAACTGCTGGGCACGTCCAGCTCGGTCGTCAACGACACCGTCGCCTCGACCCCGCCGGTGCCGACGATGATGTCGGTGACCTTGCCGATCTTGGTCCCTCGATAGGTGACGGCGGAGCCTTCGAAGAGACCGCCCGCGTTGCGCAACTCGACGGTGACCCGGTCGGGCCGTGAGGTCAGCGACTGATCCAGGACGGCGGAGTACAGGTAGGACAATCCGCCCAGGAAGACGAGCAACACACCCAAGGCGCTGAGGTAGAGCCGGTTCGAGAGGATCGCTGTCAGGCGCTTCATGGGGTTTCCTTCAGGAGGCCCTGGAGTCCGAGCAGGTCGGGAAGTTCCGAGACCACCGGAAGCCCGAGGGAGTTCAGTAGCTCGCCGAGATCGGGAAGGCTGAGTTGGTCCAGCCGTAGGGACAGCTTCATGGCGGCGAAGTCTCCTGGCGCGATCTCGTCAACGGTGTCGCCCAACGCGATGAGCTGGCGCAGCGAAGGTGCGTACGCCGCACGGTTGCGGGTGAACTCCGCGAGCACCGGGCGAGCCTGATCGGCGATGGAGAGGAGCTGCTGTCGAGTCGCCCGCACCGTACGGTCGGCCTGCCGGGAGAACTTCTCGAGCTCACCCAGGAGATCGGTGAGACCAGGGGTGTTCACCCGCAGCACCTTCGCGGCCGGTTCGATCTCCACGAGGGCCCGGTTGATGATGTTCTCCCTCTTCTGCAGGGTGGTGGCCACCGACGACAGGGCTCGTAACGTGGCGTCGACATCTGCCGTGGTCGCGTTGGCCTCGGTGAGGAAGTCGGCCGATCCCTCGAGCAGCGACCGCACGGTCGCCTCCCGGCCGCCCAGGACGGTGTTGAGCTCCTCGGTGACGGTCTGGAGTTGGTCGAGTCCGCCGCCGTTGATGAGCAGCGACGCCTGGGCGAGGGTGTCCTCGATGGTGGGCGCCGTGCTGGTGTCGGCCAGTTCCAGGAGCGACCCGTCGGTCAGCACCGGTCCGCGCTCGGGGTTGGTGACATCGACGAAGAGTTCGCCCAGCGGGGTGGTGTATCGCAGTCGGGCGGTCGCGCCCTCACGCAGTTCTGCGTCCTGCTGGACCAGCATCTCCGCCTGGGCGGCGAAGTCGTCGACGCGGACCTCCTGCACCTTTCCGCTGGTGACGCCGTTGATCTTCACCGTGGCGCCCTGCGCGAGGTTGAGCGCCTCGGCGAACTCCGCTCGGACCACGATGGTCTCCCCGGAGACCCCCGTGCCGGGTAGGGGGACATCACCCAAGGTGGTGCTGCAACCGGCGATGACCATGAGCAGCGGCGCCGTCAGGAGGGTTCCTGACCAGCGTCGGATCGAGGCGCTCATCGGTTGCCTCCCTGGGGTTGGGGTGTGGGGTCGGTGCCGTTGAGCAGGTCACAGACGGGAAGTCCGGACGTGGAGCACATCTCGAGCAACTGCGCGCCCAGAGGGACGAGCACCGAGCCGGGCACCCGGACCGCGACCCGACCGTTGTCCTGTCGGGTGCGCTCGAGGTTCTGGAGCGCCAACGGGAAGACCTCCAGGATCTCGGCCAGTTGCCGCTGCTTGCGCAGCACCGTCTTCATCAGCTTCGAGGTTCCCTCGACGTTCTCGATGAGATCCGTGCGGTTGTCGACGGCGAACTGCGCGATGGTCGTGACGGCGCGATCCAGGGCCCTCAGTGCGGTGCGGAAGTTCTCCTTCTCCTCGTCCAACTGTCGACTGGCCCGGCTGACCTGGTCGATGAACGTCCGGGCGGTCTTCTCGTTCTGCGCCACGGTGCCCACGAGTTCGTCGAGCGCGATCAGCGCTGCCGTGGCGTCCGGCTGTTGTCCTGCAGCGGAGTTGACCGCGCGGGAGAGCGAGTCGAGGGTGTCGTTGAACTGCTGACCGGTGCCCTCGAGTGCCGAGGAGCCGCTCTCGATGAATCGGCGTACGGCGTTGGTGGTCTTCTTGGATCCGGCGATCCCGGTGGCGAAGGAGTTCAACGACTCCAGCACCTGATCGAAGTCCACCGGCGTGCGGGTGCGACTCAGTGCGATCTCGCCGCCGTCCTCGATTCGCTCCCCGCCGGCGTACACGGGGGTGAGTTCGACGTACCGGTCGGTGGCCACCGAACGGGAGACGACCACTGCTCCGGCATCGCGGGGTACGTCGTAGTCACCGTCGACCTCCAGGGTCACCTTGACGCGGTCCCCTTCGGGGTCGATGTCGGTGACGCGTCCCACCGTGACGCCGAGGATGCCCACGTCGTTCCCGGTGAAGAGACCGGCCGAGTCGGAGAAGTAGGCGGTGATGGTCATGACGTTCGCGCCGGGGAGGCTGGCGCAGCCCGGGAGCACGGCCAGAGCGAGCGCAAGGAAGGTGGCGCGGAGCGGCGTGATCATGGGCAGTTCCCCTGTTGGCAGAGTTGTTCGTCGGTCGGCAGCACCGCGCCGCCGGTGTTGAGGTCGACGAAGGGGCCGTTGCCGGTCGCGTTGGCGACGTACCGGACGGCCGGGGCCATCGACTCCAGCACCCGCTCCAGCGACTTGTCCTGCCGGTTGAGAGCGTCCAGAGCCAGGTTCAGATCCTGCAGGGTCGGATTGAGGTCGGCCTTGGTCTCCTCGACGACCGAGGTGAGCGCCTGGGACAGCCCGGTGGTCTCGCTCAGCAGGGTTCGGATCGCCGCACGTCGGCTGGTGATCTCGTTGACCACCAGATTGGTCTGTTCCATGAGGGAGACGATGTCGGTGCTGCTGTCGTTGAGTTGGTCGGTCACCGACCGTGCCGCGCGAAGCAGGTCGCCGATCTCGCCGGAACGGCGGGACACCACCTCGGAGAGCCGACCGATGCCCTCCAGCGCGGGGCCGATGTCGTCACCGGAGGCTGCGAAGGTCTCGCTCATGGCGGTCAGGGCCTCGGCGAGAACGACCGGATCGAGCTGGTCGAGTTTGGCGGTTCCCTCCTCGATGATGTCCTGCAGGTTGAAGGGGACGCTCGTGTGAGTCAGGGGGATCTGGTCCTTCGCCAACGACCCGGAGCCCTGGGGGTCCACCTGCAGGTAGTGGGTACCCAGCAGCGTGGCCACCTTCACCGCCGCGGTGCTGTCCTGCCCGAGATCGATCGCCTCGTCGAGGACGAAGGTGACCAGTACGGCCTCGTCCTGCAGTTCGATGCCGGTGACCTTCCCCGAGGAGACTCCGTGCACCTGCACGTCCTCGCTGGCCCGTAGCCCGGCGGTGTGTTGCAGCACCGCGGTGTACTCGCGGGTGCCGAAGGAGGCCACGCTAAGCGCGACGATCCCCACTGCCCCGAGCAGGCCGACGAGCCCGGCGATCAGGCCGATCCGGAAGGGATCGCGCTGGGAGAGGGGTTTCATCGGCACACCTCGGAGTAGGGGCCGTTTCCGGTCGGGGCGAGGTCGAGCTGTCCCAGGGACAGGTTCAGTGAGCACACGTAGACGTTGAGCGCGTTCTCGTACGACGTGGCTCGGCCCAGCGATTCGAACGTCGAGCCGAACGAGGCCAAGGCCTCGTTGAGCAGGGCACGGGTGTCGGCCAGCATCGCGGCCACCGTGCGGAACTCTTTCACGGTGGCCACCGCTGGTTCCTTGATGTCGCGCAGGAGACCGGCCGTGGACCCCACCAATTGACTGACCGCATCGATCGAGGAGCCGATCTGAGCGCGGTCCTGGGCCAGGCCGGTCATCAACCGACGCAACTCCACGATGGTCGAGCTCAACTCGGTCCCCTGGCCGTTGAGGTTGGTCAGCACCGGGGTGAGGTTCGTGAGCACATCGCCGATGAGCGCATCACGATCAGCGATGAAGGTCGTGAGCCGGGCCGTCTGCTGGAGCAGGGTCTCGACGGTTCCGCCTTCGCCCTGCAGCACCTTGACCAGCGAGGTCGCGAGGTCGTTGACGTCGGAGGGTTGGAGCACCTGGAACAGGGGCCGGAATCCGTTGAGAAGTTCGGTCAGATCGAAGCCAGGACTGGTCATCGTCATCGGGATGGTGGTCCCGGCCGGGAGGTCCGCGCCTCGATCAGGACCCTGGACCAGCGCGAGATAGCGCTGGCCGAGGAGGTTCTGGTAACGCATCACCACCGCGGTGGTGTCGAGGATCGGCTGGTCGACCGCCAGTTCGAAGCCGACCTGCGCGCCGTCGGTTGTGACGTCGATCGAGGAAACCCGACCCACTCGCACCCCGGCAACCTTGACGTCGTCGCCGGTGCGCAGCCCGCTGACGTCCTCGAAGTCGGCCAGGAAGTCCCGCGACTCCTCCCCCAGTCCGTTCAACATGGTGTTGACCAGCAACACGAGAAGTACCGCGCTGAGAGCGGCAAAGGCACTGAACTTGATGACGATGGATCGCAGACCGACCATCAGCGTCCTCCCTGGGTGACCAGACGGGTCATGCTGACGTCGGCCAGCGACCGCGACCGGGCTTGTGGGTTCCCCGAGCCGTAGTCGGGCCGGTCGGCCCGGGTGTAGAAGGGCGGGGCCGTCAGCCGGATGACCCCGTCGGTCTCGACGAAGCCCTCGGTGACGGCGCCCGGGACGATCTTTCCCAGCCGGGTGTTGGTCGCGATGGAACCGCCGATCGCGATCCTGCGGTTGTCGTAGATCGCGTCCAGCATGATGCTCCCGTTGTTCAGGGTCTGCACGAGGGCAGCGGTGTTCTCGTCCAGGAACCGCCGGGAGTTGGTGGTCAGGGTGGACCCGCCGCTGATGATCGCCGCGATCGCGGCCCGTTGGGTCACCACGGTGTCGAGGGTGACCAGACCGTCCTTGGTGGCTTGGAGAAGATCCGGGGCGATGCGTTCGACCACCGCCATGTTCTGGGCCAGCTTCCGCAGGTCGGTGCGCACCAGGCCCAGTCGTGGCGTGATCCGACCGAGGTACCGGTCGGCGGTGTCGATGACCCGCCCGATCTGCTCACCACGACCGTCCAGGGCCAGTGCCGCGGAGCCGAGAGCGGCGGACAACTCGGCAGGACCCAGAGCGGTGACGAGGCGGTCGATGTCGTCGAGCGCCTGCTGCAACTCCAGCGTGTCTTGAGTGGTGTCCGCGGGGATCTCCATACCCTGCACCAGGGCCGTCCCGGAGGGTTTGCCGTAGACGATGAGGTCGACATACGTCGTGCCGAACACCGTGGCGGGGAGGATTCGCGCCACGACGTTGTCCGGAACGGTCGCGAGGTCCTCGGGGGGGACGCGGAGGTCGATGGCGACCCCACCGTCCGGTCCCCGGTCGATGTCGCTGACGCGACCGATGATCACCCCGGCGAGCTTGACGTCGGAGCCGTTGACCAGGGAGCCGCCGGCGTTGCGCAGTTGCGCGGTGACCGTGGGGTCGCTGCCGATGGCCCCTTGGCTGCGCAGGAACGCCAAGGTCAGGGCGAGGGCGATCACGACGATGACGCCGACACCGCGGACGGCCAGTTCGTGGCGTCGCAGCTCACGGCGCGGAGAGTTCTTCGACATGGCCGCTACCCCGCTATCCGGAAGCCGGGGTCGCCGCCCCAGAAGATCAGGGTGAGGATCATGTCCACGATGATCACCACGACGATGCTGGCCCGGATGGCGGCACCGGTCGCCTCCCCCACCGCTTGGGGGCCGCCGGAGACCTTGCTGCCGTACCAGCAGTGGATCAGGGTCACCAGGAGGGCGAAGATGAGGATCTTCACCACCGAGAGCGCCACGTCACGACCCTGGATGAAGGTGGAGAAGTAGTGGTCGTACTGACCCGATGACTGCCCGAACAGCACCACCACTGAGACCTGCGAGGCGACGTACGAGCCGATCAGGCCGACGGTGTACAGCGGGAGGATGGCGATCATCGTGGCGATCAGGCGGGTGCTGACGAGGTAGCGCATGGGCTGGACGGCCATCACCTCGAGGGCGTCGACCTCCTCATGGATCTTCATCGAGCCGAGTTGCGCGGTGAACCGACACCCGACCTGGGAGGCCAGCGCGAGCGCCGCGATGATGGGGGCCAGTTCGCGGGTGTTGGCGCTGGCGGAGATGAAGCCGGTCAGCGGGGCCAGGCCCACCAGCTCGAGCCCGTTGAAACCCTCGATACCCAGCGATGTGCCGGCCGCGATGGACAGCAACACCATCACCCCGACGGTCCCACCGCCAACCACGATGGCGCCACTGCCCCAGGCGATGTCCTTGAGTTGCCGCAGCATCTCGGCCGGGTAGAGACGCAGGGTGCTCGGGATGGAGCCGATCGCCTTGGCGCTGAACGAGACGAAGTCACCCAGGGTCGCGAGGGCCCCCATCACCCCGTCGGCCGATCGCACGGCCGCGTTGCCCACGCGGCTGGCCATCAGGCCACCCCGGCCGGGACCAGCATGACGTAGATCTGGGTGATCGCCACGTTGGCGACCGCCAACAGGATCACGCTGAGGACGACGGCCTGGTTGACCGCGTCCGCGACCCCCTTGGGTCCGCCGTTGGCGCTCAGGCCCTTGTGGGCGGCCACGATGGTGGCGATGAAGCCGAACACCAGCGCCTTGAACTCAGCGAGGAACAGGTCGGTGGGCTGACTGAATCCGACGAAGGACTCGATGTAGGCGCCGGCCGAGATGGACCCGTTGCTGACGTTGAGGATGAAGGCGGTGACCATGGCCGTCATTGCCACCACGACGGTCAGGAGCAGCGAGACCACCAGGGCCGCCAGGACGCGAGGGGCGACGATGCGTTGGACGGGATTGATGCCCATCACCCGGAGCGCGTCGATTTCCTCGCGCACCTGCCGGGCGCCGATGTCGGAGGTGATGGCGGCACCCACGGCTCCGGCGATGATCAAGGAGGTCACCAGCGGCGCGCCCTGGCGCAGCACCCCGATCCCGTTGACCGCCCCACTGAAGGAGGTGGCGCCCACCTGACCGGCCACCGCCCCGATCTGCACCGAGGTGATCACGCCGAAGGGGATGGCCACCAGGATCGCGGGGACCAGCGAGACGCGGGTCATGAACCAGGCCTGGAGGAAGAACTCCGACCAGGAGAAGCGTCCACGGACGATGTCGGAACCGGCAGCCTGAAGTGACTCGACCGCCAGCGTCACCAGCTTCCCGGTGGTCACCACGCCGTCGTGGGTGCGCCCGGCCAGGGCACTCACGGCACTCATAGCGCCCACGTGAGGGCGCCGTTTCGCGGCGCGCCCGTTGCTGGACAGCGTTGTAGCCCCATGTGGTTCCCATGCTCGTGCGGTGTGTGACGTCCAGCACTTTACATACCTCTGACGCGGAGTAACAGGTATTGCCGACGTGCAACAGGATTACCGTCGTCGAATGTTCGCTGGTAGATGTTCGCGGGGGGCCATCCGGGGTCCGTGCCGGGGTCGGTGCAGTCCTGCCAGACCGATCAGCGCCGGGACCCGCCCTCGCTGCGGTCGCCACGGCTCCAAGAACTCGGCCATCTCCGCGTCGTCGAACGGCGCGCCGGTCAGTGCATACCCGACGTCCTTGGCCACGTGGTAGTCCCCGAAGGACACGGCGTCGGGATCCCCGAAGGCTCGTTGGCGCACCTCGGAACTGGTCCACACCCCGATGCCGGGCAGCGACCGCAGGCGGCGCTCCGCCTCCTCGCCGGGAAGAGTGATGGTCCGCTCCAACGATTCGGCCACCCGGGCCGCGGTGAGGATCGTGCGGGACCGAGAGTGGTCGATGTGCATCTGCAGCCAGGCCCACGAAGGGATGGTGCGCAGGGTCGCCGGATCGGGTTGGACGCGAAGTCGTTGCTCCGCACCGGGACCGGGTGCGACCTCCCCATAGCGCTGCACCAGCATCCGGAAGCCCGCGAAGGCCTCCTGCCCGGTGACTTTCTGCTCGATGATCGACGGCACGAGGGACTCCATCACCAGTCCACTGCGCCCGAGGCGGGCGTGAGGGTGTCGTCGCTGGGCTTCGATCAGCACCGGGTGGCGGGCCTCGAAGGCCGACCAGTCGTCGCTGGCTCCGAGGAGATCGGGGACCGCATCCAGCGCCCACTGCGCCCCGTCGCCCCAGGCGCGTGCGTGGACTTCGGCCAGCGAGTCCTTGGCGGTCACCGCGAGCGTTGCGGGGCCCGCCGGGGTCCGCATCCCCCGCCAGATCGTGTTCCCGTCGACCCGGAAGGTGGGGTCGCCGCCACCGCGCCGGTGCTGGCGAAGGACCGCCAGAGCGGGACACGGCCAATCCGGTCGCCAGATGCGTTCCTGGGATTCGACCATGCCCCCACCCTAGGAGTGGAACACGTTCTAGTGTGCTGTCATGACGCTCACCATCGACGACAACCGCCGGGTTCGCACCATCACCCTGGACCGCCCCGAGGCGTTGAACGCGTTCAACGAAGAGCTGTATGACGCGACGACCGATGCTCTGCGCGCGGCAGCCCTCGATCCGGAGGTGGCCGTCGTACTCCTGACGGGCAACGGGCGCGGCTTCAGCGCCGGCACGGACCTGCTGGAGATGCACGCTCGGGCGACCGACCCAGATTTCGTGCCGGGGCGCCATGGCTTCGTCGGATTGCTCGATGCGCTGGTGGACTTCCCCAAGCCGCTGATCTGCGCCGTCAACGGCGTCGGCCTGGGAATCGGGGCGACAATCCTGGGCTTCGCCGATCTCGCGTTCATGTCGAGCACCGCGAAGTTGAAGTGCCCGTTCACCTCGCTGGGAGTCGCGCCCGAGGCGGCCTCGTCGTACCTCTTCCCCCGCCTGGTGGGACACCAGAACGCCGCGTGGATGCTGCTGTCCGCCTCCTGGATCTCGGCTGCGGAGGCGCTCGAGATGGGCCTGGTGTGGAAGGTGTGCGAGCCCGAGGACCTTCTCCCTCAGGCTCGCGAGCACGCCGAACTGTTGGCCTCGCGGCCCATCTCCTCGCTGGTAGCGGTCAAACGCACCATGACCGAGCCGCTGCGCAACGAGATCCGCGCAGCCCGGGACCGGGAGAACGCGGCCTTCGCCGACCTGATGGGCGGGCCTGCGAACCTCGAGGCCCTCACGGCCTTCGCGGAGGGACGCGAACCCGACTTCACGTCGTTGCCATCGGATCAGTGACAGCGGAGGCCCTATAGTCGTTCATCTTGAGACGAATCTGTTTCATGACAATCTGACTCTGGAGACGAGCAACCATGAACAGCTCTCTAGGAAGCGCCGAGGCTCGACCCAAGGTGCGGCGCCCGCGACTGGATCACGAAACGGTCCTGCAGGCGGCCGAGGACCTGGTGGATCGCAGCGGGTACGACGCGTTGTCGATGACCATGCTGGCCGGGGAACTCGACACGCGGGTCTCCTCGCTCTACAACCATGTCGCGAACCTGCGCGACCTGCAGGCCGAGGTGCAGGTGCGAGCGATGCAGATGCTGTCCCGCCAGGTCTCTCATGCGGCCATGGGGCACGCCGGCGCGGACGGTCTGCGGGTGCTGAGTCGGTCCCTGCGCGACTTCGCGGGCCGCTACCCCCAGCGGTACTCCGCCCTGACCCGGCCCCCCATCGACCGTGACGGGTTCCTGCTCGCCGCCAGTGGGGTCATCGACGCCCTCGGGGTCATGGTCCGCTCCACGGGTCTGCCCGAGGAACGCACACTGGCCACCGGCATGGCGATCTTCTCTGCGCTGCACGGTTTCGTCTCCCTGGAGGCCAGCGGCTACTTCGGCGGTGTGGTCGACGACCTCGACACCATCTTCGAGCAGGTCGTGCGTGGCGCGGTGAACTCGGCGGTCCTGGAGGACAGCGATTTCTAAGACCCGTAGACAATGTGACCATGCATCTGTCCGACCTGGTCGCCACGTCTCAGACCGTCTCCCAGACCCGCTCGCGCAAGGCGAAGACGGAGGCGCTCGCCTCACTGTTGAGCCGGGTGGACCCCCAGGACCCTGAAGAGGTCCGGACCGTCGTGTCCTACCTCGCCGGGAGCCTGCGGCAGCGGCGTACGGGGTTGGGCATGCGTGGGGTCTCCTCGTTGCCCCCTCCCGCGGAGACTTCATCGTTGGGCGTCGTGGAGGTGCACGAGACCTTCGAGTCCATCTCCGCTCTGGCCGGTCCCGGTTCGCAGGCGGCGCGGGCCGACGCCGTAGCCGACTTGTTCGGGCGGGCGACGCAGATCGAGCAGACCTGGCTGCGAGGCCTGGTCACCGGCGAGGTCCGCCAGGGTGCGCTGGACTCGCTGGTCCAGGACGGGCTCGCCAAGGCGGGCGGGGTGCCGGTCACGGCGGTTCGTCGGGCCGCCATGTTGGCGGGTTCGACCGTCGCGATCGCCGTGGCCGCGCTCGCCGAGGGTGAGGACGGGTTGGCCCGGTTCGGGTTGAAAGTGGGCCGTCCCGTGCAACCGATGCTCGCCTCGAGTGCGCCGACGGTCGCCGAGGCGGTGGCCAAGATCCAGTCGGGTGACCCCGCGGTGCCGGTGGCCGTGGACACCAAGCTCGACGGGATCCGTATCCAGGTGCACCGCCACGGCGACGACGTGCAGATCGCGACCCGAAGCCTCGACGACATCACCTCACGGCTGCCGGGACTCGTGGAGTTCGCGCGATCGTTGTCGGCGGAGTCGTTCGTGCTGGACGGGGAGGCGCTCTCGGTGGACGACGAGGGTCGACCGCGCGCCTTCCAGGACACGGCCTCCAGCACGTCCCGGCACGACGGCGACGAGGCCACCCAGGCCGGGCTCGCGCCGTACTTCTTCGATCTGCTCCACCTCGACGGTCGCGACCTGCTCGACTCCCCCGGCTCGGAGCGCACAGCGGCCCTCGATGCCCTGATCCCGGAAGCGGCCCGGGTCCCCCGGCTGGTGACCGCGGACCCCGAGGCCGCCGAATCCTTCGCTCAGGAGGCCGTGGCAGCCGGGCACGAGGGTGTGGTGGTCAAGAGCCTGGACGCGACGTACGCCGCTGGCCGGCGAGGCTCGGGCTGGATCAAGGTCAAGCCCGTGCACACCCTGGATCTCGTGGTCCTCGCCGTCGAATGGGGATCCGGGCGCCGCAACGGCTGGCTCTCGAACATCCACCTCGGTGCCCGGGACCCGGACGGCGGGCTCGTCATGGTCGGCAAGACCTTCAAGGGGATGACCGACGAGACTCTGGCCTGGCAGACCGAACGCTTCACCGAACTGGCCACCGAGGGCACCGGGTCCTACGTCGTACCGGTGCGTCCCGAGCAGGTCGTCGAGATCGCCATCGACGGCGCCCAACGGTCCACCCGTTATCCGGGGGGCGTCGCGCTCCGGTTCGCCCGCGTCGTGCGCTATCGCGAGGACAAGGGCCCGGACGAGGCCGACACGATCGGCACCGTGCAATCGTTTCTGTAGGTCGTATCCGCCCGGTCATCACCGTGAGACCTTCCAGCGCGAGAGACCGCCGCCGATCTCATCCTGGGCAGTGATCCGCTCGCCGCAGCGACCGAGGTGCCATCCTACCGCTACCGCCGGTACACCCCGCTCTACCCATCGGGTGACCCACGCAACGGCCAGATCCGCCACAACGATGAGGTGTCATGAGCGTCAAGTCCGCGGAACTCACCCAGCACCGCTCCCGGTGGGCGTTTCTGCTCGATGGTCCACCCGTGCGCAAGCCGGTCTTCATTCCCGCGGTGCTGGGCGTGCTCGTGATGGCGGTGTGGGCCATCTGGGCTCCCGATCAGGCTGTGTCGGTTCTGGGGGACGGGGTTGCCTGGGTCGTGGACGCGTTTGGCTGGTTCTACATCGCCCTGACCACGACGGTGCTGGTGTTCGTGGTCTATCTGGCGCTGTCTCGTTACGGCTCGATCAAGTTGGGCCCGGACCATTCCAAGCCTCAGTTCTCCACCTTCGCGTGGACGTCCATGTTGTTCGCCGCCGGAATCGGCACCGATGTGATGTTCTTCGCCGTTGCCGAGCCGGTCAGTCAGTACATGACGCCGCCGACCGGGGTCGGGGAGACCACCGCGGCGGCACGTGAGGCCACCGTGTGGACCTTGTTCCACTACGGACTCTCCGGCTGGGGTTTGTACGCACTGATGGGGCTGGCTCTGGGCTACTTCACCTACAGACTCAACATGCCGCTGGCCGTACGCTCTGCGCTCTACCCAGTCTTCGGTCGCCGGATCGACGGCGGACTCGGGCACGCCGTCGACACCGCCGCGGTACTCGGCACCATCTTCGGGGTCGCCACCAGCCTGGGGATCGGGGTGGTGTTCCTGAACCAGGGCCTCAATGTGCTCTTCGACGTCCCCGTCGGGATCGGCGTACAGACAGCCCTGATCGTCTTGGCAGTAGTGATGGCGGCGATCTCGGCGACCACCGGTGTCGACAAGGGGATCCGGATCCTGTCCCAGCTCAACGTGATCCTGGCCCTGGCCCTCGCCGGCTGGGTGCTGGTCACCGGGCGTACCGGGTTCATCCTCAACGCGGTAGTGATGAACGTCGGCGACTACACCCAGACTTTCGCCAGCCGGACGACCGAGACCTTCGCGTTCAGCGATGCCACCGAGTGGATGTCGCTGTGGACGCTGTTCTTCTGGGCTTGGTGGATTGCCTGGGCATCCTTCGTCGGGCTCTTCTTGGCCCGGATCTCGCGGGGTCGCACGATCCGTCAGTTCGTGGCCGGGACGATGATCATCCCGTTCACGTACATCGTGATGTGGATCTCGATCTTCGGCAATGCTGCCCTCGACCGGATCCGGGGCGGGGACACCAGTTTTGCTGAATCCGCTACTGCTTCGCCGGAGGCAGGTTTCTACAGCCTGCTCCAGGACTATCCGCTCTCCGGCGTCGTGATCGCGGTCTCGTTCCTGGTCGGGCTGTTGTTCTACGTCACCTCGGCGGACTCGGGGGCTCTGGTGATGGCGAACCTGTCGTCCGAACTGCGTTCGGTCCAGGACGATGCCGCCCCGTGGATGCGCATCGTTTGGGCGGCTACGACGGGCTTGCTGACCATCGCGGCATTGGCTGCGGGCGGACTTTATGCATTGCAGAACGCCACCGTCATCTTCGGGCTGCCGTTCGCGTTCGTGATTCTGCTCGTGATGTGGGGGCTGTTCAAGGCGCTGCGCGTCGAGGGCAGAAGGGCCGACTCAGGCGCACACTCCCATCCCACCATGTTGTCGACACGCGGCGGAGCACACGAGGGCGAGGAACTGGGATCCTCGTGGAAGGGGCGGTTGGCTCGCGCGGTGAATTTCGTCGATGTGGCCGAGGCGACGTCGTACCTGGAGCAGGTGATCCAGCCCACCCTCACCGAGGTCGCGAACAGTCTCGGGGACGAGGGCGTACCGGCCGCAGTCACCTCGGGGACCGGGGCCCCGGATGAGGAAGGGGAGAATCAGAACCTGGCGTGGGTCCAGTTGGGCACCACCACCGATGACTCGTTTGTCTACCGGGTCCAGGTCAGAGAGTCGCCGGTGCCGACGTACGGCGGTCGGATGATCGGGTCGCGTGATCAGTACGGGCGACTCGAAGTCCACACCGCAGGAGGGGGCCAGGACTACGACGTGATGGGCTACTCCTCGGCTCAGGTCATCCACGACTGCTTGGATCAGTACGAGCGGCATCTGGAGTTCCTGCGCCTCGCCTGACTTCGCCCATCCCGAATCTCCCCTGTGAGGAGTTGTCGGAAGACTGCATCCGAGATGCGGCGCTGCAGTCGAGCGCCACGAAGCGACCCAGACCTGGGCACGGGTAGCAACTCCGAAGAATGTCCTGTCAGCGGCACTGACTATCGTTGAGCGCGATGCTCACACGACGCGACGCTGCCCAACGCTTGAACATCCCCTTGGAGATGGCCACCCGGCACGGCCTGCCCACCAGACTCACCGAAGCCCAGCTGGGTGAGATCGAGGACAACCCGCCGCCGTGGCTGGTCCAGTCCCGTGCCAACCGCACCGGCAAGAAGCCGGTGTGGGTCGAACTGGTGTGCAACGTCTGCGGGTTCGCTGAGAAAGCCCGGCCGAAGAAATGGTGGCCGACGTTCACTTACCTCTCTTGCGACTCCCATCAGCACTCCGACCTACCGCCGCCGCTGCACGGCTACCATCGTGAAGAGACCCTGGGCATTGGTAGCCAGTTCGTCGGCTGGGTCGACGCTCGACTGGACTGAGCCAACCGATAGCCCCAGCGGAGGGCTCAGAACCTGAACTCCTCGTCGACCGACAACGCCGTTCCCCCACCCTCGATCGTTGGCGCGTGTCATCACCGCGAGCGACGTCATCGCGCTTCTGCCGCGGCAGCCGCGGCCCGCTCCACCCACCTCGGAATGTCTCCGTAGCGCTGGTTCGGCACGAGCACGCCCTCGGCGCAACACTCGATCAACTGTGTCATCCGGCGGATGCGGGTGACGTCCTGCTTGGCTGAGGTCACCCACACGGCGCAGACCTTGCGGTAGGTCGCGGTCGAGGCCTCCCAGAAGGCGGTGGCCGCCGGCGATGCAGCCAGTGCCTCGGCGTAGGAGTCCGGTAGTCCGGCCCAAGGTCGCTCATGGCTGTACGGCGCCTCCTCGCGGCTGCGTTGCTCCCAGATCGCCAACCCGCTTGGCTGCATCCGCTCCTCGGCCCGCAGCTTCTCGACGAGACCGAGGTTGACCCGGCTCCAGTGCGAAGTCTTCTTGCGAGGGGTCCACCGCTGCCGCCTGGACTCATCGTCGATGCGCTGCACGACCGAGTCGATCCATCCCCAGCACAGCGCCTCGACGACCGCCTCCTCCCAGGTCAGTCCGCGATCAACGACGCCCTTCTTCTTCAAGCCCATCCACAGCACCGTCTCGGTGTCGTGGTGCAGGGCCAGCCAGGCAGCGAACTCCTCGGGGTTGTCGAAGAACCGCGCGGGTCGCTCGGCCGAGCCGCCCATCCGACCCGGAGTCTCGGGCTCTGCCTGGTCACGTGCCATGTACCGAGTGTGCTGGCATCTGCCGAGTTCGTCACTCGGTCGCCACACTCTGCGGGCCGAGATGCCCCACACCGCCGACGCGTTACGCACCGGCGGGCTCTCCGAACGCACCGTCATCGACATCATCCGGAGCTTCGACCTCGTGCTCGGCGCGTAGCCTCGACCCGTGCTGTCCAAGTCGTCGGTCCCCACGGTGCTTCTCGCGAGCCTGCTCGTCGGCCTGACGGCCTGCCAGAGCGAGGGTGGTGATCCGAGCCCGACTCCGAGTCCGAGTCCGAGTTCGAGTTCGGATGCCACCTCGGGAAGAGCGACGAGCGCAACCGCACTGACCCGCATCGAAGCCGTCCAGACCCAACTGGACACGTGGGCCGGCACCGGAGACCTGGCCACGGCCCAGGAGGCCGCCGAGGGTGTGATCAACCTGGTGGTCGGGAGCGAAGGGCCCTACTACGGCGACGCCACGAACAACGACGTCGTCACGGGAGGGACCGGCAGCGGCCTTCTCCCCGGGCTCGACGGTCAGCCCGGTCTGGCTGACACCGACTCCCCGAACCCATGCGTCGTCGACGACGTGCTGGGCGGCTCGTGGGAGGACCCGGCCGACCGGTGGGACACGCTCGACACCGCGATCGACGAGTGGTCCACGTCGAACAACACCTACCCCGCGCTGCCCAGTCATCCGCAGCGCGTCGTCGGCTGGGCACGGCTGACCCTCGAGGCCGACACCATCGAGGAAGCAACCGAGTACGCCGGTCACGCCCAGCTCCACGTGGACGTCAGCCGAGACGCCTACGCCTGTTCCTGAAGCACCTGAAGAATCTCGGCCGCCGCCCGCTCCCCGGCCTGGATCGCGCCGTCGAAATAGCCGGCCCACCGGGTCGCGGTCTCCGTACCGGCCCAGTGGATGGGACCGAGCGGGTTGCGCAGTGCATGACCATGGGCGGTCCAGGTGCCCGGGCCCATCACCCCGGCGTACGCGCCTCGGCTCCACTCATCACTCCCCCAGTCGTGCTCGATGACCTCGACCGGCTTCGACGCCTCGGGCCCGAAGAGCCGAGCCAGGGTCCCCAACACCGCGTCGCGTCGCTCAGACGCCGATCGCCGACCCCACTCCCGCGCCTCGCTGCCCTCCAGGAACGTCAGCAGTACGCCGGGCGCTCCCGTGGACGGGGTGTTGTCGAAGACGATCTGGCCCGGTCCGGTCAGGCTGGTCGCCGAGCCCGTGAGTCCCTGTCGACGCCAGAAGGGGGTTTTGTAGATCGCCATCATCTTGATGACGCTGCCCATGGGCACCCGCTGGGTCAGCTGATCCCGGGATGCCGGCATCGGTGGGTCATAGACGATGCGACCCGCCAGGGTCGGCGGAAGGGCCACCACCACACGGCGAGCGACCAGCCCGTCGACGTCGACGTACCCGTCCCGCACCGTGATGGTGCGGACCGGCCGCTCCAGCACCACCCGCTCCCCCAGCTCCGCCGCCAAGCCGTCGGCCAGCAGGGCGGAACCTCCCACCAGACGGTCCTGCTGAGCGCCCCCGTCAGTGTCGAGAAGGGCGTCCCAACCGCCGGCGCTCGCGAGGTAGAAGCAGACGTGCAACAGCGACAGATCGGCCGGTTCCGCCGAGAACACGGCCCGACACCCGACCACGAACGCCTCTCGAGCCGTCGCGGTGACGGCGGCCCGACGGATCCAGGTGGCGAAGGTCGTGCCGTCCAGTCGTCCGGCATCTCGCGCCGACCACGGCGAAGCCGGATCGACCCTGCGCGCTAGGCGGTCCAGGTGTACAGCGGCCTGTGCATAGTCCGCCAGGACGGCCGGGTTCAGCTTCGGGATGGTCCCGGAGTAGCGACGTACTCGTCCTCGAGCGTCCTCGAAGAGGTTCTCGCCGGTGAGGTATGTCGCGAACGTGGCCAGACCCAGTTCACGAGCCAGAGCATGGGCACGATGCTGGGTCGGACCGAGCCACTGCCCGCCCAACTCCACCACGTTCTCGGCGCCGGGGCCGAGTGCGTGGGGCAGGATCCGGCCTCCCACCCGGTCGCGGGCCTCCAGCACCCGGACGTCGAGCCCTGCGCGGGTCAGGTCGCGGGCCACGGTCAGGCCGGACAGTCCTGCACCGACCACGACGACGTCACAGTCGAACTGGGTCATCGTCCCGAATTGAGTCATGGGCAGAGTCTGCCTGCGTCGGTCGCGTCACACTCGTGCAACTTCGGGTTACATCCGCCGTAGGGTCGGGCCATGGCGACCACGACTCCCGCGACCGACGGCCGTCGCACCGCTGCGGCCACCCGTCGTCGGGCCCGCGAGGACGAGATCGTCGCGGCCACCCGAGCACTGTTCGACGAGCGCGGCGTGCGCGATGCCCAGATCGAGGACATCGCACAGGCGGTCGGGATCAACCGGACCATCATCTATCGACACTTCTCCGGCAAGGAGGAGGTCTTCGCCCTGACGCTGGTCAGTTATCTCGCCGAGCTGCGCGAGGTGCTCCTCGAAGCCGATGCCCCCTTCGCCACGACGGCGCAGGCCCACGCGCGCGTATCGGCTCTCGTCGGAGCCTTCGTCGACTACGGCGTGGCCCACCCGGCCTTCGTGGACTGTGCCCAGTCCCTGATGGGCCGCACGGGAGACGAGCTGCTCGGCGAACTGTCCGAGAGCGCCCTGTTCCGTCTCGGGCGCGGAATCTCCGGCTGCCTTGCCGTCATCTCGGCCGCCCTCGAGGACGGCGCCGCGTCGGGTGAGTTCACCCTCTCGGCGGACGCCACCTTGTTGGCCAACACCTTCTACGCCACCGGGCTGGGCGCACTCCAACTCGCCCGCGTCGGCATCCTGGTCAAGGAGTCGGCGCCGGGCATCCCGACAGTCGGTCAGATCACGGCCGATCAGGTCCGGGCCTACCTGGTCACCTCGGCCCTGGCCATCGCCACCGGCTGAAAGACCCCACCAACGCGAGAACCCCGGCCACCGAGCGTGATGCTCGGCGCCGGGGTTCAGCGGTTCAACAGGATCAGTCGCGCTCGAGGATCGCGGTCACGCCCACGCCGCCAGCGGCGCACACGGAGATGACGCCCTTGCCGGAACCCGACTCCGAGAGCAGCTTGGCCAGCACGTTGAGGATGCGACCACCGGTCGCGGCGAACGGGTGACCCGCAGCGAGCGAGGAGCCGTGGACGTTGAGCTTGCTGCGGTCGATCGAACCGAGCGGTGCGTCGAGGCCGAGGCGCTCCTTGCAGAACACCGGGTCCTCCCAGGCGGCCAGGGTCGAGAGGACCTGGGAGGCGAAGGCCTCGTGGATCTCGTAGAAGTCGAAGTCCTGAAGCTTGTGGCCGGCCCGCTCGAGCATCCGCGGCATCGCGTACGCCGGAGCCATCAGCAGACCCTCACCACCGTGCACGTAGTCGACCGCAGCGGTCTCGTGCGCGGTGATGTAGGCGAGCACGGGAAGACCGCGCTCCTTGGCCCACTCCTCGGAGGCCAGCAGCACCACGGAGGCGCCGTCGGTCAACGGGGTGGAGTTGGCGGCCGTCATGGTGGCGGCCTCGCCCTTGCCGAACACGGGCTTGAGCTTGGCGAGCTTCTCGACGGTGGAGTCGCCGCGCAGGTTCTGGTCGCGCTCGAGCCCGCGGAACGGGGTGATCTGGTCGTCGAAGAAGCCGGCGTCGTACGCCGCGGCGAGGTTCTGGTGCGACGCAGCAGCCAGTTCGTCCTGGGCCTCACGGGTGATCTGCCACTCGAGAGCGGTCAGCGCGGCGTGCTCGCCCATCGACAGACCCGTGCGGGGCTCGCCGTTCTGGGGGATCTCGATGCCGATGTCGCCCGGGCGGATGGAGCCCAGAGCGGTCAGGCGGCCCTTGGTGTCCTTCGCGGCGTTGACCTTCATCAGCTTCTTGCGCAGCTTGTCGCTGATCGCGACCGGTGCGTCCGAAGTGGTGTCGGTGCCGCCGGCGAGACCGACGTCGATCTGGCCGAGGGCGATCTTGTTGGCGACCTGGATGGCGGCCTGGAGGCCGGTGCCGCACGCCTGCTGGATGTCGGTGGCGGGGGTCTCGGGCGAGAGCTTGGAGCCCAGGACCGCCTCACGGGTCAGGTTGAAGTCGCGGGCGTGCTTGAGCACGGCGCCGGCGACGACCTCTCCGAGTCGCTCGCCCTCGAGGCCGAAGCGCGTCACGGCGCCGTCGATCGCGGCCGTCAGCATCTCCTGGTTGGACGCGTCGGCGTAGGCGGAGTTGGAGCGGGCGAAGGGGATCCTGTTGCCGCCGATGATGGCGACACGACGGGTGCTGGAGTTCATAGCCCCATCCTGTCCCGCGATCCCCCGTCTGAGAAGGCAATGAGGGGCACGTCACGAAATGTGGACTCAGAGTTACACCTGGAGTTACATGAGCCTTGACACCACCGATCTCTCCAGCCCACTGATCTCTACAGCAAGGACACCGTCTCTCATGAACGACGCTTACCTCGGCTTCACCGACTCAGCGATCGGGAAGCTCGTCGTGAAGAACCTCGGCCTGCCCAACCCGACCAAGTTGGAGCGCTACACCGAAGGTGCTCCCCTGGTCACCGGCACCGTGGTCCTGGGTGGAGCCGGACGGCTCGCCGAGTCCCTGCCGGGCCTGCTCGACCTCGTGGGGATCCCGTCCGCGACCGAACTCGCCGAGGGTGCCAAGGCCAAGGGCCTCGTCTTCGACGCCACCGGGATCACCTCCGCCGCGGACCTCAACGCCCTGCGCGACTTCTTCACCCCGCTGATGCGCAGCCTCGAGTCCTGCGCGCGCGTGGTCGTCATCGGTACGCCGCCCGAGCAGGTCAGCGGATCCGAGCGGGTCGCTCAGCGCGCCCTCGAGGGCTTCACGCGCAGCCTCGGCAAGGAGATCGGCCGCGGCAGCACCTCGCAGCTCGTCTACGTCGCTGAGGGCGCCGAGGCCGCCGCGACCAGCACCCTGGCCTTCCTACTGTCCCCCAAGTCGGCCTACGTGTCCGGCCAGGTCATCCGCATCGGCGCGCACAAGACCAAGAAGGCCCCCGCCGTGACCGACTGGATCAAGCCGCTCGAGGGCAAGATCGCCCTGGTCACCGGCGCCAGCCGGGGCATCGGTGAGCAGATCGCCCGGGTCCTGCACCGCGACGGCGCGACCGTCGTCGGCGTCGACGTACCCCAGGCCGCCAGCGAGCTTCAGGCCCTGATGAAGGAGCTCGACGGTGACTGGCTCACCCTCGACATCACCGGCAAGGACGCCCCCCAGCGGATCGCCCACCACCTGAAGACCAACCACCAGGGGGTCGACGTCGTGGTCCACAACGCCGGCATCACGCGCGACAAGAAGCTCGCGAACATGAAGGAGGACCGTTGGGACTCCGTCATCGCGGTCAACCTGACCGCCCCTGAGCTGATCACCCGCGAGCTGCTCGACCAGGACGTCATCAACAAGGGCGGCTCGGTGGTCGGCGTGGCCAGCATCGCCGGGATCGCCGGCAACGTCGGACAGACGAACTACGCTGCCTCCAAGGCCGGAGTCATCGGCCTGGTCGACTCCCTGGCCGACGAACTGCGCGACGGCATCACCATCAACGCCGTGGCCCCCGGCTTCATCATCACCGCGATGACCGCGGCGGTCCCCTTCGCCACCCGCGAGGTCGGTCAGCGCCTGAACGCCATGGCGCAGGGTGGTCTGCCGGTCGACGTCGCCGAGACCGTCGCCTGGTACGCCAACCCCGCCTCCGCCGCCGTGAACGGCAACGTGGTCCGCGTCTGCGGCCAGATGATGCTGGGCGCCTGATGGCCGAGCAGAGCATCGAGTCCAAGACGCTGACGTCCACCTCGGGCGGGGTCGGCACGCTGCTCAAGGCGGCGCTGCCCTCCCTCCCGGTCATCGGTGGACTGCCGGGCATCAAGAAGGCATCCCGGGACGGCTTCGTGGGTCTGGCCTACGACCGCCCGGCGGTCACCGTCGAGCGCGAGCAGGTGGAGGCGTACGCCGCGGTGTGCGGCTTCCCCAAGAAGGACACCGTCCCGCTGCCGTTCCCGCACATGTTGGCCTTCCCGCTGCACATGGCGATCATGACGGACTCGGCGTTCCCCGCCCCCGCGATCGGCACCGTGCACCTGGAGAACTCCATCACCGGTCACCGGCCCATCGCGATCGGCGAGCGTCTGGTCGTTGCCACCCAGGTGAGCCCGGCCCGGGCGCATCCCAAGGGCGCGGTCTACGACTTCGTCACCACCGTCCGCGCCGAGGGTGACGATGCGATCGTCTGGGAGAGCACCTCGACGTACCTGCGCCGCGGCAAGGGCGATGAGTCGGCTTCGACCGGCGCATCCTTCCCCGATGTGGATCGCACCGGTGTCACCTGGCCGGTCGCGGCCGACCTGGGTCGGAAGTACGCCGCCGTCTCCGGTGACCACAACCCGATCCACCTCTACCCCGTGACCGCGAAGGCGCTGGGTTTCCCGCGTCAGATCGCGCACGGGATGTGGAGCAAGGCCCGTTGTATCGCCGCTCTCGAGAACCGCCTCCCAGACGCGGTTCGCGTCGACGTGGCGTTCAAGACGCCGATCCTGCTGCCCGGCAAGGTCTCCTTCGGCGCCCAGCCGATCCACGGATCCCAGGGCTCCCCGGTCGACGGCTACGCGTTCGCGCTGAAGAACCCCAAGAGCGGCGCTCCGCACGTCGTGGGAACCACGACCGCTCTGTAGCACCCACGCCGGTGAGATCCGGTCCCGCGCCTATTTCTCGGCGCGGGGTCGGATCAGGCCTTCTTGGGCGACCGTGGCGACCAGGGTCCCGTCGGCCTGCCAGACGTGGCCGAGCGACAGCCCGCGCCCACCCTGGGAGGAGGGCGACCACTGGTCGTAGAGCCACCACTCGTCGGCGCGGAACGGCCGGTGGAACCAGATGGTGTGGTCCAGGGAGGCCATCTGAACGTTGTTCGGGCTCGTCTGGTGAGCCACGAGCGAGGCCCCCAGCAGGCTGACGTCGCTGGCGTAGGTGAACAAGCCGAGGTGGTCCAACGGGTTGTCCGAGAGCTCCCCCTTGATCCGGATCCACATGCGCGCCTGGGCGGGATGGGCCGGGTCGATTTCGAGGCCGCGACCGGACGTTCCCAGCCAGCGAACGTCGAGGGCGGCCCACTCCTTGCCCAGGGCGTCCGCTTCGGGGCTGCCGCCCTGGCGCATCAGCTCGACCATGTCGAAGCCGTCCTCGGGCGAGCCCACCTCAGGCATCCGGTCCTGGTGGCTCAACCCCTCCTCCGGCTTCTGGAAGTTCAGGGTCTGGTGGTAGATCGGTCGGCCGTGCTGCCGCGCGGTGACCCGCCTGGTCAGGAACGAGCGCCCGTCGCGGATCCGCTGCACGTCGTAGATGATCGGGACCTGGTAGTCGCCAGGTCGCAGGAAGTAGGAGTGCAGCGAGTGCACCTCGAAACCCTCCTCTACCGTCCGGGACGCCGCGATGAGCGCCTGCGCGGCCACCTGCCCGCCGTACACCCGGGGGCGGTCGGAGACCGGATGACTACCGCGGAAGAGATCCACATCGAGGTTCTCGAGGTCGAGCAGACCCACGAGTTCGTTGGCGGCCTGGTCGGCCGGGGGGTCAGTCACCTGGTCGGTCATCGGTCAGTCGTCCTCGGGGCTCTTGGTGGGGTCGGGCCGGTCCTCGTCGAGACCGGCCAGGAACTGCTCGAACTGTTGGCCGATCTCGTCGCCGGTCGGCAGGGGGGTGTCGTCGGCGAGCAGGCTGCGCCCGGACTCCTCGGCCTCCTCGAAGGAGTCGTACTGCTGCTCCAGGGCGCGTACGACGTCCGCGATCTCCTCGTTGGCGGCCAGGTAGCGGGTCACGTCCTCCTCCCGCTCCTGCGCGCTCTCGCGCAGGCCGGTGAGGTCGATGGTCAGGTGTCCACCCAACTCGACCTGCTCGAGCAGCGCGACCGAGGCCCGGGGGTAGTCCAACTGCGCCAGGTAGTGAGGGATGTGGGCGACGTACCCGAGGCCGTCGTGGCCCCACTCACCCAGCCGCACCTCGAGCAACGCCTGAGCGCTGCTGGGGATGCGCAACTCTCCGCGCCACGGGCTGTCGCCGGAGATCAGGGCGTCGTTGTTGGCGTGATGGGTGATCGCGATCGGTCGGGTGTGCGGGACGGCCATCGGCACCGAACCCATCCCCACGACGCGGGACACATCGAAGCGTTCAATCACTTCGCGCACCGCGCGGGCGAAGGCCTCCCAGCGGTTGTCTGGCTCCGGGCCGTGCATCAGCAGGTAGGGGATGTCGGCGCTGTCGCGCATGAGGCGTACGACGAGCCGGGGCGCCTCGTAGTCGGCGTAGTGGTCGCGCACGAACGACATCGGGGGCCGGCGGGCACGGTAGTCGTGGAACTGGTCGACGTCGAAGGTGGCCACCACGGATCCGGACGAACCGGACGTGCTCTCGCGTCCGACCATGACGCCGGTCTGACCGGCGCTGACCTCGGTCAGGTAGCGGCACGCGAGCGCGGCGGAGTTGCCGGCGTCGAGGAATCCGTCGAGGACCAGCACCATGGTCAGGTCGGTGACCGCTTCGAGCTCGGGGATCTCGTCGACGATGTGCACGAGCCGGGATTCGGAGGTCATTCGCCTACGGTATTGCCCGCCGATGCGCCGGGCTCGGATGGGTCGCCCACCTGATCGCCCGGCTGCCCGGTCGGCCTCCCCGTCGGTTGGCCGGTGGACTGCTCCGTGGGCGCTTCGGAGGGTTCCTCGGGCGGGGGTTCGAAGAAGTCCGGGTCGTAGGTCGCGATGATGAGTTTCGCGCTCTTGCGGGCCAACGTGCGGGTGTTGATGCCCAAGGTGATCTCGAGTCGCGCGGCGGCGTCGACGTCCTCGCCGTTGAGTTGGTCGATGAGCGCCCACAGCGCGCCCTCGCCATAGGTGGCGGCGATGAACTCGCAGGCAAACCACGACACCGCGTAGTTGCGCGTCTGTTGGTTGCCGTTGAAGTCGTCGTCGGTGGCGAGGTCGGTGATCCGACCCGCCTCGGCGTCGGTGACGGCGAGCGGGGTGATCCGTCGACTCTCCGGCGCCATGGGCCGCACCGAGACGTATTCGGCCACCCCCTCACTGAGCCACAGCGGCACCTCGTCGTCGCGCTCGCCCAACGCCACGTGGGTCAGTTCGTGGCGCACCAGCCGATCCAGTTCGGGGCGGGTCGCGTCCAGCATCCGAGGGTTCAGCACGAACCGAACGGCGGCGATCTGTTCGCTGGCCGGTCCGGAGGGGCCGGCTGCGATGGGGACGGCCAGACCATCCAGCCGCTCCGGATCCCCGCCGGGGACCTCGCCCAGCCCGGCCTGGAAGGTGGTGTCGGACAGCGAGTAGAGAACGACCGACCGCGACCACTCCAACGGCACCGACCCCGAGACGTCGGCGATCCCGCGCGAGACCGATTGCACCACTGAGGCGGACTTGGCGACCGAGTCGTCGTCGAAGATCCCGAGGACCCCGGGCGCGGTGCGGACCTGGATGGGGCGGGCCTCCCACGGCTGCCGCACGATCTGGTTGTCCTTCTCCCACTCGGGGTCGACCACGGAGCTGAGG
The DNA here is from genome assembly GCF_054783655.1 of Nocardioides salsibiostraticola. Taxonomy (NCBI): domain Bacteria; kingdom Bacillati; phylum Actinomycetota; class Actinomycetes; order Propionibacteriales; family Nocardioidaceae; genus Nocardioides; species Nocardioides salsibiostraticola. The sequence continues at coordinate 181,726 of NZ_BAAGQD010000006.1, read as the reverse complement.
ACGAACCGGCGCTTCTTCGCGCCCTTCGCGGAGAACTGGAACCGGAACTGGGACACCACCGGCACCGCGTCGAAACCCCCGAGCTGCGTGGTCAGGTCGACGACCACCGAGTAGGTGTTCCCCTTCCGCACCAGACTGCGTCGACGCAACCCGTAGCCGAACTGCTCGAGAGGAAGTTGGGTGAGGTTGTCGAAGTAGTCGTTCTGGGTGACCTGGAGGCCCTCGTTCTGGTCCAACACCGACAGGAAAGCGGAGCGGTCGCCGTCCAGGACGGCGGTGGCGCGCCTGTTGAGCAGCCCGGTGAAGGTCTTCACCAGGTTCGGCGGCACCGGGAGGGTCTCCTCCGGGATCGGGGTCGCCTCGGAGGCGATCGGGACCGGAACTCGTGCTGGGGTGGGGGCCGGACTCTCGTCCGAGCAGCCCACGAGCAGGGTCCCGCCCAGGATCGAGCCCAGTAGCGCCGAGAGCGCTCGAGTCGAACGGCTAGTCGGCATCGACCGTAGGCGAGTCACCCAGCAGGGACGACCGCTCGGTGCCGTCGTCGTCCAACAGGGTCATCTCCTCGGTGATGCTCAGGGCGATGGCCTGGTCCGTCAGACCGATCCGCTCCAGGATCGCGGCCCGCTTGGCGTGCCCGAGGAACTCCTGCGGGATGCCGTGGAGCCGCACCGGCGTGGTGACGCGGGCCTCGTTGAGTGCCGCGAGCAACATCGATCCGCAGCCACCGGCCACGCCGTTGTCCTCGATGCTCACCACCAGTCGGTGGGTGGCGGCCAGGTCGATGATCGCCGGGTCGACCGGCTTGACCCAGCGGGGGTCGACCACGGTCGCACCGATGCCCTGGGCGGCGAGGCGTTCGGCCACCGCGACCCCGGTGGTGCACATCGAGCCCACGGCCACGATCAGGACGTCGTGGGTGCCGTTGCGGACCAGTACGTCGGCCCCACCGGCCTTCCCGACCGCTTCGAGATCGGCTGGCGGCGGACCCTTGGGGAACCGCACCACGGTGGGGGCGTCGTCGACCTCGACGGCTTCGTTGAGCAGTTCCTCCAGGCGGGTGGCGTCGCGCGGGGCGGCGAGCCGCAGACCGGGGACGACCTGCAGGATCGACATGTCCCACATGCCGTTGTGGCTGGCTCCGTCGTCGCCGGTGACACCGGAACGGTCCAGGACAAAGGTCACTCCGCACTTGTGGAGGGCGACGTCCATCAGGATCTGGTCGAAGGCCCGGTTCAGGAAGGTGGCGTAGACCGCGAACACCGGGTGCAGTCCCCCGATGGCCAGGCCGGCGGCCGACGTCGCGGCGTGCTGCTCGGCGATGCCGACGTCGAAGGTCCGTTCGGGGAAACGTGCCTCGAACTTGTGTAGTCCCACCGGGTGCATCATCGCGGCGGTGATGGCCACGACGTCGCGGCGGCGCTGTCCGATGCGGACGATCTCGTCGGCGAACACATCGGTCCAGATGCGTCCCTTCGGGTTCTCCTCGCCGCTGTCGATGTCGAACGGTCCCGGGGAGTGGAACTGGTCGGCCTCGTGGCGTTCGGCGGCGTCGTACCCGAAGCCCTTGCGGGTCAGTGCGTGCACGATCACCGGTCCGCCGAAGCCCTTGGCCTGGCTGAGCGCCTGCTCCATCGCCGCACGATCGTGCCCGTCGACGGGGCCGACGTACTTCAGCCCGAGGTCCTCGAAGAGTCCTTGGGGCGCGATGGCGTCCTTGAGGCCCTTCTTCATCGCGTGCAGGGTGTCGTACGCCGCCGGGCCGACCCCGGGGACCGCGTTGAGCCGACGCTTGACCTGGTCGAGAACGGCTTCGTAGCGGGGGTTGGTCCGCAGCGCCGTGAGCGCGTTGGCCAGACCACCGATGGTCGGGGTGTAGGAACGGCCGTTGTCGTTGACCACGATCACCAGGCGCGAGTCCTTGGCGATGGCGATGTTGTTCAACGCCTCCCAGGCCATGCCGCCGGTGAGGGCACCGTCACCGATGACCGCGACCGTGTGGCGCTGTTCCCCGCGGATGGCGTAGGCCTTGGCGATGCCGTCGGCGTAACTCAACGCGGTGGAGGCGTGGGAGTTCTCGACGATGTCGTGGTCGGACTCCTCCTGGCTGGGGTAGCCGCTGAGGCCGCCCTCCATGCGGAGGCGATCGAATCCCGCGGCGCGGCCGGTGAGCATCTTGTGCACGTAGGACTGATGTCCGGTGTCCAGGACGACCCGGTCGGTCGGTGAGTCGAAGACCCGGTGGATCGCGATGGTCAACTCGACCACACCCAGGTTGGGCCCGAGGTGTCCCCCGGTCCGGGAGCAGGTGGAGACCAGGAGATCGCGGATCTCCGAGGCGAGGGTGGTCAGTTCGTCGTCGCTGAGACCGCGCAGGTCGCGTGGCCCGGTGATCGACTGGAGAACACTCATGGGGCGAGTCTACGGGTTTGGGGAGCGATCACAGGTGTCTTAGAGGGTGTAGACGGCCACAGCCGGTTCGTGCAGGCTGCCCATCCACACCCGACCGTCGTGCTCACGCACCCCGGTCACCATGTGGTAGCTCGCACCATGGGCGGCCGGGTCCAGATCCAGGTCGTGCACCAACTTGCCGGCCTCGTCGTAGGCCTGCACCCGAACGCTCTGCTTCGGCTTCGGCTGCAGCTTCTCGGGGATCTTGGTGATCAGCTTGCGCACCGCCATCGGGCCGGTCTTGATGCGTTCGACCAGCGGGTCGAGGGGGCTGGCGATGGTGACCCAGATCAGGCCGTCGCTGCCACGGGAGATGTTGTCGGGGTAGCCCGGCAGGTTGGAGCACAGCAGATCGCGCATGCCCTTGCGGTTCCCGCGGAGCCAGCGGCGTACGACGGTGCGGTTGCCGGTCTCCGCGACGCAGACGAAGTCCTCGTTCTTCGACAAAGCCACGCCGTTGGCGAAGGCCAGCCCGTCGAGGACGACCTCGGCGGACCCCAGGGGTCCACCGGGCGCCAGGCGCATGAGTCGGCCCGTCCGGGTGTTCTGGACGAAGTCGCTCTTCCACTCGTCGATGCCGAACTTCGTCGAGGAGTCGGAGAACCACACCGTCCCGTCGGTGGCGATGGCGGCGTTGTTGCAGAAGACCATCTTGGCGCCGGCCACGCTGTCGGTGACGATCTCGACGGCTCCGCTGGCGGTGTCGATCCGTAGCAGACCCTTCTTCGCGTCGCACACCAGCAACCGACCGTCGAGGTCGATCTCGATCCCGAGTGGTCGGCCCTGGGTCTGGGCGATCCGGTCGACCTTCGACCCGTCGTGGCTGATCCGCATGATCGAGCCGTCGTCGGTGCCGGTGAAGACGGCGCCCTCTTCGGCACCGGAGAGACCGATCACCACATCCTCGGCGCCGTGACCCGGGACGGGGATGACTTCGAACTGACCACTGGTCATGGGAGCAACTTTCGGTAGGTGTCGGACGCGAGGAACGTCGGCACGATTGTGGCAGCCGACCCGGTCAGCGGTAGTTCCGCGATCCGATGGGGGTTGACGAAGGTCATCTGCCGTCCCTCGTGGCATTCGATATGAGCGTCACTCAACTCGGTCGAGGCGACGAAGACACCCACCGTGTCCCAGGACTCGTAGGCCTCGTGCCACACCGTGAAGTCGCCGTACTTGCTCAACGTCCCGGCGGGCAGCACCACGCCGGTCTCTTCGGCGAGTTCGCGGTACGCCGCGGCCCCGAAGGTCTCTCCCTGCTCGACGTGCCCCCCGGGCATCCCCCAGCATTCGGGATCGATCACCGGATGCTCATCTCGCTCCTGGAGCAACAGACGACCGAGTCGATCAACGAGGATCACGGTCGCGAAGGTCGGCATATCGAGGTCAGGTTAGTGGACTGCCGAGTCGGCGCTAATTGACGTCTGAAACGGCCCGAGTCGGCGCGTCTTTTCAAACTAGCGCCGACTCGGCGCGTTCTCAGCGTCAACTTGCGCCGACTCACGATCACAGACGGGCGATGAACCGCCGTCCGCGCAGGGCCTCCTCGACCAGGAGCGCGGCTCGGTGGACCCCGATGAGGCGGGCGTCCTCGAGGAGCCAGGTCTGTACGGCGGCCTCGACGACGTCCGCAGCGGCGACCTCACGAAGGCTGGACCGGGCCTCGCTCAGTCCGCGCTTGCAGGCCTCCTGCCCGGCCTCGATGTGGATCACCGCGAAGCGGGCGAGTACGACGACATGCTTGCGCAGACCCGGGTAGCCGCGGAAGTCCGGGGGGCAGAGATCGAGCAACCACGCGGCCGCCGTCTGCTCCCAACCAGGCGCATCGGGAGGACGGACCTCGCGGGGCCAACCGGGTGGAGCGATGTGGGTGACCATGGCCCCATCGTAGTCGATCTTCGAACACCTGTTCGACAGGTGGATCTGATCGGTCACCCGGTCAGAAAACTGAACCGCACCGTGCGTAGGTCGTTGTCGACGTTCAGGTCGACCAGACAGATGCTCTGCCAGGTGCCCAGGGACAAGCGCCCGTCGAGCACCGGAACCGTCGCATGTGGCGGCACGATGGCCGGCATCACGTGGGACCGACCGTGGCCGGCTGAACCGTGTCGGTGTTTCCACCGGTCGTCGGACGGCAACAGGTCGCCGAGGGCCGTGAGCAGGTCGTCGTCGCTGCCTGCCCCCGTCTCGATGATCGCGATCCCCGCGGTGGCGTGCGGAACGAAGATCTGGAGCAGACCGTCGCCTCGGCCGTCCACGAAATCGGAGCAGTCGTGGGTCAGGTCCCGGACGACCTCGCGGTCGCCGGTGCGGTAGTCACGCGTTTCGCTGTGCATGGGCATCCCCTTCAGATCGCTGTTCCGGTGCCACGCAAGGGCGGCGGGTTCCGCTGTCCCCCGGCGCAGGACGCCCCGGGCTCCGGTGCGGTCTCCCCCGCCCCGTAGCGGGTGATGAACAGGGGCAGGCGTGGATCGTCGGCACCGTCGAGTTCCAGTCGGGTGCCCCAGACGGTGACGACCACGGGTGCCTCCAGGCCGTCGTACGGCGAGAGGATGCCGTTCTGCGGGAGCAGATCCGCCAAGGCGTCCACCTCGTCCTGCCCCAGGTCGGGTCGGTAGGTCAGCCACACCGTGCCGTGCTCCAGGTCGTGTACGGCGTTCTCGTTCGGCACCGGTTCGTCGTACACCCCACAGTCGAGCCAGATCGGGTTGTGCCGTCCCCCGACCGGAGGCGTGACGTCGTAGTCGACCTCCTTCTCGGTGTGCGTGGTGTTCGAGGTGTCGAAGAACTCCACACCGTCCAGGGTCACCTCACCGGAGTCGGCCACCAGCGGGATCGTGATCGCGGCAGCAAGCGCGGCCACCGTAACCGCGCCGGCGATGGCGACGCCGAGCCACCGACGCTTCTTCGTTGGTTGGGGGAGATCGGGCGGCTCATACGGCGAGTACGACGGCGGCTGGCCCGGTGGAGGGCCCGGTGGAGGACCCGGCGGAGGACCCAGTGGCGGCCCGTAGACAGGAGGCCCGGGCGGCGGAGCCTCGGACATCAGGACTCCAGCGCCTTCTCGATCCGCTCCACCTTCGCGGTGAGCTGATTGTCGTACCCGGGGCGGATGTCCGCCTTGAGCACGAGACCCACCCGCGGCGAGCTGGCCGCGACGACATCGATGGCCTGCTTGACCACCGCCATCACCTCGTCCCACTCCCCCTCGATATTGGTGAACATCGCATTGGTCTCGTGGGGCAGTCCCGACTCGCGGACGACGCGCACCGCGGCCGCAACGGCCTCGGTGACCGACCCGTCCGGGTCGCTGCTCATGGGGCTCAGGCTGAAGGCGACGATCATGGGCTCACGGTAGCCAACCCACCAGACAAACTCGAGATGGTCCCTCGCGCTATGGCTGTTCTGAGGCCGCAGAACTTCGACCCCACCGCAAGTGATCATCCCTGGAAGTGACAAAGCGGGCACGGACCTACTGGTCCGTGCCCGCTTCCCAGGCTATGCCTCGGTGTTATCTACGGGGCTTGCTGCGAGGGTTCAACGGGTTGGTGCCCCTGCGAACCTCGACCCCATCGTTGAAGCCATCGCGATCGGTGTCGCGGAACTTCGGGTTCGTCCGGTACTTCTTGACCTCGCGCCCGTCGCTGAGACCGTCCCGGTCGGTGTCCTTACGACGCGGGTCGGTTCCGGTGCCCTGACGACCCTTGACCTTGACTTCCCGGGCGTCGTTCAGACCGTCCCTGTCGGTGTCGGCCCGACGCGGGTTGGTCCGCGTGGACTGGATCTCACGCCCATCGCCCAAGCTGTCCCTGTCCGTGCTGAACTGGCACGGGTTCGTCTTGTGCTTGCGGATTTCGCGCCGATCCTTGAGCCCATCGCCGTCCGTGTCCTGCTTCAACGGGTTGGTCGCGCAGCGGCCGTAACGCCCATTGGCCGAACCGGTGATCTCTTCCTTGTCATCCAACCGGTCACGATCGCTGTCCTTGCGGCGAGGATCGGTCTTGAAACGCAGGATCTCCGACGCGTCGTCCAGCCCGTCCTGGTCCGTGTCTCGAGAGCGCGGGTTCGTCTTGTGCACGTTCACCTCAGCGGCGTCACTCAGAGTGTCACCATCGGTGTCCACGACCCGGGGATCGGTGAACTCCGCCTGCTCCTCCTGACCGTCGGAGAGTCCATCACCGTCGGTGTCGGGGTTGTTCGGGTCGGTCGCCCGGTTCCCGTAGCGGTTCTCAGAGCCGGTGACCTCTTGACCCTCAGGCAGGCTGTCGCCATCGGTGTCGGGGTCCAAGGGGTTGGTCGGCTCGTTCCCGAAGTCCGTGTTCAGAGAGCCCGTGTTCTCCTCGGTGTCGAGCAGGCCGTCACCGTCACTGTCGCCCGGGGTCGAGTTGTTGAAGTCGTCGGACGCCTCACGGGGGTCGGTGCCGCGACCGACCTCGATCCCATCCATCACGCCACCGTCGTCGGTATCAGCGTCGTTCGGGTCGGTGGGCCGTTGTCCGTGACCGGTGTTGGCAGACCCACTCGTCTCCTGGCCGTCAGTGAGGCTGTCTCGGTCGGAGTCGGCGATCAACGGGTTGGTCGACTGGTTGCCGAAGGCACCGTTCTTGGAGCCCGACTTCTCCTCTCCGTCAGTGAGGGTGTCGTCGTCGGTATCCGGATCGAGCGGATCGGTTCCGATGGCGGCTTCATCTCCGTCGGTCAGTCCGTCCCTGTCGGTGTCGGCGTCGCGGGGATTGGTGCCATTGCTGATCTCGGCTCCATCCCGCACGCCATCAAGATCGGTGTCTGGCGCGTTCGGGTTGGTCGGCTGGTTGCCGTAGCCGGTGTTCTTCCCACCGCTGGTCTCCTGACCGTCCAGCAGGCCATCGTTGTCCGAGTCCGCGTCCAGGGGGTTACTGGCCCCGTTGCCGAAGGCCGTGTTCTTCGAACCCGACACCTCCTGGCCGTCACTCAGTCCGTCACCATCGGTGTCGGGGTTGTTCGGGTCAGTTCCACGAGCAACCTCGCGCCCGTCGTCCAAGCCGTCATCGTCGGAGTCGGCATCAAAGGGATCAGTCGTCTCGTTGCTGTAGGCCCCGTTGGCTGAACCGCTGGTCTCTTCCGAGTCCAGAAGACGGTCACCGTCGCTGTCGAGCCCGCCCCGAGTGTCGTCGGCGGGGTCATTCGGGTCGGTCTCATCGGTGCTCTCGCGCCCGTCGGTGACACCACCGTCGTCGGTGTCGGGGTCATTCGGGTCACTGGGTTCGTTGCGGTGAGCGCCATTGGCAGAACCGCTGGCTTCTTGGCCGTCATCGAGGCCGTCGTTGTCCGAGTCCGCATCAAGGGGATCAGTCGGGGCTTTACCGAACGCAGTGTTCTTCGATCCGGACACCTCCTCACCGTCGGTGAGTGTGTCGTCATCGGAGTCGGGGTCCAGTGGATCGGTACCGACGGCGGCTTCCTTACCATCACTCAGACCGTCACCGTCGGTGTCGGCAACCCGGGGATCTGTGCGGTTTCCCACCTCAGTCGCATCCCCGACCCCGTCGCCGTCGGTGTCGGTGTCGTTCGGGTTGGTTGGGCGATTGCCGAAGGCGCTGTTCCGCGAACCACTGGTTTCCTGGCCGTCGGTGAGGCCATCGTTGTCCGAGTCCGCATCAAGGGGATCAGTCGGGGCTTTGCCGAAGTCGGTGTTCGTCGCTCCGATCACCTCCGGCCCGTCTTGGATGCCATCACCGTCGGTGTCGGGGTTGTTGGGGTCTGTGCCGCGGTTGATTTCGTCACCGTCGCGGAGCCCGTCTTCATCGGTGTCCGGGTTGAACGGATCGGTGGGTTCGTTGGCGTACGCCGTATTGAGGGATCCAGACGTCTCCTCACCGTCGAGAAGGCCGTCACCGTCGGAGTCGATGTCCACCGGCTCACAGTTGATCCCGCCTGCGGGCGTCCTGGCCTCGACGCTCATCGGGAAGAGGTCGGCGTCGAGCAGGGTGACGGCAAGCGGATCAACACCGAGGGAGATGTCGATGTGCAGAACGCTAGCGCTGGCACCAGCCTTCGTGCCGTCCTGGGCTACTGACTTATCCGTGAGTTGACCCACCGAGAGAGAAGCGACCAGAAGGGGGTTGGCTGGCACCGCGAAGTCAACAGGGCTGCCGTCTGCGGGCAAGGTGGCCGTCTGGCCATTGCCGGTGACCTGCACCACCGGGGCGTTCCAACTGACCTGGGACCCGGTCGCTACGCCCGTTGCTCTCGCGCTGAGTAGTGGAGCGGTGAGGACCTGCACGTTGAGCTGTCCACCGAACAGCTTGACATCGGCGGTGGAGCCCAGCGTGGTCGCGACAACGTCGCGGCCGTCACTGTCAAGGCGTGCAGGGTTGGGCACCAACTTGGTGTTCTGCGAGGTGGAGACCGTGTTGGGCAACTCCAGCAGCGTTCCGACCGTGGGAACGGGAAGCAACGCCACGTCCACCGTGGAGACCCGGGAGCGGCTCAGGGCCTCGGTGGCGGGCTGACATTCGTCGCCCACTACCGCGGTCCGGGCCCTGGCCTCGGCAGTCGACACGCCCAGATCGAGGAGGCCCGGGACCGTCCCTGGGATCGAGACGGAGGAAACGCCTGCAACATGGTCCGGTGGTGCGGTTTGCGTTGCGCGCGCGAGGATTTCCGGCAAGGCCGTACCCAGCACCGAAGCCACCAGATTGCGGGCTCCGGCCGCGGACGAGATCGGATCGCCATCGGTCAGACCGAAGGTCACGCCCACTCCGACGTCAGCGACCGTTCCCGGCACGGCTTTGAGGGCGGTCAGGTGAAGGGCTTCGGCGGTGGTTCTCGAGCCGAATCCGGAGAAATCGGGCGCGGCTGCGGACGCTGAGGACGCGGCTGGCGGGCTGGCGGCTGCGGTCGGCACAACAGCGGCGGTGTAGAGCGCCGAGGTCGACAAACACAGCGCCATACCCAAGATTTGGGTGGGCGACACGGGGGACTCCTACTGGGGGGCGGGGGGTGGGGATGGGGGGAGGATTGAACTCTGCGAGATTTCTGGGCACGAACTTACCAGCGGGCGGCCCCCACCGGTGGTAAAACATTTGGGGTCTCACCACCCGACCCACCTCGCCGTGAGGCGGGGTGTCGTGCACCGCAAGGAAACAACGAACCCGCCGCCATCGGGACTCTTGAATGAGCACCGGATAGCGACGGGTTCCTCGTTGTCGAGGCCTGGCGCCTCGTGTTGTCCGTCAGCCAGCGTTGCGCAGGCTGCGCAGGACGTACTGCATGATCCCGCCGTTGCGGTAGTAGTTCGCCTCACCGGGGGTGTCGATGCGCACGACCGCGTCGAAGGTGACGTCGCCCGCGGTGACCTTGACGGTCTTCGGGGTGCGGCCCTCGTTGAGCTCGGTGACGCCCTCGACAGAGAACGTCTCCTCACCGGTCAGACCCAGCGACTCGGCGTCCTGACCCTCGGGGAACTGCAGGGGAAGGACGCCCATGCCGATCAGGTTCGAGCGGTGGATCCGCTCGTAGGAGGTGGCGATGACGGCCTTGACGCCCAGCAGGGCGGTGCCCTTGGCGGCCCAGTCACGCGAGGAGCCGGAGCCGTACTCCTTGCCGGCGAGGACAACCAGGGGAATCCCAGCCTCGGCGTACTTCTCGGAGGCTTCGTAGACCGTGGTGACGGGTTTGTCGTCGGCCGTGAAGTCGCGGGTGAAGCCACCCTCGGTGCCCTCGGCCAGCTGGTTACGCAGCCGGATGTTGGCGAAGGTGCCGCGGATCATCACCTCGTGGTTGCCGCGACGCGAACCGTAGGAGTTGAAGTCCCGGTTGCCCACGCCGTGGTCGGAGAGGTAGGCGCCGGCCGGTGAGTCCTTCTTGATCGCGCCCGCGGGCGAGATGTGGTCGGTGGTCACCGAGTCGCCGAGCTTGAGCAGCACCCGGGCCCCGGAGATGTCCTCGACCGGGACCGGCTCGGCCGGCATCCCGTCGAAGTAAGGGGGCCTGCGGACGTAGGTCGACTCGGGGTCCCACTCGAAGGTCTTGCCCTCTGGGGTGGGCAGCGAACGCCACTGCTCGTCCCCGGCGAAGACGTCGGAGTACCCGTCGGTGAACATCTCGGAGGTGATGGCGTCCGCGATGACGTCCTCGACCTCGGCCGCGGAGGGCCACAGGTCCCTGAGGAAGACGTCGTTGCCGTCCTGGTCCTGGCCGAGCGCGTCGTTGAAAAGATCCAGATCCATCGAACCGGCCAACGCGTAGGCCACCACGAGCGGCGGCGATGCGAGGTAGTTCATCTGGACGTCGGGGTTGATCCGGCCCTCGAAGTTGCGGTTGCCCGACAGCACCGAGACGACCGCGAGGTCCTTCTCGTTGACCGCCGCGGAGACCTCGGGGATCAGCGGACCGGAGTTTCCGATGCAGGTCGTGCAGCCGTAGCCGACGAGGTTGAAGCCGAGCTTGTCGAGGTACGGCGTGAGGCCGGACTTCTCGTAGTAGTCCGAGACGACCTTGGACCCGGGGGCCAGGGTGGTCTTGACCCACGGCTTGCGCTCGAGACCCTTGTCGACGGCGTTCTTGGCAAGCAGCGCCGCGGCGATCATCACCGACGGGTTGGAGGTGTTGGTGCACGAGGTGATCGCCGCGATGGCCACCGCACCGTGTCCGATGGACAGTTTCTGACCGTCGAGGTCGATCTCGGCGGTCGCGTCCGGCTCCTCGGTGTAGGCCTTCAGCGCCTCACGGAAGGACGACCCGGCCTCAGTGACCGCAACCCGGTCCTGGGGCCGCTTGGGGCCGGCCAGGGAGGGTACGACGGTCGCGACGTCGAGCTCGAGCTTCTCGGAGTAGCGGGGCTCGGCGTCGGGATCGTGCCAGAGGCCCTGCTCCTTGGCGTAGGCCTCGACGAGCGCGATCTGCTCATCCGAGCGGCCGGTGAGCTTGAGGTACTTGGTGGTCTCCTCATCGATCGGGAAGACCGCGATCGTGGAGCCGAACTCCGGGCTCATGTTGCCGATGGTGGCGCGGTTGGCCAGCGGCAGCGCCGAGACACCGGGGCCGTAGAACTCCACGAACTTGCCGACGACCCCGTGCTCACGGAGCATCTCGGTGATCGTGAGGACCAGGTCGGTGGCGGTGGTGCCCTCGGGCAGGTCGCCGTTCAGCTTGAAGCCGACCACGCGCGGGATGAGCATGGAGACGGGCTGGCCGAGCATGGCTGCCTCGGCCTCGATGCCGCCCACCCCCCAGCCCACGACGCCGATGCCGTTGACCATGGTGGTGTGGGAGTCGGTGCCGACGCAGGTGTCGGGGTAGGCCATCAACTCGCCGTCGACCTCACGGGTGAACACGACGCGCGCGAGGTGCTCGATGTTGACCTGGTGGACGATGCCGGTGCCCGGGGGGACGACCTTGAAGTCGTCGAAGGCGCCCTGCCCCCAGCGCAGGAACTGGTAGCGCTCGCGGTTGCGCTCGTACTCGATCTCGACGTTCTTCTCGAAGGCACCGGGGGTGCCGAAAACGTCGGCGATGACGGAGTGGTCGATGACCATCTCGGCCGGAGCGAGCGGGTTGATCTTGGTGGGGTCTCCCCCGAGCTCGGCCATGGCCTCGCGCATGGTGGCGAGGTCGACCACACACGGCACGCCGGTGAAGTCCTGCATGATCACCCGGGCGGGGGTGAACTGGATCTCTTCCGACGGGTTTGCGTCGGGATCCCAGCCGGCGATCGCCAGGACGTCGTCGGCGGTGATGTCCGCACCGTCCTCGGTGCGGAGCAGGTTCTCGAGGAGCACCTTGAGGCTGAACGGGAGACTCGCCACGGCGTTCTCGTCGATCCCCTCCCCGGTGACCGCATCGAGGCGGAAGATCGTGTGGGACTTGCCGCCCACGTCGAGGGTGCTCTTGGCACCGAAGCTGTCCTGACTGGCCATCAGTCGTCTCCTCATCGGGGTCGGGCGCGAATGCTGCCATCTTGCCGTCGCAGGTGTGCGGTCGGGAAGTAAGGCAGACCTTTGTACGAGCGACCACCATAGTGTCGTTTTTTATCTTGATATCAAGATACACGACATCAAGGTTGTTTGGTAGCCAGAGTTAGGGGCGATAATTCGGCACCAGGTGCCGAATTATCTCCCTTGATCGCAACTTGCCCCAGTGCGCTGTTGCGAAACGCTCAGCGCAGGTCGGAGCCGGTTTTCTCCAGCAGCGCAACGCATTCGACGTGGTGGGTCATCGGGAACAGGTCGAAGGCGCGCAGGGTCTTCAACCGGTAGCCGTGCTCGGCGAAGATCGCGACGTCGCGAGCCAGGGCCGCGGGGTCGCAGGCGACGTAGGCCACGGCGCGCGGCGCGCGATCGACGACCTGCTCGACCACGCCCCGCTTGGCGCCCTCACGGGGCGGGTCGAGAACGACGAGGTCGAACGGAGCATCGTGCTCGGCCTTCAACACAGCAGCGACCGGCCCGGTGCTCACCGTGACACCGGGGCAGTTGAGCCGCGCATGGCGCGCGGCCTCGGTGTCACCTTCCACAGCCACGACGCGGCCGGTCTCACCCACGGCATCGCGCAGGAAGCGAGCAAAGAGCCCGACCCCGGCGTACAGGTCGAGGGCGCGTTCGCCGGGTTGCGGGTCCAACAACGACAACACGGTCTCGACCAGGGTCGCGGGAGCACCCGGGTGCACCTGCCAGAAGCCGTCCTCGGCCACGGAGAAGGCGTGCTCGACCCCTCGGGCCGCGACGTCGTACGCCGGCCCGCCCGGCGCCTCGATGAGACAGTCGTCGATCTCGATCACCTCGCGGGAGCGGTGCTTGCGCAAACCCTTGCCCCCGTCGGGCAGGTCGACGTACTGCTGGCGCGTGCGCCACCGCAGACCTTGGTCGTCGCCGGGCACCGCCTCCACGGTGACGTCGAGGTCGAGTCCGGCCAGACGCTGCAGCTGCTCGGAGACCACCACGGCCTTCAGGGCACGCTGCGCGGCCAGGTCGACGTGCTGGAAGTCGCAACCCCCACAGCCGCCGGGACCCGCGTAGCGGCAGGGCGCCTCTACCCGGTCGGGCGATGCCTGGAGGATCTCGACCGCGTCGGCCCGCCAGAAACGGTCACCCTCGGTGCCCTCGGTGATCTCGAGGATCACCCGCTCCCCCGGCAGACAGTGCCGCACGAAAACTGCTCGACCCTCGACCCGGGCCACGCAGTGGCCACCGTGGGCCACGGATCCGACCTCGACCTCGTGGCGCTGGCCGACCTGGCTCTCGCCGCGGGCCTTCTTGGGTCGCGGTGAGCGGCGTCGTCCCGCCTGCCCTCCGCGTCGTCCTGCCTGGGGGGAGTTCATCGCTCGTCCTCTACTTGTCCGCGCCGCAGGTCACCGGGGCGGACCCGGCTGCTTTCCCGCTCCTCGCGCTCCAGGGCGATCTCGGAGGACCGCAGTTGATAGGGCACGGAGGTGACCATGACGCCGGGGGTGAACAGCAACCGGCCCTTGAGGCGAAGCGCGGTCTGGTTGTGCAGCAGTTGCTCCCACCAGCGGCCCACGACGTACTCGGGGATGTAGACCGCGACGACCCCGCGGGGGTTCGCCTTCCGGATCTCGGTGGCGTACTCCACGATCGGGCGCACCAGCTCGCGGTACGGCGAGTGCAGCACCTTCAGGGGCACCCCGAGGTTGCGCTGGTCCCACTCCTCCAGCAACCGGTTCGTGTCGGCGGCGTCGGCGGCGACGTACACCCCCTCGAGGGCGTTGGGACGCGACGCCTTGGCGAAGGCGAGAGCCCGCAGGGTGGGCTTGTGCAGTTTGGAGACCAGCACGATCGCGTGCACCCGGGTGGGCATCACCTTGTCGTCGTCGTCGGCGGCGAGTTCGAGCTGCACCGCGTCGTAGTGACCCTTGATGCGCGTCATCACGCTGTAGAAGAAGATCATCGCCAGGATGGTGATCCAGGCCCCTTCGAGGAACTTGGTGATCACCACGACCACCAGCACCACCGCGGTGAAGGACAGGCCGACGGCGTTGATCACCCGGGACCGGATGTAGCGGCGACGCCGCACCGGGTCGCGCTCGGTGGCCAGGCGCCGGGTCCAGTGCCGGATCATCCCCAGTTGGCTGAGGTTGAAGGAGACGAACACTCCGACGATGTAGAGCTGGATCAGCGCGGTGGTCTCGGCGTCGAAGACCAGGATCAGGATGATCGCCATCACCGCGAGGAAGACGATGCCGTTGCTGTAGGCCAGCCGGTCGCCGCGCGAGCCGAGGGCGCGGGGGGCGAAACCGTCCTTGGCCAGGATCGAACCCAGAACCGGGAAGCCGTTGAAGGCGGTGTTCGCGGCGAGCACCAGAATCACGCCGGTGACGGTGATGACGAAGTAGAAGCCGGGGTCGAAGCCGTCGAAGACGGCACGGGCGATCTGGGCGATCACGGCGTGCTGGTCGTAGTCGCCGGGCAGGGGCTCGCCGTTGAGGGTGAGCCGGTCCAACTGGTTGGGGTCGACGTACCGCAGGCCCATCTGACGAGCCAGCACGATGACGCTGATCATCATGGTGATCGCGATCATGGCCAACAGCAGCAGGGTCGTGGCAGCGTTCTGGCTCTTCGGACGTTGGAAGGCCGGGACCCCGTTCGAGATGGCCTCGACCCCCGTCAGGGCCGCGCACCCGGACGAGAAGGCCTTGGCCAGCAGGAAGAGCAGACCGATGGTGGTCAGCGCTCCGTCGAAGCCCGGGTCCGCCTCGATCATCAGATTCGCACTCTCCACGTCCGGGAGGGTGCCGGCGGCCATCCGGATGAAGCCGAAGAGGCACATCCCCAGGATCGCCGCCATGAAGGCGTACGTCGGCCACGCGAAGAAGGCCCCCGACTCGCGGATACCGCGCAGGTTCATGGCCATCAGGGCGACCACCATCACGGCTCCGACGGTCGCCTCATGGCCCTGCCAGGAAGTGATCGCCGCCGCGGAGTACTGCGCAGCGGCCGAGATCGACACCGCCACGGTCAGGACGTAGTCGACCAGGAGGGCACTGGCCACGGTCGTTCCGGCGCGGACCCCGAGGTTCACCGAGGCGACCTCGTAGTCGCCCCCGCCGCTGGGATAGGCGTGCACCGTCTGGCGATAGGAGGCGATGACCGCCGCCATCACGATCGCCACGGCGATGGCGATCTTCCAGGAGAACGAGTAATACGTGACCCCCGCCAGCGAGAGCATGATGAAGATCTCGTCGGGTGCGTAGGCCACCGAGGAGAGCGCATCGCTGGCGAAAACGGGTAGGGCAATCCGCTTCGGGAGGAGCGTTTCTCCCAACTGCGCGCTCCGAAGCTTGCGTCCGAGCAGAATTCGCTTAGAGACGTCGCCGACACCCACGAGCGGAAACAGTACGCGCATCGGGTCCCACACGCGCCACCTACGTCACTTTGCTCCGTTGTGACCCACGGCTACCCGGTGCCGCTACGGTGAGCACGTGCATGTCGTGATCATGGGCTGTGGCCGCGTCGGTTCGACGCTCGCGCGCAGCCTCGAGGACCGCAACCACACCGTTTCGGTGATCGATAGCTCGCCCGACGCCTTCCGGCGACTCGGCCCGAGCTTCAACGGTGACAAGATCACCGGCTACGGCTTCGACCAGGAGGTGCTGGAGAAGGCCGGGATCCGACGCGCCGACGCCTTCGCTGCCGTCTCGAGCGGTGACAACTCCAACATCATCGCGGCACGGGTGGCTCGCGAGACCTTCGGCCTCGAGCAGGTCGTCGCCCGGATCTACGACCCGGGCCGCGCCGAGGTCTACCAGCGGCTCGGGATCACCACGGTGGCCACGGTGAAGTGGACCGCCGACCAGGTGCTGCGCCGGATTCTCCCTGCAGGCGCCGAACCCGACTTCCGCGACCCGTCCGGGACCATCCGACTCGACCAACTCCCGGTCACCGAGGCCTGGATCGGTCAGCGCACCATCGACCTGCAGTTCCAGGCGCGGGTGCGGATCGCGTGGATCGACCGGTTGGGAGCCGGCATCCTGCCGACGCGCGACTCGGTCATCCAGGAAGGCGACCTCCTGCACCTGGTGATGCGCGAGGAGAACGCCGCCCACGCCTACCGGGTGATCGAGGAAGGTCCCACCGATGACGGCTGACCCCCTCTCGCCCGATCCCATCTCGACCAACCCCGTCCCCAACCATGCAGGCTCGAGAGAGGGTCAACGATGCGGGTAGCCATTGCCGGAGCCGGAGCGGTCGGACGATCCATCGCTCGCGAACTGATCACCAACGGCCACGACGTACTCCTGATCGACAAGGAGCCGCGCGAGATCCGTCCCGAGCGGGTTCCCGACGCCGAGTGGTTGTTGGCCGACTCCTGTGAGTTGTCCTCCCTGGAGGAGGCGCAGCTCAACAAGTGTGACGTCGTCATCGCTGCGACCGGCGATGACAAGGCCAACCTGGTGACCTCTCTACTGGCCAAGACCGAGTTCGGCGTACCCCGCACCGTCGGTCGGGTCAACCACCCGAACAACGAGTGGCTCTTCACCGAAGCGTGGGGGGTCGACGTCAACGTCTCGACCCCGCGCATCATGTCGGCCCTCGTGGAGGAGGCCGTCACGGTCGGCGACCTGGTGCGGCTGTTCACCTTCCGCCAGGGCAACGCGAACCTGGTCGAGATGACCCTGCCGGCCGATTCGCCGTACGTCGGCAAGCCGTGCGGCCTGATCCCGCTGCCGGAGAACTGCGCCCTGGTCACGATCCTGCGCGACAACCAGGTCTACATCCCCGATCCCGAACAACCCGTGGAGTCCGGGGACGAACTGCTCTTCGTGGTCCCCGAGGACAAGGAAGACGCCCTGGAGCAACTCCTGGCGCCCGAGGAACACCCGGCCAGCTGACGATCGCCCTCAGGAGGTGGCAGGCTCCAGCGGGGTGTGGTTGCGAGCCAGCAACCAGGTCGCCATACCGAAGGCGGCGAAGCGCAGCGGCCACCCCAGACCGAAGCGGAGCGCGGACAGCGCGATCACGGCGGTGCTGGCCGACATCAGCCCCGAATAGCCGGCCACCCAGACCGGTCCTTGCAGCAGTACGCCGACCAGGCCCGGCATCACGAGCACCCAGGTGAGGCGGGTGCACAACACCACGACCTGACGGTCCTCACGCCAGGCGAGCGGGTCGCCGGTGACGCTGCCCAGCATGAACCCCACCAGCGGCCAGCCGAGCAGACAACTCAGGCTGACGCCCAGCGAGTAGACCCCCGACCAGATCAACCCCGGCAGGAAGAACGCCAATGCCTGCTCGTCGGCGCTGCCACCCCCGCGGGCGGCGAGGTAGACGAACAGCCAGCCCAGTCCGATGCCGAACAGGGCGTTGCCGACGAACTGCAGGGTGGATCGCTGCACCAGCCGGATGACGAGGAGGATCAACGCCACCGCGGCGCTGCAGATCAGAGCGACTCGGAGGTCCTTGGTCGGCAGCCAGATCGCGGTGAACAGCAGTGTGGGCGTGGCCGCCTCGAACATGCCACGTCGGCCGCCGAGGGCCTTGGACAGTTGGGCCCGGACCAGCGCCTCCACGGTCTCGATGGCGGGTGCTGGAGCGGTCATGGCAGAAGTTCGTAGCGCGGGTTGTACATGATCCGGATACCGTCGTGGATCCCGATCCGACCCTCGACGCGGATCGAACGCCCAGGGGCGATCCCGGAGATCCGTCGCCGGCCCAACCACACGATGGTGATCCGTCCCGATCCGTCGTCCAGGTCCGACTCCAGCGCAGGTACGCCGCCCCGCGGACGCAACGTCACGGTGTGCAGGGTGCCGCTCAGCCGGACGGTCTCACGGTCCGGTGCGTCCTTGATGCAGAACACGTTGTCACCCGAGTAGGTCTCCCGCAGATCGCGGGCGTGCTGGTCGCTGGTGTTCGCCCATCGGCTGATGGTCTGACGGAGTCGACCTTTCTCAGGCACCGCGCGCCGCCTAGTTCTGTTCGGGCTGCTGGGGCGAGGAGGTGCCCGAGGGCGCCCCCGGCTCACCGGCTTCGCTGGATTCGGGGTCGGCCACGGGGTTCTGTGCGGCCGGTCCCACCTTGCGAGCGTTCTCGGGAAGGATCACCGGCAGCGGCTCCCCCACCGCCATCGCGTGGTCTCCACGACGAACGGCGAGCTGGGTGATCGTCTTCTCCCAGTCCAAGGCGTTGTCCGGTTCCGCGGCGGGTCGGCCGAGGAAGGTCACGCGCAGCATCCAACGGGGGCCGTTGATGCCCACGATCCGCGAGATCTGACGGACCTGACCGCCCTCGGGTCGAGCGATCTGCAACTCGCAGTGCAACTCGTCGCCGAAACGTCCCTCGGTCACGGTGGCCACGCCGCCTCGTTGCACCATGTCCGCGGCGATCTGGGGCCGCACATCGCTCCACAGGTCCCCGTGTCGAGGAGCCGCGAAAGCCCGCACCTCGACCGCCCCATCGCTTCCGGCCAGCACGATCGCCTGGACGTTTCCGGTCTTGTCGTCGACCTGGAGACGCAGTTCGCGACCCGGTTCGGAACCGATGAGCAGCGAGCCGAGATCGATCCGCGGACCGTCGTCCTCGGGAAGGTCATCTGCGTCGAAGGGGCCGCTCGTGGGGTCGTCCAGGGCAGGCGTCGCCGTCGGCGCGTCGTCCTCCTGCTCATCCGCGTCGGGTCCCTGTTCCAGGGACTCCTCGGGCGCGGTGGACTCCTCAGACGCGGCGGCCTGGGACTTGCGACGGAACTTCAACGACAACACTCCTCAGTAGGGCTGTGGATCAGCCTCCGGTAGAACCGTAACCCCCCGCACCACGGACACTCTCGGGGAGTTGGTCGACAACCACGAAGCGTGCCTGCTCGACCCGTTGGATCACCAACTGAGCGATGCGATCTCCCCGGTGCAGCGTGACCGATTCGTGAAGGTCGTGGTTGATCAACAGCACCTTGATCTCGCCGCGGTAGCCCGCATCGACGGTGCCCGGGGTGTTGACCACCGACAAGCCGTGTCGAAGGGCCAGGCCGGAGCGTGGGTGCACCAGGGCGACGTACCCCTCAGGCAGCGCCACGCCGATCCCGGTGGGCGCCAGGGCGCGTTCACCCGGCTGCAGAGTCAGGTCCTGCGCGGTGTAGAGGTCCGCTCCGGCGTCCCCGGGTCGGGCGTAGGCCGGCAGCGGGAGGTCTGGGTCCAGGCGGACCAGGGCAACATCGAGCACGCTGGGACCCTAGTGCCTCACCCTCCGCCCCGGGATGGGATCGTGGGTTCTTGTGAAGCCACAGCAGTCCGGCCAGGACAACGGTCCCGCGGCGACGTACTCCGAACGCCTGGGCGTCCCCCTGCGTTGGTGGGTCCAGGGGACCATGCTGGTCGCGACGTTCTGGTTGGCGCTCATCGTGGCGATCCCCGAACCGGCGGCCTGGGTGATCACCGGACTCGCCCTGCTCGTGCTCGCGGGCTGCCTGGTGGCCTACGGGTCGGCCACGATCCGCGTGGCGAACGGTCGGCTCCACGCCGGTCGCGCGCAGATCGATCTGCGCCACGTCGGCGCGATCACCCCGCTGGACGCCTCGGCGACCCGGCAGACCGCGGGGCGGGACGCCGACGTCCGCGCCCACCTGTTGCTTCGCCCCTACCTGAAGCGTTCGGTTCAGTTGGAGATCACCGATCCCCGCGACCCCGCGCCGTACTGGCTGCTGTGCACCAGACATCCCGCGGACCTCGCCTCCGCGCTGACCTCTCACAGGACCTTCGACCAGCCGACCCCTTGAGGCCTCGAACCTGTCGGTAGGGTCCTGCCATGGCTTCTGACAGTTCCAAGACGTGGTCGGCGATGTCGCTGGTCTCCTCCCTCGGCGCGGCCGCAATGGCCAAGAAGGGGCTCCACACCGGGTGGAAGGCCGCGACGGGCAAGAACCCGCCCGACAACCCGGCCGATCCCGACGTCGACGTCTGGGAGGCCGTGGCCTGGGCCGTGGCCAGCGGAACCTTCATCGCCCTTGCTCGGATGCTGGCGTCCCGACGGGCCGCCAACTACTACGCGAAGTCCACCGGACACCTGCCTCCGGGTCTCCGCAAGGACTGAAGTCGCCCACATCCCGAAACGCAGAACCCGGGGATCGGAGCGTCAACGTATGACGCTTCCGATGCCCCGGGTGTACGTGTCGGGTGTGTCAGACGAAGTCCGGGTCAGACACAGTCCTTGCAATACAGCTTCTTCTCGTCCGCCAACTGACTGCGGTGGTGGACCAAGAAGCAGCTCATGCAGGTGAACTCGTCGCTCTGCTTGGGCTTGACCTCGACGGCCAACTCCTCGTGGGAGAGATCGGCGCCGGGGAGCTCGAAGGCTTCAGCAGCCTCCGTCTCGTCCTCATCGACCTTGCCCGAGTTCTTGTCGTGACGTCGAGCCTTGAGCTCTTCGATGCTTTCTTCGGACGATTCCTCTTCGTTCTTGCGAGGTGCGTCGTAGTCGGTAGCCATGGAGTGGTCCCTCCCCCTCGTCCCTATCCTTGTTCTGGTGGCCTCATGAGCGGATGCCCGTGGTAGCGGGCCAGATTGTGCACCATGTAACCCCGGCGGCCCACACCGGTCCATGGCTGAGATGAGGGAACGTCGTTCTCGGCCGACCTATTCCCCGGGGGCGCGAGCGAACCCACAGTCGATGACCGCTCGCTCGAAATCGTCGAATCCGTGCCGGGGCGCGCAGATCAACAGGTCTAGTCCCCCCGCACCAGGATGGACCTCCCAGCGGGCTCCGGCCCCCTCCGAGACCAGGGCGGCGGCGGCGTAGTCCCAGAGGTTCACCCCTTCCTCGACGTACCCGTCCAACGCTCCGGCTGCCACCAGACACAGGTCCAGGGCGCACGATCCCAGCCGGCGGATGTCGCGGATCAGCGGGATCAGACGGGTGAGCGCCTGCGCTTGAACGACGCGGACCTCCCTGTCGTAGGAGAAGCCGGTGGCGATGAGTCGCTGACCGAGGTCGGCCGGGTCCCGGACCGTTATCGCCTCTCCGTCACGGGTTGCCACGACCCCGGTCTCGGTGCGCACCGCGACGTACTCGGTGCCCGCCGTGACGTCCAGGACGACCCCGGCCACGGTGACCCCGTCACGCTGAGCGGCGATGGACACCGCGTGCTGTCCCAGGCCGTAGAGGAAGTTCACGGTTCCGTCGATGGGGTCGATCACCCACCGCACGCCCGAGGCCCCGGTCTCGTCGACTCCCTCCTCGCCGAGGAAGCCGTCGTCCGGGCGGGCTGCCCGCAACCGTTCGCGAATCAGTTCCTCACTGGCCCGGTCGGCTTCGGTGACGATGTCCACGTCGGAACTCTTCGTCGCCGCCACGGTCACCCCGGCGGCGGCTCGTTCCCGGATGAGTACGGCGGCCGCCCGCGCTGCGTCGAGTGCGAGATCAGCGAGTTCGACATTCACTCTGCGGCGCCGCACAGGGCGGGTCGGTCGGCCCTCGGGTTGGCGCAGCATCCGACGGGGCACCGGTCCCACAGGGCGGGGAAACCGCCCACCACGGCCCTGGCCACCTCCTCGCCGCGCTCCACGGTCGCCCGCTCGAGCAGCAGGTCGCGGACCGTGCCCACGAACCGAGGGTCCAGTCCCGCGGTGGCGGCCCGACGGGCGGGGAGACCGATCCGTTCCGCGGTCTCCATGGCCTCGGTGTCGAGGTCGTAGATGACCTCCATGTGATCGGAGACGAAACCGATGGGGACCATCACCACGGCCGGGGCGCCCTGGCCGTGCAGGGTCTCGAGGTGGTCGTTGATGTCGGGTTCGAGCCACGGCATCTGCGGGGGCCCCGAGCGTGAGCAGTAAACGAGCTCGAAGGGGTGCCGGACCCCGGTTTCCCGCTCGAGGTGCTCCACCACGGAGGCGGCCAGGTCTTCGTGCTGGGCGACGTAGGCCCCACCTCCCGCCTCGGGCGGACCGCTGGAGTCGTTCATGACGGTCGGGATGGAATGAGTGACGAACGCGAGATGGGCCCCGGCCCGGACCTCGTCGGGGAGGTCCGCGAGGGCCGCCAAGGTCGCGTCCACCGACGGTTCCACGAAACCGGGGTGGTTGAAGTAGTGGCGCAACTTGTCCAGGACGGGCGCGCTCTCCACCCCCTCGACGGCGTCGAAGAGGTTCTCGCGGTACTGCCGGCACCCGGACCACGACGAGTAGGCACTGGTGACGAAACAGGCGGCCCGACGTACCCCGTCGGCGGCCATCGTCTTGATCGTGTCGGTCAGGTAGGGGTCCCAGTTGCGGTTCCCCCAGTAGATCGGCACGTCGATCCCGGCGGCATCCAAATCGGCTCGGACGGCGGCGATGAACTCACGGTTCTGGTCGTTGATCGGGGACCGACCCCCGAAGAGGTGATAGTGGGCACCGACCTCTTCGAGGCGCTCGCGAGGGATGCCGCGCCCGCGGGTGACGTTCTCCAGGAACGGCACCACATCCTCGGGAGCTTCGGGTCCCCCGAAGGACACCAGCAGCACCGCGTCGTAGGGGGTCACATCGGGGGGTTCCATCGCGTCGATAGGCACGTAACCAGTCTAGAGTTCTATCCTGACCCGGCCATGATCAGTACCTATCGACGCGTCCTCGAGCGCCCCGGAACGGCCCGATTCAGCGCGACTGGACTGGTCGCTCGATTGCCGATCTCGATGGTGGGACTGGGCATCGTTCTGCTGGTCGAGAACGCCACGGACTCCTACAAGACCGCGGGCGCCGTCTCGGCCGTCGCGTTGTTCTCCAACGGGCTCGCGGCCATCGTTCACGGACGGCTTCTGGACCGTCTGGGTCAGGCCCGGGTCCTGGCTCCGCTGATCACCTTCTGGGGCGTCTCGCTCGCCGCACTGATCTGGTCGGTCCAGGAATCCCTGCCGATGGGGGTCACCTACACCCTGGCCGTCCTGGCCGGGATCTCGCTTCCCTCGGTGGGTACCTGCGTGCGTGCCCGCTGGTCGCACGTCCTGGACAAGCCCGACGAGGTGCAGACCGCCTTCGCCCTCGAGGCGGTGGCCGACGAGGTCGTCTTCATCGCCGGCCCGATCCTGGTGACCGTCCTGGCCACCGCCGTGCACCCCGCGGCCGGCCTCGGCACCGCCCTGGTCACCGGACTGCTCGGAACCCTCATCCTCGCGAGCCAGCGCTCCACCGAACCGCCACCCCACCCCCGGGTCGTCGTCCGCGCGCACCGGGCGCGGATGCCCTGGGGCGTCATCGCCCCGCTCGCCCTGGTGAGCGCCTGCATCGGGGTGTTGTTCGGGTCCATCGAGGTGACCACGGTCGCCTTCGCCGAGGAGGTCGGCAGCAAGACGTACGCCGGACCCCTCCTCGCCCTCTACGCGCTGGGGAGCCTCGCTGCCGGTGTGGTCACCGGTGCCATCGGGTGGAAGTCCGGCCCGCTCATCCGGCTGCGGTGGGGCTCGGCCGCGATGGCCGTGGCGGTCGCACCGTTGTACTTCATCGATTCGTTGCTGGCCATGGGAGCGGCCCTGCTCCTGGCCGGACTCGCGATCGCCCCGACCCTGATCGCCTCGCTGTCGCTGTGCGAGCAGGTCCTCCCACCCTCTCGGATGACCGAGGGCATGACCTTCGTGCACACCGGCATCGTGGCCGGGGTGGCCCCGGGTGCGGCGATCGCCGGCGCGATCATCGACGCCCGGGGCGCGTCGGCGGCGTACCTGGTCTGTGTCGTGGGCGGCATCTTGGCTGCCGGTGTCTCGCTGCTGACCCCCGGTGGCTCTCGCTACGCTGAGGCCCATGGCGTCCCGAGCGACCGCAGGGTCTGACCGCGGCTGGAGCAACTGGTCCGGGCTGGAGAGTGCCAGCCCGGTCCGTTCGGTCGATCCCCCCGACGCTCAGGCGATCGTGCGGGAGGTGGAGGTCGCCCGCCGGCAGGGGCAGACGCTCAAGATGGTCGGCACCGGCCACAGCTTCACCGGGATAGCGGCGCCGGAGCACACCATGCTGCGCCCCCACGCCCTGGCGGGAATTCTCGCGGTGGACCGGACGGCGATGACGGTCACCGCCGCCGCAGGCACCCGGCTGCGTGACTTCAACCTGGCCTTGGAAGCCCTCGGGTTGAGCCTGCACAACATGGGCGACATCGACGAGCAGACCCTGGCCGGCGCGATCTCGACCGGCACCCACGGGACCGGGGGCTCTGCGGCCAGTCTGAGCGCCCAGGTAGTGGGCCTCGAACTCGTGACGGGCACCGGCGAGGTGTTGCGGGCCAACGCCGAGGAGAACCCACGGATCCTGGAGTTCGCCAGAGTCGGGCTCGGAGCCCTCGGTGTCCTGACCTCCATCACCTTCGCGGTCGAGCCCCTGTTCCTCCTGGAGGCCGTCGAGGTGCCGATGACCTGGGACGAGGCGGTCGGCGGACTCGACGAGCTCGTCGACACCCACGATCACGTCGACCTCTACTGGTTCCCCCACACCGACCGTTTGCTCAGCAAACGGAATCGGCGCCGGGGAACGGACCTCAGCGCCGCCCGCCCGCTCCCCCGTTGGCGGGCCTGGCTCGACGACGAGCTGTTGGCCAACCACCTGTTCGGCGCCGTCACCGCCGCCGCGAACCGCGCTCCCCGGGTGATCCCACGGATGAACCGGCTGAACGCCGGGATGCTCGGCCCCCGGTCCTATGTCGACCTGGCCCACCGGGTCTTCACCAGCGAGCGTGGTGTGGTCTTCCGGGAGATGGAGTACGCCGTTCCGCGAGACGCCGGGCTCGCCGCCCTGACCGAGGTCCGGGCGGCTCTGGAGGCCAGCGACCTGACGGTGTCGTTCCCGGTGGAGATCAGAGTGACTCCCGGCGACGACATCCCGCTGTCCACCGCCTCGGATCGGGCTTCGGTCTACCTGGCCTTCCACACCCACCGCCGCGCCGACCACACGGCGTACTTCGCGCTGATGGAACCGATCCTGCGTGCGCACGGCGGACGACCGCACTGGGGCAAGGTGCACACCCTGGCAGCCGCGGACCTCTCGGCGGCGTACCCGCGTTTCGACGAGTTCCTCGCCCTGCGCGACCGTCTCGACCCGGATCGGGTCTTCGCCAACGACTACCTGCGTCGGGTGCTGGGCGACTAGCCGCCTCAGGCGCTCGAGGAACCGGTCGGCAGCGGCGCCTGCCAGTGGCGCCACGCCGCCAGCAGTCGCCAGGACAGACACACCATCGCCCCCACCGCCGCGACCAGCACCACCGGGAACTCGAGCCGGGTTCCGACCACGGCCACCGCGGCACCGGCCAGGGCGGGCGTGGCGTACAACTCCCCCCGGAAGATCACCGGGACCCGGCCGGCGAGCACGTCGCGCACCATGCCACCTCCGATGCCGGTCACCATGCCCATCAGGGCCGCGGGAAGGGGACCCAGGCCGTACTCGAGGGCCTTGAGGGCACCCGCAACGCAGAACACCGACAACCCGAAGGCGTCGAAGACCGTCACGGTGCGTTCCATCCGACCCAGGGTGGGGTGATAGGCGAAGGTCACCAGACCGGCCGCGACGGGGACCAGGAGGTAGCGCCAGTCGTTCAACGCGGCCGGCGGCGTAGCCCCGATGAGGACGTCGCGCAGGAACCCGCCCCCCAGCCCGGTGGTTCCGGCGAGGATCAGGACCCCGAAGACGTCGAGGTCCTTGCGTACGGCGACCAGGGCCCCGGTGATCGCGAAGACGAAGATCCCGATGAGATCGAGGACGACCAGAGTGCTCGGCACCGGCCCAGGATAGGGCTCGCGGCCCTCCCTTCAGGCATCGAACCCGTTCTGTGACGGCCACGCCGGACGATGAGCGAGCGACCCGTGGCCGCTGGGCGTAGGCTCGGCGCACCGCAGGACACCTCACGGAAGATTCGGACCACCAAGTCATCATGTCGCCTCTCACGTACCGCTCCGTGAGTGACGACGGTGCTCGCGTGGTGTTGGTCGACGAGGACGGGATCGAGTTCAGCCTCGAGATCACCCCCGCTTTGCGTACCGCGCTGGGGACGGGCAACCCGCCCGCCCCGGGCCCCTCCCGAACAGGCCAGTTGGAGAAGAAGATGGACAACACCCTTCGCCCCCGCGACATCCAGGCCCGGATCCGAGCTGGAGAGAGTCCGGAAGCCCTCGCTTCCGCCGCCGGCATGACCATCGAGAAGGTCATGATTTTCGCCGGCCCCGTTCTGGCCGAGCGCGAGCACGTGGCGCAGCGCGCCCAGAAGGCCACCGTCCGTCGGGCCACCGGGGACGGCAGCCATGCCCGGACCCTGGGTGAGGCCGTGGAGACCCAGTTGCAAGCCGACAACGTCGACCCCGACTCGGTGGAGTGGGACGCCTGGCGACGCGAGGACGGTCGTTGGTCCCTCATCGCGGCGTACGACGCCGGACACCGGGACGGGACCGGCACCTTCACCTTCGATGCGCCGGGCAACTACGTGGTGCTCGAGGACGACGACGCCCGCTGGCTCGTGGGTGAGATTCCCGTCGTGCCCGCCTCCTCGGCCCAACCCGACGATCTCCAGCAGGTGCGCAGTCGCCGCCTGGCGGCGGTCTCCCCCGACCAGTTGCCCCTGGGTGACGACGCCATCGAGATGGTGGGCGAACCCCTCGACGACGCTGAGTCCGAATCCGAGCAGGAGATGGCGTCCGCTCCGACACTGGTCGCCCCGGCGGCCCGCCAGGAGCCGCCCAGCATCGACGACTTCTTCAACGACGCCGATGACGCCGCCGATCTGGAGAAAACCGAGGAGATCTCGGCCGACGGGACCGACGAGGCATCCGACGCTCCCGCCACCGAGGAGCCAGCGGCACCGGCCCACCCGACTGAACCGGCCGAACCCGCCGAACCCGCCGCCGAGGAGGAGACCCAGACCCGTCGCCCGGTGACCAAGAAGAAGGGTCGCGCGTCGGTTCCCAGCTGGGACGAGATCATGTTCGGCGGCGGCGACCAGTAGCCGCCGGACCCGGGCCACAGGGGCCGGTTACCGAGTAGTATCCGGCCATGTCGTACTTCGTCACAGGAGCCACCGGGTTCATCGGTCGCCACCTCGTCCAGGAACTCGTCGACCACCGCGAGGGCGACATCTTCGTCCTGTGCCGACAGGGCTCGCTGAAGCGGATGGAGCACCTCATCAAGCGGTGGGGCTCCGACCGGGTCCACCCGGTCATCGGTGACCTCTCCGAACCCGCCCTGGGAGTCAGCGCCGACTGGATCTCCGAGCACCTCGGCCAGATCGATCACTTCTTCCACCTGGCCGCCATCTACGACATGACCGCGGATGACGCGACCAACCAGACCATGAATGTGGGCGGAACCCGCGAGGCAGTGGCCCTGGCCGATCTCGTCCAGGCCGGGTGCTTCCACCAGACGTCATCGGTCGCCGCCGCCGGGGACTACCGCGGCTACTTCGACGAGACCATGTTCGACGAGGGCCAGAAGTTGCCGTCGCCCTATCACCGGACGAAGTTCGAGTCCGAGAAGATCGTTCGCGAAGAGGCCACCGTCCCGTGGCGGGTGTACCGCCCGGCCATCGTCGTGGGTCACGCGCAGACCGGGGCGATGGACAAGATCGACGGTCCCTACTACTTCTTCCCACTGATGAAGATGCTGCGGGACAACCTCCCCGCCTGGCTCCCCCTGGTCGGCATCGACCTCGGAGACACCAACGTCGTCCCGGTCGACTACGTCGCCAAGGCCATGGACCACATCGCGCACCTCCCGGGTCGGGACGGCGAGGCCTTCCACCTGGTCAACCCCGAGCCGCAGAGCACCGTCGGCATGATCAACACGTTCTGTGCCGCCGCGGGGGCACCCCGGTTCGCAACCCCGATCGACCGCAGCATCACCGCCGGACCGATGGCACTGGTTCCGCGCCGCCTACGCCCCTCCTCCATCATGGCCGGCATCGTCGGCAACGGAGCCGTGCAGGCCCTCCTCGACCAGACCGTGGGCCGCCTCGGCATCCCGGCCGAGGTCCTGGCCCACTCCTCCTTCTCGGCCGTGTTCGAGTCACGGACCACCGAGAAGGCGCTCGCCGGCTCCGGGATCGCCGTGCCTGATCTGGAGTCCTACGCTCGCACCCTGTTCAACTACTGGGAGGAGCACCTCGACACCGCCACCGGCAAGGACCCCAAGATCCGGGCCGCCATGAAGGGCAAGCACGTCGTCATCACCGGCGCCTCCTCCGGCATCGGTCAGGTGACCGCCCTCAAGGTCGCTCAGGCCGGCGGCGTACCCGTGCTGGTGGCTCGCGGCAAGGACAAGCTCGAGGAGACCAAGTCGCTCATCGAGATGACCGGCGGCGTCGCCTACGTCTTCCCGTGCGATCTCTCCGACCTCGAGGCCATCGACCGCCTGTGTGAGCAGATGTCGGCCGAGCTCCCTTCGGTCGACTTCGTCATCAACAACGCCGGTCGCTCGATCCGACGCTCCCTGCGGCTGTCGACCGATAGGTTCCACGACTTCGAGCGCACCATGCAGCTGAACTACTTCGGCGCCATCCGCCTGATCATGGGTCTGATGCCGGCGATGCAGAAGCAGAAGTCCGGGCACATCGTGAACATCTCCTCGATCGGTGTGCAGACCAATCCGCCGCGCTTCTCGGCGTACGTCGCCTCGAAGTCGGCCCTGGACGCGTGGAGCAACGTGGTGGCCTCGGAGGTGATCGGCAACGGGATCACCTTCACCAACATCCACATGCCCCTGGTGCGGACCCCGATGATCGCTCCGACCAAGATGTACGACAAGTTCCCCGCGATCTCACCGGCCCAGGCGGCCGATGCGGTGATCCGGGCCATGGTCGAGAAGCCCCACGAGATCAACACCGCGTTGGGCAACGTGGGTGCGGTGATGCACACGGTCGCGCCGAAGTTGGCCTTCCGGGTGCTCAACATGGCCTACCACGTGTTCCCCGACTCCGCGGCGGCCAAGGGTGCCCCCGCCACCGGCGGGACGCGGGAGTCCGAGCAGGTGCTCCTCGCCAAGGTGCTCAAGGGCGTGCACTGGTAAACGACCCCAGGGGTGGGCCGATAAAAGATAGTCATTAGTGACTAAGTACTTGTGACCTGGGTTACCCCATAATCATTCTTCACGAGACTCCTCGTATCCCGCAGTGCTCCTGCGGTCCCCCACCCCACCCCATGGGAGAACTTCATATGCGATCCGTCATGCCCCCACGGCGCTCCCCCAGCGCCCGTTCCAAGGTGGCCGCCCTCGGCGCTGCCGCGGTCCTGCTCAGCACCCTCACCGCCTTGACCACGATCGAGTCCGCCGGTGCGGCCACGACCGTCGGCCCCAGCGAAGTGTCGAGCACCCCGGGAGCACCTCCGGTGGTCCGCGAGGACTCGGTCGACATCAGCATCGATCGCGGTGCCCAGAGCTTCTACCGCACCTCGAGCGGCAAGTTCGGCCCCGTCGGCGGCAGCGCCTTCTTCACCAACGCCCAGACCTGTCGGGGCGATGACCCGGCGGGCACGAACAACTCCCCGCGCGACGTCGTCACCGTGACCGGTCCCGACGGTGCGGTCGTGCTGGATGAGACCAGTCCGGTGCGGAACATCAGCATCGCGGGGGCCCTCACCAAACCCTCCTACGAGCCGTCGAACCCGCAACCGAACCCGTCGGCCACGAACTACCGCGGCGACCTGGCCGACTCCGGCGCCTACCACGGTTTCCCTCTCAAGTTGTCGCTCGCCGGTCGGGCCGCCGGGGTCTACACCGTCACGACGACCACCAAGAACATGGTGCGCATCGGAAGCGGCATCTTCCAGGTCGGAGGGCCCTGCATGGTCGGGACCCCCGACGGAGAGAAGACCTTCACACCCGGTCCGGTCGTGGAGACCCAGACCTTCGAGTACCGCCCCTTCCAGGCCCGGTTCCGGGACGTCTTCGGAGGTGGTTCGGTGCGCGCCAACATCACGCCTCGCGAGTTCCAGTTCAACATCGGCGCCAAGACCTCCCCTGTGTACGACGGATCGTCGACGATGAGTTTCTACTCCCTGGACGGCGCCTTCCTGTTGCCCGGTGACCCTGCGGCGTGCGCGGCGGATCCCTCCTCCTGCCTGCCCGCCGCGGCCGAGGCCTGCAACCCCGACGCCGGTTGCGTTCCGCGCCTGATGATCATCAACAGTCCCGGCGACGCAACGGAACTCGTGGGCGTCTTCGATCTGGACACCAAAGCCTTCATCGCTGCCGCGAAGATCGGCGGGTCCCGGCGTCTGCTGGTGTCGCTGGGCACCGACAACGACGGGCTCTATCACGACACCCTGGCTCAACTGAGCGCCGCTGCGGCCGAACAGGGCGTCGATCTGGCCTCCATCCTCGCCACTCAGGTCGTGGCCAGCGACGGCACGAACCAGACCTCGCTCAGCCTGCTCAACGGACTGCAGATCGATCCGGCCACTCGGCCCGGTGGAGTGCAGCTGGTCAGCGACGCCACGGTGCAGGCAGGGATCGTCCTGAACATCTACAGCTCCCTGCGTCTGGGCGGCGACTCGTGTGTGGCGAACTCCTCCTCCTCCGGGAGCGACGCGGATCGGTTCACCCGCAACGAGGACAACGGCTACACGGTCACGAAGACCGACTTCGCCCCCGAGGTCCCGGCCGTCGGCCCCCTCGGGCTCCTCGCCAGCGGACCGATCTACCACATCAACGGTCGCTTCAACCGCGACGCCCTGGTCAACATCTCCACCGCGCCGATCGGTGTCGACACGGCCAGTGACGAGCCCAACGGCTACCCCGCTTGGGTCTCGCCGTTCGTGAGTGGGGTCAACACCGCCAGCCCGCGCACCTTTGACTACCTCGGCACGGCGACCTGGGCGGCCAGCGAGTCCCCGATCCCGGTCCTGGGCGGCTGCCTGGTCATCGACTTCATGTTCGGCACCGGGGTCGCGGTCCTCAACAACCCGCTCCCGGTCGGCCTGGGCACGCTGCTCGACCTCGCCTCCGAGCCCAACCCTGACGCTGCGGCCCTTTTCGCGTCGATCGACACCGCGGTCGCGGATGTTCTGGGCTCGGTCACCAGCAACCCGGAGGTCGACGCGCTGCTGGGCAGCCTGCTCTCCGGCCTGGCTCTGCCGGAGGTGCCGTCGGCTCCCTGATCGACCTCAGGCTCCGGTGGTCACGGGCCGACTCGGGTCGGCACTCCACCCACTCCAACTGCCGGGATACAACGCCGCTCGGACACCGAGCATCTCCAACGCGATGATGTCCAGGGTGGCCGTGACCCCGGAGCCGCAGTACGTCGCTACCGTCCTATCGGCTTCCAAAGCCCCGATGCCGGCGTACAGATCGCGCAGGGCATCGGGATCACGGAAGCGGCCGTCCTGGGTCAGGTTCGACGTGACGGGTGCGTTGACGGCCCCGGGGATGTGGCCGGCCACGGGGTCCTGGGGCTCGAACTCTCCGCGGTACCGGTCCGGGGTCCGGGCGTCGACGAGGCAGTCGACCTCGCGGACATCCTCGGCGTTGATCACCGGCATGTGGCCGGGCCGGGCGGTGAAGTCTCCCGGCAGCGGGGATACCGATCCCTGCTCGATCGGCCCGTCCTGGGACCGCCACGCGGCCAGTGCGCCATCGAGCAGACGAACGTCGTGATGGCCGTGGAACCGCAGCAGCCACCAGCACCTTCCCGCGGCGAGTCCGGACCAGTCGTCGTAGACCACGACAGGCCGATCGTCGCTCACCCCCGCTGCCCGCATAGCCGCCTCGAACGCCTCGGTCGCGGGTAGTGGGTGGCGCCCCTCCGTCCCGGACGGACCCGCGAGGTCCGCATCCAGGTCGACGTAGGCCGCGCCGGGTAGGTGACCCGCGGCGTACTCCTCCGGTCCCATCGGGGCGCCCATCTTGAACCGGACGTCGAGCAGGGTGACGTCATCAAGGCGGCTACGGAGATCAGCGGCGGAGATCAGCGGTGAGGACATGGTCCCATCGTGCCCGATCCGCCCGCCGGAAGCGCTCAGCCGAAGGGCAGGGGTTCCGGGGCGAGGCTCACTGCCTTGGCCCGGTCCGCGGTCAGTCCGCGGCGGTGGTGCTGACGACACAGGACCTCGTAGGCCACCTCGGCGGGCGGCCCCTCCCCCTCCTCGACGTCGCCGACGACCAGGACCTCACCCTCGGTCACCATCAGCCCGTCCTCGGTGCGCGCGTTGTGGGTGGCACGCTTCCCGCACCAGCACAACGCCTCGACCTGCAGTACCTCGGTGCGGTCCGCCAACTCGACCAGCCGGGCGGCACCCGGGAAGAGCCGGGTGCGGAAGTCGGTGAGCAGGCCGAAGCAGAAGACGTCGATCTGTAGCTCGTCGACGACCTTGGCCAGCGCGTCGATGTGGGCGGGCGGATAGAAGTGCACCTCGTCGCAGATGAGGTAGTCGATCCGGGCTCCCTGCGTCAGGGAGTCGACGACGTAGCGCCAGAAGTCGAAGTCCGCGGGCACCTCGATGGCGTCGTGGGACAACCCCAGCCGCGAGGTCAGTCGGGCACTCCCGGATCGGTCGTGCGAGGTGAAGATCCGACCGACCCGACCCCGGACCGAGTGGTTGTGATTGGTCTGCAGAGCCAGGGTCGACTTGCCGGCGTTCATGGTTCCGGTCCAGAAGGTCAGCTCAGCCACGCGAGGATCTTCTCACCACGACGCTCGACCGCACGCACCAGCCGGGGGTCGTCATCGCTCAGGAGGGGTAGGGCGATCCTTGGTTCCGACGGCTGTAGGCAATCACTCCGCCTCCGGTCGCCAGCAGGGCCAGACCCAGCAACAACCACAGGAGCGCGGGGCCGCCGGTGTCCGGCAGGATCCCGTTCTGATCGAGCCCCCCGTTGGGCGCGGCGTTGCCGTCGCCCGGAGGCGTGGCGGTGAGAAGCGCTCCGGCGACCCGGAAGTCCGTGGTTGTCGAACACGAGCGCACCGCTTTACCGGAAGGATTGAAGGTCAGGGTGCGCTTGTAGTTGCCCATCGACTGGAAGTTACCCGTGGATACCTTCACCTTCTGGCCGTTGTAGTCGGTGGTCTTCTTGGTGATGAGTCGACCGTCGAGGGTCTTGAAGGCCAAAATGACCTTCCCGGTGACCTCGAAGTCTCCGTCGGAAACGATGTCGATCAGGGCCTCGATGCCGTTGCCTCGGACGACCTCGTTGGGTGCCTCGATCGAGCAGGTCGTGCGCACCTGGGCCGGGTAGGGATCGGCATGGGCCGGGGTGGCCAGGGCGACAGTGCCGAGCACCGTGGTGAGCAGCATGAGGAGGCTGGTGAGCGCGGCTGAGCCGCGCAGGGACTGAATGGTGCGTGGGGTCATCAGAGCATTTCCTTCGGTCGAGCGAGGGGGGAACGGGAGCACAGCATGTGAAGGTCATGTCAGTATGCCCGACTTTCGGACACTTCGGGCGCCTATCTCGCCGGGATGCGCTCCACGAGGTGACCGAAGACGACGCTGCGGTTGTCGGTGTGGAACAACTCCGAGCACGTCACCAGCGTGATGAGCCGCTCACCCACGTCACCGGGCGCGGAGACTCCGCCGGGGTTCGGATTCGTGGGTCGCGGCTCCAGCACCCAGGAAGCGGTGAAGGGAACGATCAGATCGGTGCCGCCGGTGTCGAGTTCATAGATGTAGGTAGCGGCGCGGGTGCGGATCTCCACCTCGTCTCCGGGCCGCAGGGAGGGTAGGTCAGCAAAGGGTTCGCCGTGGGTGATCCGGTGGGCGGCGATGACGTAGTTGCCGATCTTCCCCACGTTCGCGGTGTCGTCGAGGTGTCCCACCCCAGCGGCGAGGACCTCATCGCTGTCCCCCTCGAGGATGGGTACGGCGTAGTCGTCGCCGAATCGAGGGACGGTCAGGATCGCATCGGCAACGCCGAAGTCCGTGGTGACGGACTCCTGATCCGAGGACCAACCCTGTTCGAGGGCAGCCACGACCTCGCCGTGGCGTTTGTCCGACACCCAGTTGGTGCCGAAGAACTGCCACCCCACCCAGGCCAGCATCACCACACCGGCCAGCATCAGGGTCCCGCCGATCACCTGCAGCGATCGCCGGCGACGGACCGAGCGGCGACTCGAGCGACGACTGGACCGCCGACTGGGGGGACCTTCGGACCCGCTGCGGGGAGCGGCTATCGACTCCTGAACATGGGTCAAGCGGGGGCTCCTGAACTGGGGGGACTACCTCGTCAACGGGTGCGGCGACGTCACGTTACGCGGGACGGCCGGCCCGCGAGCCGAAACGCGACAGATGACCCGGTCAGGACGGGCCGGTCAGTCCACGAGGATCGGGATGAGCATCTCGTCGTGCGTCAACGAGCCGTGCAGTCCGACCAGGGTGGTCTCATAGGAGAAGTCGACGCTGGAGAAGATCCCCAGATCCCCGCGGCACGCGACCATCACGTCTCCCAAGCGCGGAGCCATCGCGGCGTCGACAGCACCGAACCAACCGCGGCCCACCGCGTCGCGGCGAGTGAGCACCTCCGCCCGGTCCCCCAGGAACTCACTCCAGGTAGCCATCACGTCCGCCACGGCTCCATCACGGCAGTAGAGATGCCGGAACCGTGCCTCACCGCCGAGCAGGACGAGGCCGTCACGCAGCTGCGGGTGCTCGTCGATGTCGAGGTGAGCCGATTCTGGGCAGTCGATCATGCCGTGGTCGGCGACGATCAGCAGTCGAGTCGAGGTGGGCAGCGACTCCCGCAGCAGCTCTGCCTCGGCGTCGATCATCGACAGCTGCTGCAACCAGGGGGTCGAGGCGACGCCGTGCTTGTGGCCCGTCCAGTCGAGGTCGCTGTCGTAGAGATAGGTCAACGACGGCGCCGATCCGGAGGCCTCAACGGCCGCAGCGATCCGCTCGCCCACCTTTTCGGCGTCGACGAACCGTGCCCCTCGGTGCGCGACCTGGGTCAGACCGCTGTCACGGAACTCCTTCTTGTTCACGACCCGCACGTCGACCCCGGCGTTCATCAGTCGGGCGAAGGCGGTGTCATGGGGCTGCCACTCGAGGGGGTCGACACGCTTGTCCCATCGCAGCGGCGCGAGGAGTCGGTCGGTGTCGGGGATGCGGCTGGTGAACCCCACCAATCCGTGCACCCCGGGAACCAGACCGGTGCCCAGGGAGGTCAGGCTCGTCGTGGTCGTGGACGGGACCCCGCAGGTTCCGGGCGCCTGGGCCTGGGCCAGGGAGTCGAGGTAGGGCGCGGCGTACGAGTAGCGCTCGAGCTGCCGAGCCCCGAGCCCGTCGATGAGGAACACCACGTACGCCGGGGCGGGGGGCAGCTCCAGTCCCGACGGGCGAACGAGTCCGACCTTCTCCGCCACGCCGAGGGCTTGAGCCACGGCCGGGACGACGTCACCCAGCGATCGTTCGCCGTACGCCGGATCGAGGAACCCCTCAGGCAAGGTGGGTCCGCGCGGAGACGGCCTCGGCGAAGGACAGCAG
This sequence comes from Nocardioides salsibiostraticola, assembly GCF_054783655.1. NCBI lineage: Bacteria > Bacillati > Actinomycetota > Actinomycetes > Propionibacteriales > Nocardioidaceae > Nocardioides > Nocardioides salsibiostraticola. The sequence goes on along the minus strand of NZ_BAAGQD010000006.1, from coordinate 145,951 downwards.
CCCTCCGACGGCGTCCTTGCCGTCAGCGGCGGCGGAGACCCGCAGCGAGAAGTCGTCGGAGGCCAACACCCCGGTGTAGCCGTGGTCGGCGTCGCACTGGGGGTCGCTGCAGACCGCGGGCTCCAGGTCGACTCGGTTGACCCCACCCCACCCGATCGTCAGGACGGCCTCAGCCGGCGGCCGAGGGCCCTTGGTGGGGTTGGTGGCCATCCGGGTGACCACGACGGACCGGACCGCCGACAGGTTCACCGCCTCGGTGGAGGTCGAGGTGTACGGCTCGGGTAGGAGGTCGTCCCCGGTGTGTTCGTCGGTGTGGGCCAGGATCAGTCGCGAGGCGGTCAGCACCACGACACTTTGATGGCGACGGACCTCGTCGCGCTCGAAGGTCGGCTCGTGGTGGACGAAGAACGAGAGCACTCGCTCCCCTCCGACGGCACCGTGAACGGCTTCGGCGACGATCTCGGGATAGTAACCAGTGCGGTCGATGGCTTTGCGCAGTTCGCGGCCGCGGTCCGGACCGTCGGCGGGGTCGCCGCTCTCCATCGATCGGTCGTCAGGCTGTCGGGCGGACCAAGGCATGGGGCTCAGTGTGTCACTCCCCCGCCCTGGGCCGGGGTTCGGCAGTCACTTGGTCGAGGCCATCGCCGTCCCCAGGGCGATCATCATGACCCCGCCGGTGGCACCGACGGCGTCGAGTCGGGCTGGACGGCGTGCGAACCAGGTGCGAGCGGCACCCGCCACCATGGCCCACACGCTGTCCGACACGATCGCCATCGCCCCGAAGATGAGGCCGAGCAGCGCCAACTGGGGTGCCGCGGGCGCAGATGTGTTCGTGAACTGAGGCAGGAACGCCACGAAGAACACGATCGTCTTCGGGTTGGTCACGCCCACCACGAAGCCGGTCAGCAGCGCCCGACCGGGCTTCTCGACCATCGGTTGCTCCGCCAGAAGGGCCGCGCGAGCGTCACCACGATGCCGGATCGCCTGCACACCGAGCCAGATGATGTACGCCGCCCCGGCGATCTTGAGCACCGTGTACGCCGACGCGCTGGCCGCCACCAACGCACCCAGACCGATCGCCACCAGCAGCGCCTGCACGACGACTCCGACCGCGTTGCCGACCACGGAGGTCAACGCCGCGCGCAGGCTCACCGTCAGCGCGCGCCCGAGCGTGAACAGCAGACTCGGGCCCGGCAGCTGGATGAACAACGCGCTGGCGATCACGAACGCGAGCCATTGGCTGGAAGTGGGCACACGAGCATTGTGCGGGATCGACGGCTGCCCGTGCATCCCCCACTCCCCCTGTCGCTTCTACGACATTCCCCCTAACATGACCCAGGTCACACCCCGGCTCGGAAAGGGGCTGGGTCCTACTCGGAGGAGACCTGATGACTAGATATCGCACGTCCACGCGCTGGAAGCGCGCCGGCGGAGCCGCCTTCGCGGCGACGTTGATCGGCGCACTGATCCCGGCGGTCACCGCGTCGGCGCAGCCGGCACAAGCCGCTGCGTCCTGCGACAAGCGGACCAACAACACCTTCACCAAACTCCTCGACTGCGTGACGGCCGAGGGGGCGCTGGAGCACCAGCGTGCCTTCCAGAGGATCGCCGACCAGAGCGACGACCCGATCTACCCCGGATCCCGGGCCGCCGGCACCGAGGGGTACGCCGACAGCGTCGACTACGTGAGCCGCACTCTGCGGCAGGCTGGGTGGACCGTCGAACTCGATCCGGTCGAGATCCAGTTCGTCCTTCCGTCCGTGCTGCGCCAACTCACCCCTGAGGAGGCCGACTACGAGACGGGAACGTTCACCGGCAGCGGAGACGGGACGGTCGAGGGTCAGGTAATCCCGGTCGACCTCGCCCTCGATCCCCCGCGCGCCAGCACCAGTGGGTGCGAGACCTCGGACTTCGCCGGTCTCGACTTCTCCGGCGATGCCGATATCGCTCTGGTGCAGCGCGGCGCCTGCAACTTCGGCGACAAGGCTAAGAATGCCGAGGACGCCGGAGCCGAGGCGGTCATCATCTTCAACCAGGGAAACACCCCTGACCGTGAGGGTCTGATCGTCGCCAACGCCGCCTCGCTGGGTGACGGCTCGTCGATCACCCACGGCATCCCCGTGGTCGGAGCCACCTTCGAGGACGGCGTCGCCCTGGCTCAGTCCGGCTCGACGGCCTTCGTCGACGTGCCGCCGATCCAGACGCGGACCGACTACAACGTGATCGCTGAGAAGCAGGGCAAAAACCGTGACAACGTCGTGATGGCGGGCGCCCACCTGGACTCGGTGACCGAAGGTCCCGGCATCAACGACAACGGTTCGGGCTCGGCTGCCCTGCTCGAACTGGCCCAGGCAATGGGCAAGGTGAAGCCGGAGAACACACTGCGCCTCGCGTGGTGGTCTGCTGAGGAGCAGGGTCTGGTGGGGTCGGAGGACTACGTTGACGGCCTGTCCCAGTCCGATCGCGACGAGATCGCGGCGTACATGAACTTCGACATGGTCGCCTCGCCGAACTTCATCTACGGCGTGTACGACGCCGACGAGTCCAGCTTCGAGGCGCCGGTGCCGGTGCCGACGGGCTCCCAGGCACTGGAGGACCTCTTCGAGACTTTCTTCACCTGGCAGGAGATCCCCTACGAGGACAGTGAGTTCTCCGGACGCAGCGACTACCAGGCCTTCATCAACAACGACATCCCGGCCAGTGGGCTTTTCACTGGCGCCGAGGTGCCGAAGACCGAGGAGCAGGAGGCCATCTGGGAAGGGGTCGCCGGGGAGTCCTACGACCCGTGCTATCACCAGGCGTGCGACAGCTTGGAGTCCGATGAGGCCGCGGACCGCGACCCGGACGTGTACGGCGAGTTGAGGGACGAGAACGACCTGGTCGGCAACGTCTCCCGTGAGGCGCTCGGGGTGAACAGCGACGCGATCGCGTTTGCGATGTTGTCCCTGGCCTACTCGACCGAGGACGTCAACGGCGTCCCCGGCAAGCAGGTCCCGGGCAGCGCCTCGCTGGATCTGCCCGAGGAGCCCGCCGGCCCCGAAGGAACGGTCGGCTCTGACGGCGGGGACGGCCCCGCCGCCGACGAGTCCTGACCTGACGCAGTTACACACCGAGGGGCGGTCCTACGACCGCCCCTCGGTCATGTCTTCTGCAGGACACCGCAAAGGACGCCCTGCCCGACCATCCATGCGGGGTCGGGCTATCAGTCCGGGATCGTGTCCGCCTGATCGGGCAACCGACGGACGAACAGGTCGGACCGGGCGTCGGCGACCGGGGCGACCCGGGCCGACGCGGTCAGCACGGCAGCGCCATCAGCCGCGGCCAGGACCAACGAGAGTTGCAAGGAGCTGACCAGCGGCAGGTCGTTCTGCAGTTGGGCGACCCGGCTCACCAATCGTTCGACCTCGTCCACGTCCACCATCTCCGCGCCTCGGTAGCCGAAGAGCATCGGAGCACTCTTCACCTCTCGGATCATCGAGGCAACGTCGCGCTCCCCGAGCGGCGGGATCCGGTAGGACTTGTCCTCGAGGAGTTCGATGATCGGACCCGAGATGCCGAACGAGATGACCGGACCGAACAGCGGGTCCTCGATACTGCGGATGGCGATGGGCAGTCCCGAGGGTGCGTTCTTCTGCACCACCAGGTTCCCGGAGTCGGGAGCCACGAGCATCTCGGTCAGGTTCCGCCAAGCCGTACTCATCTCCTCAGGGGAAGCGATGTTCCGGAACACGTGGGCCATGTCCGGCCGATCGCGCAGATGTCCTGCCGACGCCTTCAGCACCACATCCCAGCCGAGCGCCTCGCCCTTCGCCTGCGCTTCCTCCAGACTGGTGACCGGATACACCGGCCACAGATCGATCCCGTAGGCGGCGAGGAGCTCGGTGAGTTGCGCGTGGTCGAGGTCGATCCCGTCCGGGTTCGCTGCAGCCAACGGGGTCACCAGCATCTGCCCGCGAGCAGTGTCGACCTCGGACGGATCCAGCGGCGGCCCGTCAGGGGTCCGCAACCACACGGCGTACTCGACGACCCGGGCCAGGGCCCGCACGGCCGCCTCGACGGCCGGATAGGAGGGAACCGAACCGCGACCGGCGGTCGATCCCGCGACGTCCGGCACCCGCAGGAGCTCCGGGACGCCCTCCGCACCGAGGAACGATGAGACCAGCGGCTTGTCCGACTGCTCCCCGACCGCGGCCAACACGTTGGCCACGTCCTCACCAGAGACGTTGAGCGGTGGGATGTACACGGCGATCACCGAGTCGATCTCCGGGTCGTCGATGGCCTCGTCCAGGGCATCCTCGAAGTCCTCGGCACCGGCCTCGGCGCCCAGTGCGACCGATCGGTTGACGACCAGCCCCACGGCAGCGGCGGCGTCGGCCGCCAGCAGGCCGAGCGCGTCGGAGTTGCCGATGATGGCCACCCGTCGTCCTCGCGGCAGCGGCTGGTGGGCCAACAGTTGGGCGACGTCGAACATCTCCTCCAGCGCGTCCACCTGGATGACCCCGGCCTGCCGGAACATCGCGTCGACCGCCTGGGTCGGCGCTGCGATCCGGCGTACGGCGTGCCCCATCGGCACGCCCTGGGTGGTTCGACCCGAACGCACCGCGATGATCGGCTTGCGCAGCGAGACCCGACGCGCGATCCGCGAGAACTTCCGCGGGTTACCGATCGACTCCAGGTAGAGCAGCACGACCTCGGTGGAGTCGTCCTCCTCCCAGTACTGCAGCAGGTCGTTGCCCGACACATCCGCACGGTTTCCGGCGGAGATGAAGCTCGACAGACCCAGCCCTCGGTTCTGCACCTTCTCCAAAATCGCCGAGCCGAGGGCACCGGACTGGCAGAAGAAGCCGGCCCGCCCACGCGGCGGTAGGACCCGGGAAAGCGAGGCGTTGATCGAGACTGCGGGGTCGGTGTTGATCACGCCGAGACAGTTCGGTCCGATCAACCGGAGTCCGTAGGAGCGGCTGAGGCCCACCAGGTGTCGTTGGCGGCGGCGTCCCTCCTCGCCGGTCTCGGCGAAGCCGGCTGAGATGACGATCAACCCGTGCACACCCTTGGCCGCACAGTCGAGCACCACCTCGGAGACCGACTCGGCGGGAACCGCGACGATGGCGATGTCGACGTTGTCCGGCACGTCCTGCACCCGGCGGTACGCCGGCATCCCCGACACGGCATCCGCGCTCGGGTTCACCACGTAGATCCGACCGGTGTAGTCCCCGTTGACGAGGTTGCGCACCAGCACCTGGCCGACGGTCTCCTGGCGACGCGACGCCCCGACGATGGCCACCGACCGCGGATTGAAGAACCGCTCGATCGAGGCGGCCTCGGCCCGATGCTCACGACCCCGCATCACCCCGATGGCGGTGTCGGTGGGGTCGATCGGGAACTCCAGGGCGATGACGCCGTCCTCGTACTCGCTGACCAGCCGGTACCCGGCGTCCCGGAAGGTCTGGATCATCCGACTGTTGTCGGGAAGGATCTCGGCCACGAATCGCGCGATCCCGCGCTCTCGGGCGGCTTGGGCGAGGTGCTCGAGCAGCACCTGGGCGATCCCCCGACCGTGATGCTGGTCCTCGACGAGGAAGGCAACCTCGGCCCGGTCATCGTCGGGGTTCGACGGTCGATCCGCAGCGGCCTCGTAGCGCCCCACCGCGATCATCCGTCCCTGCAGGGTCAACACGAGGGCCACCCGCCGGTCGTGGTCGACCTGCGTGAAGCGGGTGACGTCCTTGGCGGAGAGGGTCGGCATCGGGGAGAAGAACCGGTAGTACTTCGAGGCGTCGCTCACGCGCGAGTAGAAGTCGACGAGCAGTTCGGCGTCGTCGGGCCGGATGGGCCTGATGTGAGCTGCTCGACCGTCACGAAGGAGGACATCGGCCTCCCAGTGGCGCGGCGCAGTGGGGGGCTCCTGCACAGGGATGGTCACGTGACCGACCTTATGGCATCTTCGGGCGTGCCAGGCGGGCCCGGAGCGAGCCGACCCGCAACAATGCGGTCATGGCCCGACGTACCACCACTCCGCAGCCCCTGCCCGACGACTTCGAGGAGCACATCCTCGACATCGACGTAGGCGAGGAGATGCGCACCTCCTTCCTCGAGTACGCCTACTCGGTCATCTACTCCCGAGCCCTCCCGGACGCCCGCGACGGGCTGAAACCGGTGCAGCGACGGATTCTCTACACGATGAACGACATGGGCCTGCGCCCCGACCGCGGCCACGTGAAGAGTGCCCGCGTCGTGGGTGAGGTCATGGGCCGGTTGCACCCCCACGGCGACTCGGCGATCTACGACGCCCTGGTCCGGATGACCCAGTCGTTCGCCATGCGGGTGCCCACCATCGACGGGCACGGAAACTTCGGCTCCCTGGACGACTCCCCCGCGGCTATGCGATACACCGAGTGCCGGATGTCGCCGGCCGCGGTCGCGATGACCGCGGGGATCGATGAGGACACCGTCGACTTCCGGCCCAACTACGACAGCCGGGAGTTCGAACCCGCGGTCCTCCCCGCGGCGATCCCGCACATGGTCGTCAACGGCACCACCGGCATCGCGGTCGGGATGGCCACCAACATGGCGCCCCACAACCTGGTCGAGGTCGTCCAGGCGCTGCGTCACCTGATCAAGCACCCGAAGACCGATGTCGACGGCCTGATGCGCTTCGTCCCGGGACCCGACCTCCCCACCGGCGGCAAGATCGTCGGCCTCGACGGTGTCCGCGACGCCTATGAGACCGGTCGTGGTGTCTTCAAGATGCGAGCCACGACCCGCATCGAGACCATCGGCCGACGCAAGGCGATCGTGGTGACCGAACTGCCCTACGGCGTCGGCACCGAGAAGGTCATCGAACGGATCAAGACCCTGGTCCAGGGCAAGAAGATCCAGGGCATCAGCGACATGAAGGACCTCACCGACCGCAGCCACGGGCTCCGTTTGGTGATCGAGATCAAGAACGGATTCGTCCCCGAGGCCCTGCTCGAGCAGTTGTTCAAGCAGACCCCGATGGAGGACAGCTTCGGCATCAACAACGTCGCGCTGGTCGACGGCCAACCCCGCACCCTGAACCTCAAGGAGATGCTGGAGGTCTTCCTCAAGCACCGCTTCGACGTCGTGCGCCGCCGCTCAGCCTTCCGTCGCAAGAAGGCCGCCGACCAACTGCACCTCGTCGAGGGACTGCTCGTCGCGATCCTCGACATCGACGAGGTGATCGCGCTGATCCGCTCCTCGGAGAACGCAGCAGAGGCCAAGGAACGCCTGATGATGGTCTTCGACCTCAGCACGCTCCAGGCGGAGTACATCCTCGACATGGCGCTGCGTCGGTTGACCAAGTTCTCGAAGCTAGAACTCGACAAGCAGAAGGCCGAGCTCGAGGAGACGATCGCCGCGCTCGACGCGATCCTCAACGACGACGCGCTGCTGCGCCAGGTGGTCTCCGACGAGCTCGCCGAGGTCGCCAAGACCTTCGGCACCCCGCGGCGTACCGTCCTGCTGGCCTCGGCCGGATCGGCCGCTGTCACCGCCGCTGCGGCCTCGGTCGAGGTCGCCGACGATCCCTGCGTGGCCCTGATGTCGGCCGGCGGGCTCTTGGCGCGGACTGCGGCGCAGGCCCCCATCGGCAGCGGCGGAGACCGTGGCAACCACGACGTCATCGTCTCCGCCGTCCCCACCTCCGCCCGCGCCGACATCGGAGTCCTGACCTCCGCCGGCCGGGTGTTGCGGATCGGGGTCTTGGACCTGCCGACCCTGCCCGCGTCGGCGAACGAACCCCACCTCCAGGGCGGGCTACCGCTCAGCGAGGTCCTCGCGCTCGAGAAGAACGAACGCGCCCTGGCCCTGTGCTCGCTCGCCGAGGACGGCCCCGGACTCGCCCTCGGTACCCGACAGGGCGTGGTGAAACGGGTCAACCCCGAGGTCCTCGGACGGGACGAGTGGGAGGTGATCAGCCTCAAGGACGGCGACGAGGTCATCGGCGCCGTCGAACTTCGCACCGGTGAGGAGACGCTGGCGTTCATCAGCAACGACGCCCAACTCCTGCACTTCAGCGCCTCCCTCGTGCGCCCCCAGGGCCGGTCCGGTGGCGGCATCGCCGGACAGAAACTCGCCGCCGCCGCCTACGCCCAGTGGTTCGGAGCGATCGATCCCGACGCACCCGGCGGCGCCGTCGTCGTCACCTCGTCGGGGTCCTCGACCGCCCTGCCCGGCACCGAGCCCGGCGCGGTCAAGGTGACCCCCTTCAGCGAGTACCCCACCAAGGGACGGGCCACCGGCGGGGTCCGCTGTCACCGCTTCCTCAAGGGCGAGGACACCCTGGTCTTCGCCTGGGCCGGGGCCATGCCGGCCAGGGCCTGCGCCGCCAGCGGTGCCCCGATCGAGCTTCCCGAGGCCACGGGTCGCCGCGACGGTTCCGGGATCCCGGGAAGTCAGGCGATCGCAACCTGCGCCGGCCCGGTCGGCACCCAGGTCCCTCCCCACGATGATCTGCCCGGTGATCAGCCCGCTGAGGCACCCACCGATGTGGAAGGCTGACGTCATGGCCACCTTGCGCTCGACGCGCACCCTCGGATTCGCCGGTTTCCTCACCTCCGGGCTGCTGATCGCCTCGCTCGCCGCGTGCAGTGGCGATGACACCGAGACGGTGTCGGCGGACAAGTCGCCCGAAGAGGTCCTGACCCTGGCGAAGTCCCAGTTGGACGAGACCAGCGGCGTCAAGATCACCCTCAGCACCGACGACCTGCCCGAGGGGGTCACCGGCATCACCAAGGCCGAAGGGGTCGGCACCACCGCACCGCTCGCCTTCGAAGGCTCGATCACCGTGGTCCTGCTGGGCAACTCCGTCAACGTCCCGGTGATCGGTGCCGACGGCAAGGTCTACGCGATCATCCCCCTGACCAGCGGCTACCAAGAGGTCAACCCCGGCGAGTACGGCGCTCCCGACCCGGCCCAGTTGTTGAGCTCCGACGCTGGTCTCTCCTCGCTGCTGACCGAGACCACCGAGGTCGAGGAGGGCGAGTCCATCCGCGGAGGCGACAACAACTCCGAGGTCCTCACCGAGTTCTCCGGGAGCCTGCCCGAGAGCGCAGCGAAGAACGTCATCCCGAGCGCCGAGGGCGACTTCGAGGCGACGTACTCGATCACGGCTGAGGGCGAACTGCGCGAAGCCGTCATCACCGGCAACTTCTACGGCGACGCCGGCCCGCTGACCTACACCGTCGACTTCGACGACTACGGCACCGAACAGGACATCGTCGCCCCGTGAAGCACTCGCTGAAGGTCTCGTGACGCAGAGGGCCGGGGCGCCGCGCCTGCTGCTGGTTCTCGCGGCCGTGGCCGTCGCCTTCGCGGCGGCCGACACCTACGTCGTGGTCCTGGCCCTCCCCGAGATGGTCGGCTCCGTCGGTGTCTCGACCGAGGAACTGCAACGAGCGGCCCCGATCATCTCCGGCTTCCTGCTCGGGTACGTCGCGATGTTGCCGTTGATCGGCCGCATCGCCGACCTACACGGTCGGGTGCCCGTCCTGGTCGCCGCGCTGGTCATCTTCGCCTTCGGCTCCCTGATCACCACGTTGGCCTACGACATGCCCTCGATGGTGACCGGGCGATTCCTCCAGGGCGTCGGCGGTGGCGGACTGGTGCCGGCCACCCTAGCGCTCGTGGCCGATCTCTATCCTCCCGATCGACGGGCGGTCCCGTTGGGGATCGTTTCCGCCGTCCAGGAGGCGGGCAGCGTGATCGGCCCCTTCTTCGGGGCGCTGGTCCTCGCGTTCTCGACCTGGCGCACGATCTTCCTGATCAATCTCGTCGTCGGTCTGGTGCTGGCCGCCGCGATCGCCGCCCTGCCTCGCGAGTCAGATGGACGGCCCCGCAACCGAGGCCTCCCCGACCTGCTCGGGGCCCTGGCCCTTCTGGTCACCTTCGTGGCCGGCGCCCTGGTCTTCCTCCGCCCGACCTCGTTGCTGCGCGACCTCACCTACGGGCAGATGTTCATCCCCTTCACCGGCAACGGCCGGTGGCTCACCCCGGTGGGCGTGACGACGATGGTGGCGGCTGCGGTGTTCCTCGCGCGCTGTTACACCGCCAAACGGCCGCTGGTCGATCTGCGGCATTGGACGCGCAGCCTGCGCGAGGCCGATCTGCTGGGTGCGTCGTACCTCGCGGTGGCCCTCGGGGGCGTCATCCTCGCCTTCGCCACCGCCGACCCCAAGATCCAGGTCTTCGCCGACCAGGGCTGGTGGTACCTCCTGGGCGCACTGGTCGCCTCCGTGGCGTTCGTCGTCCACCTTCGCCGCGCATCGGCCCCGCTGGTCCCGCGGGGTGCGCTGAGCGCGATGCCTGCGTGGGGAGCGATCCTCGTCTCCTTCTTCATGGGCGCGGCCCTGATCGCCGCGGTGGTCGACATCCCCCTGTTCGCTCGCACGACGGTCTACCGGGAGTCCCAGCTGCTCGCCGCTCTCGTCCTGGTGCGCTTCCTGGTGGCGCTGCCGATCGGGGCGGTGATCGGGGGCTATCTGACCCGCCGCTTCGGCGCGGGCCCGGTGACCGCTTCCGGCATGGCCTTCGCAGCGATCGGCTTCGCGTTGATGACGCAGTGGGACATCACTTCCCTCGAGCAGGCCTCTTCGAACATCGCCCTGGTCCTCTGCGGTTTCGGCTTCGGGCTGGCCCTGCCCCCGATCAACGCGGCCATCCTGGCCAGCACGGACAGTGCCGTCCACGGGGTGTCCAGTGCGATGGTGGTGGTGGCCCGGATGGTGGGCATGCTCGTCGGGATCTCCGGGCTGACCGCGATCGGCCTTCGCCGCTACTACAGCTACCTGGAGGACAACCCCCTCCCGGCGGCGCGGGAGGTCTGCGACGGCAAGACCCGCTGCAAGGAGTTCTCCGATCTGATCGCCGGAGCCGGGATCCCGCAGGAGCACGCGGTGTTCGCCGGGGCCGCCATCTGCGCCGTCATCGCCGGGGTCATCGCGTTGGTCGTCTTCCGGGGCACCAACACGCGATCGGTGTCGACGGCCGAACTCCTACGCACCACTGGGTGACCGTTGAGTGAGACTGTGGCGCGCGCCACATCGAGTACGCTAATTTGACGCGTGTTAATTAGCTCCCTCCCCCGAAGGATGTCGCCATGACCGCCACTACGACCTGGGGTTCGATCCAGGGACGCACCATCACCTTTCCGATGGAGGTCGACTCCTTCAACAGCGCGACTCTCGGCTTCAGCGTGCCGGCGGGACCCGCAGCGGCCCTCTTGCCCGGCAGCGCCTTCGAGATCGTGGAGATCGCGCCGGACACCGCGCAGTTGATCGTGAGCCTCGTCGACTACCGGGAGAACCCCTGGGGTGACTACAACGAGGTCAACCTCGGCTTTCTGGCCCGTCCCGTAGGAGCCGGCGACGACGTCATCGGCTCTTTCGTCTACCGGATGCCGGTCGACCAGGAGTTCACCTGCATCGCCGGCAACGAGGTGATGGGCTTCCCGAAGACCGTGATGGGCATCGACGCCGACTACACCGAGGGGCCCACGGGAACCGTCACGTTCACCCTCCGCGATGGCGACCAGACAGCCTTCAGCCTCACCGTTCCCCGCGCGGCACCCGCCGGGGAGGCGACCCGGATCGAGACCAGCAGCTACTCCTACCTCGACGGGGTGCCCCAGGCCACTCCCCTGGCCATCGACATGGCGTCCGGGTTCGTGGACGCCGCCGACGTCCAGCTCACCCTCGGCTCGGGTCCGATCGCCGAGGAGCTGCGTTCACTCGGGCTGCCCACCGATCCCGACTTCTGCACCTACGGCGAGGGCCTCTCGGCGGTCTTCCAACTCGGCTCTCCTCTGTGAGGGGCTTGCGATGAACCACCTCGCTAACCGCACCATCATCGTCACCGGAGCCGCCAGCGGCTTCGGCCGCGAACTCACCGAACGAGCAGCGGCGCGAGGGGCCAACGTAGGCGCCTGCGACGTGGACGGCGAAGCCCTGGCAGGTCTCGCGAGCGATCGGGTGGAGACCGGCATCGTCGACGTCACCGATCTACCCGCGATGCGCGCCTTCGCCGCCCGGGTAACCGAGAGGTTCGGCACGATCGACGTCATCATCAACAACGCCGGCGTCATGCCGTTGGCCTTCTACGCCGATCACGAAGCGGCCGCAGAGGCCTGGAGCCGATGCATCGACATCAACCTCAAGGGCGTCCTGCACGGCATCATCGCCGTTCACGATCAGATGATTCGGCAGGGTCGCGGCCATGTCGTGAACATCTCCTCCGTCTTCGGCAACCAACCGGTCGCCGGCGCCGCGGTGTACGGCGCGACCAAGGCTGCGGTCAACGTGTTGTCGGAGTCGCTGCGCCAGGAGTCCCTGGGCGCGATCAAGGTGACGACCATCCGACCCACCGGAGTCCCCGGCACGGGACTGGCGGGCGGCATCATCAACCCCGAGGCGATCAACCCGGTGCTCGGCATCAACAAGGACCAGTTCTACGAGAAGATGACCGCGCTGTACGACGCCGATCCGCCGGACGCACTCACCAGCCCCGACAGCATCGGGTACGCCGCCCTCTCACCGGGGTTGCTCGCCGATCAGGTGCTGCACACCATCGACCAGCCCTGGGGCGTCAGCATCAGCGACATCACCATCCGAGCGTCCAACGATGACTATCTGATGTGACACCCAGGGCGTGCTGCCCTGAATGGTCAAGATCACGTCCACCCCGTGAGCCACGCTCTGCAGAATCGCCATAGAACTGCGTTACCGTCACCTCGTGTCCGACTTCGCTGATCTGCTGGCCGCCAACAAAGACTTCGCCTCCGACTTCGCCCTCGGTGGCTTCGACGGTGTCGCGCATGCCGGGGTGGCCATCGTGACCTGTATGGATTCCCGCATCGAACCGCTGGGAATGCTCGGCCTCAAGCCGGGCGACGCCAAGATATTCCGGAACCCGGGCGGGCGCGTGGACTCCAATGCGCTCGAGGCCCTCGTGCTGGGTGCGCACCTGCTCAACGTGAGCCGCATCCTCGTGGTGCCCCACACCCGGTGTGCGATGAGCTCCTCCACCCAACAGGAATTGCGCGAGCGAGTGGCCGAGTCATCCGGGCAGGACGCCTCCTGGCAGACCTTCCACGCCATCTCGGACCAGCTTGAAGCGTTGGCCGACGATGTGCAGAAGATCCGCACCCACCCGCTGATCCCGGCGACGACCGCCGTCGGCGGGTTCCTCTACGACGTCGACACCGGGTTGCTGGACCAAAAGTTCTGACGGACCCGGCCGCCGTGGCCGGGATCTCGTACGATCACGGAATGCTCATGCGGATCGCTGGTCTGTCCCTACTTCCGATGATGTCGTCCGTCGCGCTGATGGCGACCGCCGCCCCGGCCACATCGGCTGGCGAGATGTGTCTGGGCCAGCCTGCCACGATGGTGGGAGATTCGAGTCAGGCGACGCTGACCGGCACCGAAGGCGACGACGTCATCGTCACTGCGGGCTCCACTCGCATTGCGGCGCTGGGCGGCAACGACAAGGTGTGTGTGACCTCTCCGGGGGTCAGGGTGTTCGTGTCGGCTGGCTCCGGCGACGACGACATCGTGGCCACCACTGCGCAATCAGTTGTGGCCTACCTCGGTGCGGGAGCAGATACCTATGAAGGTGGCCCGCACTACGACGACGTCACGGGTGGTGATGGAGGACCCGGGGAGCAATTGCCAGACACCGATGCGGATCGCATCACGACAGGTGGGGGCGGTGACCGCGTCCACCTTTCCGAACCTTCCGACGCTTACAGGGACGTGGTGTCTCTGGGTGATGGGTCAGACTTCCTCTCGATAGACATCCCACAGGGCGCGGCTGCTGTCGGTGCGCTCGCAGACTTGGGTGCCGGCGTCGACACGGTCTCCTTGAGGCGCGCTGAGGATGGGGCGCTTCTGCGGTGGGCCATCGACGCCGTCGCCGGGACCGTGAGCAGTGCCGGGTCAGCAGTCAACCAACTGCCGTTGCGTTCAGCGGAGAACTACGAACTTCTCGACCTGTTCCCCTCCCTCGTCGACTTCCGGGGCACCGCCGCCGACGAGATGATTACTGGGGCTGGGTGGGGCGAGGTCGATCTCGCGGGCGGTGACGACACGATCGTTGTCAACGGCACCCAACCAGATCAGGGCCCGTTGAACGCTGGCCCCGGAAATGACGAGATCAACGTTTCCTTCCGCATCACGAATGGCACAGTAGATCTACGTCAGGGCACGGTGACGGGTGGCGGACCCACTTCTATCGACATCGTCGGCTTCGAGGACGCCGGGGTTTCGGGGCAGAAGGTCAAGGTGGTCGGTGACAAGGGTCCGAACCGGCTCACGGCCAACGCCTGTACGGCGCGCGTCGTAGGGGGCAAGGGTCGAGACTTCTTCGGGTTCCACTCCGCGGAAGATGACTCGCCCGGGTGCTCGACGGCAGACAAGCGGTACGTTTTCCTCGGCGGACCCGGCGCCGACACGAGTCCAGGAACCCAGAGCATCGACACCCTGTTCGGCGGTCCGGGCAACGACACGTTGGCTGGCGGAGGTCGCGATGACCGAATCTTCGGTGGCGGCGGAAACAAGGACAAGCTGAAGGGTCAGGGCGGAAACGACCGCCTGTTCGGTGGCCGAGGACGCGCGGACGTTGCCTTCGGCGGTAAGGGCAAGGACCTCTGCCGCACGGAGCGTCAATCGAGTTGCGAGCGCTGACGGCATCCCAACCGGCGATAGCGTGTCGTCATGTACACCTCGCCGTTCAACCGCGCCGCAGACGAAAAGGAACTGAGAGCGTTCGTGGCACATGTGCGCTCGGGGTGGATTGTGACGAATGGCAAGGACGCTGCGCCGTCTGCCACGTTCCTTCCTGTGCTGTGGCGAGACGACCGAGTGATCGCCCACTTCGCAAAGGCCAACCCTCACTGGCGTGAGATCTCGCCGGATACGGAAGCGCTCGTCATTGTCACCGGCCCAGATGCTTACGTCTCACCATCCTGGTACGCGACCAAGGCCGAGCACGGCAGGGTAGTACCGACGTGGAACTACAGTGCGGTCCACCTGACCGGCCCGGCGCGCGTGCACGAGGACCCTGCGTGGCTTCGCATGGCCGTCGAGGAACTGACCAACGAGCATGAGCAGCACCGCGAAGAACCGTGGCACATCGACGACGCGCCGACTTCCTATGTCGATGCACAATTGCGAGGGATCGTCGGTGTCGAGTTGAGGGTGAGCCGCGTGGAGGGGAAGGCGAAACTCAGTCAGAACCGTTCGCAGGCCGACCGCGCAGGTGTCGCCGCTGGGCTTCGTGGGAGTGGTCGCCCGGACGAGCAGGAGGTCGCGGACGAGATGGCTCTTGCGATCGAGGATCACTAAAGCGTGTCGCCCTGGACTCGGGTCCGATCGCACCGCTCGACGCTCCCCCACGCCGGGGATGTCATTGGTCCGAAGGGTGAAGACGTTGGATCACTGCTAGCCGCTCAACGGTGCCCGGAGGCGAACTGAAGCGTCACAACGCCGGCGATCACCAAGATCAGACCACTCACTTGGCCATGAGTGAGGCGGTCCTTGAACACCACCACACCAGTGACGGCCGCCAACGCGATACCAGCGCCAGTCCAGACGCCGTAGGCGACCGCGACCGTGAGGCCGTGTGTAAGTGAGACAGATACGCAGCCCACCGAGGCAAGCAGCGCAAGAAACGTGATGGCTGCCAGCCCGACACGGCGCAAGCCCTCAGAGGCACGGAGGGCTGCCACGCATCCCCACTGCGTCAGCACGGCAGCGCCGAGCCACATCCACGCCTGACTCATGGGCCGCCGGCTCCTGCCTCTATCGCCGAGCCCTGCCCTGGTCGTTGCAGCAGGAGCACACCCATCAACACCAGAAGCAGGCCGCCAGCGTCGAGCAGTCCGAGTCTCTCGTCAAAGACCACGGCGCTAGCCAAGGCCGCCGCGATCAGACCCACTCCCGTCAATGTTGCGTAAGCCACACCCAACCCCATCCCAAGCGATAGGGCGCGAGCGAAAACTGCGATGGAACTGACGTAACCGGTCACTACCAACGCCGTCCAGATCGGTTCGGTGAACCCGTCAGCCAGCCGCAGCGACATTGTTCCCATCACTTCGAGACCGATCGCGGTCGCCAGCAGGATGCGGCCTCGGGACAAGTCAGACACCCCAGAAGGTTCACACGGCCCCCACGACCCGCGCGATCTGGGGTGACGGGTGGCCCTCGAGCAGTCACTCAGCACGTCCCGACCAGTGGATCTTGGAGAGACGGGACTCCACGGTCCACAACGGCTACTCTGGAGGTGCAGTTCGGAGTTCCGTTGTGCCCCGATTCGCGCTACGCGAGGCCTCCGGCCCGCGGTGCGAACCTGCGTGAGGGGGACGATGTCGCACCCAGAGGCACAGGAAGAGTTGCTGTCCCCCGCGGAGGTTGCAGCTCTCCTCTATGTAGACCCGGAAACCGTGACCAGGTGGGCGGCGGCCGGCAAGCTTGCCGCTGTCCGCACGCCCAGCGGCCATCGTCGTTACTTGCGCTCCGAGGTCCTGGCGATCGTGTCCGGTCTCCACCCCGATCGCCGTGCCCGTCCTCCACGAGAAGTAGTCCAGGCCCCCGACCGGCCCATCGGCCAACCCTTGACCATCGTCCCTTCCCCACGTGCAGGGGATGGTGTCGAGGTGGCCTCCGAGCGCCAGGTGGCCGCCGCTGCAATTGTCGGTGCCGCTGTGTCCCTCGCGCTGGAGACTGCCGCTGATGAAGCGGCAGAGGCGGCACTCCTGGCCTCCGCGGCCGTGAGCAAGGCGGCATGTCGGGCAGCTGAAGCTGCCGAGAGCGCCCGGGAGGTGCGCGCGTCTGCGGCACAGGCTGCGGCGCAGTCCGTGGCCTGGGAGTCGGAGCGAACCGCGGAACGTATGCGGGACCATGCCGCTCAAGCTGCGGCACGCGTGCAGGACGCTGCCTCATTGGCTGCTGACGAGCTCGCCCGCTGCATCGAAGGTGGCCTGGCGCCTGACGCGGGACACATCGCTGAACTCCTCGCGGCCACCGTCAGTGCCGCGGCGGACGCCATGAAACAGGATACGGCTCAGGCTGCCGACGCCGCGAAGAACGCTGAGTCCGCCGCCGCAGCCCAGGTCCTGAAGACGCTCGCCGCTGCCGAGGACCTTGTCGAACGCGAAGTCACCGCCACCGCAGACGCCCAACGAGAGCTGGCTGCCGCTACCGCACTAGCCGTGGCGCTCGAGACCGATGCCCATGCTGCCGGCATAGCCCTGGCCGCTGGAGAGGCGGCCGTGGCGCTCCTCACTGATGAGCTATGGGCTCGCACCGTCGATCTGAAGGCGGACCTCGGCGAGCATGAGCTCGCCACGGTGGTTCGTGAGGTTCGTGCATCTGACCGTGCGCGGGAGATGGCGGAGATCCTCGCCGCTGCCGCCGCAATGGATCGGATCTACGCCATGACCGATCCCGCCGCTAGCACCTCAGACCGCGCCAAGATCAGCGTCCACCCATCGTCGAAGTCAGAGGCCTGGGGGTTGCGTGAGGGGGGATCGATTTCGGAAGCCGCCGCCGAACTCAGTCACGACCTGCGGGTGCCGCTGAGCTCGATCATCGCGAGCGTGGAGATGCTCGAGGACGAGCTGAGGGACCACGCTGGTGGAAGCATCCCCGCGCTGCTGGGTCGTGCCACGCGCGCAGGCGACCGGATGGTGCGAATGCTCGACCAGAACATGACGTTGGGCGCCGAGGGCTCATCACCCACACGGTCCGAAGTCGACCTCAACGAGGTCGTGCGGCAGCTCCTGCTGGACTCGGCCAACCTTCTTGAGCCACTCGGAGCTGTCGTGGAGGCGGGAACTCTGCCCGTCGTACGCGCGGATCCTGACGGGATGTACTCCGTGCTGCAGAATCTCCTCGGCAACGCCGTCAAGTTCGCTCGCCCAGGCGTGCCGGCCCGAGTACGCGTCAGCGCCCGGAGATCGAACGACGGTTGGCGGATCAGCGTGCGTGACAACGGCGTGGGTCTCCCCCAGGAGGTCGGTCTCGACATGTTCTCGCTGTTCAGCCGAGGCACCACCACTGTCACAGGTCACGGCATCGGCTTGGCCACCGTGGGGCGCATCGTGGCTGGGTACGGCGGTCGCGTGGGCTTCACCACCGTGCAGACCGGAGCGAAGGTCTGGTTCGAGATGCCGGAGGACGAGACAGCCCGGTAGGTCAGGTTCGGGTGCCGAGACAGGGGAGCTTCTCCGGCCTCCAGGTGCCCAACGATCCCGTCCGCAACTGCGGCGCGCACGCGGACCAGCAATTCGGCGACCCCAGCGAAGCCGAGCCAGCGGTACGCATCCCTCGCCGCCTCCAGTTCATGTCGGCTGGTGAACTCGACGGCATGGAGAACCCCACCGTTCATGATCATGCCGTGCATCGCGAGGATCGCGCACATGGATCGGTCTCCGGCTAGGTGCGAGGCCGGCCGCCATCAGAAGTCGATGTCGGACTCGGCCAGGTTTCCGCCACCGGCCACGATGAACCTCCTAGGATGCAAAGGGCATACAACAGGAGGAATCCTGGAAGCGGGCATTTACGTTCGTATCTCTCTAGACGTGGCTGGCGAAGGCTCTAGGGCCTCAATCTTCGCGGGTTGGAGCTCTAGGGCATTATATGGGCTCGATATGGAGTAATGGCAAAGTGCAATAGCTATTCATACTATGGGGAGATAAAATGTTCTGTCGTGAAGGTCATGAGAACAGCCCGGGGTCGGCATTCTGTAGCACCTGTGGTCAGGCTTTCGAGGCAATGCCAACGACCAGCAACGGTCTCGGCTCGGCAATCAGTCCCCCGGGAGTGACTACAAAGCGAAAACTAGTCGCACTTAGTGCTCTGATGTTAGCGGTGATTCTAGTCGGGGGGGCGACAGGACTGGCGCTGCATTTTGGTTGGAACGACGAAGCAACTAAAGGTGGCCCTGAATTTGATGCTAAGAGCGCCGTGACGGGTACGCCTGCCGGGGAGCCAGTCTCGCTTATAACAGTGGCGGGCACCATCAGCCTGCTTGACGCCGATGGAGTGGGGGAGTCGGGCGCATCGAATAAGTGTTTTGGGGATGGTGGTTTCTCAGACTTGACGAAAGGCACTCAAGTGCGTGTATTGGATTCGTCCGGAGAGCTTTTGAGTTTCGACGAATTGGGCCAAGGATTCATGACAGACGAGACTCTACGGATTCCTTGCGTCTTCAACTTTTTCATACCAAGGGTTCCCGGCGGAGAAGACACCTATACGCTTGAGATTGGTAGCAGGTCGATTCTTTTCAGTGAGTGGGATGCGGACCGTCTTCGGCTAACACTAGGGTCGGACAACTAACCGCCCGAGAGGATGCAAAGCAAGGATACCTTTACGAGGTAACCTTGATTCCGAGCCCTAAAGCCTCGCACTTTAATGGTCGGGGCTCTAGGCGTTTATGGGCCGAGAGACCGGTAGGCAGCCATTGTGTGCGTCCTAAGCGTCTGGTTTGTTGTAGGTGCCACCGGGGCAGGAGGAAGTATCCTGGCCTAGTCCGGTGGATGTGACTTCGTTGGCCCAGCCATCCGCAGTAATTCTATTGCAAGATTTTTTTCGCTTTGTCCTAGCGTATGGAATGCTTCGAGAATTGTCGTCCCGAATGCTTCACTGGCTTTCTCGAAGTCCTCCTCATTGGCAGAACGGAGCAAGTCAGCAAGACTGCTAGTCACGGGCCCAATTATCTTGCCGAGCCGAAATTCTTCGTAAAGAACCATTTCATTCTGAAGGTTTAGAGCCGTTTCTTGCAGTTCAATCATTGAGTCCTTCTGATGTTCGCTCGCATTCGCTGGCCAACCATGGCGGCCGGTTCGGATGCGCTGAGCATCGATGAAGAGTTCTCGCAGTCGCCAGTGCGCGTCAGCGTGACGCTGGTAATGCGTTCGCAGTCGCTCGCGATGCTTATTCTCTCGCTCGTCGTTCCATCTATCTCTTTCCAGAGAATGCTTCTCGCGTTCAAACTGTAGGACTTCGGCGTTGTGCGTGGCCTCTTTGCGGATTCCGTAGATAGCAACGATATATCCTGCACCGCCACCAGAAAGTAAACTGCCCGCTATGGCGAGGCCAACGGTTGATAAGTCCACGGATGCCCTTACCGGTGAGGTCTATTAGCGACTCTGGGGAAGCGAAACGCAAAAGCCCCCGGGCCGGGGCGCCCACGTCTCCGTGGGCCACGTTGAGTATTGGAGTACTTGTTGCTTGTTTCGTTCGGCACGCTAGCCCCTATTCGCTGTCGTTTCGGATCAACTTCGGTCCTAGGACTCCGCCCACGGGTCTAGTCCGCCCGTTGGGTCGTACGTGGTCGACTGACCTGCCCACGGGTTGCAGCACGAGTTCTGACAAGTCGGACGCCCAAACTCAGTGGCCCAGGGCTTTGAACGCTCAGGCATCTCATCTACGAGAGCACGCGCCCACGCCCCTTGCTCGTCTGAGGCATTTGTGCCGAGGCTCAACACCTCATCGGCGGTCAAGTTGCCTAGAAGCGCATAGCGCTTGATGAGGTTGCGCAACTTCCTGACGTCTACGTTGTTGTCGTCCGCCATGCCCGATTCTCCTCTGTTGTGGACTTCGAAACGTACAGGCCAGTACCGACAGTTCGGCAGTCCCTATGCACAGCGTTCGGGCTCCCAGGGCAAGTGGCGTGGGCGTGGCGCGGTCGGCCGCTGACGTGTCACCACCAAGGGGGATGGCTGCCATCTCTCGGAACCCGATTAGGCAGGGCGAAGGTCTCGCGGTCGCTGAGTCATCGTTCCCGCACGCAATCACAGTGAAGACAAGGACAACTGTGAATAGCAGAAGGGAAGTAGACCCCACCCACTTCGAACGCCAGACGTGCAAGTCAGAGAATTACCACTCTAGAAGTCTAGGTCGTTCTCCATTATGTGCCCTCCAGCGCCCACGATGAACTCCTTGCGGGGCGCCACCTCGGAGCCCATCAGGAGCTCGAAGACCGCGCTGGCCGCGTCTGCGTCGTCGACGGTGAGCTTGCGCAGGGTCCGCTGGCGCGGGTCCATGGTGGTCTCGGCCAACTGGTCGGCGTCCATCTCACCCAGTCCCTTGTAACGCTGGACCGGGTCCTTCCACCGGACGTTCTTCTTCTTCAACTCCGCCAACTTCCGCTGCAGCTCGTCGTCGGAGTAGGTGTAGACGTACTTCTCCATCCCCTTCTTCGGATTCGACAACTCGATCCGGTGCAGGGGTGGGACGGCGGTGAACACGCGCCCGGCGGTGATGAGGTCCGGCATGTACTTGAAGAACAACGTGGCCAGCAGGCAGCGGATGTGCGCGCCGTCCGAGTCGGCGTCGGCCATGAAGATGATGCGGCCGTAGCGAGCCGCGTCGAGGTCGAAGGTCCGACCCGAGCCGGCCCCCACCACCTGGATGATCGAGGCGCACTCGGTGTTCTTCAACATGTCCCCGACCGAGGCCTTCTGCACATTGAGGATCTTGCCCCGGATCGGTAGCAGCGCCTGGAACTCGGAGTTGCGGGCGAGCTTCGCCGTACCGAGTGCGGAGTCACCCTCGACGATGAACAGTTCGGTGCGCTCGTTGTCGGTGGCCCGACAGTCGGCCAGTTTCGAGGGCAGCGTCGAGGTCTCCAGGGCGTTCTTCCGCCGCTGGGTCTCCTTGTGCTGGCGGGCCGCGATGCGGGTCTTGGACGCACCGACCACCTTCTCCATCAGCAACTTCGCCTGGGCCTTCTCGGCCCGCTTGGTGGAGGTGAGGAAGGCCTTGAGCTCGGCGATCACGACCTTGCGTACGACGCTGCGCGCGGCGGGGGTGCCGAGGATCTCCTTGGTCTGACCCTCGAACTGCGGCTCGGCCAGGCGCACCGTGACCACGGCGGTCAGCCCCTCGAGGATGTCGTCCTTGATGACGTCGTCGTCGTTGACCTTCAGGGCCTTGGTGGCTCGCATCGCGTCGTTGAACGCCTTGGTCAGTGCCGCCTCGAATCCGCTGACGTGGGTACCGCCCTTGGGCGTGGCGATCACGTTGACGAAGGACCGCAGCTCGGTGTCGTAGCCGGTCCCCCACCGGGCCGCGATGTCGACGGTCAGCTCACGCTCGACCTCTTGCGGGGTCATGTGGCCCTTGGCGTCGAGCATCGGGACGGTCTCGGTGAACGTGTCCTTACCCTCCAGCCGCAGTACGTCGGTCACCGGCTCGTCCTTGGCCAGGAACTCGGCGAACTCGGCGATCCCCCCGTCGTGACGGAAGGACTGCTCGACCGGTTCGTCGCCGCGCAGGTCGCGGATGACCAACTCGAGGCCCGGAACGATGAACGAGGTCTGTCGGGCACGGGTGATCAGATCGGCGAAGACGAAACTCGCGTCCTTGGTGAAGATCTGGCGGTCGGGCCAGAACTGGATACGGGTGCCGGACTTCCCCTTGGCGACCCGCTTGCCCTTGCGGGTCAGTCCGCTTTGGACCTCGAACCCGGCGTCGGGGCCGTCTGCGTCGAAGACACCGGCCGTGCCACGCCGGAAGCTCAGACCGCGGGCCGTGGGAGATCGGTCGACATCGATGTCCATCCGTGAGGCCAGCGCGTTGACCACGGAGAGTCCCACCCCGTGCAGCCCACCGGTGGCGACGTAGGAGCCGCCGCCGAACTTGCCGCCGGCGTGCAGTTTCGTCGCCACGACCTCGACCCCGGGCAGACCTGTCTTCGGTTCGTTGTCGGTCGGGATGCCGCGACCGTCGTCGTGGACCTCGGCCGATCCGTCGGCGTGGAGAATCACCTCGACGCGGTGCGCAGCGCCAGCCAGGGCCTCGTCCACGCCGTTGTCGATGATCTCCCAGAGACAGTGCATCAGACCACGCGTGTCGGTGGATCCGATGTACATGCCCGGCCGCTTGCGAACGGCCTCGAGACCCTCGAGGACCAGCAGGTGCGCGGCGTTGTAGGTGTTGTCGCTGATCGTGAACTCCTGGAGATGCGGTCGTCGGTCCGGTGGGACGCGAGGCAGGTGCCGAATCTACCCGCGACACGCGACGCGCTGTTGGTGCCACGCTGCGCCGTCGAGCATCACGGGGGCCTAGGCTGGGGTAGAAGATCGGTCCTCGCGGCACCCACACTTCATCTCGACGCAGCCGGGTACCACGAGGACGAAGCAATTGGATGAGGGAATTAACTGCATAGCACCATCTGTTCACCCCAGGACCACGAATGACCAGCACGCCTGCCCGATCGGGTGATGACGACACCATGTGTCATAGCCCACGATGTGGTCGGGTGACGTAGGGAATCTTGGCATCCCTGGCTAGGTTGAATACAACACCGAACGATCCACGAGAAGAGGCCGACATGAACACTGCTGTTGCTCCCAGTGCTCCGATGACCGCTGAGGACCGTTGCGACCGCTGCGGCGCCCAGGCCTACCTCCGCGTAGAACTCCAGGCGGGTGGCGAACTGCTCTTCTGCGCCCACCACGCCCGTGAGCACGGCGATGAGTTGAAGAAGATCGCCGTTCGGGTCGTCGACGAAACGCACCGACTTTCCGAACCCCGAGGCTCCAGCGCGGACGCCTGACTAGACCAGTTACGCAACGACCCCCGGCCTTGGCCGGGGGTCGTTGTCGTTCTGACTGCGGTGCGGTGAGTGGTGAGCGGTGACTACCGGGGCGTGGCCAGCAGGACGGCGAAGTCCTCGTTCGGATCGGTCCACCAGTGGGCGACCTCGAGGCCGGCCGTGGCGAGCTCGGCGGCAATGGTCTCGTGGCGGAACTTCGAGGAGATCTCGGTGCGCATCTCCTCCCCCGCCGAGAAGGAGACCTCGAGGTCCAACTCAGCGAGCCGCACATCCTGGTCGCGCACGGACCGTAGGCGCATCTCCACCCATTCGTTCTCGGGCACCCAGCGCGCAACGTGCTCGAACCCGTCCAGGTCGAAGTCGGCCCCCAGACTGTTGTTCATCACCGCGAGCACATTCTTGTTGAACGCCGCGGTCACCCCCTGAGCGTCGTCGTACGCCGCCTCGAGACGCTCGACTCCCTTGACCAGGTCGAGGCCGAGCAGGAACGTGTCGCCCGGGGCGAGTACGCCGCGCACACCGGCCAGGAAGGACGCGCGCTGGCCGGGGTCCATGTTGCCGATCGTGGAGCCGAGGAAGGCGATCATCGTCGCCTCGTGCCGAGGCAGCTCACCGAGGTGCTTCTCGAAGTCGCCCACCTCGGGGTGGATGTCGATCGTCGGGAACGCCGCCCCGATGGCCTCGCCGGCCTCCTCCAGCACGACCGGGTCGACGTCGAAGGGAACGAACCTCTCCAGGGTCCCCGCCTCGGAGAGGGCCCGCAGGAGTCGCCGGGTCTTCTCCGAGGTGCCACTGCCGAGTTCGAGCAGGGTCCTGGCGGCACTGATCTGTGCGATCTCGTCGGCGTAGGTGTCCAGGATCGACGCTTCGGTGCGGGTGGGGTAGTACTCCGGGAGACGGGTGATCTGGTCGAACAGATCGCTGCCGCGGCCGTCGTAGAAGTACTTCGGCGGCAGCACCTTGGGCGTCGAGGTGAGTCCGGCGCGGACGTCGACGGCCATCTGGCGCGCCAGGGCACCCGGGTCGAGGTGGACGGCGAGGTCGGAGATGGGCATGGGAAAGAACTCGATTCTCGTGGAGGGTCAGTCGAGCGAGGTGACGGTGACTCCGGCGGAGGTCACCTCGATGAGATGGCGATCGGGAACGTCGACCCACGCGGGGTCCTCGTCCCAGGGCTCGCTGGCCAGGGCGATCCCCTGGGGCGTGACCAGGTAGCTGGCCGGGTCACCCCAGGTGACCCCGGTGATGCGGGTGCCGTCGTGGATCAGCAGGTTGAGCGAGGCGCGGGGGTCGCGGGTGGCGATGTCCAGCACGGTGGCCGCCACGTCCTGTGCCCGATCGGTGCCGCCGGCGTACACGTGCTCAGCGAGGAGCGCGGAATCGCAGACCGACTCGGGCACCGTGGTGGCGGGCAGGTCGGGCAGCGCGGTGCGTTCCACGCGTCCGTTGTGGGAGAGCAACACCCGCCCGTTGGTGAACGGGGCCGCAGCGCTCTCGTCCATGGGCATCCCGACGCTGGCCGATCGGACCGCCGCGAGCACGGCGCCGGACCGCAGGTGCGGTGCGACCGAGGCGAAGGAAGTCTCGCCCCACAGGGGCCGCGAGGAACGCCAGCGCACCGGGTCACCCGCGGAGGTGTCGTCGGGGAAGGCGGCGGTGTCGTCGGGGAAAAACCCGGCCCCCCAGCCGTCGGCGTTCATGATGCCGCGCAGTTGACGTCGGGGTTCGTAGGACTGTCGCAAAAGCCCGTGTGAGGGAGTCAGCATGAGGTCGGCGAGACTGCGCGGCTCCCCCAGCCACGCCAGGTGGCGACACATCAGGCGTCCCAGGCGAGGCGGAGCCCGCAGAAGATCTGGCGGCGGTAGGGGTGGTCCCAGTTACGGAACGACGGGCGGACCGCGGATCCGCCGACCGCCCAGGAGCCGCCTCGCAGGACGCGGTAGTCACCGCCGAAGAAGGGTGCGCTGTAGGTGTCGTAGAGCATCGGAGAGAACCCGGGCCAGGGCTCGAAGGTGGACGAGGTCCACTCCCAGACGTCGCCGATCATCTGCTCCACGCCGTACGCCGAGGCGCCGGCTTCGTAGGCGCCCACCGACGCGGGACGCAGGGCCTCCCTGCCGGCGGTCGCCAGGTTGGCCAGGGCGGGAGTCCACTCGCTCTCCCCCCAGGGCCAGCGACGCCGCCGACCGGCCTCGGGGTCCCACACACAGGCCTTCTCCCACTCCTGCTCGGTGGGAAGACGGGCACCGGCCCAGGCGGCGTACGCCTCGGCTTCGAAGAAGCTGACGTGTTGCACGGGCTCGTCGTCGGGGATCTCCTCGACGTGGCCGTAGCGGTAGCGCGATCCGTCCTCGGACCAGAACTGGGGCCCGGTCAGCCCGGCCTCCAGCCGGTGCTCCCAGCCGCGGGCGGACCACCAGCGCGGCTCCGTGTAGCCGCCTGCGTCCATGAAGGATCGCCACTCGGCGTTGGTCACCGGCACCCGGGCAATGCGGAAGGCGGGTAGGTCGACGCGGTGGGCCGGGCGCTCGTTGTCCAAGGAGGCGGGTTCGGTGTCACCGTCGACACCGAGGGTGAACGGGCCTGCAGGGACCAGCACGGCGTCCTCGACGCGCGACCCCGACGGCATCGGTCGTCCGGCGGGGACGGCAGCGCCGGACCCGAGGAGCGGTTGTCCATGCCGGAGTTGATGGGTGGCCAGCATCGTCTCGACGTGTTGTTGCTCGTGCTGTTCGACCATGCGGAACGCGAAGGTGGCGTCGGGTTCATCCACCGGGAGCGCAGCGAGTCCGTCGAAGACCAGGCCACGGACCTCGGCGACGAAGCTGCGGGCCTCGGCGGGGGTCAACAGCGGCAGGCTCACCCTGGTGGCACGCGGGTGCTCGAAGGCGTCGTACAGGCTCTCGATCTTGGTCTCCAGCATTCCTTGGGCGGCCGGGTTCCCCGCGCGCAGCAGCCACAGGTCCTCCTGCTGCCCGATGTGCGCGAGGTCCCAGGACAGCGGACTCATCAGGGGGCTGTGCTGGGTGGTCAACTCGACTTCGTCGAGGTCGGTCAGGGCTGCGGTGCGGGCGCGGGCGGAGGTCAGACCGTCGGCGATCTGCTGGACGGTCTCACTCACGGGCGGCCTCCTCCAGGAGTCGTAGGGGTCCCCGCGTCTCGGCGATTGCGCGCAGTTCGTCGCTCGGGGTGCGGCCGGAGGCGACGAGTTCGGCAAAGGTCTCCAACTCGGTGCGCAACACCTCGGGTCCGCGACGAGCGGCGATGTCGGCACACCCGACAACCGCGGCGCGCAGGACGGGGTCGCCCATGCCGGAACGGGCTGCGCTCTCCCAGGCGTGAGCCACCGGAGCACACAGTTCGGCGGCCTCGTCGGCGGCGAGGGGGTCATCGATCAGCGTGGCCGTCAGGGCGGCCAAAGCCGGCCACCACCGGTCCGGGAGGGAGTCCACGCACCTGATCTCCAGGTAGCCGCGAGGCCGCACCGGTGGGAAGAGGGTGGAGAGGTGGTAGTCGAGATCCTCGATGGTCGCGCACCGGCCAAGCCTGGTGGGGTCGCGCAACCAGTCGCCAAAGGCGACGTGTCGGGTGACCGGTCGGATGCCGTCCGGCTCGTGCAGCAGCATGACCGGTGCGTTCAGTGTGTAGAGCGCCCAGGCCACCGTGGGCTCGCCGACGGGGATGGGGTCGCTGCGGCCGTGGTCGATGCCGTGCCAGGTCTCCTGGCGCATCGAGTGCCATCCCGAGGCCTTCCCCGCAAGGTAGGGCGAACCCGCAGATGCGGCCACCAACATCGGGACCAGGGACCGCACGTGAGCCAGCCGCGCCGACCACCCCTCCGCGGGACCAGCGTCGAGGTTGATCTGCAGGGCAGCGGTGGCCGACATCATGGCGCGCCCAGCAGCCCCACAGGACCTGGCCTCGAAGTGCTGCTCCATCGCCTCGTAGCGAGCCTTGGGGTTCACCCGACGAACGGGGCGGGCGGGATCCGAGCCCAAGGGGGCCGCGCCGTACCCCGCCTCGGCGAGGGCAGCGCGCAGGACTCGCTCATCGCCTTGGAGGGCGGCGATCGAGGAGGCGACATCGTCGTACGGCGGGGTGGAGAGTTCGACCTGTCCGCCGGGCTCGAGCGTGACCGAGCTGTGCGCAGGCATCGCCGGCAGTCCGGCCACGAGCGCAGTGACCTCTGCCCACTCGGGGCGGCGTTGTGGGGTGACGAGATCGACGAGGTGGAACTCGAGTTCGAGACCCACCCGGCCGCCTGGGCTCTCACTCAGCGCGGCGGCCGCGATGTACGTCGTCGCCTCGGCGACAGCGTCCGACCCCTCGAGATACGTCGACGACGTCTCGGATTCGTTCACGGCAACAGGATGGACGGTCATCCTCCCCCTCCAGGTCCGGACCGGTCGGTGACGACCGCGGGTCGGTGCGGGGGCGGCCGTGGCGACCGTCCTCGTTGATCAGACCCATGCTTACCCGAGCGGTCCAACCAAATCAACGTGCACACCCGATCGTAGGTGTTTGTTCACCTCTAGGGGTGAGCCGCGAGCCCCAGCGCCAGGGCACGGAGCTGTCCATCGGTCACGTCGACATGCGGGCTGACGCGCAGCGCGTTGACCGGTGGCTCCAGAGGAGCGCGCCACGGAAGGGAGGCGGTGACCAGCACGCCGTGGTCGTCGATCAGGCGCTCTCGGACCTCGTTGACGTCCTGGCCGGACTCCGGGACCAGGGTGGTGATGGCGCCAGCCGTTGGATGGGCCTCCGGGCGCCGGTCGAGGCTCCACCCCGGCACATCGGCGAGCGCGGCGCGCGTCCGGCGGCCCACCTCGGCCAGCCCGTCGTGGGTGGCGGCGACCCCGAACTCCCACAACTCGTCCACCGCTTGAGCCAGACCGACCCGGGCTGCGATGGCGGCTTCCCGGGACTCGTAGGCCCTTACGGGTTGTCGCAGGGAAGCGGCGGCAGGGTCGACGACCACGAAGCCCACCCCTCGAGGACCGCGCAGCCACTTGCGGCTCGTGCCGTAGACCGCGGTCGCACCGAGCGCGGTCGGGACGTGGCCCACGGCCTGGGCCGCGTCGACCCAGACCGGAACCCCGGCCGCTCGCCCGATCGATGCCACCTCGGCTCCGGGCTGGATCAACCCTCGGTGGGCCGCAGCCTGCACGACATGGATCAGATCGGGTGGGTCCTCCGCGAGCAGTCGCTCGACACCTTCGAGATCGATCAGACCGTCAGAGTGGGTGGGGAGATCGACCGCGCGCAGACCGGCCGCGGCGAAGTCTTCGAGATTCGGCCCCCACTCCCCTGCCGCCACCGCGACGGTCGCCCCCTGGGGGAACGACCACCCGCGCAGCAGCACCTGCAGGGCCGTGGTCGCGCTCTCGGTGAAGGCAACGTTGTCAGCCCCGGACGCACCCACCAACTCGGCCAGCCGCTCACGCAGGACATCGATCCGAGGCGCTGCACGCTGCTCGGCGACGTATCCACCGAGCCGTGCTTCGAGGTGCAGATGTTCGGTCACCGCTGCGATGGTGGCGGTTGAGCAGCGACCGTCGGCCGCGGAGTCGAGGTGCACGATAGGGATGTTCTCGGACATCGGGCCACACTAGTCCGCAGATCAGGGGCGCCACACATGCCTGTAGCCCGACCTCACGTGGATGGTCGGACTGTCGGGGCTTGGCGGTCAGGGTTCGGCTGGGTCGGGTTCTAGTCGTTGGGTTCCGCGCTGATCGCGGAGCAGATCGAACCCGGTCGGCGTTGTCCAGAGATAGACCCCAGGATCGGGGTGCGGGTGTTGGCACAGCGTGCGACGTTGTCCTCGCCACGGATCGCGGCATCGGTGAGGTGCACGTGAAGGACCACGGTGCGGGGCGCTGGTTTCGAGGTCCGCTGCGCTCGCACCTCAACCGGCGCAGCCTCTTCGAAACCACCGGCCCCTGGGTCCAAGTCGAGTGCCCCTTGAGCGCGGGCGATCTCGCCGGCGGCGATCGACCGTCGATCCCGACCTCGGACAGGCCGATGTCGAACCGACGCCGATCCGCACACCGCTTGCGCTGCTCCTCAGCCTTCTCCGGGTCGAACCGGGCGGTCGCTTCCTCTACGAGGCGGTGGATCTGCGCCCACGAACACGACCTCGCAGCGTTCGCGAGGTGCCGGTCGACATACGTCGCGCCCGCTTCAGGCAGTGTGTAGGTCTCATCGGCGACCTGCAGGGCACGCCAGGCGGGGATCTTCCCGGCCTCGACCTGGTCATCCCCAACACCGCGGCGAACTCCATCAGATCGAACTCCGTCACGAACGGGGAACCCTCCCCAGAGGTCCGCACCGCCCGATTACACATGTGATCCATCTGATGGGTCGCGGGATCAACCTCGTTGACCACGATCCACTCCACGACCGCCCGAAGCTTATTGACCTCGAGGTCTTCGATCTCGCCCCTGATCCCGAGCACCCTCTTGAGCGCCACCTCGGAGGCGTCGGGAGACTCAGCCCCCGAGGGGCACGAATCGAGAGGTAGGTCGGTCATGAACTCATTGAATAGCAACCCACCGACAGTCCCTCGGGCTCCGATGCTTCACCCCGATGGGTGAGGGCGAACGGGTCCCTCTGGCACTAGTCTCCGTGGGTCCCAATCACCAATACAGAAAGAGGTCCCCCATGGGTTACGGAGTCGGCGGAATTCTCGTCACGATCCTCATCGTTCTGCTCATCATCTACTTGGTGAAGCGGGTCTGAGAACGCAAAAGCCAGACGGCACCGATCAAGTGATCGGTGCCGTCTGGCGTAAGCGGGGTCGAACTCAGTCCAGGTAGTCGCGCAACACCTGTGAGCGGCTCGGGTGACGCAACTTCGACATCGTCTTCGACTCGATCTGGCGGATCCGCTCGCGGGTCACGCCGTAGACCTTGCCGATCTCGTCGAGGGTCTTGGGTTGTCCGTCGGTGAGGCCGAAGCGCATGCTGACGACACCGGCCTCACGCTCGGAGAGCGTGTCCAGGACGGCGTGCAGTTGCTCCTGCAGCAACGTGAACGACACCGCGTCGGCCGGGACGATGGCCTCGGAGTCCTCGATGAGGTCACCGAACTCGGAGTCGCCGTCCTCGCCCAGGGGGGTGTGCAGAGAGATGGGCTCGCGGCCGTACTTCTGGACCTCGATGACCTTCTCGGGGGTCATGTCGAGTTCCTTGGCCAGCTCCTCCGGCGTGGGCTCGCGGCCCAGGTCCTGGAGCATCTGACGCTGCACACGAGCAAGCTTGTTGATGACCTCGACCATGTGCACCGGGATCCGGATGGTGCGGGCCTGGTCGGCCATGGCGCGCGTGATGGCCTGGCGGATCCACCACGTGGCGTAGGTCGAGAACTTGTAGCCCTTGGTGTAGTCGAACTTCTCGACCGCACGAATCAGACCCAGGTTGCCCTCCTGGATGAGGTCCAGGAAGAGCATGCCGCGACCGGTGTAACGCTTCGCGAGGCTGACCACCAGACGAAGGTTGGCCTCGAGGAGGTGGTTCTTGGCGCGCCGGCCGTCGTCGGAGATCCACTCGAGCTCTTCGAGCACCTTGGCCGAGATCCGACCGCCCTTGGCGAGCTTCTCCTCGGAGAAGAGCCCGGCCTCGATGCGCTTGGCCAGCTCGACCTCCATCTCGGCATTGAGGAGGGGGACCTTGCCGATCTGCTTGAGGTAGTCCTTGACGGGGTCGGCGGTGGCGCCAGCCACCATGACCTGCTGTTCGGGCTCGTCGGTCTCGTCGGAGGAGGAGACCACGAAGGACGCCGACTTCTCGTCCTCCTTGATGGTCGGGTCCGCCTTGACGTCCTTCTCGAACTGCTCGTCAGGGAGGTCAGGCAGAAGCTTCTTGCCGTCGGGCCCCACGGCCGCGGGCGCAACCGCAGCAGCGGCCTTCGCCGGAGCCGCCTTCTTCGCCGCGGCCTTCTTCGCCGGGGCGGCCTTCTTGGCGGGAGGCTCTGCCGGGGCCGCCTTCTCCGCCGCGGGGGCCTTCTTCGCAGGAGCCTTCGCAGTCGCGGTGGTCTTGCGCGTCGCGGCTGCCGCCACACCTGCACCCGATGGGAGCGCCACCGAGATTCCCAGGGAACTCAGGTGAGACATCAACGCCTTGAGGTGACGAGGCTCGACGCCGGCGTCCTCACTGGCTTGACGGACCGCAAGAGGCGAGATGCTCCCAGTTGGGAGGCCACCTTCGATAAGGGTCACGATCGCTTGGTGCGCGAGCACCTCGGCGGGGATCTGGCGTGCGTTCGAGGACACGAAAACCTCTCGGTACAGACTGCATGGGGTCACTGGGGCGCGGCAAACGCCGGTAACGTCAAGAGCCGCGCTTCTCATTCTGGCACGCTCCCGGTGGAGACCCACCATCACCCACCGCGGGAGCCCGAACGAGGCGCCGATCGCCCTGCTCACTCCCCCCACGGGCGTAAGCAGGACGACCCCTTCGCGCGCACTCTCAAAAGGCGCACGTCGATCGCACAGCGCAGGGAGTTTGAGCTCACCGCGCGACACGAGACGAAGTTCGGACTCTAGGGAGTCCTGAACCGTTCGTCCCGAGAACGCATAAACCGATTCTGAACGGGTACAGCCGGTCCAGTCCGGCCGTGCCCCCACGGCGGCCGGGCTTCGGGGTTCGCAGCGACGACGAGCATCGCTGCGGACCCCGTCTACTCAGCGGCCTTGGCCGCTTTCTTCTGCTTCTTGAACTCGCGCACCTTCTGCAGCGAGTCGGAGTCCACCACATCAGCCACCGAGCGGTGGCCCTCCAGCGCGTAGTCCCCCACGACGCTCTCCCAACCTTCAGGCCGTACGTCGAGTTGCTTGGCGACCAGGGCAACGAAGATCTGGGCCTTCTGCTTGCCGAAACCAGGCAGCGCCATCATCCGTTTGAGAAGGTCCCGACCGTCCTTCGCCTCGGTCCAGATCCGATCGGCCTGGCCGTCGTACTCGTCCACCACGATGCGGGCCAGCTCCTGGAGCCGCTTGGCCATCGACCCCGGGAACCGGTGGATCGCCGGGGTCGTCGCGCACATCGCGGCGAACTCCTCGGGGTCGGCAGCAGCGATCGCGGCCACGTCGAAGGTCCCGAACCGGTCGACCACCTTGGCCGGGCCGCGAAAAGCGTGCTCCATCGGGTACTGCTGATCGAGCATCATCGCAACGAGAATTGCGAACGATGACTCGTCAAGGATTCTGTCGGCGTCGGAGTCCCCCGTGATGTTGAAGCCCATGGATCCATCCTGTCAGATGGATTTATCAGAATCGCCTTGGCGCTCGTCGGGCATCGTCCGTCCGAACCAAGCTCTGCCTTCCGAGGTTCGCTCTATGATCGGATCCGTGAAGTACTGCGTCGCTCAGTTCACCCACCGGGACGGGCCGGACGGAGAATTCTTTGACATAGTCCCTCGCCAAACTGTCAGCGCAGCAGACTTTGAGCGCTACAGAGATGCGCACCGCGCCATCATCAACTTCCTACACACAAACCTTCACGCGCTGGTCAGCAATGATCTCGTGTTCCACCGCGTTGTTCTCGCAGACTTCACCGAAGGCTACGCAAGGGACGACGGGTACCCGCAACGTAAAGAACTGGGTATACAACAAATGGCGCTGGCCAGCGTCCTCAACTACTCAGTGGGAGTCAGGCTGTATCAAGAGCATTCAGAGAGTCGCGCTCGAAGAAACGGCGGGAGCGGATCTGGTGAACACGTTGAGCGGGTTTTCCGTGAGGAGTACGACCGGTGTCCCGACTTGTTTCTTATGAGACGGATACGTGAAGTGGCGGTTCACTCCACCCTCGACCTCGTCAGGATCGCCTTTGGCTCAAGACTAGTCAAAGGCGATCCGGCCAACGTCGTGAAGTGGTCAGGCATCTACTTCAACGTGGAGACTCTGCTTTCACACGATCGACTGAACGCGAGACTAAAGAACCATTTGCGCACGCTAGGCCCGGAAATTTCTGTGGTCGAGGTGATGGAACGGGCACTCAGCGATCTGACCCGAGTCGACCAAACGATTCTTCCGTTCGTGTATCCCCGCTTGCTTGACCAATGTCAAAGTGTATTGCGCTTCCGAGAGAGCATTAGGGAGCGACTGGGGCACCTATCCGGCGTAGTGGTGGCGGAGTATGCGGACACCGGAGAGCCTCTCGCAGACGCCACGGGCGGCTATCGATTCACCTCTCTAGAAGAAGACCATGCGGAACGGTATGCGGTCTCCCTAGTCGCGGCCGCCACCTATCCGCCTTGATCTACGGCAAAATTGAACCGGCCCTAACGCCCAAAACGTCGGCCAGCGCGAAAAGGCTACCGAGGCTGATGTTGCGCTCACCGCGCTCCACCGATCCCACGTAAGTTCTGTGTAGACCCGCCCTTTCTGCGAGCGTTTCCTGCGAGAGGCCCGCCCTTAGGCGCTCTCCGCGCACTCGCTCACCCATGATCCGTAGCCGGTCCTGCAACTGCATGTCGTAGGTCGCCACTATTCGATATTGGAGTGATGCAGACTATAAGTCGACAGACTATGAATATCATTCCTCTGCATGGACCTGTGGAAAGTGGAAGTTGCCGACGTCGCGCACCGCTACGTGGAGGCCGAGTCTGCGGACGACGCCGCGTTGCAGGTATCAGCATCGATCCTCGCTGGGCTCAACATTCGCGCAACACCCGCCCAAGCGACTCTCGCTCGTAAGTTTCGTGAGTCAGGACCTCTTAAGCGGCGCCGATTGCTCACAGCGATGGACGGGTTGATGACACCGGCGTCGAAGAAGGGCTTGCAACGCGAGCGGGCCAGGCTGGAACGGCTAATTAGGTCCCAAGAGGCGATCGTGTTGTGGGCCGAGGCGCAACCCACGCTCCCCGCTCCTGCTGACCCACTCATGCTTGAGAAGTTCGTGAAGTACGCAGAGATCGAGCACTTAGAAAGAAATCTCGGCAGGTTGAGCAACTGGGAGCGCAAGTCTCCGTTCCATGACGGCTGACGGCTTCCATGAACAAGACGTCGTACAGCCCACTACCGTCGCAATCGATCCGCTCGCGCTTGTCAGACGCGTGTCCAAAGCTTCCTAAGGAGCCGGTAGTGCCAGCCACGAAGATTCAGGATGACGCCGAAGTCCGTCGATGGTTCACGGAGGGCCGCACCTACCGGTGGATGGTCGACGAATACCTGGAGCAATACAACATCGAGACTGTCCCTAGTATGTGGGGGAACTATCGGCGTCGTATGGGCATCACCCGTCGCACGGTGCGTAACGACGACCTGATCCCTTGGCCCGTCAAACTCGAGCACCGCTACGCCTACCCGGTGATGATGCTTAGGGCCGAGGGTCGTACGCGCCAGGGAGCGGAAGTATCGGATGAGAACAAGGGCCGCCTCCGCGCATGGCATGTGCGGATGGAAGAGACCAATACAGTCCTGCACTACGACCCCGAGACAGAGCAGGGCTGGTTCTATGTCCCTCGGCGTGACGAGTTCGACACTGACCTGATCAGGGAACCTCTACGAAAGACCACCCCCCATCTTCCGCGCTCCTAGGAAGCCGTAGTCCGCCAAGATACCCACCGAGGCAGCCCAAATTCGCTGCTCCATGGTGGACGACTATTGCGGTCAAGCATCATGCCAGCGAGGACAGCGAAGGGCTGTGCGTTGAGGACCGCGTCCGCTTCGGCGTCACCCGTGATGTGAAGAGTCATGTCACCCAGCATGCCCGACGTCGGCGCGGAGGAATCACATCAGGGCAATCACGAAATAGCCGTCGATGGGGGTGCCGTCGAGTTTGGTGACGAAGGCACCGTGTCCGCCGTGCGGGTTGCACTGACTGCCGTACTCGAGATTGATGGTCACCGCGTACTTCGTGAAGTCCTGACCGTGGGCGGTCGCCATCACCAGGCCGTAGTTTCCGATGCCGGTGGAGGTGCCGGGTGCGCTGCCGAAGCAGTAGACCCCGGTCGCCGGGTGCACCACAGTGAGGTTCTGGAAGGTGCCCCGCGGGCTGTACACGGTGCCGTCGGGCTGGATCATCGCCACGCCTCGGGCTGTCCCTGCCTCTCCCTGGGGCCCCTGATCGCCGGCGACGCCCTGCGCGCCGGACACTCCCTGCTTGCCCTGTTTTCCCTTCTTGCCCTTGAGCGACTTGATCGTCTTCTTGTTCAGGTCCTTCAACTGGATGGTGCGGTCCTTGATCTGAGCGCTGGTGACCAAGGAGCCTGCCACCGCCGAGCCGCCGCTGATCAGTGCGAGAGCGACGATCAGGGTCAATATGGTCGGCGTCGGAACGAGCCGTCTCACGAACCGTTTGAAGATGTGCATGGGGAACCTCCGCGAAATCTCAGTGAGGTCGCCGGCGCGACCCCGACCCTTGATCGTCCTACCGCGCCCCTAGCAGGGGTATGGCCCGAGATGACCCCCGGCGACTGACCCGTTCGCGTCCCCCGTTGCCAGTTCTCCTCAGGCATCTTTCGTGAGGATGTTGCAGATCTGTCCCTCCGCACAGTCGCGGGGATCGAGCTGTTCGCTGCGGGCGATCAGGGTCTCGATCTCCGTCTCGAGACGAGCGAGCTCACGCTGACGCGCGTGCACCTCATCCAACTTGGTCGCAAGCAGGGCGCTGACGTGGCTGCACGGGGCGTCGCCGTGATCGCGTACGTGCAGCACGCTCGCGACCTCGTCGAGGGTCAGTCCGGCGGACTGACCGCTTCGGATGAATTCGAGACGACGCCGGGTCGACGCGTCGTACTCGCGATAGCCGTTGCTCCCCCGAACCGGCTGAGGGAGAAGGCCCTTGCGTTCGTAGAAACGGATGGCTTGGCTGCTCAGCCCGGTCTCTGCAGCGAGCTCTCCGATGCGCATGCGCCTATCCTACGACTTGACCTTGTAGTGCGGTGCAAGGTCTAACGTCACCGCCATGGACATCACGCTGCAGTACTTCGAGGGCTGCCCCAACTGGACGGAGACCGACGAGCGGATCTCCGTCGTCGCCGCCGAGCGCCCCGACATCCACATCCACCGTCAGATCGTCGACACCCCAGAAGAGGCAGAACGGATCGGCTTCCACGGCTCCCCCAGTGTCCTGGTGGACGGGATCGATCCCTTCGCCGAGCCGGGCACGGCAGTCGGACTGGCGTGCCGCCGCTACCGGACCCCCGATGGATTCGCGGGCGCACCCACCCTCGAGCAGCTGCGAACGGCGGTGTCCGATGCGTAGGGCTGATCCGCTCGCACTGTCGGCAGCGGGATTCGCGGGCGTGGTGGCCCTGTGTTGCGCCTTCCCGGTGCTTCTCACCCTGGGGCTTCTTGGCACGGTGCTGGGCTGGACCCTCAACAGCTGGGTCCTCGTCGGGTTCGGATCGCTCATCGCGCTTCTGGGCCTCGCCCGCACGATGCAACGACGTAAGGCGGTGCGAGCATGAAGCGCCACCACGACCTGCTCGTCATCGGGGCAGGCATGGCCGGTGTTGCTGCCGCCAACAAGGCCGCGGACAGCGGCTGGAGCGTGGCCATCGTCGATGATCTGCCGTACGGCGGAACCTGTGCCTTGCGTGGATGCGACCCGAAGAAGATCCTTCGCCGCGGCGCCGAGATCCTCGACAGTGCGCACCTCATGCGCGGCAAGGGCATCGATGCCGGTGGCCTCGCCATCAACTGGTCGGATCTGATGAAGCACAAGCACGGCTTCACCGATCCCGTGCCGGCGAACATGGAGAGCGGCCTGGCCTCCCGAGGCGTCGACCTTCTTCACGGGCGTGCGGTGTTCACCGGTCCACAGGACCTCGACATCAACGGCACGTCCCACACCGCCGAGCACGTTCTGGTGGCCACCGGTGCCGCACCTCGGCCTCTCGACTTCCCCGGACACGAACGACTCATCGACAGCACCGAGTTCCTCGACCTGGATTCCCTGCCGGCCCGGATCCTGTTCGTCGGCGGCGGGTTCATCTCCTTCGAGTTCGCTCACATCGCCGCCCGCGCGGGCAGCCAGGTCACGATCGTCCACCGCGGGGAACGACCGCTTACGGGCTTCGATCCCGACCTGGTTGAACGCGTCGTTGCGCGGGGTCTCGACTGGGGGATCGACGTACGGACCTCCACCTCCATCCTCGCGGTGGAGGCCGGCGCGACCGGTGAACTGGTCACCCTCGAATCGAACGGCGTCCGTGAATCTCTCGAGGCCGATCTGGTGGTTCACGGAGCCGGACGTGTCCCTGCTCTGGAGGGACTGGGACTCGAGGCCGCCGGGGTCGACTACGGCCGGCAAGGGGTCCGGGTCGAGCCCCACCTGCGCAGCGTCAGCAATCCCGCCGTCTGGGCGGCGGGGGACGCAGCGGACACCGCCGGGATGGCGTTGACCCCGGTCGCGGTGTCCGAGGCCAAGGTCGCGGCTTCGAACATGCTCAAGCAGCGCACCACAGCACCGGACTATGCCGGTATCCCGACGGCGGTCTTCACCATCCCGGAACTGACTCGGGTCGGGCTGCTCGAGCAGGAGGCCCGCGATCGCAACATCGATCTCGACGTCCGTTTCCACGACACGTCAGGTTGGTACTCCAACTATCGGATCGGCGAGACCACGGCCGCGGCCAAGGTGCTGGTGGACCGATCCACGGATCTGATCGTCGGCGCCCATCTGC
Source organism: Nocardioides salsibiostraticola (assembly GCF_054783655.1). Lineage (NCBI taxonomy): Bacteria > Bacillati > Actinomycetota > Actinomycetes > Propionibacteriales > Nocardioidaceae > Nocardioides > Nocardioides salsibiostraticola. Next base: position 107,746 of record NZ_BAAGQD010000006.1, on the reverse strand, counting down.
TGGGTCCGGAGTACGCCGAGTTGATCAACCCCATCGGGCTGGCGATCAAACTCGGACTCACCACCAGACAACTCAAGTCCGCGACCGCGGCCTACCCCTCGGTCGGTTCAGATCTGGGTGCGCTGCTCTGAGGTCAGCGTGCGCGGCGGAAGAACTTGCGGATGCCGCGACCTAGGGCCGCGTCCGTGCTGCTGCCACCACCGGCGGCACCAGTGCCCCCGATGCCCGGTGTCGTACGACGACCAGCACCGCCGCCAGCGCGGGTGAATCGGGTGATGAGTCCTCTGAGCATGATGGTTCTCCTCCGAGCTAGGTGACTGACTTGCTCATCGGTACCCGTTCTGGGCTAGTCCACCCTGTCCATCGTCAGAACCAGGCGTCGACCATGTCGAGATGGGTCCGGTCCAGGCGCTCTAGGAGCTCGAACTGAGGCTCGGTCCGAGGTAGCTCGCACCGGATGAACCACCGCGCGGCCTGGCGCTTCCCGGCGTAGAAGTCGTCGGGCTGGTCGCCGGTGGCCAGGGCCTGCTGCAGCCAGATCCACGCGACGACCACGTGTCCGGTCGCCTCGAGGTATGTCGAGGAGTTGGCCAGGCTCAGCGTCACGTCGCCGGCGGACCACACCTTCTGGGTCACCGCGACCAGGCGTTCGGCCGCGGCCCCCACCGCCTGGCCGTCCTCGGCCAGATCGCCACCGCGGTTCCGGGCCTCCTGGACAGTTGCCCCGATGCGGGCGACGAGCTCGTGGAGTCCCGCACCGTCGTCGAGCAGCACCTTGCGGCCGAGCAGATCGAGTCCTTGGATGCCGTGGGTGCCTTCGTGGATCGGGTTCAGCCGGTTGTCCCGGTAGTGCTGCTCGACGTCGTACTCCCGGGTGTAGCCGTAGCCCCCGTGCACCTGGATCGCCAGGTCGTTGGCCTCCAGACACCACTGCGAGGGCCAGGATTTCGCGATGGGGGTCAGCACCTCCAGCAACTGCTTCGCGCGGGCCGCCTCGGCGGGGTCTGTCGCGGTCTGTTCCTCGTCCACGAGCCGGGCTGCGTAGAGGACCAGGCCCAAGCCGCCCTCGACGTAGGCCTTCATCGCCAGCAGCATCCGGCGTACGTCGGCGTGCTCGATGATCGGCACGGGAGCCGAGGCCGGGTCCTTCGCGCCCACCGGGCGTCCCTGGGTTCGGGTGCGGGCGTAGTCGAGGGCCTTGAGGTAGCCGGTGTACCCCAGGGCCGCGGCCCCCAGGCCGACCCCGATCCGAGCCTCGTTCATCATGTGGAACATCAGGGCCAGGCCCCGGTTCTCCTCCCCCACCAGGTAGCCGACCGCACCCGGCTGGCCACCGGGGCGGTGGGTGCCCTCGCCGAAGTTGAGCATCGTGTTGGTCGTCCCGCGCCAACCCATCTTGTGGTTCAGCCCGGCGAGTACGACGTCGTTCCGGTCGCCGAGGGAACCGTCGTCCTCCACGAGGTGCTTGGGTACGACGAACAGGGAGATGCCCTTCACCCCGGCCGGTGCACCCTCGGCGCGGGCCAACACCAGGTGCACGATGTTCTCGCTCAGGTCGTGGTCACCACCGGAGATCCACATCTTGTTGCCACGCAACCGGTAGGTCCCGTCCTCCGCCGGTGTGGCCACCGTGGTCACGTCCGCCAGCGAGGACCCCGCCTGCGGCTCGGAGAGGCACATGGTCCCGAAGAACCGACCCTCCAGCATCGGACGGACATAGCGCTCGACCTGGTCGGCCGAGCCGTGCGCGACCAACAGATGCGCGTTGGCCTGGGTCAGGAACGGATACCCCGCGGTTCCGCAATTCGCCCCCTGGAACCAGGCCGCCATCGCGGTCGCCACCACCTGGGGCAACTGCAGTCCACCCAGGTCCTCATCGAACGTGGCCCCCATGAAGCCGCTGCGCGAGTAGACGTCGAGGGCCTCCTTCACCTCCGGGTGCAGGTGCACGCGCTCACCGTCGAAGGTCGGTTCCTCGGCGTCGTTGCGCTTGTTGTGGGTCGCGAAGTGCCGCGTGGCGACCGTCTCGGCCAACTCCAGAACTGCGTCGAACGTCTCCCGCGAGTGCTCGGCGTACCGCTCTTGTGAAACGAGCGTCTCCACCTCCAACCACTCGTAGAGCAGGAACTCCAGGTCACGGGGAGACAGCACCAAGGACGTCATCAGCCCAAACTATCTCGCCGCGGATCTCACCGTCGCGCGGCGTCCTGGCGGTCCGCGGGCTCCTCGGTGTCGGCTTGCCAGCGCCGCCAGGCGACGCCACTCGCCACCACAGCGACCACCGCGAGGAGACCCCATCCGGGGATCCACGATGTCCACTCCACCACCGCCTGTTGTGCCCTGAACTCGAGATCGGTGAGGTCTCCGACGCCCAGCGACCCGGTCAGGCCGGCCGTGCCGTCGTACCGCAGGAAGATCACCCCGATCAGGATGAACAACACCCCCGACAGGAGCGAGATCGAGTGCACCCGCAGGCGACCGAACTGCCAGGTGCGTCCACGCAGCCAACGCCGGCTGCCCAGGTCGTAGCGGTCCCACAGGGCCGCCATGACCAGCAACGGGGCGGCCATGCCGAGCGCGTACACGGCCAGCAGCGCCCCACCCTGCCAGGGCGACTCCTGGGTGGCGGCGACGGTGAGGATGGCGCCGAGCACCGGGCCCGAGCAGAAGCCGGCCAGCCCGTAGACGGCCCCCAACAGGAAGGTCGAGACCCAACCGTCTCCCCCTCGAGCGGACACGGCGCCGTTCATCCGTTCGGAGAACGGGACCGTGAACCCCTTGCCGAGCAGTTGCAAGACGCCGAACCCGATGATCATCCAGCCGGCGATGCCGATCAGCAGGGGCCGATTGCCGTAGAAGAGTGACGACGCCGCCCCCGCCCCGGTGCCCAGGGGAACCAGGGTGAGCAACAGACCGAGGTAGAACACGAAGGTCCGGGCCACCAGGGCTCGCTTGCTCGAGAAGGCATAGGCGAAGAACGACGGGAGCAGTAGCGCGCTACAGGGGGACAGCAGCGCGAGCACGCCCGCGGCGAAGGCTGCGATCAGCCCGACGTCGCTCACGAGGCCGCTTGCTCCGCGGCGCGTTCGATGGCCTCTTCGAAGACCTCGGTGGGTTGAGCACCGATGACGGGGATGCGGTTGATGACGAAGGCGGGCGTGCCGGTCACGCCGATGGCCTGGCCCTCTGCGAAGTCCCGGGCGATGGCGTCTGCGGTTTCCTCCGAGGACATGTCGGCACGGAACTGCTCGACGTCCAGCCCCAGGTCCTCGGCGATGCCCACCAGATAGTCCTCATCCAGCTTGCCCGAGTTGGGCGGAAACTGGTTCTCGTACAACACATCGTGGAAGGGACCGAAACTGTCCTGGGCCGCGGCGGCCCGAGCGGCCTTCGCGGCGGTCGTCGACTCCTCTCCCAGGTAGGGGAAGTCGCGCCACTCGATGCGCAAGGTGCCGTCCTCGACGTACTTCTCGACGAGGGTGGGCTGGGTGTCGCGGGCGTACTTCCCACAGAACGGACACTGGAACTCGGAGTAGGCGAGCATGACGACCGGAGCGTCGGTCTCTCCGATGGCCATGGGGTCATCGGCGTCACGTCGAACCAACTGCTCCCACCCGTCATCGGGGGCCTGCTCCGACTCGGCGGACGAGCCAGGCGAGGTCGGCGAGGTGGCCGAGGGAGAGCCGGCCCGTTCGTCGGCGTCCTCACCGGTGCCGGCCAGCGACGTGCCGATGGCGGTGGCGATCAGCGCGATGATCGCCACAGCGGCGATGGCTAGGGGTACGGCGGGGCTCTTGCGGCGATCAGACATGGATCAGACCTCCTGAAATCGTGGTCGGAAAGGACAGCGCAGTCGGAAAGGGAGGCGCGGAATTCGAGCAGGTCACCGGGCGCCGACCTCCACGGGATGGTGATGAGTGCGCCACTCGAGCATCCCGTCCTCGAGGCGCCGGGCCGGGATCCCCTCGGCTCCCAGCAGTCGTACGGCGTCGTGGGCCAGCACGCAGAAGCTGCCGCGGCAGTAGGCCACCACCTCATGGGCGTCTCGCAGGTCGGCCGCCATCGTCGACAGCGACGCGAGCGGAGCGTTGCGGGCCCCAGGGATGTGCCCGGCCATGAACTCCTCCTCCGGGCGGACATCGAGCAGCGTGATCGTGGAGCTCTCCAGCATCTGGGTCAGCTCCGCGCGGGAGACCAGACCGACCTCGCCGGATCCCGGGAGGTTCAGATAGGCCTCCAAGGCTTGCCCGACGTCGGCCGAGCGTTCCCGGGCGACGACCCGCATGGCGTCGTAGAGCCGCGCGACATCGTCGCCCGCCAAGCGGTAGTGCACCCGGGTGCCCTCGCGTCGGGTGCGGACGAGGTTTGCCAACTTGAGGACCTGGAGATGAGCGGACACAGTGGTCACCCCCATGTCGGCTGCTCGGGCAAGGGCGTCCACGGTGCGCTCCCCCTGGGCCAGCAACTCGACCAGTTCGAGGCGTTTGGCGCTCCCGAAGGCCTTGCCCACCACCGCGAGTTCGTCGAACACCCGGGTACGACGTTCTGTTGCATCCATTCATCCTCCAATGATCTTTGGAATAATGTAGAAGATGCCTGCGCGCGGGGCCAACCCGCCCCCGTAGAGTCCGTCGCATGTCGCGCACGCACGAGGTCTTCAACCAGGTCCCTCCGCTGGAGGGGCATGACACCGCCCAGGACGAGGCTCTCCTCGAAGGTCTGGAACGCGAGGGCGCCGGTTGGGCGGCCGACGCGGTCCACTCCCTGGGTCGGATGGCCGGCACCGCGCAGGCCCAGCAGTTGGGTCGCCTCGCCGAGAAGACGCCGCCGACCCTGCGCACCCACGACCGTTACGGTCACCGCGTCGACGAGGTCGACTACACCCCCGCCTACCACCATCTGATGCAGACCGCGGTCGCCCACGGCCTGCACGCCACGCCCTGGGCCGACGAGCGTCCTGGCGCCCACGTCGCCCGGGCCGCGAAGTTCATGGTGTGGAACGTCGACGCCGGACATGGCTGCCCGATCTCCATGACGTACGCCGTGGTGCCCGCCCTGCGCGCGAACCCCGAGTTGGCCACGGCCTTCGAGTCGAAGCTGACCTCGACGGTCTACGAGCCCGAACTACGCGACCCCGCCACGAAACTGGGCCTCATCGCCGGCATGTCGATGACCGAGAAGCAAGGGGGTTCCGACGTCCGCGCCAACACGACCTCGGCGACGCCGGCCTCCGGCTCGGCCTCCCACGGCACCCACACCCTGGTGGGCCACAAGTGGTTCACGTCGGCGCCCATGTCGGACCTCTTCCTGACTCTGGCCCAGACCGACGCCGGTGTCTCGTGCTTCATGGTGCCCCGGGTTCTGCCCGGCGGTGAGCGCAACGCCCTGAGCCTGATGCGACTCAAGGACAAGTTGGGCAACCGTTCCAACGCCTCCTCCGAGATCGAGTACGACGGTGCCGCGGCTTGGCTCGTCGGAGAGGAGGGACGCGGCGTCCGCACGATCGTGGAGATGGTGAACATGACGCGTCTGGACTGCGTCATCGGGACCTCGGCCGGCATGCGCACCGGACTCACCCAGGCGATGCATCATGCACGCCACCGTTCGGCCTTCGGGAAGCCGCTGATCGAGCAGCCGCTGATGCGCAACGTCCTGGCCGACCTCGCGGTCGAGTCCGAGGCGTCGACCACGGCGATGATGCGACTTGCCGGGGCCAACGACCGCGCCATCCGCGGAGACGAGGGCGAAGCCGCGCTGCGGCGGATCGCCCTGGCCGTCACCAAGTACTACGTCTGCAAGCGGGGCCCCATGCACGCGGCCGAGGCGCTCGAATGCCTCGGCGGCAACGGCTACATCGAGGACTCCGATCTCCCCCGGCTCTACCGCGAGCTCCCACTGCTGTCGATCTGGGAGGGGTCCGGCAACGTCGCGGCCCTCGATGCCCTGCGGGCCATGACGCGCGACCCTGCAACGTTGGACGTGTTCTGGGAGGAGATCGATCTCGCGGGAGGCGCCGACCGGCGCTACGACGAAGCGGTGGCCCGGCTGAAGAAGGAGTTCACCTCCTTCGACGACCTCGAACACCGGGCCCGACGCATCGTCGAGCAGATGGCCCTGATCTTCCAGGGAGCTCAACTCCTACGCCACTCCCCGACGGCGGTCGCCGATGCTTTCTGCGCCAGTCGACTCGATCGCGACTGGGGAGGTGCGTTCGGAACCCTGCCCACGGGGCTCGACCTCGACGCGATCCTCACCCGCGCGGCCCCGGCGCTCTGATGAGCGAGCCCATCGTCGCCGCCCGGGCCGACTCCGACGCTCCGGCGCCCCGGCCTCGCGAGCAGGCCCTGGCTGCCGGCATCAAGTGGCTGGCCGCGTGGACCCTGCGCTGGCTCATCATCGGGATCGGCGCCCTCGCCGTGGGCTACGTGGTCCAAACTCTGTGGAGCATCCTGCTTCCCCTGATCCTGGCCCTCATCCTGACCACGGTGCTGCAGCCGTTGGCGAGCTTTCTCGAACAACGTCTGGGGTTTCCGACCAGCCTGGCCGCCGCTGGTGCCGTCCTCAGCACGATCGGCGCAATCGCCGCGTTCGTGATGTTCATCATCCCGTCGGTCGCCTCGGAGATCGGGGAGATAGCCGACAGCGCCTCGCTCGGTCTGACCAAGATCGAGGAGTGGGTCTCCGACAGCGGCCGGTTCGACGTCACCGAGATGCAGGTGGATGCCGGGGTCAGCGCGGTGCAGGAGCGACTGCAGTCGAGCTCGGCCTCGATCGCGTCCGGCGTCCTCGTCGGGGTCAGTGCCGTGACGGCCGCAGCGATCAACCTGGTCCTCACCTTGGTGCTGTCCTTCTTCTTCCTCAAGGACGGTCGCCGGTTCCTGCCCTGGCTCGACGCGACGGCCGGTCCCCGCGTGGGACAGCATCTGACCGAGGTCCTGTCCCGGGCGTGGACGACCCTCGGGGGCTTCGTCCGCACCCAAGCCCTGGTCGGCCTGATCGATGCTGTCCTGATCGGGGCCGGGCTACTCATCGTCGGCGTCCCGTTGGCTGTTCCCTTGGCCGCCCTGACGTTCCTCGCCGCCTTCGCGCCCATCGTCGGCGCGGTCGTGGTGGGTGGCCTGGCCGCCCTGGTCGCCCTGGTGGCGAACGGCTGGGTCGCGGCGTTGATCGTCGTCGCGATCGTGCTGGTCGTCCAACAACTCGAAGGCAATCTCTTCCTGCCCTACCTCCAGGGGAAGAGTCTGAATCTGCATGCCGCCATCGTCCTACTGGCCATCGTCCTCGGCTCGACCCTGTTCGGCGTCGCCGGAGCCTTCCTCAGTGTGCCCACCGTCGCCGTTCTCGCCGTGGTGCTGCGCTACATCAACGAGGTCTGCACCGATGCGGAACAGTCGGGGGGCCCGCCGGCACGCCCCTCAGGTGCCGAGAACCAGGACGAACTATCGGACCAGGCCGCGGACGAGGACGACCCGACGAGCGTGAACGCCCAGAACGGCTCGGACTGAGGATCTGTGGAGAGCCGAGCAGTACCGTCGGCGATCTACGGCACTCTTCTGGCATGCACCTCGGCATCGACGATCCACCCGACCCGGCGCTGAGCCGACTCCTGCGCGCCGTGGTGCTCGAGCACGCCGAGAACGAGCATCGCCGGGTTTTCGACCCGACGCTGCATCTCGCGGTGCTGACCCAGGAGGGTGACCGCACACCGATCCACTGCGTGCTGAGTCGTGAGGACACCTGGGACGACGCGTTGCGAACCGATGTCGTCGCGGCCCTTCTCCGACGTCTGCCCCCGCAGCGCGCCACGGAGCGGTGGCTCGCCTGGCTCACCCGCACCGGCGATCTGGACATCCAAGACCTCGATCTGGCTGCGCTCAGAGCCCTCCGCAGCGCCGCCGCCGAAGCAGAGGCAGCCGATTTCCATTTCGTTGTCGTGAACCGACGCGCCTGGCGGGACCCCGTCACCGGGGTCGGCCGGGAGTGGAAGCGGCTGCGCGACCGACGTGGGGGACGGCACAATCAGGTGCCGTGAGCCCCTCTCGTTCCTTCCCAGACCCGCACCCGGCCGCGACCTCCCGGGTCGATGTCTCCTTCTCCGTGGAGGGTTCGTCGGTGGCCGCGTGGTTCTATCCCGCCCAGGCCTCGGGGCGGGACACCTCTAAGCCGGCTCCGTGTGTGGTCATGGCGCACGGCTTCGGCCTCACCAAGCGGGACGGGTTGGACGCCTACGCACGTCGGTTCGCCGCAGCGGGCACCCACGTCTTGGTCTTCGACCACCGCTTTCTCGGTGAGTCGGGGGGTCGCCCGCGTCAGCGCTTCCGGATCGGAGATCAGCAGCAGGATTGGCGACGGGCGGTCGAGTACGCGCGGTCGTTGCCCCAGGTGGACGCGACCCGGGTGGTGCTCTGGGGCTTCTCCTTCTCGGGAGGACATGTCACCACGTTGGTGTCACGCCAGGTGGGGGCGGCCGCCGCGCTGGTCCTCTGCCCTTTCGCCGACGGACTGCGCCGGGTGCTCACGACCCCGTTGTCCGTGGTGGCCTGGATCCTGCCCCGAGCGATCCTCGACCTTCTCGGCTTCTCCGTTCGGGTCCCCGTGACCGCACCTCCCGGTCGGATGGGCGCCATGACCCTGCCCGGCGAATCAGCCGGGTTCGCCTCCGCCACGACCGCCGACTGGTGCAACGAGATCTCGCCCGCGGTCTTCCTCACCGTTGCTCTCTTCCGCCCGGTGACCCACGCCAAGCGCGTCGCTGTCCCCCTGTGGGTCGGACGATGCGACGACGACGTCTCGGTGGACGCCGAAGCCGTCGCCCGACTCGCCCGAGTGGCCCCCCGCGGCGAACGTCAAGACTTCGCCGGCGACCACTTCGCACCGTTCAACGGCGGCTGCACCGAGGAGGTCATCGCCTCGCAGGTGGAGTTCCTCCGCAGAACCGTTCTGGACTGAGGGGCGGGCGGGCTCAGCAGGACCAGGTGTGCACCGGCTCGTTGGTGTGCATCAGTTCGCGGTACTCCAGCAGGGTGGCCCGCAACGCGTCGTAGCGCTCGAGGTTGTCCCGATCGGCCATCCGTCGGACGAACCACTCGGCTCCGTTGATCCCGGTCAGACAGCGCTGCTCGATGATGTCCATCAGCCGTTGGTTCGTGGTGTCATCAACGCCCCAGTCGGTCAGGCCCTGTCGGGCCAATGGCAGGAGGCGTCGTAGGACGAGCTCGGTCACCGCGACCTGTCCGACTCCGGGCCAGTAGATCTGGGCCTCGATGCCCTGGCGGGCGGCGACGTGGAAGTTCTCCTCGGCCGCGCTGAACGACATCTGCGACCACAGCGGTCGCTCACTCTCGGCCAGCATCCGCACCAGACCGAAGTAGAAGGCGGCGTTGGCCACGGTGTCGACCACCGTGGGCCCGGCGGCGAGGAGGCGGTTCTCCACGCGCAGGTGCGGCACCCCGTTGTTCACGTCGTAGATCGGACGGTTCCAGCGGTAGACGGTGCCGTTGTGCAGTCGTAGTTCCGAGAGGTTCGGGGTCCCCCCGGCCTCATGGACGGCCACCGGGTCCTCGTCGTCGGTGATCGGCAACAACGCAGGGAAGTAGCGGACGTTCTCCTCGAAGAGATCGAAGACCGAGGTGATCCACCGTTCACCGAACCACACCCGCGGGCGGACCCCCTGCGCCTTGAGCTCCTCGCTGCGGGTGTCGGTGGCCTGTTCGAACAGCGGAATCCGCGTCTCTCGCCACAACTGCTTGCCCAACAGGTACGGCGCGTTGGCTCCCACCGCGACCTGGACCGCGGCGATCGCCTGCGAGGCGTTCCAGTACCCCGCGAACTGGTCCGGGGAGGTCTGGACGTGGAACTGCGTGCTGGTGCAGGCCGCCTCGGGAACGATCGAGTCGGCGGAGGTGCGCAGCTTCTCCGCGCCGTCGATCGAGATGGAGATGTCCTCCCCCCGGGCGTTGAGGATCTGCTCGCTCAGCAGGCGGTAGCGCGGGTTCCCGCTGATGGCGTCCAGCCCCATGTGGCCCTCCGCCAGGGTGGGGAGGATGCCGATCATGACCAGGTGGGCACCGACGGCGGCGGACTTCTCCTCCGCATCGTTCAGGCCTTTGCGCAGGTGGTCCTCGAAGGTGCGCAGCCCGCCATCGCGCAGCTTGGCGGGTGGCACGTTGATCTCGATGTTGAACTGACCCAACTCGGTCTGGAAGTCGGGATCCGCGATCGCCTCGAGCGCCTCGGCGTTCTTCAACGCGGGGTCCCCCGCCTCATCGACGAGGTTGAGTTCGACCTCGAGCCCCGTCATCGGGTCGTCGGTGTCGAACCGCGCCTCGCGCAACATGCGCGCGAATACGTCCAGACAACGCCGGACCTTCTCCCGGTGGCGCGTGCGGTCAGCCCGGGTGAACTCCTGCGCATCGACGTCTTCGCCCATGACGGAAGACTACGGCGCTTCTCAGGCGCTGTGCAGTAGCCCCGCGTCCCACTCGGCGGTCGGGGTCCAGGTCGAGGGCGGAATCGCGTTCTGCAGGGCATGCGCGAGGTAGTTGAGCAGCGTGTAGTCGGGATCCCCCGCTTCAGCACGATCGACCGCACACCAGGCCAACGCGCCGTGTCCGGCCTGCCACGCAGCCCACCCCGCCAGGGTCGCCGCCGGCGTGACCCACTGCAGTGGACTGCGGCGGACCACGTCGCTCCAGAACGCCACGTGGTCCTCGGCGGAGGGCCGGTCCATCAGAGCCCAGGCCGCGTCACGCACGCGCAACAGGTCGATCCCCCGCAACAGACGCACCAGGTCCTGGTCGGTGATGAGATCGGCGCTGCCGAGGTGCCGACGAAGGAGGTCCTGCACCCATGCCCCCTCGGTGAGCAGCACCCCGCTCGACGGGATCGCCCCGCGCTCCCAGGTGGCAACGGTCCGTTCGAGTGCGGCGGTCGTGGCTCGGACCTGCGATTCGTCGGCAGTCAGGGTGTCGCTCAGGTCGACCCGAGAGCCGTGGGTGATCCGGCCGTGCATCACGGCTTCTGCGGAGAACCGGTGACTGCTCAGGTCGTAGGGCACCCCCCACTCCGGGACGCCGGGTCGCTTGCCCACCAGGGGGAACCAGCGTCGGCCGTCGGCCCGCAGCATCTCGACGATGTCGATGCGGGCGCGGCCGAAGTCGTGTTCGAGTCGGCGGCCCACGACGCCGGACTGCCGGGCGTTCGCGGAGTAGACGACGAAGAGCACGCGGTGTGCCCGGTGGCAGGTCGCGGGAGCGAGCAACGCGCCGCACAGCGCGCTGACCTGTTCCTCCAGGAGCTCGGGGTCCACCGACAGGGTTTCGGGCAGATCGATCCTGGCGTGGAACGCCTCCTGCGCCCCGAACGTCAGCATCACCACCGAATCGGTGGGCACGAATCCCAGCACCACCGGGACCATCGCAAGGACGTCCTCGGGGCAGCGGGCGGTCAGGGTCATCGGATCTGATGTCGTGGTCATGAGGATCACCGTGCCTCCGAGAGGAGGTCGATCACCCCGAGCGAGCGCGCCGCTGTGGAGAGGCCTACCGAGGGCGGAGCGTGTGGAGAACTCATGGGTCCGGCAGTAGGTTGCCGGGGTGCGAACCCAGGCCTCGATCCTCCATCTGGATCTGGACGCCTTCTTCGCCTCTGTGGAGCAACGAGACAAACCCTCGCTGCGGGGAAAACCGGTCATCGTCGGCGGAACCGGCGGCCGAGGCGTCGTGGCCACCGCGTCGTACGAAGCGCGGGTGTACGGCGTCCGCTCGGCCATGTCGGGGCGTGAGGCCCGGGCGCGGTGCGGCCACGCCGCCTTCCTCAGCGGCCGGTTCCACGCCTACCGCGAGGCCAGCAACGCCGTCATGGCCGTGCTGCGGTCCGCGTCCCCGGCAGTGGAGCCGCTCTCCCTGGACGAGGCCTTCGTCGACCTGGCTCAGTCGGCGGATCCGCCGGACCTCGACGATCTCGACGCCATCACGCAGTTCGCCGAGGACCTGCGTCAGCGCGTGCGTGAGGTCACCGGCGGCCTGACCGCGTCGGTGGGTCTGGGCACCTCCAAGTTTATCGCCAAGATCGCCAGCGAACTGGACAAGCCCGACGGCCTGACCCTGGTGGCGCCGGGCACCGAGCGGGACCTGCTCCGACCGATGAAGGCGTCGGTCATCCCCGGCGTGGGACCCGCCACGACCGAACGCCTGCGCCGCGCGGGTCTGCACACCGTCGCGGATCTCGAGGGGGTCGGCCTCGATGAACTCATCGGGCTGGTCGGCAAGGCCCACGGCGCCTCCCTCCACGAGTTGTGTCGGGCGCGCGACGACCGCCCGGTCCTGGCCGAGCGCGAGACGAAGTCGGTCAGCGTGGAGGGGACCTACGAGACCGACCTGACCGACCGACGGCTCATGCAGGGGTTGTTGACCAAACAGGCCGGCGAGGTGGCGGCTCGGCTGCGCGCCAACGGCTTCTCGGGTCGCACGGTCTCCATCAAGGTCCGACTCCACGACTTCACGACGATCAGCCGGTCCTCCACGCTCGACTCCCCGACCGACAGCACGAGCACGGTCGCGCGGTTGGCCACCGGCCTCCTGGCCGACCTGGACACCTCGGGCGGGGTGCGCCTCCTGGGCGTGGGCGTGTCCGGTCTGGCCGACTGGATCCAGGACGACCTCTTCGGCGACCAGGGCGAGGCGACCTCCGGTGAGGAGACCCCGGATCCCGCGGAGCCCCCACCGGTCGAGCTGCCCCGTCGGGGCGGCGTGTGGCCACCCGGCATGGACGTGGTGCACACCGAGATGGGGCGGGGTTGGGTCTGGGGATCCGGACGCGACGTGGTCACGGTCCGCTTCGAGACCGCACAGACCGGACCCGGGCCGGTTCGTTCCTACGCCATCACCGACCCCGCTTTGACCCCCTGGAAACCGGACTCCCCCGCCGAATAATGCCGCCGAATAATGCCTCGCGTCGAACCGTCGCTCGGCGTAGCGTCGGCGTGTGGACATCATCGCGCTCGACCTGACCGACGACGCAGCCATGCAGGCGGCGTACGAGCTGACCCGTCGGGCAACCCTGCTCGGCCGCGAGGAGATGCCGTTCGAGTCCCTGGAGGACTACCTGGGGTCCATGCGCTCACCGGACAGTGGCGAGCGGCAGGACGTCTTCGTGGCGACCGAGAACGGCCAGATGGTCGGGCTGTACGTCGCGTGGTACTTCCTCCTCGACAACCGCGACAAGGTCTGGTTCCACCTCCACGTCGACCCACCCGCCCGTCGCCGGGGTGTGGCGAGTGCTCTCCTGGACCATCTGGAAGAACGCGCACGCGCCGACCGGCGTACGACGGCCGTCACCGAGGTCCCGCTGGCCATCGCCGAGACGGAGACCCACGGCTACCGCGACTTCGCCCGGGTCCGGGGCTACGACCTGTCCAACATCGAGGTCGTCCGCCATATGCGGCTTCCGGTCGAGGACCACTGGATCCAGGCGTGGATCCATGAATCGACGTCCCCCGACGCTGGGTACCGCTTTGAAACGCTCGTCGATGAGGTCCCCGATGAGTACGTCGAGTCCCTGTGCGTTCTGCTGGGTCAACTGGCGGTGGACGCACCCAGCGGCGAGGTCGACTACGAGGAGGAGCAGATCACTCCTGAGCGTCTGCGGGAAGCGCGGGCGGCCACCCGCGCCATGGGCCGTACTGCCTACGAGACCATCGCGATTGCCGAGGACGGCACCGTGGTCGCCCAGTCCACCCTGCTCGCTCCGGCGGAAACGCGCGAGGGCGCGGTCTATCAATGGGGAACCTTCGTGCACCGCGAACATCGCGGACACAGTCTCGGCATGGCCGTGAAGGCCCGCAACCTGCGCGCGATGCAGGACGCGAGCCCCCGAGCCCGACTGGTCATCACCCAGAACGCCGAGACCAACGGCTACATGGTCGCGATCAACGACCGGATGGGGTTCAAGCCGGTCGAGAACTCCGTGGAGCTGCTCAAGCGTCTCTGAGTCAGGCGCTGGTGAAGCGGAGCCGATCACCGGGCCGGGCCTGAGCGCACTGCCACAGATCCTCCTCGTCGACGACCCCGATGACGGGGTACCCGCCCGTCGTGGGGTGATCGGCCAAGAACACCACCGGCTCTCCGCTCGGAGGGACCTGGATGGCCCCGAGAACCACGGGTTCACTGGGTAGTTCGTCGTGCCGCCGTCGGTCGAGCGTCGGCCCCTCGAGGCGGACCCCGATGCGGTTCGACTGCGGGCCCACGGCGTACGAGGACCCGAGCAGTGCGCTGAACGCGTCGGCCTCGAACCAGTCGCTCCGGGGTCCGGGCCGCACCCGCAGTGGCCCCGGCTGGGGCGGTCGTGGCGTCTCGTGCTCGACCGGGGGGCCCAACGGACGACCCGTCGGAAGGACCTGGTCCACCTCCACCCGCGGCGGCCCCACCCACGCCAAAGTGTCTGTGGACCGAGACCCCAGGACCGGATCGACATCGATGCCGCCGGCGACCGCGAGGTAGACCCGCATGCCCTGCTCGGGGAGCCCCACCTCCAGCCGCGCCCCGGACGGCACCCACTCCGCACGGTGATGGGTGCGGATGACTCCGTCGACCCACACCTGACACGGCGCACCGGTGACGGTCACCCAGACGCCGGTGGCACTCGCGATCGTGAGGGTGCCGAAGGTGATCTCGAGGACCGCAGCGTCTACGTCGTTGCCCACCAGACGGTTGCCCAGGGCAGCCGCCTGCCGGTCCAGCGCCCCAGCCCGGGGTACGCCGAGGTGCGCGTACCCGACTCGACCCCGGTCCTGGACCGTCACCAGGCCGGTGGCGTCCACCACGCGCAGACTCATCGGGCGCGGAACCGGACGGCGGTGCCGGGCGGCAGGGTGGCTGGGTCCGAGCGACGGGGATCCCACAGGTCGGCATCGGTGTGACCCAGGAGCCGCCATCCTCCGGGTGAGGCCGTGGGGTACACCCCGCACCAAGAGCCGGCCAGGGCCACCGACCCGGCGGGGACCCGGGCCCGTGGGGAGTCCAGCCGGCGTACGGCGAGGTCGTCGGGGAGCCCAGCGAGGTAGGCGAACCCGGGCGCGAAACCGCAGAAGGCCGAGACGAATTCGATGCTCTGGTGGCGTTCCACCACACCGGCCTCGTCGGTCCCCCATTCGCGGGCCACCGCAGCGAGGTCCTCACCGTCGTAGGTCACTTCGATCGTCACGCTCTGACCGGGCGCGGTGGGAGCGCCGGGCTCCCAGGACGACAGCAGGTGACCGAGGTCGTCGGGTTCGGTCAATCCGTCGAAGAGAACGGTGGTGGCCGCGGGCACGATCTCGTCGCACTCGACGCCGGTGTCCCGTGCCCACCGGGCGAGGTGAAGCGCCTGATCGACGCCGTCGACCTCGACCAACCGACCTCGTCGACCCACCGGGAGCACGTTCATGGCGCCAGTCTGACAAACCTGGCTGACAAACCTTCCGGGCGACGCGGTGAAATTGGACGAGGACCTCGTGGTGGTATGAGCATCACGAGGCCCTCGAGGTTGATCGGAAACGGTGACGCCCGATCGGTCTGGCACGAATCCAGATCCCGCCGTCCCCGTCACCGGGCCGACGCCTCGAATTGCTTCGCGGTGCGGATCTCTTGTCGTGCTGACCCCCTCCTCGGCGACGTTCCTTGCGGTTCGTCTCCGTGTCGGTAGAGAGAGTTCTACGCCTGATCGCGGTGCCCTCGCAAGGGGTGCGACCACGAATTTGCCACATACTTTCGGTCCCACAGCCTCATCCACAGAAGTGACCGTTTCTTCCACCACAGGAGTCACATCGTCCACAGGCTGCCGCTCGTTCACCGCGACCGGACGGTCCACCCGGCGTGCTCCAGCGCGGCCCGGACGACACCGGCGTGGGCCACCGCGCCCGGAGTGTCCCCGTGCAGGCACAGCGAGTCGACCGTCGGCGCCAGTTCGACGGCTCGCGCCGCGATCAGATCCGACTGCTCGACGACCGCGCCGGGCTGGTCACGAGGAAGCAACCGCCCGTCCGGTCCGTACCCCCGATCCGGGAATCCCTCGAGGATCGTGGTCTGCCCGGCCGCCGCGGCGGCGTCCAGCAGCACACCCGGCATACCGAGGATCGGGAGGCCCGCAGAGCCGTCGAGCACCGCCAATGCTTGCTCGTCGTCGTCGAGAACACGGTGGTAGAGGGCTCCGTGGGGCTTGAGGTACCGCACCTCGGTGCCCGCGGAGGCGGCGATCCTCCGCAAGGTGCCGACCTGATGGGCGACCTGCTCGCGCAGGATGTCGAAGGGAACCTCTCGCGCCACCCGCCCGAAGTTCTCGCGATCGGCGTAGGAGACCTGGGCGCCGATGGTGACCCCCAGTGCGGCGGCGCCCTCGCACACCTCTTGCATGATCCGGGCGTTGCCTGCGTGGTAGCCACAGGCCACGTTTGCGCTGGTGACCACCCTCAGCAACGCAGCGTCATCGGTGATCTCCTCGCCGAGGTCGGCGTTCAGGTCGATGAGCCGGGGCATGCCCCGAGCCTAGTGGCGCTGCCCTGCCCACCCAACGACTAGGTTCGGGCGCATGCAACCTCCTCTCGCGGCCTCTCGCCCTGTCACCAGCGAGCACCACGGACGCACGCGGACCGACGAGTACGACTGGCTGCGTGAGAAGGACTCCCCCGAGGTGTTGGACTATCTGACGGCGGAGAACGACTACACCGCTGCCTCCACCGAGCACCTCGCCGGTCTGCGTCAGCAGATCTTCGACGAGATCAAGGCGCGCACGCGGGAGACCGACCTGTCGGTTCCGGTGCGCAACCGGGGCCACTGGTACTACTCACGGTCCTTCGAGGGGATGGAGTACGGCGTGAGCTGTCGGGTGCCGGTGGTGGATGCCGAGAGTTGGGCACCGCCCCAACCCGCCGAGGACGCCCGTCCCGATGAACCCGCTCTCCCCGGCGAGGAGGTCCTCCTCGATCACAACGCCCTGGCTAAGGGACACGAGTTCTTCTCCATGGGCGGGTCGGCCATCAGCCCCGACGGTCACCTGCTGGCCTACTCCACCGATGTCGTGGGCGATGAGCGTTACACCGTGCGAGTGCTGGATCTGCGCACCGGCGAGCTGCTGTCCGACGAGATCACCGGGGTAGCCGGCGGCGCGACCTGGGACCCGAGCGGCGAGAACCTTTACTACACGACGTACGACGAATCGTGGCGCGCCGACAAGATCTGGCGGCACGCGCTGGAAACGGCGCAGGAGTCCGACGAGCTCGTGCACCACGAGATCGACGAACGATTCTGGACCGGGGTCGGACGCACCCGCAGCGACCGGTTCATGGTGATCGCCTCCGGGTCCAAGGTGACCTCGGAGTACCGCTATCTCGACGTCGAGGCCCCCGCCCAAGGCTGGCAGATCTTCGCCGAGCGGGAGGCCGGGGTGGAGTACTCCCTGGAGCACGCGGTCATCGGCGGCCAGGACCGGTTCCTGGTCATGCACAACGCCTCGGGAGAGGACTTCGAGCTGGCCAGCGTCCCCGTGGCACCTACACCTCGCACCGAGTGGACGCCCCTCGTGGAGCACCGCGCCGGGGTCCGACTCGAGGACATCGACGCCTTCCGCACCCACCTGGTCCTCCACCAGCGCAGCGAGGGTCTGACGCAGCTACGTCTGCTCGAGCTGGGCGACGCGGGCATCGTCGACGACTATCTCGTCGAGTTCGACCACGAGATCTACACCATCTCCTCCGGCGGCAACCCCTCCTTCGACCAGCCCGTCGTACGCCTGGGCTACACGACCATGGCGGTGCCGCCCTCGATCTTCGACTACGACGTGCGGAGCCGCTCGCTGAGTCTCCTCAAGCAGGCGACCGTGCTGGGTGACTACGACCCGGAGGTCTACGAGGAGCACCGGTTGTGGGCGACCGCTCCGGACGGCGAGCAGGTGCCGATCTCGATCGTGGCCCGTCGCGACGCGCGCAGCCGCGGGGCCATCCCGGTCCTTCTCTACGGCTACGGCTCCTACGAGGCGTCCATCGACCCCTACTTCTCGGTGGCCCGGCTCTCGATGCTCGATCGAGGAGCCGGCTTCGCGATCGCACACGTGCGCGGTGGTGGCGAGATGGGTCGGCGTTGGTACGACCAGGGGAAGCTGGCCCACAAGACCAACACCTTCGACGACTTCGTCGCCTGCGCCCGGCATCTGGTCGACACCGGGTGGACCACCCCCGAGACCCTGGTGGCCGAGGGCGCCAGCGCCGGCGGTCTGCTGATGGGTGCAGTCGCCAACCGTGCGCCCGACGCGTTCGGCGGGATCGTGGCCAACGTGCCCTTCGTGGACTCCCTGACCTCGATGCTCGATGCCTCGCTCCCCCTGACCGTCACCGAGTACGACGAGTGGGGTGACCCGGCCAGTGATCCAGAGGTCTACGACCTGTTGGCCAGCTATGCGCCGTACGACAACGTCACCGACCAGACCTACCCGCCGATCCTGGCCGAGACCTCGCTGAACGACACCCGCGTGCTGTACGTCGAGCCGGCCAAGTGGGTGGCCCGGCTCAGGGCCTTGTCCCCCCAGAGTGCGGTGCTGTTGCGCACGGAGATGTCGGCCGGTCACGGCGGCGTATCCGGGCGCTATCAGTCGTGGCACGACCGTGCGTTCTCGCTGGCCTGGATTCTGGACCGGATGGGTCTCACCACCACCCCTGTAGCCTGAACGGTTCCCCTGAGTTCTGAGAAGTCCCTGAGAGTTTGCGATTTAAGCAACTCTGCACCGATCCGAAGCGTCCTTGTAACCGAAGGCATAGAAGAGACACCGGGGAATTCCTCCGGCCGTCCGTGGCGTTGGGTCACATGTGAGCGCGATCGCGTGCTCACCCAGAGGGAGGGGATCCTCAAATGGCAACACAAACAGCAACCCGTCGACCGGCAGCACGCAAGCCGTCGGTGACGCGTGAGATCGAAGGCCGCGACAGTGTCGGGCTGTATCTCGACGAGATCGCCCGGAACCCGCTCCTCGACGCCGCCCTCGAGGTCGAGTTGTCCAAGACCATCGAAGCCGGCCTGATGGCCGAGTCCCTCCTGGCTCAGGGTCGTGTGGGTCGCCGCAAGGGCGGCGCCCCGATGCGTGCCACCGAGGAAGAGCTGGAGTGGCTGGCCGAAGAGGGCCGCGAGGCCGTCCGCACGTTCATCAACGCCAACCTGCGGCTGGTCGTCTCGATCGCCCGCAAGTACGGCCGGGCGCAGATGCCGATGCTGGACCTCATCCAGGAGGGCAACACCGGTCTGATCCGTGCGGTCGAGAAGTTCGACTACACCAAGGGCTACAAGTTCTCCACCTACGCCACGTGGTGGGTGCGCCAGGCGATCACCCGCGGCATCGCGCAGCAGGCCCGCGTCGTACGCCTCCCCGTGCACGTCGTCGAGGAGCTCAACCAGGTCGGCGGCGCCCGTCGCACCCTGGAGCGTCAGCTGGGCCGCGACCCCGACCCGATGGAGATCGCCGAAGAACTCGGCATGACCCACGAGCGGGTCCTGGACCTGATGGCGTGGGGACGTGAGCACGTCAGCCTGGACACCCCGGTCGACGAGGACGGCGACACATCCCTGGGCGACCTGATGGCTCAGGAGACCGCCCCTGGTCCGGACCTCACCGTGCTCGACGTCGAGGCCCGTGACCGGCTCAACTCGCTGGTCGACCAGCTCGACGACCGCGCGGCCGACATCATCCGGTCCCGCTACGGCCTGGTCGACGGACGTCAGCACAAGCTGGCCGACATCGGGACCAAGCACGGCATCTCCGCCGAGCGCGTGCGCCAGTTGGAGCGGGAGGCGCTGCAGAAACTGCGTCGTCTGGGAGACCCCGACCTCGCTGCCTGACCTCCTCTGAACTACCCGAGAGCCCCCGCCGTTCCCCTGGTCGGGGGCTTTCGGCTGTTCTGATCCAGTTCGTCCTCGACGTAGGCCGGGCGGCTCAGGGCAAGCCCCACGAACAACAACGGCACAGACAGTGCGGTGAGCCCGATGAGAGAGGCGTTCCAGCCGCCGGTCAGGTCGAACAGGACGCCGAAGCCGAAGGGGCCGACCACTGACACGAGGTAACCCACTGACTGGGTGAAGGCCGACAGCGCGGCGGTGCCCTCCGGGGTCCGGGCGCGCAGCCCGATCAGGGTCAGAGCCAGTGGGAAGACCGACAGGGCGATGCCGACCAGAATGGCCCACAAAACCGCTCCCCCGGCGGGCGCGAGCATGAGTCCGCCGTAACCGAGCGGGTAGCAGATGATCAGTCCCCACATCAGGGGGGCGAGGTTCGTCATCCGGCCCGCGAGGGACGGCACCAGGAACGACAGCGGGATGCTCACCCCGGTGATCAGGCCGAGGAGCAGTCCTGCAGTGCTGGCGGAGAAGCCGGCGTCGCGATAGACCGACGCGAACCAACCGAACACGGCGTACGCCTGGAGTGACTGGAGACCGAAGAACATCGCCATCAGCCAGCCCAGGCGGGTGCGGGCGATCCGGCCCAGCGAGATGGTCGAGGACGTGGCCGCCGAGTCGGTACGCCGGTCCTCCCGGATCAGCAGCACCCACGGGAGAGCGGCGATCAGGGCGGTGATGCCCCAGGCGGCCAGACCGGGGCGCCAACCGCCGGCGACGTCGGCGATCGGGACGCTGAGCACGGAGGCGCCGGTCAGGCCGATGGCCAGCGAGGTGGAGTAGATCGCAGTCATCTGCCCGATGCGGTCCGGGAAGTGGAGCTTGACCAACGAGGGCATCAGGACGTTGGCAGTGGCCATGCCGCCCAGGGCGAGCAGCGACAGAGCCAGGAACGACGGGACGGAACCGACCAGGCTGCGTCCGAGGAGGCCGAGGACCACGGCGACCAGGGAGATCAGGGTGATCCGGTGTACGCCGATGCGGCGTCCCAGCGCGGGCGCGGCCGCGCCGAAGCCGGCGAAGGCGAGGACCGGGAGGGAAGTCAGCAGTCCGGCTGCGGCCCCGGACATGCCGAGGCCGGTGCGGATCTCTTCGAGGAGGGGGCCGACACTGACGGCGGCGGGGCGGAGGTTGAAGCCCAGGACGATGATGCCGACCAGGACCAGCGTCTTTTCGGCGCGCGTCCTCACGACGCGTCGACCAGCGAGGCGTGCACCTCGGCGACGCGGTCGCGCAGCTCGTCCAGGGTGCCGACGTTCTCGATGACGTGGGTCGCGATGGCCAAGCGGTCCTCGCGAGTCGCCTGGGAGGCGATACGTGAGCGAGCGTCGGCCTCGGTCCATCCACGGTCCTCGAGCATCCGCTGCATCTGGACCTCTTCGGGGACGTCCACCACCACGACGGCGTCGAACTCTGAGGCGCGACCGGACTCGGCGAGCAACGGGATGTCGTGGATGACCACGTCGTCGGTGCCGGTGGCGGCCTCCAGTGCGGCGTACCGCTCGAAGACCAGGGGGTGCACGATGCCCTCCAACTGCTTGCGCTTGGCCTCGTCGTTGAAGACGATCGCCCCCATCGCCGGTCGGTCGAGCTCGCCCTCAGGGGTCAACAGCTCGTCTCCGAAGAGGTCGATGACCGCGGCCAGACCCGGGGTGCCCTTGGCCACGACCTCGCGGGCGAGCACGTCGCCGTCGATGATGACCGCACCCAGCTCGGCGAACATCGCCGAGACCGTGCTCTTGCCCGAGGCGATCCCGCCGGTGAGTCCAACTCGCATGCGCTCAGGTTAATGGGGCGTCCCGCTCAGACGGATTCGGCGATCGATCACCCCGCCCGACTCAGGATCTGCGACTACGGTGGCGCGGCGCCCCACCGGACCTTCTGTCATTCAGCGACTGAGTGTGTAGCCAGTCGCCGCGTACTGACCGTTCAAACGTGCAATGGAGGATTCGATCGCCCTCATGAGCGGCCCTGCGTCCGCTTGAGCGCCTATTGCACGTTTGACGGGTCACCCCGGCTGCAGCTTCTCCGGCTCAGGATCCTCAACCGGCAGTCCCGATTCCGGGCTTATGAAATCACTTTTATTCGTCCACCGTCGGTGGCTAGAGTGCGCGCCGTCAGCCCAGCCAGGCAATTGATGCCGGCGTACAGCACCCCTCCTGGCCACATCTCGTAGATCGGAACACCCATGCGCAAGCTCATCTACTACGTCGCCACCACCATGGACGGTTTCATCGCCGGGCCCGATGGCGGCGACCCAAGCGCCCAGAGTTTCTTTCCGGTCACACCCGACCTCGTCGAGTTCATCGCGTTGAATTTCCCGGAGACGCTGCCAGCGCCAGCACGTGAAGCCCTGGGCATTGCCGGGCCGGGCCACGTGTTCGACTCCGTGCTCGAGGGTCGGGCCTCCTATGAGGTCGGGGTGGCGGCCGGGCTCGATGATGCCTACCCGCACCTTCGTCACTTGGTGTTCTCAACGACGCTGGCGACCGCAGCCGGGTCAGACATCGAGGTCGTCAGAGCTGATGCGCTTGATCGGGTGAGGACACTCAAGACCGAGGAGGGCAAAGACATCTGGCTGGTCGGCGGGGGCAAGTTGGCGCACAGCCTCCTGCCCGAGGTCGACCGACTGGTGATCAAGCAGAACCCGACGACAATCGGTTCTGGGGTCCCGATGTTCGATGGTCCGTTCGAGCCGACGATGTTCACGCCTGTCGACGCCCTGCTGCTCGATTCCGGAGTGCGGGTGGTGACACTCGACCGAGCCTGACGCATCCTGACTCATCTTTGCCCGCCGACGCTGCCGGCTGGCGACTTCCCGCAAGCCCAACCGCAACCGGGGATAAGGATGCATGCATTCTTCATGAGCGTCGGGTAGCCTCTTGGGCATGAGCACTGAGATCCTTCAGGTCCGCGACGTCCCCTCTGAGGATGCGCAAGCCTTGCGCGCACGCGCAGCGTCTCGGAACATGTCTTTGTCTAGCTACCTGCGTGAACTAATCCACGATGACACGTCCCGCCCAGCGATGACCGAGGTCTTGGCGCGGATAGCCTCCCGCGGCAGTGTCGAGGCCAGTGGTGAGGACATCCGGTCGTTCATCGATGACGGCCGACGGTGAGATGGCAGTCGTAGACGCCTCGATCGTCGTGCGACTACTGCAGAACCGGCGAGACGATGGCGAACTGCGCGAACGGTTCGCCCAGCAACGGTACGTTCACGCGCCAGCACTCATCGATGCTGAGGTGACGTCGGCGATACGCGGGCTATTGATGACGTCGAAACCTGCGATCCAGATCACCGCCGATCGCGCGGAGCAGATGCTCGACGACTTCGCGGACCTGCCGGTCGTGCGCTACCCGATGCAGCCTTTCCAGCGGCGGGCACTGGCACTGCGGGACAACTTCACCGCTTACGACGCGTTCTACCTGGCGCTGAGCGAGTCGCTCGGCATGCCGCTGCTCACCGATGACCGAAAATTCGGAAAGGCCCCAGCGCAAACGGCCGTGATCGAGACGTGGTCTTAGCATCCTCACCCACTCGGCGAGCCGCCTCTGTTTTGTCCCCACAGGCCGATCCGCTATCGGACGTCTTACAGAGCCTGCCCGCGTGGCGGCTGGTCAGCTTGACCCGCGTCTTTCCCCCGCTTGTGACCGCGAAGGGGTAGCTCCGCCCGATGTACAGAAACCGACAAGCGACCGACGCCGACTGCGGACATGGCAGTGTGGAACTGGCCTCCGGCGCCAGATCTTCGTCGGGACCCCATCCGTAGTCTGGTCATATGTTCAGGCGCCGCTCCCAACCGAAGCTCGAGGTTGTCCGCTCGGATGCTCAGTGGCGCGCGAGCCTCGAACCCGCGGCCTACAGGGTGCTTCGCCGGTCAGGCACGGAGGCCCCCCTGAGCAGCCCGTACGAGCACCCACCCAAGAACCCAGCCGGGGTGTACCGATGCATGGGCTGCGAGGCCGAGCTGTTCAGAACCGAGGACCAGTTCGAGTCCGGTACGGGCTGGCCCAGCTTCACCGCCCCGGCGACCCCGGAGGGCGTAAGCATCCGCACCGACTTCAAAATGCTGCTGCCAAGACGCGAGGCCACATGCACCCGCTGCGGAGGGCACCTGGGACACGTGTTCGCGGACGGTCCGGCACCCACCGGCCAGCGATGGTGCATCAACGGCGCCGCGCTCAATCTTGATGAGTCTGCGTCTCCACACGCGGTGGGTTCGCCCGAATAACCTTGAAGCGCCGTACGGAAAGGCCGCCCCCCGTGTTTGACGACCTCGGGAGGAGCAAGGGCCTACTGGGCGATCGCCTCGACAGTTCACCGCGACAGCCCGCGTCTATCCCCCGCAGATCGGCAGCTCCTACTCCGAGCGTGGCCGCGAGCAGGTAGCTCCGCGGGCTCCGTGACTCGAGCATGCCGAGGCCGGCACGACCGGTCGCCGTCGAGGCTGCCTGAGCAGCCATTGACTCGTCGGGGACGTCAAGTTCATCGAGTACGCAGGCGACGAAGCTGCCATCGTCCTCGAAGCCGCACCGGTCGACGATCTCTATGTGGTGACCTTGGTGAAACCACCAGGCTCGGACTGGTGGCGGGTGTGGGGCCTGTCGCACAACGACTTCCTGACCGCTGCCCGCGTGCACGGCGACTGATTGGCAGATCCACGTCGCACAGATGTGGCCGTCGCTGCCCTGCTCTGCCTCATGACGCATGTGTCCAACCGCCGCCTATGCACCGCCATCAGCGAGCGTCGAGCACCCTGCTCAGGAACCGCTTCGTGCGCTCGTGCTGTGGATCGGTGAGCACTTCCGTGCCACCACTTTCGGCGACCACACCGTCGTCCAGGAAGAGCACCTGGTCGGCGACGTCGCGGGCGAACCGCACCTCGTGGGTCACGATCAGCATGGTCCAACCCTGCTGCGAGAGGTCACGGATGACGGCGAGCACCTCACCGACCAGCTCGGGGTCCAGTGCCGAGGTGGGCTCGTCGAGCAGCACGACGTCGGGTCGCAGGGCCAGGGCCCGAGCGATTCCTACCCGCTGCTGCTGGCCACCGGAGAGCTCCGAGGGGTGGGCGTCTTCCCGGTCGGCCAGGCCGACCTGCTCGAGCAGCACCCGGGCGTCGGCCACCGCCTCGTCGTACGGGCGGCCCTGCACCTGCACAGGACCCTCGACGAGGTTGCCCAGGACCGTCTTGTGGGGGAACAGGTGGTGCGACTGGAAGACCATGCCGCTGCGCGAGCGCAGCGCCCGCACTTCGCGCCGGCGCCCGGCACGGTCGTGAGGCTTGGCGCCGAAGTCGACTGCGGCGTCGCCGATGCGCACCACGCCGCTGTCGGGAGTCTCGAGCACGTTGAGGGAGCGAAGCACGGTCGTCTTGCCCGAGCCCGAGGGCCCGAGCAACACGGTGCTCGAACCCGACGGCGCGCTGAACTCGACGTCGCGCAGCACGGGGGTGTCGCCGAACGTCTTGCTCAGCCCCCTCACCTCGACCAACGGGGCAGTTTCTTCGTGATGGGTCGTCATACCGCGAACCTCTCCAACCGCTTCTCGAGCTTGTTCTGGCCGTAGGACAGCAGTACGCAGACGACCCAGAAGTACGCCGCAGCCATCAGGTAGAGCGGCAGCGGCTTGCCGGTGACCGAGGCGACGTTCTGCGTCACCCGGAACAGGTCGGTCACCAGGACCACCGAGACCAACGAGGTGTCCTTGACCAGCGAGAGCAGCGTGTTCGACAACGGCGGTACGGCGATCCGGGTCGCCTGGGGCAGCACGATGCGCCGCATCGTCTTCCGGTAGCCCATGCCGATCGTCGTCGCAGCCTCGAACTGGCCCCGTGGCACCGACAGGATCGCACCGCGGATGATCTCGGCCGCGTAACCGCCGACGTTGAGGCTCAGCGCCAGACAGGCCGCGACGAAGCCCGGCAGGCTGATCCCGATCTGCGGCAGTCCGTAGAACACGATGAACAACTGCACGAGCAGCGGGGTGCCCCGGATGGCCGAGAT
The DNA here is from genome assembly GCF_054783655.1 of Nocardioides salsibiostraticola. Lineage (NCBI taxonomy): Bacteria > Bacillati > Actinomycetota > Actinomycetes > Propionibacteriales > Nocardioidaceae > Nocardioides > Nocardioides salsibiostraticola. The sequence goes on along the minus strand of NZ_BAAGQD010000006.1, from coordinate 81,830 downwards.
GTAGAAGCGCGCCGGGAGGCGAAGAACCCGTAGCGACGACATCCGCGCCAGCGCGGCGACCAGGGCTAAGGCGAGGCCGGCGAAGAAGCTGATGATCGTCAGCGGGATCGTCGCCTTCACCAGGGCCAGGGTCGTGGGCCCTGCCGTGTCGCGCAGGACGTCCCAGGTGCTGCGTCCACCGTTGGTGCCTGCGACCTCGGGGTCGCTGCGGTCGGCGACGTCGTCGACCGACACATCGACGCCGAAGTACTCCTCGGAGATGTTGGCCAGGGTGCCGTCGTCCCGGAGCACCGCGAACGCCTCGTCGGCGCGATCACGCAGGGCCGCCTGATCCTGCGGGAAGACCAGGGCTTGGCGCCCGACCTCGCCACCCACGTTGCCGGCGATCTTCACCTCGTCGGTGCCGGTCGAGGCCAGGTAGTCGAGCACGGCGATGTTGTCGTTCACGAGCGCATCCACCCGACCCTGAGCCACCAGCGCCGCGGCCTGGGGCAGCCCCTCGACGGCCTGCACCGTCGCCCCCGCGTCACGGGCCACCTGGGACCAGTTGCTGGTGGCCGACTGGGCCGTCGTCACGCCGGCGAGATCCTCGAGCGAGGTGATGTCGTCGGTGCCGGCCGCGGTCACGATCACGCCGCGCGAGTAGGTGTACGGCTCGGTGAAGAGGTAGTTCGCCTCACGCTCGGGGTTGATGGTCACCTGGTTGGCGATCGCGTCGATCCGGCCGGAGTCGAGGGCCGCGAAGAGCGCGTCGAAGGGCGCCGTGACGAACTCGACGTCGAACCCGGCCTCCTCCCCCACGGCGCGCATCACGTCGATGTCGTAGCCGGTGAGGTCACCGGTGGACGGGTCGCGGTAGCTGAACGGCGGGTAGGTCCCCTCCGTCCCGACCCGAACCACCGGCCGGTCGCCCTCGCTCGACATCGAGGCAGCCGAAGTGGTCGGCGCGTACGCCGTTATCAGACCGAGCGGCGCGATGAGGGCGAGCGCCATCCACAACCATCGCGGGAGACTCTTGAGTGCGTGCACGGAGGCCGAACAGTCAGAGTCGCTCGCCCATTCCTGAGCATGCCGTCGTCGAGTTTGGGGGTCGGCCTGACGGGTACCGCCCCGCAGTCACACCCACCTCTCGCAGAAGGAGCCATCGTGTCGGACGACAAGCAGGTAGCCAAGGAACTGGTCGAGACGCTCAAGGACGGTGAGCAGGGCTTCGCCAGCGCGGCTGAGAAGTTAAAGGGCGACGACCACTCCGTATGGGCCGCTACCTTCCAGCGCCTATCCGAGCAGCGCGCCGAGTTCCACCGCGAGATCGTCGCCCTCGGTCACGACTACGGCGACGACGTCGATGAGAGTGGTTCGGTCGCCGCGACCGTGCACCGCGGGTGGCTGTCGCTGAAGGACGCCCTCACCGGCGACTCCGCCGAAGGTCTTCTCAAGGCGGCGTCGACCGGGGAGGACCACGCCGTGTCCGAGTACGAGAAGGCGCTCGAGCAGGATCTCAGTGCCGGCTTCCACGAGGTTGTGAGTCGGCAGCACGCCGCGATCCTCGCCGCACGCGACGAGGTGAAGGCTCTCGAGGTCGCGGCCTGACCAGCCGGATTCGCGACGGCAGCCGAGGCCCGCTGGAGTCATGAGACTTCAGCGGGCCTCGTACTCGGCGACCTTGTCGAGCTCGCCATTCGTCAGGGCGCGGCGTACGCCGACTGACCCATGAGAAGTCTCAGGCTCGGCTGAGGTCGACCGGCGCCTACCGTGTTGACCAGATGTCGCTTGTGGCGTAGTGATTGTCGAACTCCTGCGCCGATGCCGCGATGTCGGCCAGGTCGGCCTCACCGCTATGCACCCGCCCGAGAAGTCGGTAGTAGTCGAAGCGACGCACCCCCGGGGTGAAGACGACCAGAATGTCGGCCCGCTTTCCCCTGGGTGGCGCGAACGCATGGGTCGAGCCAGGAGGCACGAGGAGGAAGTCGCCCTTGGCAAGATTGACGATCACGTCGTCGACGAGCACCTGAAGCTCCCCGTCCAGGACATAGAAACTTTCCGACGCGTGGGTGTGCATGTGGACGGGTGCACCGGGTGAGTCGACGTCGAGGGTGGCGCGGTTGATCGTCACCGCGCCGCCGGTTTCCGGAGCATCCGCGAGCAGGGTGATGAGGCTGGTCGACCCATCGGTCACGGTTTCGGCCTGAGCGGCGCGTACGAGTACGGGTGTGGCATTCATGCCGGTCTCCTGGTGGTGGGTGGGTTCAGCCCGAGTGGTGGAAGTGGTTCAACGTGGCATCGCGGGTGTGTGGATGGATTCGCTCGACGTCAGCCCTGATGTCCGCGATCGTTTGCTCGGCCAGGGCGGCCCGCCACGCCAGGTCCGCCCTGCGCATCGCGCCCGAGATCAGGCACGTCTCGCGATAGTCGACCTTCGCGGAACCCCCGGGACCGTGGCGCAGCAGCTGTTCACACCGAAAGAGCTCCTCGCGGCCCTCGATGGCCACGACAACGTCGAGCAGGGTGATCTGATCGATACGCCGAGCCAGACGAAATCCCCCGCGGGGCCCGGAGACCGACGACAGAATGCCGGCCCGCGCCAGTGCCTGCAGTTGCTTGTTCAAGTACGCGGTCGGGAGCTCGTAGAAGGCGGCGAGCCTGCGCCCGGTGATGGACTCTTCCGGGTCCAACCAGGACATATTCAGACAGCTGTGCAATGCCCACTCGACGCCCTGGCTCATCTTCATATTCCGGATATTACATGTCTGGAATAGCAGAGACCACCGGGTGGTGAAGAGAGGCATCGACTGAGCGACGGACGTGGGCGAGCCGTCTCTGTTCGGGGCCGAGGCCCCGCTAGCGTCCGGGGATGGCCAGTCCTCGTCGATCCAGTGCACGTCGACGCAGCGGATCCTCACGCCGGGGCGGGACTCGGCAGCCACCGCGACCGTTGCCGGCCGCCGGTCCGGGCGAGCGGCTGTGGGTGCTCGACGTGCCCTACGGGACGACGGTCGACGGCGCCTCCTGGCATCCGGCGGTCAAGACCCACCTGTACGTCGGGCGCTCGCTGCCAGCGAACCTCGCGCCCTACTCCCCCGGTCCGTACACGCTCGGCCGGTTCGTCGAGAACACGCTCAATCCCGACCACCCGACGCCCAACCCCGTGGCGACCGAGGAACTCGAGCCCCGCAGGATCCAGTTCGAGGCGGCCGATGCGATCGCGGATCGCGCCGCGGCGGGCGGACGGCAGTTCCTGCTGGCCGACGAGCCCGGCGTGGGCAAGACGATCTCCGCGGTCCTCGGGGCGACCGCGGTGGGCGACCTGCGCGGTGCGCAACGAGTGCTCGTCGTCGCCGACCGACCCGCGGCGATCACGATCGGCCACTGGTGCCGCACCATCACGGCGCTGGGCGACGGCGGGCTCGACTGGGTCGTGATCACGTGGGACCGGCTGGAGAAGGTCACCGATCACACCTGGGACGTGATCATCGCCGACGAGGCTCACGCGCTGCGGCGTACGACCACGAAGCGCTGGAAACTCTGGGCACGGATCTCGGGTCACGGGCGCCCTCACGACAAGGCACCGTTCGTGATCGCTGTGACCGCGACGCCCGGCCACACGCCGCTCGAACTGCCCTACCTTGCTCCGGCCTACGCGCAGGTGCTCGGCGAGCCGATGAAGGACTGGACCTCCGCGACCCAACCCGGGTCGACCTTCACCAGCGCCCTAGAGCGACACGGCGTGGGGGTGGATCAGGGACGGTACGGCGCCACGTGGACCACCGACCCCGCCCGGCGCGCGTCGGACCTCAAACTGGTTCGCGGCTGGCTCGACGAGGAGCGGCCTCCGGCGATGCTGCACCGCGCCGCACCGTGGGGTCCGGTGCCGATCTCCGGCATGCCGGTGGCGCTGACGCCAGTGGAGCGCACGGCGTACGAGGCCGAGTGGGGTGAGTTCTGTCGGGAGATGGACATCGCCCGACACGGCCGCAACATCGCGAAGGGGCGAGCCGCGCTGCTGCGCTTCCGGCAGAAGGCCGGCCTGATCCGCGTCGACTCGACGGTCGCCTGGATCGCCCAGCAGGTCGAGGCCGAGCGACAGGTGGCGTGCTCGGTGGAGTTCGTCGCGACCGCGGCCGACCCCATCGCCGACCGGTTGCGTGACTCCGGCATCGAGGTCGCCACCATCTACGGCCGCGACCGGTTCGACCCCGAGGCCGAACGGCTCCGCTTCCAGACCGGGCAGGCCAAGGTCTGCGTCTTCACCACGGTCGCCTCGATCAGCCTGCACGCCGGCGAAACCCTTTCTCAGGGCCGCCAAGCCAGCACCGAACCCCGGGTCGGCGTCTTCCACCAAGCCCGCTTCTCCGGCATCGCCGCACGACAGGTCACCGGCCGCACCCACCGCGACCACCAGGTCTCGCCGTGGCACATCGCCTATGCCGAGGGCACCGTCGAGGAAAAGGTCGGCAAGGTCATGGTCGAACGCATCGCCGCCGCCTCCGACACGGTGGGAAGCGACACGACCGGCCTCACCGCCCTGGCCGAACTCCTCGGAGCCGACTGGCTACCGTCCGCCACCCTGACCGACGTCGACGCCTGACCGCAGACCCACCAGGAGCGCTCGGAGTTCATCGGACACCGGGGCCTTGGTGTTGGTGGCGTAGGAGAAGGTGACGATCAGCGACTCTCCGTCTGCTGCGACCGCGCCGTGACGGTGGCTCACGGCCCGGTAGAGCATCACGAACCGGTCCTCGCTGATCTCACCGATCCGCGCACCAACGGTGACGGTGTCGGGGTGGGTCAGCGGGATCCGGAACCGGCAGCTCGCCGAGTGCAGGATCGGACCGACGTCGTTGGACTGCTCGATGGCACCCAGGCCGAGCTCGGCGAAACAGGTGATCCGCGCGGTCTCGAAGTAGCGGAAGTAGACGACGTTGTTCACGTGGCCCATGGCATCCATGTCGCCCCAGGCGACAGGGATCTCCACCTGAACCGGGAAGTCAGCCAGCAGTTCGGAAATGCGGTTCGTGTCGGTCACCGGCACAGGTTAGCGATCTCGACTCAGCGTGAGCGCTCAGGCCTTCTTCACCACGGAGGACTTGAGCTGCATCGACCCGAACCCATCCACCCGGCAGTCGATGTCGTGGCCGTCGACACCGTCGACCAGACGGATGTTGCGGACCTTGGTGCCCGCCTTGATCGGGGTCGGGTTCCCCTTGACCTTGAGCGTCTTGGTGACGATCACGGTGTCGCCATCCGCCAGGACCTTGCCGACCGCGTCCTTGACGACCGACTCCGGCTCCGCCTCCACCGGGTCGGAGCCCCACTCGTGCGCGCACTCCGGGCAGACCAGCAGCGCACCCATCTCGTAGGTGTACTCGCTCGAGCATTCGGGGCACGGGGGCAGGGAGTCAGACACGGGCGTCAGCGTAGCGACGACCTGCCACGCCCAGCACCTGGTCGCGAAAAGGTTCACAGACAAGCCACAACCGACGCACAGACCCTGCCCACGTAGGTCGTGTCATATGGGGTCATCAACCTCCCAGCCACCACCTGAGCCCCAAGGATCCCCATGTCTGTCTTCGCCTTCATCGCGGCCGATCTCATCGCCATCGGCCTCATGGTCTTCGCCCTGTACTTCCCGCGTCACCGCCGCCGCGACCTGATCGTCGCGTTCATGTCCATCAACGTGGGCGTCATGGGCGTCACCTACGCGATGGCCACCGCCGACCTGTCGCTCGGTTTCGGGCTCGGCATCTTCGCGGTGCTCTCGATCATCCGCCTCCGGTCCACCGAGATGGACCACGCCGAGATCGCCTACTACTTCACCGCGATCGCGCTCGGACTGCTGGGCGGCTTCCCCTCCATCTCGCCTCTCGTGAGCTTCACGCTGATGGCGGTCCTGCTGGGCGTCATCGCGGTGGGCGACAGCCCCGCCCTTTTCTCCCGGGCCCGTCAGCAGACCATGGTGCTGGATCGCGCGATCACCGACGAAGCCGTCGCCCGCGACCTCCTCGGGGCCATCCTCGGTGCTCGCATCGACCGGGTGACGCTGCGCAAGGTGGACATGGTCTCCGAGACCACCCTGTGCGACGTCAGGTTCACCCTGCCCCTGGCCGAGCGCAGCGCGGACGATTCGTTGGACGCTCACCTGGGCAGCGCCTCCACCGGGGCCTCGTCCGTCACCTCGCCGTACGCGACCACCGCGGGGATCCGATGACCGACTGGCTGGACATCGTCCACACCCTTCCCGCCCTCACGCTCGACGAGGTGGACGAGCGTGCGGCTCTGCAGACCCGGGTGGACCGGAAGTACGTCGTCCGCCCCCACACCTGGGGCGACGTGCTGGGCTCGCTCCCCGGGACTCCGAGCGTGCTCCAGATAGAGGGTCGCCGCAGCTTCCGCTACGCCTCGACGTACTACGACACCTCGGACCTCGACAGTTTCCGCGACGCGGTACGCCGTCGGCCCCACCGCTACAAGGTGCGGACCCGGCACTACCTGGACACCGGCTCCGTCGCCGTCGAGGTGAAGACCCGGGCTCCCTCCGGCGCCACGGCCAAGAGCCGCGAGTGGTTGCACCCGGACGCGCGGGGGGCCGACGGCCTCCTTCCCGAGGCAGCGGCCGACTTCGCCGCCGGGTTCGAGCGGATCGGCGACCGGGCTCACCTGCTCGCCGAGACGCTGACCACGTCGTACGAACGCGTCACGCTTGTGACGGCCGACGCACGGGTGACCGTGGACCGGCACGTCGCGGCAGCCGACGCTCACGGCCGGCGCATGGACTACGGCGACGTGCTGATCGTCGAAACCAAATCCGCCGGTGCCGCCGGCGATGTCGACCGCGCCCTGTGGGCGAGCGGCGTCCGCCCGGCGTCCATCAGCAAGTACGGCACCTCGCTCGCTGCCCTCCGCCCCGACCTCCCCTCGAACCGGTGGTCGCGCTCCCTGCGCCGCTACGTTCCCACCCCTGCCGCGTCCGCCGCGGCCTCCTAGAAGGACACGACATGAAGAAGCCCTCCCACCTGCTCGCCGCATTCACCCTGGGCGCGGCGCTGATCCTCAGCGGTTGCAGCACCACCACCGATGTCACCAGCGCGACCGGCACGACGTCGGCCGTGAACGTCTCGTCCGTGTCGGGCCCCGTGACCGAGCTGAGCTATTCGGACCTCGCGATCGACGAAGCCGACCTGTCCTTCGACGTGGCCAACGCAGTGGACGTCACGCTGGCCGACGACTCCTCCGAGGGCGGCGACGGCGTCAGCATCGACGGCGACACCGTCACGATCACCACGGCCGGAACCTACCGGATCAGCGGCACGCTGACGTCGGGTTCTCTGGTCGTCGACGCGCCTGACGGGGTGGTCAACCTCGTGCTCGACGGCGTGGACATCACGGCCGCGGACGTGGCCGCGATCAACGTCATCGAGGCCGACCACGTAGTGGTTTGGCTGGCAGACGACACGAAGAACGTGCTCGCTGACACTGCCGGCAGCACAGTGGACGACACCGTCGAGGACTCACCCAACGCGACCCTGTTCTCGACCGCCGACCTGTGGATCGCAGGTGACGGCGCACTGTCGGTCACGGCGTACGCCGCTGACGCGATCACCTCGAAGGACACCTTGGTCATGGCCGGGAGTGACGTCTCGGTCACCGCCGCGGACGACGGCGTACGCGGCAAGGACCACCTGGTGATCACCGGTGGCACGCTCATCGTGGACGTCGAGGGTGACGCCCTGCGATCCGACAACGAGTCGGTGGCCGACGAACCGGACGCAGCGGTCGGCGTCGTCTGGATCGACGGAGGGACGCTGGACCTCACCGCCGGCTCCGACGCGATCGATGCCGCCCGCCAGGTCACGATCCTGGACGGGGACCTGACGGTCGCCGCGGGCGACGATGGCATCCACTCCGACAACGTCCTGCGCATCGCCGGTGGAGACGTGAGCATCACCGAGAGCGTCGAAGGCATCGAAGGCGCCTATATGTATCTCTCCGGTGGCGACGTCTCGGTGGTTGCCTCCGACGACGGCATCAACGTTTCGGGGGGCGCGGAAGAGCTCGCCGAGGAGACGGCCGAGGCAACCACTGACACCGCCGCCGATCCCGGTGCGATGGAGGGCGGGCGTCCCGAGGGTGGCGGAGGGATGGGTGGTCCGCCGATGGAGGGCGCCGGCCCTGAGGACGAAGCCACCACCACCGACCCGGTCGACGATCTCGGCGCGCTCACGGTGTCCGCTATGGAGGGAAGCGGCTTCGGCGGCCCCGCCGAGGGGGACAACGGGACCCGGTTCTTGGAGTTCAGTGGCGGCACGTACGTCGTCGACACGACCAGTGACGGCGTGGACGTCAACGGATCCATGTCTATGACCGGGGGCACCCTCGTGGTCTCCGGAACCGAGAATATCCGCCAAGGTGCCCTCGACGTGGACGACGTGTTCACCATCTCTGGCGGAACGCTCGCAGCGAACGGCATGGCCACCATGGCGGTCGCTCCCGGCGAGGACTCCACCCAGGCCACCCTCGCGCTCACGCTGAGCAGCGTCGTTCCAGCCGGCACCGTCATCACCATCACCGATGACGACGGCACGCAGGTCTCCTCCTTCACCACCCCGAAGGCCTCGGAGTCCTACATCTACTCATCAGAGCTGCTCGAGGCGGGAGCCGAGTACACGATCTCGGTCGGAGGCGAGGTCACCGGGACGAGCATCGGCTGGCTCGTCCTGGACGGTACGGCCACCGACGGCACCAGCCTCGGCACGGTCGTCGCCGACTGACCTCACCTCGAGGCCGCTGTCTGGTGATCACCCGCCGGGGTCAGGTCAGGAAGTGAACCCCGTGCCGATGGGTCAAATCGTCAATACTCACGCCGGCCGCGAGGTCGTCGAAGAACGACTCGATCCCACCAGGGACCGCAAGAATCAGCTTGCTTCCCGGCGTGTCACCCACGACCCGCCAAGCGTGCGGAACCCCGGCGGGGAGGTAAACGAAGTCGTGTTCTCGGGCCTGGAACCTCTCGTCTCCACATTCGATCTGATAAGCACCGCCCAGGACGAAGAACGACTCGCTCTCCTGAGCGTGAGTGTGGAGCGGGGCGCCGTCGCCGACGGGGGCATGACTGACCAGCAGGCTGAACGCACCATCGGTTTCTGCGGCGCCGGCAAGGACGCTGCCGCCCGCGCCTGGAAGTGGCGGGCCCTCACCCGCGTGCCTGACGAACCCCTTTGACATGTGCTGGAGCCTACGCGCGAGTCACCAGAGGCGGGTGCGGATGCTCTTCCGGTCGTGGTGGAGCGTTCGTTCGTCAACAGCAACGCGCCCGAACCTGACGGCCGCCTGGGGAATGGCCAGATCAGATCTCCGCCGCGTACTGGGCAAGGCGGTCAGCCAGCTCTTTCGGGTGCGAGAGCGCGACGTAGTGGCCGCCGTCGACCTCGTCGGCGTCGATGCCGAGGCGCTCGCGAGCATGGCGACGCGCCCACGGTGCAGGGAACATCCGGTCGTCACGACACAGTAGGTACTTCGTCGGTGTATCCGGCCACGTCTCCAGCGGCCATGGTTGCTCCAGCGCGATGGCATCCTCGCCTCGCTCGCGGCGAATCGCCTCGGCCACCAGGACGGGCGGCACATCGTTGTAGAACACGTCCTCGTCGCCGCTGGTCTTGTGGCTCGTGTTGGCCCACCAGTCGGAGAAAAGCTCGCCGGGCGCCGGAACCATCGCAGCGACGAGGACCAGCAGGTCGGTCCGTATCCGCGCACACACGAGTGGTGCGGTGAAGCCGCCGAGCGAGTGCCCCACTACTACGAGGTCGTCCGGTGTGCCCACTGCTTCGACGACGGCGTCGACATACTCCGACCATCCCGCCGAGGGCTCCTCGTTGGGAAGATCGACGGCGACCACCTCGTGGCCGCGGTCTCGAAGCAGCGGCGTGACGCGATGCCAGTCCCAGGCGGTCCCGCCGCCACCGTGGATGAGTGCGAAGGTGGCCACCACCTCACGCTAACACCGGCACATCGTGAGCCGTTCTCGAGAGACCACCGCGTTCGCCAAGCATGATTGATTACGCTTCCACGTAAGGATATGCACGCAGCCAATGTTCGGGCGATGAACGGCTTTCTGGCCGAGATGGTCGACGGCGGTGCGTTCGCCGAGGTCACCGTGATCTTCGATGCGGCCGCGATCGCCGGGGTTGCCTCATGAGCCCGATCGAAGGGCGCGGCCCGGTGGTGATCTGCACCTACCGGGTTCGCGACGGAGAGCAGGCCGCGTTCGAACGGTGGCTCGAAGTCCACGCGCCGACCCTGCGTGAGCTGGGCCTGATCACTGACTTCCCGGCGCAGGTTCTGCGTCGACCGGCCGCCTCGATGCCCGTCTACGTAGAGGTGTTCGAGTGGGCCAGCACCGATGCTGCCGAACGGGCCTCCGAGGTGCCCGAAGTGATAGCGATCTGGGAACCGATGGCCGCGCTGTGCGAATCGCGTGACGACCGACCGGGTCTCGAGTTCGCCTCGTTCACCCGTCTGGGTCAGCAGGGATGAGTACTGCGCCGTCACCCCTCGCCGAGCTCGATGACGTCGCCGTCGTGTTCGAGGCACTCGCTCACTCGGCTCGTCGCCAGATACTGCTCGTGCTGCTCGCGCGTGGAGAGTCGATGACCTCCAAAGAGGTCGCCGAACGCTTCTCCACCACGTGGGCCACCGTGAGCCGCCACCTCAAGACGCTGCAGGAGGCCGGACTGGTTCACCTTGTCGAGAGTGGCGATGGGCGCGAACGCCTCTATCGCCTCGACGCCTCTCGCCTCCTCGACGTAGCCGGCGCGTGGATCGGCCGCTTCGAGCCAGCATCGGCAATCTCGCCCGCCTCGCCAGGGCAGGTCCGGCAGATGTTCACCAGCAACCAGCTACTCAACAAGCAGGACCGGATCCTCGACAACCTGACCCCCGCCGAACTTGTTCTTGAGAATCGCAAACAGTTCTGACGCGACGCCCACTCGACGACGGCCTGCGAGGCCGGCGCGTCCCACTGCTCGGCGCTGGACCTGGCTAGGGTCGCAACGTGCCGACCCCCAAGAAAGCAGCGACGTACGCCCGTCGTCGCAAACGGCGGATGTCCAAGGTCGAGCACGACCTCACAGACGCACAGTGGCTCGCGCTCAAGGCTGCGTGGGAGGGATGCGCCTACTGCGGGGCTTCCAACAACGCATTGCAGAAGGACTGCGTGCTCCCCATCTCCCGCGGCGGTCGCTACACGCTCGACAACGTCGTGCCTGCCTGCGGGTCGTGCAACGCCAGCAAGTGCAACGCTGAGGTCACCGGCTGGATGCGCCGCAAGAAACTGGACGAACAGCAATTCTTGACCCGCCAACTCCAGCTCGCTCGCGCGGTCGCCACGCCGTAGAACTCCGGGCGCCAGCCCTGCTTCACTCGACGTCGATAGCGTCGGCTGCCCTGGCAACCGCCGAGAGCGCGATGTCGTCGCCGGTCCACGAGAAGGCGTCGAGGGCGGTGTCGGCCAGTTTGATCACGTGTTCATCGCCGTGCCGGCTCGCCCGGTCGAAGGCGTCAGCGGCTGTCGCCGGCGCAGAGGGGTACGGACGACCTGCGGTAGGTGAATACGCGGCATGGACGGCCGCCGAAGCTGACCATGCCGCCGATGCACTGGCTGACCAGTGCTCCGCGGGCAGTGAGGGAAGCACCCGAAGTACTGCATTGGGAGCCGTCGCAGCATGGACGAGCATCACGGGGTTGCCGTGGGCGTGGGTTGCGTATCGCCGGACAGCGGCGGTCACCAGGTCGCGAAGGAACCCCTCCCAATCCGCGGGTGCCGCTATCGCACGCCGGGCTTGCGGCCAGCCAACCGCGGACTCCGCATCGAGCAAACCTCCCGGACCGGTCGCTCCAGGCACCCGCTGCCACCGTGCCGCCCAATACCCCAGTCCCTGCGCCAGCTCGGCGACGCGCGCTGGGGTCTCGCCCTCCTCGCGCAGCACCCGCACCGCGTGACCGACCCGGATCACCCCGTGCGTGGCGCCCGCGGCGATTCCGGGGAGGAGGCGTGGCCACCAGGTCCGAAGCACGTCGGTCCACGACTCTTCACGTAGCTGCTCCTCGAACCAAGCAAGCCAATCACCCAACCGCCGCGGATCGCCCAGCGCACTGCGCCAGTCGTCGATCCTCCGTGACGATCCCGGAACGGCTTCGAGGCGCCGGGCATACCCGTCGAGCCAGCTGGAGATCTCGTCCTCGTGTCCGTGGCGCGCGAGGGCCTCGGCCGCCATCGGTCCGTGGTTGCTCAACCAGCCGTCGAACTCAGGCCCGGTCAGCCGGAGGCGGTCGTATGCGTCGTCGAGCACGTCGTAGGTCATACGATGATTGGACAACCTCAACATAAGTTGAGGTCAAGGGATGGTGAAACATGACATCGCACGCGGAAGTCCGAGGCCAACACCTCACACCCGGCGCCTGCGCAGAGCGCTCGGGAGTGAGCGTCCCGACGCTCCACTTCTATGAACGAGAAGGGCTCATAGAGAGCACGCGCACGGCCGGCAACCAGCGCCGTTACAGCCGCGACGTACTCAGGCGCGTGGCGTTCATCCGGGTCTCTCAGGGAGTTGGGATCTCCCTGGCCGACATCGCGGTCGCTCTGGCGACGCTGCCCTCTGGCCGTACGCCGACCAAGGCGGACTGGGCGCGGCTCTCGCAGAGGTGGCGACAGCGATTGGACGAGCGCATCGAACATCTCCAGCGACTTCGCGATTCGCTCGACGGCTGCATCGGGTGCGGATGCCTGTCGCTGAAGGCGTGCGCTCTCTACAACCGCAACGACGAATTATCTCAGTTGGGCGCGGGCGCCGTCCGTTGGGACAGGCGGGTCGAGCAGGACTGACCACCCGGAGCGACCGAGAAAAGTTAGTCGAGAATTCTCGCTGAACTGTTGTTTCCGAATGCATGTTCCCGTATCATGACTCTATGAGTCAGTCGCCGTCGGAGCCCGTGGACCCGGCTGACGCTGCCCCTACACCGACGGATCTCATCGTCGCCATCCGTCGTCACCGTCGCGCGGTTGCTCAGGGCGAGGCCCGCGTGCTCGAGCTGGCGGTCGAGTGGGCTCACGCCCACCCCGAGCTCGACGACCAGGGCCGACAGATCTGGTGGAAGCCCGGCAAGGAGGGCAAGGCGTACGCCGGCTCCTGGGAGATGGACGAGGACGGCTCCCCCGTCTCCTCGACCGTCGACGACCTCCACGAACTCGAGTGGTTCGGCATCCCGCAGATCCGGTGGGACTGCGCCGCATCCTTCTCGGCCGCCAATCACATGTCCACCACCGGCGGACGCGCCTACCTGCGCGACGCGCTGGTTCTGTGTCACCGACTGCCCGGCATCTACCGTCGCACCCTCACCGGAGCTGTCCCGGTCCACAAGGCCCGCAAGATCGCCCAGGCCTGCATCGGCAAGGCTCCGGACGTCGTGGAGTATCTCGATGCGAAGTTCGCTCCCATCGCCGACACCTCCGGGCTGGTCACCGTCGACCGGATGCTGGCGGAAGCCGAGCTCGCGCTCCACCCCGAGCAGGCCGAGCACGACCGTCTGGACGCCCTGCAGAAGCGGTCGGTCTTCTTCGATCGTGACCAGGACCTCACGCTGACCAACGGTCTGGCCGAGATGGTGATCAACACCGACTGGGCCGACCTCGCCCACTTCGACCTCACCATCAACGCGATCGCCGAAGCCCTCAAGCACACCGAGGAAGGCGAGGACGAGAGCCTCGACACCCGTCGCGCTCTCGCGGTCGGCGTCCTCGCCGACCCCGATCGAGCTGCCGCGTTGCTGGCTGGGCACGAAACCACCTCCGGGACTCCTCGCCGCACCCTGGATCTCATCGTGCACCTGACCGCCGACACTCTCCGCGGAGCCAGCAACGTCGCGACGGGAGCCGACGGGCGCGTCTTCGTGGCCGATCAGGTTCGGGACTGGGCCGCGCGACCCGACACCCACATCACGGTTCGTGGCCTGATCGATCTCACCCCCACCACCCACGAACACGAGGGCGAAGACCACTACCGGCCCTCTAAGACACTGAGCGAATCAGTGGTCCTTCGCGATCAGACCTGCGTCTTCCCGTTCTGTCGGAGACCCGCGAAGGCCTGCGATCTCGACCACATCTGTCCCTTCCGAGAATCCGGAAGGACCTGCGAATGCAATCTCGCTCCCCTGTGTCGACATCATCATCAACTGAAGACCCATGCCGGTTGGCGTTATCGACCGATCGAACCCGGGGTCTACCTCTGGAGCGACACCCACGGCCAACGATTCCTCCGGACTCCCGACGGGACCGTTGATCAGACCAGCGATCCCGACGAGTCGTTCAAGCGTCACCTGCGGGTGTGTCCTCCGGTTCGATGACCAACGCGATCACGGCAACCCCGGACTCGGGGACGTCGTAGGCGGAGGTGACCACGTCCACCTCGCCGTCGTCCACCACGAACAGGATGACCGCCCGGTCCCCGTAGTGCCGACGGAAGGCGTCGAGAGGGAACTCCTCGGTCAGTTTGGTGCACTTGGCCACGGCTCCCTGTGCCACCAAGTCCTCCAACTCCGCGTGATCGGCACCAGGAGAGAACGGGGTGGTCGCGGTCAGGTGTCCGGCCGCCTCGCGTCGGCTGTGCCGCGGCGTCGATTCATCGGAGCCGGCCCGACGCAGTTGATACACGTTGGCCCGACCCAGGACATGGGCGAACTCCCGGGCCGCGGTGGCGTTGACCTCGTCATCGGGCGTGCACGCGATCAAGCGACCGATCCCGGCCAGCTCCATGTCTCTGACCGCGTAGTCGCTGAGGATGTTGGCGGCCTCGGTAGCGACTCCGGCCATCCTGGCGCCGCTGAGAGCGGCGTACTCCCGATCCACGACCAAGCAGGTCACGTCGGCCTTCTCCAGGGTCACGGCAACGTCGACGACCCACGGCTGAGCACCTACGAAGAGCACCCCCTGTGGGGATGACGTCGCCAATCCCAGCCGCTCGGCCAAACGACCCACGCCCAGGCCATAGATGGCGACCGTGGCCACGATGACCAGGAACACCAACGGCACCAACTCCGAGACCTGGGCAGCCAAGCGCGTGAGCTCGGCCGCCCGCTCGACGTCGCCCTCCTCGGCGGCCACGTCCGCGGAGTGGGCGAACTCCAGAGCAAAGATGCTGGTGACCGCAGCCGCGACGATCCCGCGCGGCGCCATACAGGCGAGCAGGCTGCGCTCCTCGCGCGTGGCGGAGGTTCCCCACAGCCCGACGACGATGCTGATCGGCCGGATCAGCAGCAACAACACGATGAAGACAGCCGCCTTCGGTGCGATGGCTCCGATCTCCTCCGGTGCCACGCGCCCGGCCAGGATCACGAACAGGGCGCCGACGAACAGCACCTGCAGGTGCTCCTTGAACTCGATCACGTGCTCGAGGTGGAGATTCGGCTGACTCCCCAGATACACCCCCAGCACCGTCACCGTGAGCAGACCGCTCTCGGGCTGCAGCGCGTTGGAGGCGACCAGCGCACCCACGGCGGCACCGAGGAACACCACCCCGTGCAGGAAGTCGGGGATCGCGTTCGCGCGCATCAGTCTGGTCAGGGCCCAACCCAGCGAGAGGGCGATCCCGAAACCGATCAGCACGGTGGCCGCCAGACTCCACAGGACCTGCGGAACCGCTTGGTCCAAGCGACCGGCCAGAACGCCCTGGAACACCAGCACCGCCAGCACGGCACCGATCGGATCGACCACGATGCCCTCCCACCGCAGCATCGACGCCACCCGACGCGTGGGGCGCAGCTGCCTCAGGATCGGAGCGATCACGGTCGGCCCGGTGACCACCAGGATCGCCCCCACCAGCAGCGCCACCTCGACCTCGAACCCGACCAGAAGAGCCGCGCCCGTGATCAGGACCCACGCCACCGCCACGGTGACCGTGCACAGCCGCAGGACCGGCGTACTCAACTCGCGTAGCGCTCCGACGCTGAGCGAGAGGCTGCCCTCGAACAGGATGATCCCGACGGCCAGGGTCACTCCGCCGAACAGGATGTCCTGACCCAGCACGACCTCCGGGTCGGCCAGCCGCCCCAGCCCGAACCCGACCCCCAGCAGGAGCAGGATCGACGGCACCTTGAGCTTCCAGCCCAGCCACTGCGCACTGACCGCAGCGACCATCACCAGGCCCAGGTACGGCGCCGGCTTGAGCGATTCGAAGGTCTGCGCGAGGGAGTCCCAGGTCTCGGTCACGGCCTCACCCTAGGGCCCTGGTCGGTGCGGTAGCCCCCACACGGCACCATTGCCGGTGTGCCGACCGCTGCTCCCGTCAACAGCCCTGTGACCCAGGGAAGTCGGGTCGCGTTGCTCGTTCCCGGCTCCTCGGCGTACCTCGACGCCGTGTTGTCGCTGCTCGCCGACGGCGTCTTCCCCATCCCACTCGACCCACGGCTGACCCACACCGAACGCGAGCGGATCTTCGAGGACCTCGAACCCGACCTCATCGTCGAGGACGAGGAAACCCTGCAGACCCTGATCTCCCCGGCACACCTGGCCGACCGGACTCTCCCCCGCGGTCGTCCCATCCACGTCACCAGCGGTACGACGGGCCGCCCGAAAGGTGTCGACTCCGGTCTGCTGACCGTCGAGCAGTCACAGGCGCTGGTCGCGGAGGAACGCGCGTTGTGGGGCTTCGAGGAGAGCGACGTCAACCTCGTCCTGAGCCCGATCTATCACTCGGCTCCCCTGCGTTTCGCCATGGGGACCCGTTTGGCCGGGGGTCGCGTCGTCCTCCCGGGACCCTTCGATCCAGTTGCCATCACCGAGGCCATCACAACGCATCGACCCACCACCATGTTCTGCGTGCCGGTGCATCTTCAGCGGCTCTTCGCCCACTGGGACGCCACCGCCGTCCCCGACTTGACCTCGTTCCGGCTGGTCGCGCACGCGGGTGCGCCGTGCCCCACCGATGTGAAGCGACGACTGATCGAACTGTTCCCCGACGGCTCGACCTGGGAGTTCTACGGATCGACCGAGGGACAGTTCACCGCCTGCCGCAGCGAGGAGTGGCTAGAACGCCCCGGCACCGTGGGTCGCGCCCGCCCGGGCCGCACCCTCCGACTCGCGGACGACGGCACCATCTGGTGCCAGGTGCCCGAGCACGCCCGGTTCACCTACGTCGCCGCTCCCGAGAAGACCGCCGCAGCGTGGGGCGGGGCGCACGGCGACGAGTTCACCGTCGGCGACCTCGGGCGCCTGGACGACCAGGGCTACCTCTACCTCGACGGTCGCCGCACCGATCTGATCATCTCCGGCGGCGTCAACGTTTATCCCCTCGAAGTCGAACAGATCCTCGGGGAGCATCCCCTGGTCGACGACATCGCCGTCTTCGCGACGCCCGATGACGAATGGGGTCAACGCGTGTGTGCCGCCGTCGTCGGATCGATCAGCGAGGACGAGTTGACGGCGTACGCCCGCGAACGGCTCGCCCCACCGAAGCGCCCGAAGACCTGGACCTTCCGCACCGAACTCCCCCGCACCCTGACCGGCAAGGTGCGCCGCGACGAGCTCTAGGGGGACCAAGGTCCCTCATTCACGGGACTGCGTGCCGTGGTCGTCGAGCTCCGCCGTCATTAACGTCGGCAAGGAATCCGGATCTCGCCCAGAGGAGCCTCGTGGACCCGCTCGAAATCGCCCGGTGGCAGTTCGCCATCGTCACCGTTTATCACTTCCTCTTCGTCCCGATCACCATCGGGTTGTCGTTGATCCTGGCCGTCTATGAGACAGCCTGGGTGCGCACCGGCAATCCCCATTGGCTCCGGTTGACCCGCTTCTTCGGGAAGCTGTTCCTGATCAACTTCGCCATCGGCGTGGTGACCGGGATCGTGCAGGAGTTCCAGTTCGGGATGAACTGGAGCGACTACTCCCGCTTCGTCGGCGACGTCTTCGGCGCGCCTCTAGCCATCGAAGGGCTCCTCGCCTTCTTCCTGGAGTCGACGTTCCTCGGCCTGTGGATCTTCGGGTGGGACCGGCTCTCCCCCCGCCTGCACGCAGCCTGCATGTGGCTGGTCCACCTGGGGACCCTCTTCTCGGGGTACTTCATCCTCGCGGCCAACTCCTGGATGCAGAACCCGGTCGGCTTCGCTTTCAACCCCGACACCGGCCGCGCCGAGATGAACGACTTCGCGGCAGTCCTGCTCAACAAGGTCCAACTCGTCACGTTCCCGCACGTCATCCTGTCCGCCTACATGACCGGCGCCGCGTTCGTGGTCGGTGTCGCGTTCTGGCAACTCACCCGCCGGGCCAAGAACGACGATGACCGCCACATGTTCCGCCGGGCCGTGCGCGGTGGTGCCGTCATGGTCATCGTGACCGGTCTGGGCGTCGTGATCAGTGGCGACATCCAGGGCAAGATCATGACCGAGGTGCAACCGATGAAGATGGCCGCGGCCGAAGCCCTCTACGAGACCGAGGCACCAGCCAGTTTCTCGGTCCTGACCATCGGCAGCCTCGACGGCAGCGAGGAACGCTTCACGATCAAGGTCCCCCGGGTTCTCTCCTTCCTGGCCACCGGCACGATGGATGGCGAGGTCCTCGGGATCAAGGACCTACGAGAGCAGTACCAGGAGACCTACGGCCAGGACCCGGGCGCCGCCTACTACAGCCCCGGTGACTACACGCCACCCATTCCCATCAGCTACTGGTCCTTCCGCCTCATGATGGGGATGGGCATGCTGGCCATGGTGCTGGCCGGCTGGGTCCTCTGGGCGACGCGCAAACGCGCTGGCCCCTCGGTCTCACAGAATCGATTCCTCCTGGCCGCGGCGGTATCGCTGCCCTTCCTTCCACTGTTCGCCAACTCCTTCGGTTGGATCTTCACCGAGGTGGGGCGTCAGCCGTGGGCGGTGTTCGGCCTGATGACCACCGAGCGCGCGGTCTCCCCCGGCACCACCACCGGGGAGGCACTGACCTCGCTGATCTCCCTGACCCTGCTGTACGGCGTCCTCGCCGTGGTCGAGGTGAAGCTCCTGCTGACCTTCATCAACAAGGGCCCCGATCCCGTGTCCGCCGACGACGACGTGGACGGCCCGGAGTCCGACCGCCCTGTCGCCTTCGCCTACTGACCGCGCCTCCCGAACAGGAAGAGACCTATGGAACTCACCACTGTGTGGTTCGCCCTGATCGCCATCCTCTGGATCGGCTACTTCGTTCTCGAGGGCTTCGACTTCGGGGTCGGGATGCTGCTCCCCGTCCTGGCTCGCAACAACACCGAACGCCGCGTCATGATCAACACCATCGGACCGGTCTGGGACGGCAACGAGGTCTGGCTCCTGGTTGCCGGTGGAGCGACCTTCGCCGCGTTCCCGGAGTGGTACGCCACCTTGTTCAGCGGGTTCTACCTGCCCCTGCTGCTGATCCTGCTCACCCTGATCGTGCGCGGACTCGCCTTTGACTACCGGGGCAAACGCGACGACGACACCTGGCGAGCACGATGGGACATGGCCATCATCGTCGGCTCCTTCGTCCCCACCGTCCTGTGGGGAATCGCCTTCGCGAACATCGTGCGAGGAGTCCCCATCGACTCCGACCTGGAGTACGTCGGCGGCTTCTTCAACCTCCTGAACCCCTACGCCCTCCTCGGCGGGGTGATGATGGTGCTGCTCTTCACCACCCACGGTGCGATGTTCATCGCTCTGAAGACCGATGGCCCGATCCGGCACCGCGCACGAGCACTGGCCCTGCGCCTCGGGATCGCCGCTGCTCTGGTGACGGTTACCTTCCTGATCTGGACCCAGATCGACACCGGCAGCGCCTCCTCAGGCGTCGCGTTCGTCTTGGCCGCTCTGGCCCTGGTCGCCGGCCTCCTCGCCACCACGCAGGCCCGTGAGGGCTGGGGGTTCCTCGGCACCTTCTTCGCCATCGGGCTGGGAGTGGCCGGGCTGTTCCTCGCCCTGTTCCCCGACGTGATGCCGACCTCGTTGGCCAGCGGGACGAGCCTGACGGTGACCAACGCGGCCGCCACGGCGTACACCCTGAAGATCATGACCGTCGTCGCGCTCATCTTCACCCCGATCGTCGTGGGCTACCAGGCCTGGAGCTACTGGGTCTTCCGCAAGCGCATCTCGACCCACCACATCCCGGTTCCCCGGGAAGAGGAACCGGTTCACCCATGAGGCCCTCCGACCCCCGACTACGGCGCCAACTGGCGCCAGCCCGGGGTTCGTTGATCGGTGTGGTCACCTCCGGGGTGGTGGCCAGCGTCCTGGTGATCGCCCAGGCCTGGACCATCACCGGGCTCATCCTGGCCGTCCTGGACGGCCAGGGAGTGGTCTTCTGGGCGACCGCGGTCGTGATCGTGATGACCTCTCGGGCCGCCGTCACCTGGGCCGGCGATGTGTTGGCCTCTCGGGCCGCATCACTGATCGCGTCGAGCCTGCGCCGGCAGATCGTCGCCGTCCTGATTCGCCGTCCGGCTGCGTCCTCGAGTGGCGCGCGCTCGGTGCTGGCCACCCGCGGTGTTGCCGCCGCCGAGCCGTACCTGACCCGCTACCTGCCGGCCCTCATCCTGGCCATGGTCCTCCCTGCCCTCACCCTGATCACGATCGCCACCCAGGACCTGCTGAGCGCAGGCATCATCGCCGCCACCCTTCCGCTGGTGCCGTTGTTCGGCGCTCTGGTCGGACTCGCAACCCGCGACCGTGCGGAGCGTCAGTGGCGATCGATGGCCTCCCTCTCCGGTCACTTCGTCGACGTGATGCGGGGGTTGCCGACCCTGGTCGCCTACCGGCGGGCCCACGTGCAGTCCCGCCGCATCGGCGAGGTCACCGAGGGCTACCGACGGGCGTCGGTGCAGACCCTCCGCCTGGCCTTCGCCTCCTCCGCCGTCCTCGAACTGGTCGCGACACTGTCGGTCGCCCTGGTCGCTGTCACCGTCGGTGTGCGTCTCGCCGGAGGCAACATGGCTCTGGGCACCGCGTTGTTCGTCCTGCTCCTGGCTCCAGAGGCCTACTGGCCCCTGCGCCGGGTCGGGGCGGAGTTCCACGCCGCCGCGGAAGGGGTGGCCACCTTCGAGGCCGTCGCCGAACTGTTGGATTCGCAGGACAACGAGACTCCGGTCGGCGCCGCTCGTCCCGGCGCGGATCTGGAAATCGACGGGCTACAGGTCGTCTACCCGGGCCGCCGTGCGCCGGCCCTGGACATCCCCCACCTGACCCTTCACGCCCGTGGGGTCACCGCCATCACCGGACCCAGTGGGTGCGGGAAATCCACACTGCTGGCGGTCATCGCGGGACTACCCACCCTCGCCGAGGGAGGCGCCGGCTCGATCACGTGTGCGGGTGAGCCCGTCGGGGGCTCGGCCTGGCAGGCGCAGGTCGCGTGGATGCCGCAGCGGCCGCTCTTCGTCGAGGGCTCGATCGGCGACAACCTTCGCCTCGCCCGGCGCGACGCCACTGATGCTCAGCTGTGGGAGGCCCTGCGTCGGGTCGCGCTCGAGGAACGGGTGCGACTGATGTCGAGGGGGCTCGAGCAACCCCTGGAGGAGGACGGTCGCAGCCTCTCCGCCGGCGAGCGGGCAAGATTGGCCCTGGCCCGCGTGGTCCTCGCCGATCGCCCCTGGACCCTGCTCGACGAACCCACCGCACACCTCGACGCCCTGACCGAACAAGTCATCGCCGACACCATCGGCGAGTTGGGTGTGCGCGGTGCGGTGGTCGTGGTCGCCCACCGTCCCGCTCTGATCGCGCTCGCCGACGACCACATCGAGCTCGACCGTCCCGTCGTCGTCGCGTCCCCATCCGATCCCGTTCCGGTCGAGAACGAGCGCGAGGGCGAGGGCGAGGGCGAGGGCGAGGGCGAACAGTCGTACGCCCCCACCCCCGACGATCAGGCCCCCGGCCCGGTCCGAGGCGGATTCCTGGCGAGCACCCTGCTGGGCGCTCTGGCCACGGCCTCGGGGATCGCGCTCACCGCGACCGCCGGTTGGCTCATCGTCCAGGCCTCGACTCGTCCGGCCTTCCTGACCCTGCTCGTCGCGGTGGTCGGAGTCCGTACCTTCGGTCTCGCCCGCCCGGTGCTGCGGTACGCCGAACGCCTGCGTTCCCACGACGTCGCTCTGCGTCTGCTGGCTCGGCGTCGGGTGCAGGTGTACGACGCCCTGGTCCCGCTCACCCCGGCACGCCTGGGGCGACGCCGTGGCGACATCCTCACCGCGGTCGTCGACGACGTCGACTGCGTGGTCGACGCGCAGTTGCGGGTCAAGCTCCCCGTGCGCAGCTTCGCCCTGGTCAGCGCACTGGTGATCGCAGTCGCCATGTTGCTCGAACCCCGCGCCGCACTGGGCATCGGGCTGGTGGCTCTCCTCGGCGGCGGTGGCGGGTTCGTGTTGGCTCGCCACGGCGCCTCCCGGGCCGAACGCAGCGCCGTACACACCCGTGGGGAGTTGTCCCGTGCGGTGGTCGGGGCACTACAGGTCGCTCCCGAACTCCTCATGTGGCAGCGCGTCGATTCCGTCACCGATTCCATCGGCGAGATCAGCGACCGCTTGGGCGCAGCCGCCCATCGCTCGGCCCGCTGGTGGGGCGGAGCCCGGGCCTGGGTGTCCACCATCACCGGTGGCGCCGTGGCGGTGACAGCCGTCTTGTTGGCTCCATTGCTCGACGCAGGCACCCTGAGCGGACCCATCATGGCGCTACTCGTGCTGCTACCTCTGGCTCTCGGCGAGACCGCGTCTGGGGTCGCCGACGCCGGCGCGATCTCGGCTCGCACTCGAGCAGCCGAGACCCGACTGCACGACCTCGAAAGCCTGCAGCCGGCGGTTCAGGACGAAGGCTCCCCCGACACAGTCGTCTCCTCACCCGAGGTCCACCTGCTCGACGCCTCGGCGCGCTGGCCCGACACGGGACGAGGATGCTCGCACGTTTCGCTCACTCTGTCCCCCGGTGAGCGCGTCGCTCTCACGGGTTCCTCGGGATCCGGCAAGAGCACCGTGGCCGCCCTCCTCCTGAGATTCCTCGACCCGACCGAGGGCGAGGTCCGCCTCGGTACGACTTCGACCCGAACGATGACGCTCGAGGAGGTACGCAGCCGCTTCGCGCTCGTCGACGACGACCCCCACGTGTTCGCCTCGACCCTGTTCGAGAACACTCGACTGGCCAAGCCCGGTTCCTCCCGGGGCGAGGTCTCATCGGCACTACGCCGTGCCCGACTCGGCCCGTGGCTCGACGCGCTACCAGACGGACTCGACACGTGGCTCGGTGACGGGCACGCCGACCTGTCCGGTGGTGAACGCGCGAGATTGGGCTTGGCCCGCGCCTTCCTCTCCGGTCAGCCCATCCTCGTGCTCGACGAACCCTCGGCCCATCTGGATCACGCCACGGCCGCCGACCTGGCCCGCGAGATCCTCACCGGTCCACGCGGCCCTTCGATCCTGTGGATCACCCACGAAGCCGTGGGCCTGGACCTCGTCGATCGGATCGTCGATCTGGACGATCTGGACGCCCCGCTGTTCGCTCTCGACGCTCGCGCTTGAAACCGCTCACCGCACCAGACAACCGCTCGGCGCACAATCCTCGCCTCTAGGTCGTAAGCCTGCCTACCATGACGCCGGTCACATCTCAGGGAGGCAACTCATGGCTGGAATAGTCCGCGAGCAAGGTCAGTACGACTACGAACCCTCCGATCGCGAGCGGCCCAGGCCGGCGCGATCGATCTGGGGTTTTCGCATGTTGGGCGTCGGTCTCGCCCTCATCGTCTACTTCGTCCTTGCGGGGGCCGATCTCTCCTCCGACGGTCGGGTGGTTGCCGCGGTCGCGACGCTCATGGCGGTGTGGTGGATGTCGGAAGCGATCCCACTCTCGGCCACGGCCCTCCTGCCCATCGTGCTTCTCACTCCGCTCACGGGGGTGAGCATCGATGAGTCGACGGCGCCGTACGCCAACCCGATCGTCTTCCTGTTCCTCGGCGGTTTCCTGATCGCCATCGCGATGCAGAAGTGGGACTTGCACCGTCGCATCGCGCTGCTGACACTTCGCCGGGTGGGCACCGCACCGCGACGGATCATCCTCGGCATGATGATCGCCACGGCTTTCCTGTCGATGTGGGTCTCGAACACGGCCACCACCCTGATGATGCTGCCCATCGCGCTCTCGGTGCTGACGTTGGTCATCGAGAACACCAAGGTGACCTCGGGGGCGTCAGCGGAGAATCAGGGTGATCGACTCGCTGACGGTCAACGGATCAGCGACGTGGTCGAAGACCCCGAGGTTCGAGTCTTCGGCGTCGCGCTGCTCCTCTCGGTGGCCTGGGCCGCCTCCATCGGCGGCCTCGGCACCCTTCTCGGCAGCCCGCCCAACGCGATCGTGGCGGGCTACATCAGCACGGAACTGGGCAAGGATGTCGGGTTCGCGCAGTGGATGATGCTCGGCCTGCCTATCGTGGTGGTCTTCATCGCGGTCGCCTGGCTCCTCATCACCCGGGTCCTGTACCGGTTCAACCTCGACAGCATCCCCGGTGGCAGCCAACTCATCGACGAACAGATCGACGAGTTGGGCCCGATGGGCCAGGGCGAGAAGGTCGTGCTCGCCGTGTTCTCGATCGCCGCCTTCTTCTGGATCGTGCCGGGCGTGCTGTCCAGCATCGGTGACCTCGGCGAACGGTTCAGCTGGCTGGGAGGGTTCGACGACACCGTCATCGCCATCACGGCGGGGGTCGCGATGTTCCTGATCCCCGGCGACAAGGAAGGTCGGATGACGCTGCAGTGGGACGACGCCGAGGAGGGTCTCCCGTGGGGTGTGCTTCTGCTGTTCGGCGGTGGCCTCAGCCTCGCTGCGGCGGTGGCGTCCACCGGTCTCGACGAGTGGTTGGGTCAGCAGGTCGGCGGATTGGAGGCGTTGCCCATCGTGCTGCTTCTCGCTGCTGTGGTGGCGATCGTGCTACTCCTCACCGAGGTCACCAGCAACACCGCGACCGCCGCGACGTTCATTCCCGTCCTCGGAGGGGTCGCCGTCGGCATCGGCGTGGATCCGATGACGTTGCTCATCCCCGCCGCCCTCGCTGCGACCTGCGCGTTCATGCTGCCCGTCGGGACACCCCCGAACGCCATCGTCTTCGGCAGCGGAGCAGTCAAGATCAGTGAGATGGCTCGTGGTGGTGCGGTGCTCAACGTCGTGGGGGTGGTGCTCATCACCGTGTTCACGGTTCTCATCGGGCCCTTCGCACTCGATCTGGTGATCTAGTGGTCCGGTGAGAACCTCGCGGACCGCGGTCCTGATGATCAGCGCCTCCGGGCTCACCACTCTCGGGGCGCTACCTCCGTTCCTGCTCGGCGCTCAGGCGGTCTGGGTCCGCGAGGACCTCCAGGTGAGCCTGGGACAGTTCGGGGTCGTCATCAGCACCTTCTTCGGCGCTGCCGCGGTCGGAGCATTCGGCTTCGGTCGTACCTTCGACCGCCTGGGAAGGCGTCGAGGACTGGTGCTGGCCGGGACCCTGGTCTTCCTCGGCGCCGGAGCCATGAGTTTCCTGGTGGTCGGCTGGTGGAGCCTGATCGCAGTCATGGGACTTCTCGGGCTCGGCAACTCCGCCTGCCAGACCACCGCCAACCTGTCCATGGCGCGCGCCCTTCGACCCGGTCGCCGCGGGCTGGGGTTCGGAGTCAAACAGTCCGCGGTACCGCTGGCCATCATGCTCGGCGGTTTCGCTGTTCCCACGCTCGGCGCCGCGTTGGGCTGGCGCAGTACCTTCATGGTCACCGGCAGCGTCGGACTACTTGTCCTGGTCACCGCTCTGCTCGGCCGCGCTGACGTCGCCGAGACCACGGCGGTGAGCACGGACCTCCTGGACCGGCCACCACGATGGCCCCTGCTGCTCTGCGGGATCGCGATCACCTTCGCCAGCGCGGCCGCCAACTCACTGGGCACCTTCGTCGCCTCGTGGGGGTACGAGGTGGGCCTCACCGCGACAGCGGCGGGCCTGCTCATGGCAGCAGGAGCGGCCGGCTCCATCCTGGTGCGGATCTTCTCCGGATACCGCGCCGACCAACGCCACGGGAGGAATCTTCCCGTGGTGGCCGCACAGATGTTCACCGGAGCGGTGTGCATGTTCGGGTTGGCCTTCGCCTCGACGACCTCGGTGATGCTGTTCGGCTTCTTCGCATTCTCTGTCGGCTGGGCGTGGCCCGGGCTGTTGCTGTACGCCGCGGCCAGGCTGGGTCGCGACACCCCCGCCCAGGCCTCCGGTGTCATCCAGACCGGTGCGTTCGTCGGCGGCGCCCTCGGACCGCTGGGCTTCGGGGCGCTCGCCGGTGGCGCTGGATTCCAGGTCGCCTGGGTGGTGGCCGGTTCGCTGTTCCTGGTCGCCGGCACCCTGGTCATCATCGCTCGCCACGGCTTCTCGGCTGATCTTCGCAATCGCCCGCCGAAGGAACCCATCTCCTACGGCGGTGGCCGGGTGTCGGCTCCCCGTTCTTGATCTCCGTCTAGCTGAAATGGCCAACGGCCCGCCGCTTGAAGCGACGGGCCGTTGAGTGCTGCTCAGTGCGGTGGAACTCAGGCGTCGCCGCCGGTGAGCTTCTCGCGCAGGGCCTGCAGGGCCTCGTCCGAGGCGAGCGATCCGCCGTCGTCGTTGTGGCTGCCGCCGAGGTCGTCGGCTTCGTCGCCGGTGGCCTCGGTGTCGCCACCGGAGGAGTACGACGTGGCCTCGCCGGCCTCGACGTCGGCCTGCTTGGCCTCGGCCTGCTGCTTGACGTGGGCCTCCCAGCGGGAGTGAGCCTTGGCGTACTGCTCTTCCCACACGGCGCGCTGCTCGTCGAAGCCTTCGAGCCATTCGCCCGTCTCGGGGTCGAAGCCGTCGGGGTAGACGTAGTTGCCGGACTCGTCGTAGGTCGCCGCCATGCCGTAGAGCGTGGGGTCGAACTCTTCGACGTCAGCCGCAGCGGTCTGCTCGTTGGCCTGCTTCAGCGACAGCGAGATACGACGACGCTCGAGGTCGATGTCGATGATCTTGACCATCGTGTCGTCGCCGACCTGGACGACCTGCTCGGGGATCTCCACGTGGCGCTCGGCCAGCTCGGAGATGTGCACCAGGCCCTCGATGCCCTCTTCGACGCGGACGAACGAACCGAAGGGCACCAACTTGGTGACCTTGCCGGGCACGATCTGCCCGATCTGGTGGGTCCGGGCGAAGTGCTGCCACGGGTCTTCCTGGGTGGCCTTGAGCGACAGCGAGACGCGCTCGCGGTCCATGTCGACGTCGAGCACCTCGACGGTGACCTCGTCGCCCACCGTGACGACCTCGTTGGGGTGGTCGATGTGCTTCCAGGACAGTTCCGAGACGTGCACCAGACCGTCGACGCCGCCGAGGTCAACGAACGCACCGAAGTTGACGATCGAGGAGACGACACCCTTGCGGATCTGACCCTTCTGCAGCTGGGTGAGGAACCCGTGACGCACCTCGGACTGGGTCTGCTCGAGCCACGCACGACGCGAGAGGACGACGTTGTTGCGGTTCTTGTCGAGCTCGATGATCTTCGCCTCGAGCACCTGGCCGACGTACGGCTGCAGGTCGCGGACGCGACGCATCTCGACCAGCGAGGCGGGCAGGAAGCCGCGCAGGCCGATGTCGATGATGAGGCCGCCCTTGACGACCTCGATGACCGTGCCCTCGACGACACCGTCTTCTTCCTTGACCTGCTCGATGGTGCCCCAGGCGCGTTCGTACTGTGCGCGCTTCTTGGACAGGATCAGGCGGCCTTCCTTGTCCTCCTTCTGGAGAACCAGGGCCTCGACCGCGTCGCCGACGGCGACGACCTCGGAGGGGTCCACATCGTGCTTGATGGACAACTCACGAGAGGGGATCACACCCTCGGTCTTGTAGCCGATGTCGAGGAGGACCTCGTCGCGGTCCACCTTGACGATGATGCCCTCGACGATGTCGCCGTCGTTGAAGTATTTGATGGTCGCGTCGATCGCGGCCAGGAAGTCCGCTTCAGAACCGATGTCGTTGATCGCCACCTGAGGGGCGTTGTCATCGTAGTAATCGGGAAGCGGAAGGTTGAGGGTGCTCGTCATAGGGGAAATGATTCCTTGGTGGGCAGATGTCGGTAGTCGCGCTCGAGATCGATTTCACCGCCCTGACGACGCTTCGTCGATCCGGATGAATCGACGAGCGGCGAAACCTGCGTGGGCAGCGAGCCGGAATCCGCTCCGTATGGGATGCGGGCAGACCTCAGGCGCAGTCTCGAACTCTAGTCGCGTGTGTTGCCTGAGTCCAACCGACGCAGGGCTTGCTCAGCGCTCGTCCCGCGTGAGCAGAGCCACGGGTGCAAGGTCGAGAAGTTCGTCGACGAACACCCAGCCGTCCGACCCCAGGTCACGACCTGTCACGTGGTCCCACCAGTCACCCGCAGGCAGGGCCATCTCGGTGGATCCCCAGCCGTCGTGAGCAGCAAGTCCTGCGGCGTCTCGGGTGACGACAGCGATGGCACCGCCCCGGTCGAAGGCCAGCAGGGATGCCGACGCCTCCCCTCGAACCTCGACCAGGGTGTACGACGTGAACAGGTCGGGTCGGTCCCGGCGCAGGCGAAGACCTGCTGCACGTACGTCGTTCCGCAACTCCTCTGCTCCCGGTTCGAGATCCTCCGCGGAGGGGAGATCTGCCCGAGTCAGCGACAGCAGGTCATCGACGGGGCCGGTTGCTGCGGCGAGTGGCGTTCTCCAACCGTCGACAGCTGCACCCGTGGCCAGTTCGAAGCGTCGGGCGCTGGGCTGCTCAGGGTCGCGCAACGCCTCCTCCAACGCGTCGAGGGTGACGGCGAGATCCGGTCGCCGTTGGGCAGCCAGCGAGAACGCGGAGACGAAGTTGTTTCGCCCGATGGGCAGGTAGGACCGGGCCACCGGGAAGCAGGCCACGAGTTCGGTCACGGCGTCCTCGACGACCTCGGCCGGGTGACCCAGAGGGGTGACCGAAGGGCCTGCGAATCGCTGTCGCATCCGGGAGACAAGCCCCCTGCCCTGCTTGTCCGTCGAGGGTGCGGCGACCGGTGGCGCAGAGGGCAGCTCCCTGACGATCCAACGGATTTCCGGATCCAGACGGGTCGCGACCTGGTCCCGCTTGAGTTGCAGGTCAGGCATGATCAGGGGCGCTGCGCTGATAGTGCCGGCTGCAGCCCAGGAAGGCGGCAACGCCTCGCCTGGCACGAGCGACTTCTCTACGAGCACGAAGGCTCCCCGAGTCACCTCGGCCAGTTGATACAGGTAGTTCGTCGGGTCCGCCAATGCGTCGACGTGCCGCACGCACAGCCCGTCGACCAGGTCCTGTTCGAACCACCGTTCGACCTCTCGGTGGGTGAGGTCGAAGATCTCCCGGTCCTCGACTCGCACCGCAGCCAGGGAGGAGTCCGCGTGGGACCGTCGGTAGTTGACGGGATGGTCGCTGGAGTGGGCAGGCACCAGTCGGTAGTGCTGATCCTTCAGACGCGAGGTCCCCGGAGCCAACGGAAGGTCGCGGTCGAGATAGCGGACCCCGTCGCGTTCGACCGACGGCACGGCGTCGCCCTCCTCGAGCCACGGAAGCAGTACCTGCCCCTCCCCTGTCTCCCAGTCGATATCGAAGACTGCTGCGTGCGCGGATGCCCGCCCGTGGGTCAGTACGTCCCACCACCAGTCGCCGGGTTCGGCGCGCGACACGTCCACGTGGGCCGGCTCGATGTCCACGAGAAGGCCCAGTCCTGCGGCGCGGGCACTCTCGGACAGCGCTTCAAGCCCGGCGTACCGGCCACCGCCGGGGTGTACGGCCGAGTAGGCAGGCAGGTGTAGCCAGTCGACTCCGAACTCGACGAGGCGCTGAAACCGGGTCGCGCGTGCCTCCGGCGAGGCGTCGGCTGCCAACTGGATGCGGTAGATGTTGCGGGGCGTCCTGGGGTCCACGCAGACGAGTGTGGCTCATGCGCATGAAACACGTGACCCAGGGCCGATCCTGGGGCTGCGCTCGGCGCCGACGGACCCGTCCGACAAATTATCGATGCACCGAGCATGAAGTCCCTCAGGTCGGGTACAGACCCCTCGTCACCATCCCCGCTCAACCGATCCCCCGATCGGATCAGCAGTCGGTGTACCTCACCCCGCCCCCCTGAAGGATCCCCCCATGTCATCTCGCAAGCCCCTAGGGGCTGCGGTCGCTCTGACGACCGCGCTCGCCCTCATCGCTGTCTCCCCCATCTCCGGTGCATCAGCCCTGGCCGCGGCGCCGGCCACCGGCGACTACCAGACCGCCACATCCGCCGAGCTCCTCCATCTCAACGCCGTGAGCATCCCGGGCGTCCTGGGCGTGGCCGATGTGGCCGTTTCCCGGGCCACCGGAACCACCGACGCGAACGGCACACTCACCTCGACCGCCGAAGCGACCAACCTCGAAGCCAGCCTGCTGGGCGCGGATCTGGGCTCGCTCCTCGCAACCGCCCGCCAGACGGCGCCGGCCGACAACCCCGCCGCCTCGTCCGACACGGCGATCCCCGGAACAGTTCCCGGACTGCTGAGCCTGGGCATCTCCACCGCGACCGCTCACGCGCGCTCCGCCGACGCCACGTGCCTCCCGGCCTCGTCCGCGATGTCCGCGTCGCAGTCGAGCACCGCGGACGTCACTCTGCTGGACGTCCCCTCGGCCGGCAGCCTCGTGGCTCTCCCCGGCACGGTGTCCATGAGCCAGCAGACGCTTCTCCCCGAGGTGTCACCCGGCACCCGCTCGGTCCAGGCCACCACCGCCGGAACCGTCGCAGACATCGAACTACTCGGCGGACAGATCCAGATCGGCGTCGCCGAGACCCCCACCCTGACCGCAACCGCCACGGGAACCCCCGGCGGCGCGACGGTGAGCTGGGACGCACCACTG
The DNA here is from genome assembly GCF_054783655.1 of Nocardioides salsibiostraticola. Lineage (NCBI taxonomy): Bacteria > Bacillati > Actinomycetota > Actinomycetes > Propionibacteriales > Nocardioidaceae > Nocardioides > Nocardioides salsibiostraticola. The sequence goes on along the minus strand of NZ_BAAGQD010000006.1, from coordinate 50,950 downwards.
GTCTCCGTCACCGTCGCTGGCAATCGATTCGAGCTTCCCGTCGACGGAAGCCCGCTCAACATCGTCGCTCCGAGCAACCCCCTACTCGGCCTCACCCTCCGTCTAGGCCAGGCCGACGACGTGATCGAGTCGGCTGACGGTACGACGGCCTCTGCGTCCGCTTCGGTCCTCGAGGTCAAGGTCGCGCTCCTCGGTCTCACGGTGGCCGACCTCGACCTGTTACCCATGAGGGTCTCGGCCAAGGCACCGGTCGGCGGCGTCATCTGCCCCGCAGCACCCAACGGTGGTGACGACAACGACGGCGACGGCCTGACCAACGACCAAGAAACAAACCTCACCAACACCGACCCCAACAACCCCGACTCCGACGGCGACGGCACCAACGACGCCAACGAAGACCCCGACAACGACGGCCTCACCAACCTCGAAGAAGTCACCGGTTCAGAGAACAACAACGAACCCACCGACCCCCTCGACCCCGACACCGACGACGGCGGAGTCAACGACGGCGACGAGGTCAGCAACGGCACCGACCCCAACAACCCCGCCGACGACAACCCCGTCACCCCACCCAACGGTGGTGACGACAACGACGGCGACGGCCTGACCAACGACCAAGAAACAAACCTCACCAACACCGACCCCAACAACCCCGACTCCGACGGCGACGGCATCAGCGACGCCGATGAGGACTCCGACCGTGACTTCCTGACCAACCTCGAGGAGGTCACCGGTTCGAAGAACCCCTACGGCAACGCTCCGACCGACCCTCTCGACGCCGACAGCGACAACGACGGCGCACCTGACGGGCACGACATCCGGATCGGTGCTGACCCGAACAACCCCGACACCGACGGCGACAAGCTGCTCGATGGGGTCGAGGTCGTGAAGTGGAAGACCAGCCCGATCAAGGCCGACACCGACGGCGACCGCCTCAATGACGGCCGCGAGGTTCGCAAGACCAAGACGAACCCGCGACGGAAGGACACCGATCGCGACGGACTCAACGACCGTCAGGAGGTCACCGGTTCGGCGAACTGGCGCTACGACCGCTGCCCCACGAACCCGCGTCGGAAGGACAGCGACAAGGACGGTCTCAGCGACAAGGTCGAGATCAAGCGCTACAAGTCCAACCCGTGCGACAAGGACACCGACAACGGCGGTGTCCGCGACGGTGTCGAAGTCGAGGCAGGTAGCGACCCGACGGACCCCAACAGCACCCCGAACAACCCGCGTGGCTCCTCTCGAGGGGGCTCGCGGGGCTGACCCTCGGGACTCATACCGCACCAGGGCGGGGCGGAACGGCGGGTACGGAACCAGATCGGTTCCGTACCCGCTGCTGGCCGTTCATCCCACTGGTGGGGCCACTACGCTGAAGGCGTGGAACCCGTCGCGTCATTCCCCGAGGTGTTGCCCTTCGCCGTCGTACGTCGACCCGTCGACGAGGCCGAGTCCCGTCGCGCCAACGGTCCCGACTGGGACCGCTACGCCGATGAGTACCAAGCCACCCACGGAGCCTTCCTCGGGGACGCCGGCTTCGTGTGGGGGCCGGAAGGCCTCACCGAGGATTCCGCTCGGGTGTTGGGTCCGCTTCACGACCGCGACGTCCTCGAGGTCGGGTCCGGAGCGGGTCAGTGCTCACGATGGGTCTGCTCGCAGGGAGGTCGTGGCATCGGCCTGGACCTGTCGCACCGGCAGCTCCAACACTCGAGACGCCTCGACGACGCCACCGGCGTCGTCGTGCCCTCCGTGCTGGGGACGGCCACTGATCTGCCGTTCGCACCGAACAGTTTCGACGTCGTCTTCTCCGCCTTCGGGGCGCTGCAGTTCGTCAGCGAGATCGGCCAAGCACTCGACGAGATCGTGCGGGTGCTTCGTCCCGGCGGGCGCCTGGCCTTCTCGATCACCCACCCGACCCGCTGGATGTTCCCTGATGACCCGACCGAGGCCGGGCTGATCGCCTCCCAGTCCTACTGGGACCGGACCCCGTACGTCGAGATCGACGAAGCCACCGGACAGGTGGGGTACGTCGAGCACCACCGCACCCTCGGCGACTGGGTGTCGCTGCTCGCGACCCGGGGTTTCATCGTCACCGATCTCCGTGAACCGGAGTGGCCCGAGAACCACGAGCGGTTGTGGGGCGGATGGTCAGCCGTCCGTGGACGGCTGACCCCCGGCACCGCAATCTTCGGTGCAGACCTGCGGCCTGCTAGTTCTTAGGCGAAGCGCCAGCCGAGCGGGATCCCGTCGAGCCGCCGGCCATGACCAGGAACAGGCCGAGCGCCAGCAGCAGGAACCCGCCGATGAATCCGATCAACGGGGCGCTCTTCGTCAGCAGGTTCAACGTCGAGAGGTTGTCCTCGATCGTCTTGATGCCGTCGTTGAGGGACTCCTCGGAGAACTGCAACTGAAGGTCCAGCGCTTGCGTGCCGTCCTCCAGGAAACGGGTCTGGGTGACGTACTGGTCGACGATCGCGCCCGTCTCGGGCTCGACGAAGATCTCGAGGTCGTTGTTGTACGTCCCGGGAACGCCAGCGGCGATCTCGATCGGCGCGTCCACGACGTTGACCTTGTAGACGTAGGTCTCGAGGCTCCCCAGCTTCTCGGTGCGGTCGTAGACCGCGTCCACGACCTCGCCGATCGTGCCGTCCCAGTACGGGTAGGTCTTCTTCTCCGAGCCGAAGGGCCACTTGTTGACGAGGCCTTCGTAGGTCGGGGTGCCCTCGGGCAGGTACTTCTCGCCGTTCACAGCGAGACCGTCGAAGCGGTCGGTGGCGAAGACCGACTCGGTGGCGGTGATCAGTCGAGGGTCCTCCCCATCGACGCAGTCGGCCGGGTCGTCGACCTGGATGACCAGACAGGAGCTGGTCACCCAAACGATGACGTCATCGTCGGAAGCTTTGGCATCGGCCTTGGTGAAGCTGGCGAGCTGGACCGGCTGAATCTCGATGCTGCCGGTGCTGGTGTCGAGCTTCCCACCCTCGCCGACCAAGTAGTTGGTGCTGTCGGTGTCGAGCGGAGTCCGCTCCGCCTTGCTAGGCGCCCACACGACCGACATGAGCCCGACCAGCAGCAGGAAGCCACTGAGTCCGAGCACGACGAATCCCAAATTTTTGCGCAAGTTAGTTCCCTCCCCAGGAAATACAATCGCCGAAGAGTAACCCATGTCACCCTCGACGACTGCCAGTTGCAGATCACGGTTCAGTCCGGAGTTTCGGGCGATCGGTCCGGTTCTCGGGCACGAGACAGAATCGGGGCATTCGACCGTGCGGTTGCTGTGCGTGGGGGACTACTCTGAGGGACGTGGCTGCGCAGATTCCCTCCCCCTCGGCGGGCACCGGGGTCGAGGTCTACCACCACTTCCCGGTCCTGGACACGCTACGGGCCGTGGGCGCACTGGCCGTGGTCACCACTCACACGGCCTTCTGGTCGGGGGCCTTCACCCGCAACGGCATCTGGGGGGCGGTGTTGAACCGGCTCGACGTCGGAGTGGCGTTGTTCTTCGTACTGTCGGGATTCCTGCTCTCCCGCCCCTACCTCGCACGGTCCGCGCTGGGGATTGCTGCACCGTCCACGACGGCGTACCTCTGGAAGCGTGTACGCCGGATCATGCCGGTGTACGTCGTCACCGCGACCGCGGCTGCCGTGTTCATCGACCAGGGCACTCCGCTCGGGATCGGTGGGTGGCTGCAGACCCTGTTCATGACGAACATCTACACGTCGTTGGGGACGCTGTCCGGGCTGACCCATATGTGGAGCCTCGCTGTCGAGGTGTCCTTCTACCTCGTGCTTCCCCTCCTGATGTTGCCGCTGGTCGCCGGACGTCGCCTGCGCCCCTGGGCGGTGAGCCTGCTCCTAGTCCTGATGACCGCCGTCACCGTGTGGTGGCACCTCCAGGGTGTGGTGCAGGTCCGCGAGATCAGCCCCGGTTCCCCTCTGCAATGGCTGCCCGGCTATCTGCTGTGGTTCGCTGGCGGCATCGTCCTGGCCTACGCCCACGTGGCGTGGCAGTCCGGTCACAGCCCCTGGTTGACTCGACCGCTGACGGCCGCGGCCGCGCTCCCTGGCAGTTGCTGGGCCTTCGCCGCTGGGCTGCTCCTGATCAGCGCGACCCCACTGGCCGGCCCCCGGGTCCTGGAGATCCCCACTCCGGTCGAGTCCCTCACGAAGACGCTGCTCTATGCGGGCATCGGTGTCGCCGTGGTCCTGACCGGGGTCTTCGCCCACCCGGCGTCGTCGTACTCGCGTTTCATGAGTCACCCCGTCGGACGTCACCTGGGTGCAACCTCCTACAGCTTGTTCTGCGTGCACCTCCCGGTGCTGCACTTCGTCATGTGGGCCACCGGCTGGCAGTTGTTCGCCGGTCGAGGATGGTCGATCTGGGTCGTCACCCTGTCGGCGAGCCTCGTAGTGGCAGAACTGACGCATCGGCTGATCGAGCGGCCCGCGATGGCTATCCGGGTGCCTCGTCGCCGGGCGAAGCGCCTGGAGAGGGCCGAACCAGTACGGCGATGACGGCTATCAGGGCGAGGTACTGCGGGATCACGTCTCGACCCGCCCAGCCTGAAGAGTTGCCCCACGGCGCGATCACGTAGAACAACGCGGCGGCCAACATCAGTCCGGCGACGATCGTCCCCGTCAGATCGTGGGCCCATCGCGCGGCGACCATCGCACCACCGGTGAGCAACGCGATCAGCACTCCCGGCCACCCCGCCAGGACACCGCCGGCAACCACCCCCAGGGCGGACAGTGCGATCAGCCCCATCGGCCGCTCCCCAGAAGCCACCATCCGGCGACGGTAGCTACGGCGCGGCCAGACGCATCCCACCATCAGGGCAACCAGCAGGGCCAGTCCGCCGGCCAACGCGACGCGATAGAACCGATCGGGGGCGAATCGCACGCTCACGGTGTCGACGTCCGGCGGCAACCGCCAACCCTGTCGCCATCCGTCGACCACGACCGACTCGAGGGGACGGCCCCCGGCGGAGGCGGACCAACCCGGGTTGACGTTCTCCCGCATGGCCAACAACCCGCCCGGGTCCTCCACCTCCAGGGTCCGGGTCACGGGGCCCCTCTTGGTCATGGACGTCGACCCCACCTGCGAGGTCGACTCCCGACCATCCTCCGCGAGGACGAGCCGATCCCCTGCGAAGGCGTCGTTGCCGGTCACCACGATGCGGTTCTCCCCCGCCACCAGGTCCACCTCGGCGTCCGTCTCAGCACCCTCGACGTCGCACAGGCGTGCCGGCACCACCACCCCACGAGCGAGCTCCAGTGGTGAGGCCGACACCGCCGATTCGTGCGCCGATCCGTTGATCTCGACGGTGGGACCGGACCCGCAGCCCAGGTCTCGCCGATCCAACGACAGCCGCAGCGGCAGGTAGGGAACCCGACGCACACTCAGCTCGGTGATCCCGACCCCGAGGTCCGAACTCGTGCCATCGAACTCCAGGGACCGATCCTCAGCGGTATCGACGATCTCGATCTTGATCTGTCCGGTCCGAATGACGGGGAACCGTGCCACGCCCAACTTGCCGACCCTGACCTCGCGCTCGCCGTCCGGCCACGTCAGAAGAAGCCGGGTGGGGCGTCGCGCTGCGGCGTCGTCGTCGAGGTCGATCGAGATCCCGCGCACCGACTTCACCCCGAGCCACGACAGGTTCAGTGTCGGGCTCGGGTCCGTCGGGTCCGCGATCCACGTGGTCGTGTCGTCGCCGTCGATCGCCGAGACGGGACCCGACCTCGGGTCCCGTACGGCCATCGAACTGGTTTCGATGTCGAGGGCCTGTCCATCGAGCACGAGGTCGTCGAGAGCTGCGCCACCCCGTGGCCTGACCGTCAGCTCGGCCGCGAACTGCGCGTCGTCGCTCAGCGGCACGATCCGATCGAATCCCTGGGTCTCCTCGGCCACCCGGTCCCGGCCCGCCACGCACCGGACATCCAGCTCGATGGAGACACACCCCGAGCGACCATCGGTCAGGGCGCGAAGCACGATCGCCGACGGGACACCCCAATCGTCCGGGGTCTGCGGGAGGGTCAGGGACCGAGCCACCGACACTCCGGGGATCGAGACATCTGCCAGAGAAAGCTGTCCCGAGACGGGACCCGCTTCCTCCACCCTGATGACCTCGGTGGATTCACCATCGAGGAGAACGAGTTTGCGCTCTCCGGGGCCGACCACCACACCGTCGCTCAATCCGGAGTCGGTGCGCACCCGGACCTCCTGGTTCGTCACCGCTCGCTGCCCACCTTCGACCACCACACTGCGTGGTGCGATCTCGGTGTCCAGGTCCACCTGCCACCACGCCCGCCCCTCGTCGCCGAACGACGAGGAGTTCCACGAGGTCTGGCCGAGCCCGTCGACGGCGGCGTACGGCGCCTCCCCCTGTCGGGCTCCGCCGAAGGTCGTCGAATCCGACCCGGACGACGACGCGCTGACGGCGCGAATCCCGGTCAACCGTGTCCCCGTCCGCCAGTCCTCCCATCCCGGTGCCAGGTAGTCGCTGGTGGGGTTCCCGGTCTGGGGCTCATCGCCCTTCGTCAACATGGATGAGTAGCCGTCGTGGACGCGGCCGAAGAAGCGTTCCCGCTCCTGCAGCCCGTCGGTCAGGATCAGGTCGCCGGGAGGGCCCTCCTCACCGCGGTCACGATCAGCTGCCAGCACGGTGGGCTCGTCGGGTCCGAGCACGCCGGCATCGACCAGATCGATGAGGTCCTCGGGCCCACCGGCGACGACCGGGGCTTCGGCGACCGTCACCCCCGCCCGCGACGCCGGTGGTCGAGGAACCGAGAAGACCTCGATCGCGGGGTAGGAGGACTGCCAACCTCCGCCGACCAGGATGCGCCCGTCGTCACCCTCGAAGTGACCGTCGCCCCCCACGCTGGGACCGAAGATGGCGGCGACGCTCAACCCGGGTGACTCGGCGATCGCCTCGTGCACCACCACCGGGTCAGGGACGTCCGAGCCGCGGGTGAGGTCGTTGCGCACCACGAGGTACCGGACGCCTGCGCGTTGGAGACCCGCCACCAGCCCGGGCGATCCAACGCCCTGGTTGATCCGACGTTCGATCTCGTCGAGCATCCGGATGTTGCCGGGGGGCGCGAGCGGGATGACGTTGCGCACCGCCCACGGTGATGCTGCGAGCCACTGCAGCGGCTCGTCACGTGGCTCTCCCCAGGAGTAGGTGGCGAAGGCGCTGCCCGGAACGAGCAAGGCTGTCGCACCGTCGTTCTCGTACTCCTGGTCGAGCCACGTCGATGCGTCCTGCCAGTACTCCGGGACGGCCAGCAGTGCCCCCTCCGGCACGATGCGGCCGGACAGTCCCGGTAGTGACGCCCCCAGCACGGCGGCCGCGGCGAGCACCGCGAACAGCCTGCGGTTCCACAGCCCCATCCTGTCGCCGCCCGGTGCGGTTTCGGGGGCTCGGTCGAAGGCGTGCTGCAACGCCCACGCAAGCCCCACGACCAGCGGTAGCCGCAGGATCGGGTCGAACTTGTGCACGTTGCGCAGCGGAGCCAACGACCCGTCCAATGCCTGGGCCTGAGCCGCAGCGAACCAACCCTGCACGTCGCCCTGATGTCCGGCGGTCACCATCACCAGCCCGAGGACCACGCTGAGGCTCAGGAATCGTCGGTGCTGGGTCCGGGCTGCGAACAGGCCGAGGATCCCGAGGAACAGCACCACCCCGCTGTTGATGATCGCGACCGGTGATTCCAACAGCTCTCGGCCGGCCCGCACCTGACCGTCGATGTAGGGCACCCAGTGAGACGTCCCGCGCAGGGTGTCGAAAAGGGTGGTGGGGATGGTGGTGACCGAACTGGACTCGATGTAGTTCAGGAAGGGCGGACTGTAGGCACCCATCAGGAACAGGGGCACCAACCACCACAGCGTTCCGATGAGGGTGAAGACCGGCCACCACAGCATCATCGAACGACGTCGGGGACCCGGTGTCCTGGTCAGCAACCACACGACACCCAACGGCAGCACCGCGAAGGTCGCCGCCGCGTTGACCCCACCCACCATCGCCACCGCGAGCGCGGAGAGGGCGGCAGCTCGCCGGGGCGACCCGCTTCGGGCGCCAGTGATCAACGGGAGAAGCACGAAGGGAGCCAGAGCGCTGGGCCAGGCCTCGATGGAGATCTGTCCCAGGGTGCTGAGCATGCGTGGCGACAACGCATAGGCGAAGCCGGCCACCAGACAGGCGAACTCGGAGCGCACCCCGAGAGCCCGGGTGACCTTGGCGGCACCGACGAACGCCACGCACATCACCAGCGCCAGCCACAGCCGTTGCACCGCCCAGCCGGGCAAGAACGTCGACCCGGCGGCGAACACCGGACCCATCGGCCACAGGTACCCGTAGGCCTGGTTCTGGAGCTGTCCGAAGGCCCCTGACCCGTCCCACAGGTGAAGGGCTCGTTGCAGGAACCCCAGCGGGTCCTGACTGAGGTCGAACTTGGTGTCCGCCGCCAAGAACCCCGGCTCCTGAACGAAGGCCAAGCCGGCGATCAGGACGCAGCACGCGACGAGTCGGAACCCCGCGATCCTCTCGGTCACATCGGTCAGCGCTTGCGCAGGACGATCACGAGATTCCACGTCACCACCTCGCGCACGACGGGAACTCGGAGCAGCCACCACGACCACCGCGGGTTGTAGCGCGGCAAGGTCGCCACCACGTCCCCCGACTGCTGACGCCGGGACCACTTCAACCCACTGCGCACGGTCACGGCGAACAAGGACTCGCCGTACTTGTTCTTCGGCTCGTGGCCGTGGGTACGCCGATAGCGACGTCGGGCGTACCGCCCACCGAGGAAGTGCCACGGGGCCGTCTCGTGCCCACCCCAGGGGCCGAACCAGACGGTCCAACTGAGAAAGACGGTTCCGCCCGGGCGCGTGACGCGCAGCATCTCATCGGCCATCCGCCACGGGTCCGGCACGTGCTCGAGCACGTTGGAGGAGTAGCAGACGTCCACGCTCTCGTCGGCGAACGGCAGCTGCATCCCGCTCCCGATGACGGTCCCGGAGGTGATGTCGCCGGGGTATCCCTTCCCCGCCAACTCGCCCACATCCGAGTCGAGTGCCAGGTACGTTGCCCCGGCCGCGGTGAACGCGTCCCGGAAGTAGCCGGGTCCCCCACCGACGTCGAGGAGGACCGTGCCCGACAGGTCGACGTACTCGCTCAGCTGCTCGGCTGAGTCGTGAGCGAGCGCCGAGTAGAACCGAGGGGGATCGGGTTGTTCGTAACCGAACTCCCGCAACAACCGGACCGATCGGGCGAGAGTCGCCCTCCGGTGAGATCGGGAGGACGACACCATGCTCAGCACGCGCCGACCTTATAGGGCGAGGCGCTACGGTTGCCGGAATGTCTGAAACGTTGTCGGGTCGCCGGGTGGTCTTTCTCAGTTGGCGGGACACCCGCAATCCCGAGGGTGGTGGAGCCGAACTCTACCTCGAACGGATGGCCGTCGGCCTGACCGGTCTGGGTGCCCACGTCACGGTCTTCTGCGCCGCCCACGACCAGGCGCCGGCCCGGGAGGTCGTGGACGGCGTGACCTACGTGCGCCGCGGTGGCAAGTTGAGCGTGTACCTCTGGGGCATGCTCGCGTTGCTGACGCGTCGCTTCGGCCGCGTCGACGCCGTGGTGGACGTGCAGAACGGGATGCCGTTCTTCTCGCGGCTGGTGACCCGCAAACCGGTGGTCGTCCTGGTTCACCACGTGCACCGAGAGCAGTGGCCGGTGGTCTACCCGGGACTCACCGGGAGAGTGGGTTGGTGGATCGAACACGCCTTCGCGCCACGGCTCTACCGCAGCTGTGACTACATCGCAGTCTCGGAGGCGACCCGCAGCGAACTGGCGGACCTCGGAGTGGACCCTGCCCGCATCCACGTGGTTCACAACGGCACCGACGACCTGCCCGAGGTGGCCCCGGATGAGGCGCCCGTGCGGTCCGCAGTCCCGACCGTCGCGGTGGTCGGCCGGCTCGTGCCGCACAAGCAGGTCGAGCACGCCATCGACTCGGTCCTGACTCTGCGCGGACGCTGGCCCGAACTACGTCTCATCGTCGCGGGAGGTGGTTGGTGGGAAGAGGAACTGCACGACTACGCCGCCGCTCGAGACGCGGGCGGGACCGTGATCTTCGAGGGGCACGTCGACGAGCTGCGCAAACACGAGATCTACGGGCAGGCCTGGGTGCTCGCCCTGCCCTCCCTCAAGGAGGGCTGGGGTCTGGTGATCGGGGAAGCGGGCGCTCACGCCACACCCACCGTGGCCTACGCCTCCGCGGGTGGAACGACGGAGTCAGTGAGCAACCACGAGTCGGGGCTTTTGGTGAACGGCCCCGCTGAGTTCACCGGTGCCCTGGCCAGCATCCTGGAGGACCCGGTCCTGCGGGCACGCCTCGGCGAAGGTGCACGGCATCGGAGCCGGACCTTCACCTGGTCGCGTGGCTCACGAGACTTTGCGTCAGTGTTGAACCACGTGCTGGGTGCCTAGCTGCCGTACTCGGTGAACGGCTGGTTCACGTTGGCCGGTGATGTGTCCGGCGGTCCGGTCTGGCTGCTGACGAGGCCGACCACTGCGGCGGCGCCGACGGCTCCGCCCACGACGATGGTGGCGACAAGGCCAGCGATTCCCGATTTAGGCATGTTTGTGAACCCCTCCCAAAGGTTGTTGCGCGAAGGTTAGCAGCGGGAACGCCAAATCAACGCTTTTGCTGCAGACGATTCAGTGCGGCGAGGGCCGGCCCCCACCCAAGGATGAGGAGGAACGCCGACCACGCGGCCGCCATGGCGGCGATCCACCCCGCGGGCGCCGACTGGTCCTCGACCCCCAGGTCGCTGTCGAGACTCACCAGACGGACCTCGGCTGCATCGACGAGCACCTCACCTGCCACCGGCGGGACCTCGACCGGAACCTGCGGATCGATCGCCACGAATCCGATACCGAGACGAACCAGGGCGTCGCTGCGGTCCTGGGCTGTCGTCGCCGCGAGCGCTTCCCGCACGCGTGGCACGCGTGGGTCCTCACCAGCCAGGGTCTCACCGGCCACGATCAGTTCATCGCTGGCCACGTAGTCGCGGGCGAAGAACCGTCCCGTGGGGTCGAGAACCTTCGCCCCGTTGTTCCACGACGGTTGGCGATAGCTGCTCAGGGGCAACAGCAACAGGTCTCCAGGACCGGCCTCATCCAGGGCCACCCGAGCCACGTCGTACGCCGCCGGGTAGTCGACCGGTTGCAGCCGTCCCCCGACCCCGTAGGCCGCATCGGACAGGACCAGGACGGGCGCGACCACCAGGAGGGCACCGATCACCGCCCGGGGGATCTCCGACCCGACACGATGACGGATCCGGTCCGCGCCGAGCCCCATCACCGCAGCCGTGGCTGGCGCCCCCAACACCAGCAGGCGCGATCCGTCTCGGATGAGGCCCCCTCCCGGCACCTCTGCCGCCAGGGCTCCGGTCAGGGCCGGGGCGACCCAGGTCAGGGTGGCCACCCCCCAGCCGATCCCCCAACAGATGGACCAGGCGACGACGTCGCGCCTACCGAGCCACCCGGCCCACGACCGGATTCCGCTCCCGACCAGGACCACCAGAAGCACCACCGCGACGATGCCCAACGCCCCGGTCCGTGAGGACGGAACGACCTCACCGTTCCAGATGCCGCCACCGGTCAGAGCCGCCACCGGGCCCGGGATGAAACCTTCGTCGGAGAGCGCGAACAAACGGCCGGCAGCAGCATCGCTCGTCGCCGAGCCCACGTGTAGGAGGCCCGACACGATCCACGGTGCGTTGGCCCCGGACACGAGAGCCAGCAGGCTCGACCACCGTTTCCAACCGAGGCGCCCGGCGACGGTGGCCACGAGTGCCACCGCCGTGACCAGACCCGCGCTGGCACTGAGTGAACCCAACACCACCAACAGCGGCAACGACGCGGGGAGACGGCCGGTCTCCCGCCAGCGGCGAGCCTCGAGCAGGACCCAGGGGAGGACGGCGTACCCGATCAGGACCGGCCAGGCCCCCAGGATGAGCCGCTCGACCACGAGCGGGCTCCAGACGTAGAAACTCACCGCGACGGCCTGGGCCAACCGGGACCGATCCCCCAGCAGTCGTGCCATCCCTGCCCCGCCGCCGACCACCCCACCGAGCAGGACGACCTTCTCGAGCAAGGCGCCGGGGACGACCTCGTCGAGCACCGCCACCACCGCATCGGAGGGAACCGCCCGGGGAAGGGCTGAACCAGTGCCGAGGAAGTCCGACCGCAGGACCAGGTCGGGAACCCACACCAAGTCATAGGTCAGCAGGTATCCGGGGCCCAGTGCCGGCCCCAGCAGGACGACCCCCAGGACCAGGACCCACGCGAAGACGGGGCGTTTGGTCATCGCGTGATCCAACCACGCCGTAGCCTTGCCCGGTGCGTGACACCCAGACAGCCGTGAGCAAGGGCGCAGTCATCGCCGTGGCGATGGGCGTCATGAACATCGCGACGTACGGCTACACGATCGCCGTGGCCCACCTGATCGGTAAGGGCCCCTTCGGTGCGTTCTCCGCCCTGATGGGCCTGCTGATGGTGATCAACGTCCTGGCGCTGGGTCTGCAGGCGACCGGAGCCAGACGCATCGCGGCCAACCCTGCCCACGTCCGTGCGGTGGAGCATTCGGTGCTGCGAGTGGGTATTCGCAGCGGGTTGATGCTGGGGGTCCTCTGCGTCATGGCCGCTCCCCTGCTCAACTCCGTGCTCCGGCTGGAGAGCCTGCCGACGGCCCTGCTGCTCGGCGCAGCCGCTGTGCCCCTGAGCATCATGGGCAGCCAGGCCGGCATCCTTCAGGGTGAGCGCCGCTGGGAACCCCTGGCCGGGATCTACCTGGCTCTGGGCCTGGGCCGCCTACTCGCCGGCATCGGATGCCTGCTGATCTGGCGCACCGAGTTCGCCGCCTTCTTCGGCGTGGCCGTCGCGGCCTGGTTGCCGGTCCTGATCGGGGCGATCGCCCTTCGGCGTCCCCGCCAGGAGCACCCCGACGTCGATCCCGACGAGACCAGCACCGTCGACGTCCTGCGCGAAGTCGCGCACAGCAGTCAGGCGCTGCTGGCCTTCTTCGTCGTCTCCAACGCGGACGTACTCCTGGCTCGGGCCATGTTGGACGACGACGTTGCGGGGTTGTACGCCGGTGGGCTGATCTTGGCCAAGGCGATCTTGTTCCTGCCGCAGTTCGTGGTCGTGCTCGCCTTCCCGTCCATGGCGACGCGGGGGGCTACCCGCGGGATCCTGGTCAAGGCCCTGGCCGTCACGGCCGGCCTCGGGCTCATCGGCGTCTTCGGCGCCCTGCTGCTTCCTGACATCGGGCTGTTGTTCATCGGGGGCGACGACTTCTCCGGGGTGAAGAACGACCTGTGGCTCTTCGCGGTGATCGGCACCCTGCTCTCGACCATCCAACTCTTGGTCTACTCGGTGCTCGCGCGCCGCGGGTGGCGCGCCATCGGCATGATCTGGGCGACCCTGGCGCTGATGATCCCGCTGTCCCGCACAGTGGAGACCGCCCACGGCCTCGTGGTCCTGGTCGTCACGCTGGAGAGCGCGCTCCTCCTCGGACTACTCATCGCCGCCTGGGTCACCACCCCTGCAACCAAGCCGGAGCCCGCCTCACATCCCAGCTAGTGCGCGGCCTCGTGCCAGGTGCGACCGGTGCCCACCGACACATCGAGCGGCACCAGCAGGTCGGCGGCGGCGCCCATCTCTCGACGCACCAACACCTCCAGAGCCTGCTCTTCACCGGGGGCCGCTTCGAAGACGAGTTCGTCGTGCACCTGCAGCAGCATGCGTGAGGTCAGTCCCTCCTCCGCGATCGCGCGGTTGACCCCCAGCATCGCCACCTTGATGAGGTCGGCCGCCGACCCCTGGATCGGCGCGTTGAGCGCCATCCGATTCGCGATCTCCCGACGCTGCCGGTTGTCCGAGGTCAGGTCGGGCAGGTAGCGACGCCGACCCATGATCGTCTCGGTGTAGCCGGTCTTTCGCGCCTCCTCCACGACCGTGTCCAGATAGTCACGGATCCCTCCGAAGGTCTCGAAGTACTCGTCCATCAGGCCACGTGCCTCGCCGGGCTCGATACCGAGTTGTCCCCCCAACCCGAAGGCGGACAGCCCGTAGGCCAGCCCGTAGTTCATCGCCTTGATCTTGGCGCGCATCTCGACCGTCACCTCGTCCGCGGGGACATCGAAGACGCGGGCTGCGGTGATCGAGTGGAAGTCCCTCCCGGAACGGAAGGCCTCGATGAGCACCTGGTCCTCACTGAGGTGCGCCATGATCCGCATCTCGATCTGGGAGTAGTCAGCGGTCAACAGACACGAGTAGCCGGGGCCGACGACGAACCCTTCGCGGATCCGGCGCCCCTCCTCGGTCCGGACCGGGATGTTCTGCAGGTTGGGGTCCGTGCTCGAGAGCCGGCCGGTTGCCGCGATCAGTTGGTTGAACGTCGTATGGATCCGTCCGTCCGGGGCCACCGTCTTGAGCAGACCCTCGATGGTCTGCCGCAGTCGCGAGACGTCACGGTGCCGGAGCAGGTGATCGAGGAAGGGGTGGGGCCGTTTGATGTTGAGAGCGGCCAAGGCGTCTGCGTCGGTCGTGTAGCCGGTCTTCGTGCGCTTGGTCTTGGGCATCTCCAACTGCTCGAACAGCACGACCTGCAACTGTTTGGGAGAGCCGAGATTGATCTCCTTGCCGATCACCGAGAACGCCCCCTCCGCAGCCGTCGCGACCTCGGCGGCGAAGTGGGACTCCAACGACTCGAGGTGGTCGAGGTCGACCGCGATCCCGGTCTGTTCCATCCGGCCCAGCAGCGCTATGAGAGGCAGCTCGACGTGCGCCAGCAGTTCCTCTCCCCCGTGTTCCCCGACGGCCTCGTCGAGGGCGCCGGCGAGATCGAGGACCGCTCGGGCGTGCACCATCGTCGTGGCGGCGATCTCCGAGCCCAGGCCGCTGTCGTCGTCGAAGAGGGCTGCCTGGTCACCGGCAGACTCCTGCTTCAACTCGCGACGCAGGTAACGCAGGGTCAGGTCGGCCAAGTCGTAGCTGCGCTGATCGGGGCGTACCAGGTAGGCCGCCAGCGCGGTGTCGCTGGTGACGCCGTCGATCGCCCAACCGTGGGCGGCCAAAGCCAACGAGGGTCCCTTGGCGTCGTGCAGGACCTTGGGTCGGGTGGCGTCGGCGAGCCAGTCGCCCAAGGCCTGATCATCCTCGGGGGTCAGGGTCTCGGCGTCGATGTACGCCGCGGTGTCGGCGGCGGTGGCGATCGCCATTCCCTCCACGCGGCCGGTGCCGCTGCCCCACGAGCCCCGCACGTGCAGACCCACGCGCTCGGCGTCGAGCTCAGCGAGCCACTGCGCCACGGTGCCAGGGGCCAACGACACTCCGTCGAGCGAGAAGCCGCTGTCGTCGATGTCCTCCACGGACTCCAGCGTCTCGAAGAGTCGGTCGCGCAGCACCCGGAACTCGAGGCCGTCGAAGAGTGTGTGCACACGTTGACGGTCCCAGGGGCGCAGCGCGAGGTCGACGGGCGCGAGGTCGAGATCGAGGTCCCGGATCAGGGCGTTGAGCCGCCGGTTGCGCAAGACCTCGCCCAGGTGTTCACGCAGTGCCTCACCCTTCTTGCCGGTGATCTTGTCGGCGTTGGTGATGACGTTGTCGAGACCGTCGTAGGTGTTGATCCACTTGGCCGCGTAGCCGGGTCCGACCCCGGGGATGCCCGGCAGGTTGTCGGAGGTCTCCCCCACCAGCGCCGCCAGCTCGGGGTATCGATGGGGCGGGACGCCGTACTTCTTCTCCACCGCTTCCGGCGTCATCCGGGCCAGATCGGAAACGCCTCGCATGGGATAGAGCACCGTGGAGTGCTCGGTGACCAGCTGGAGGCTGTCGCGATCGCCGGTCAGGATCAGAACGTCCATGTCGGCCGCCAGGGCCTGGGTGACCCAGGTGGCGATGATGTCGTCCGCCTCGAACCCGTCCTTCTTCTCGTGCGGGACGTTGAGCGCGTCCAGCACTTCCTCGATCAGGGAGACCTGGCCGGCGAACTCGGACGGGGAAGCGCTGCGGTTCGCCTTGTATTCGGAGTACTCCGCGGCGCGGAAGGTCTGCCGGGACACGTCGAAGGCGACCGCCAGATGGGTGGGTTGCTCGTCGCGCAACACGTTGATCAGCATCGAGGTGAACCCGTAGACGGCATTGGTGTACTGGCCGGTGCTGGTGGAGAAGTTCTCCGCCGGCAGCGCGAAGAACGCCCGGTAGGCAAGTGAGTGGCCGTCGAGAAGCAGCAGTCGAGGGCGCTCGGTGGAAGGGGGCTTCACAGGGTCCGCAGGCACGTGGCCGACCCTAACGCCCACCACCCCCTGTCGGCACCACGGCTGCGGTGATCAGAGAATGGAGTCATGACTGACTCTGAGGACCTGATCGCCCAGATGCGCAACCAGCGTGGTCCGCTCAACGAGAAGATGGGGATCGAGATCACCGAGATCTCTGCCGAACGCGTCGTGGGCACGATGCCCGTCGCCGGGAACGAGCAGCCCTACGGGCTGCTCCACGGCGGCGCCTCGGTGGTCCTGGCCGAGACCTTGGGCTCGCTCGGTTCCGCCCTGCACGGCTCACCGGATCGCATCGCTGTGGGCGTCGACATCAACGCAACCCATCACCGATCCGCCACCTCGGGTGTCGTGACCGGGGTAGCCACCCCCATCCACCTGGGTCGCACCACCACCGCCTTCGAGGTGGTCATCACCGACGAACGCGGCAAACGTGTGTGCACCTCGCGCATCACCTGCGCGTTGTTGCCCGCTGATCGCGGCTGAGCCTCAGTCGAGCGCGCGGGCTCGTCGCTGAGAACGGCGCGCGGCAAGCACCCGGGACAACTGTCTCCCCGAGGCATCGACCGGACGTTGAGCCTGCAACCGCGCACGGACCCCGGCGGTGGCCCCCACCCGCATCGTTGCCCGAGGGGTCAGGGCGAGGCGGGCCATGAAGCGGTTCGCCTCACGGGAGTTCGACTCCGCGGCCGTGGCGACATGAGCCACCCCGACCTCCTCCGCGAACGAGACAGCCTGGTCCATCAGCAGGCACCCGATGCCCCGCCGACGATAGGCCGGGAGCACGTGAGGAGAGATCGCCTGGACCACCGGTTCGAGGTTGATCGGCGTCATCGTGGTCACCCGTAGGAACACCGCACCAACGGCCTGCCCCTCGACCTCGGCAACCACCAGGCGCTCCTCGGACGAGGCGCCCGCTGCCTTGATCACCAGTTCGAGGTCGGTGATCTGTTCGACGGCGGTGGCCCCACGGATGACGTCCTGCCAGATCTCCACGAGTCGGGGCGCATCGGCCAGGGTCGCGTCACGCACCGACACCGATGATCTACTCACCACGACCACCCACCACAGCCACCCAACTCATCGCTCGTCTCCAGCGGTCACCCGGCCGGTTTCAGGGGTCGAGACTACGCTGCGCACACCTCTGCTGTCCTTCGATTCAGGAGCACGACGTTGATCCCCGGAACCGGAACTGCTGTGAACGTCGCCACCGTGCTGGTCGGCGCCGTTCTGGGGAAGATGTTGGGAGATCGAATCCCCCAACGCATGCGCGACGTGGTCACCGACGCGCTGGGGCTGGTGACGCTGCTGATTGCCGGAACTTCTGCGATGGCGGTCCTGGATCCCGCCCTGGAGCAACGAGTCGGGTCCAGTGCTCCGATGCTGATCGTGTTGGGGGGGCTGGTCATCGGTGGGTTGGTGGGGTCAGCGGCCCGCCTCGAGCACCGCGTCGAGGGCTTCGGGGGCTGGCTACAGCGGCGGCTGTCGGGCGAGGCCGACTCAGCGGAGCGCCAACGCTTCATCGAGGGATTCGTGCTCGCTTCCCTCATCTTCTGCACCGGGCCACTCACCATCCTGGGTTCCCTGAACGACGGGCTCGGCAACGGTGCGGAACAACTGTTCCTCAAGGCGACCCTCGATGGTTTCGCGGCCCTCGCCTTCGCGGCCTCATTCGGTCTCGGGGTCGCGGCGAGCGCCATCACGATCGTCGTGGTCCAGGGCAGCCTGACGCTGCTCGGCGTAGTGCTGGGCGACGTACTTCCCGACGCCGAACTCGCCGCAATCACCGCCGTCGGGGGTTTACTCCTGGTCGGGGTGGCGCTGCGACTCCTGCGCATCAGGGACGTCCCGGTGGCCGACCTGCTGCCCGCCCTCCTGGTCGTTCCCGTGCTGGTGCAGATAACCGCCGTGATCCGCTGACGTAACGGTTCGCTAACGAGAGGGTGCCGATCGGCCGAGGTGACGTCTTGCCGTCCTAGGTTGACCCCACAACTACCCGGCCTTCGGGGGCGGGTGGAGGTAAACGAGCATCCAACGCGACAGAAAGGTTCACCAAAGTGAATCGATCCAGCAAGGCCTCTTGGGTCCGACTGATGGCGGGAACCGCCGCACTCAGCTTGACCCTGGCCGCATGTGGCTCCGACGGCGACGCAGAGCCCGCAGCAACCGACTCCTCCAGCACGACTCCCAGCGAGGACGCCTCCACCGATGGATCCGCGTCCGAACTGACCGACGACAAGTGCGATCCCGGCGCCACCAGCGCCGATTCGTTCAAGGCCGGCGGGATCCTGCCGATCACCGGCAACCTGGCCTTCCTCGGACCCCCCGAGATCGCCGGAGTCGGCCTGGCCGTCTCCGAGATCAACGCAGCCGGCGGTGTCAACGGCACCAGCGCCTGCTACCAGATCGAAGACTCCGGCGCCGCTGACGACCTCTCGGTCGCCAACAACTCGGCTGACAAGCTGGTGCAGGGCAAGCCCTCCGTCGTGGTCGGTGCCGCCTCCTCCAGCGTGAGCCAGGCGGTCGTCCAGACCTTCACCGACGCCAAGGTCGTCCAGGTCTCCCCGGCCAACACCGCGGTGGCGCTGAGCGGCATCTCGCCGTTCTACTTCCGCACCGCCCCGCCGGACACGGTCCAGGGCAACGCGCTGGGCACCCTGATCGCCAGTGACGGCTTCAAGAAGGTCGCCTTCATCGTCTTCAACGACACCTACGGCACCGGCCTGCGCGACGTCGTCGAACAGACCATCACCGCCAGCGGTGGTAGCTGCTCCTATGGCTGCAAGGGCGACGGCGACGAGTTCCCGGTTGCTCAGACCACGTTCAGCGCCGAGGTGAGCGCCGCCACGGCGACCAACCCCGACGCGATCGTCGTGCTGGCCTTCGACGAGACGAAGTCGATCGTTCCCGAGCTCGCCAACAGTGGCTTCGACATGTCGAAGACGTACTACTCCGACGGAAACACCGCGGACTACTCCGAGGACCTGCCCGAGGGCATCCTGACCGGCGCCCAGGGCACCATCCCCGGTGCGGACGCCGCCCAGGACTTCAAGGACCTGGTCAGCCAGTGGAGCGAGCTGAGCACCGGCGAGGGTCTGAAGGACTTCGCCTACTCCGCTGAGTCCTACGACGCTGTCATCCTGGGCGCGCTCGCCGCGGCCAAGGGCGGCGCCAACGACGCGGTCACCGTGAAGGACAACTTCGCGGCCGTCTCCGGCGCCACCGACGGCACCGAGTGCACCTCCTTCTCCGAGTGCCTCGACATGATCGACGCCGGCGAGGAGATCCGTTACACCGGTCCTTCCGGTATCGGTCCGATCAACGACCAGAACGACCCGTCGTCGGCCTTCGTCGGCATCTACGCGTTCGGTGAGGACAACAGCATCTCCCTCACCAGCACGGTCGAGGGCGAGTCCTGATCCCTGAAACGCACTGAAGCACCCTGAAACACCCTGAAGTACCGCACGAGCCCCAGACCTTCGGGTCTGGGGCTCGTGTGTTTCTGCGTCTCGGACCAGTGCTTCCCTCCCCCGGAAATGACTATCGCCCGGGAGCCCCTGACGGGGTTCCCGGGCGAGACAGTCGGTACCAGGGCGGGCTGGGTTGTTACTCAGCCCTTGGAGGCGCGATCGGCGTCCACGTCCTCGGCCAGGGTGCCCAGGTAGAGCTGGATGACCTTCGGGTCGTTGGCCAACTCGCGGCCGGTCCCGGTGTAGGCGTCCGTGCCCTGGTCCAGCACGTAGCCCCGGTCACAGATCTGCAGGCAGCGGCGGGCGTTCTGCTCGACCATCACCACACACACACCGGTCTTGTTGATCTCCTTGGTGCGGATGAAGGTCTCGTCCTGACGCACCGGGGAAAGGCCAGCGGAAGGCTCGTCGAGCAACAGCACCGACGGCTCCATCATCAGGGCCCGCGCCATCGCCAGAGACTGTCGTTCTCCACCGGAGAGGGCACCGGCACTCTGTCCGCGACGATCGTGCAGCACCGGGAACAGGTCCCAGGTGGATTCCAACCGCTCCTTGAGCTTCTTGGGTCGAAGGAACAGACCCATCCGGAGGTTCTCCTCGATACTGAGCGAGGGGAAGACGTTGTTGGACTGCGGCACGAAGCCGACACCCATCTGCACCAGCTTGTTGGCCTTGAGGTTGGTGATGTCCCGTCCACCCATGGTCACCGTGCCCGAGTGGACCTGGACAAGACCGAACATGGCCTTGAGCAGCGTCGACTTCCCGGCCCCGTTGGGGCCGATGATCCCGATCATCTCGCCGGGGTACGCCGCAAGGCTGCAACTGTTGAGGATGTTGACCCCGGGCAGGTAGCCGGCGACCAGATCCTTCGCCTCGATGACAGCCTCGGTGGACGTAGCGGTGCTCATGCCTGCTCCTTCTTGGTGGGCGCGGGATGAGTCTCGGACTCGGCGGCTTCCTGCTGCACCTCTTCGAGCGACAACTCGTCCTCACCCAGGTCCTCGTCGTGGTGGGCGCCGAGATAGGCGTCGATCACGGCTGGGTTGGACATCACGGTGTCCGCGGATCCCTCCGCGACGATGCGTCCTTCGGCCATGACCACCACCCAGTCGGAGATGTGGCGTACGACGTGCATGTCGTGCTCGACGAAGAGCACGGTCATGCCCTCGTCGCGCAGGGACTGGATGTGACCGAGCAGTGACTGGGTCAACGCCGGATTCACCCCGGCCATCGGCTCGTCCAGCATGATCATCTTGGGGTTGCTCATCAGGGCACGGGCCATCTCGAGCAGTTTGCGCTGACCACCGGAGAGGCTGCCGGCGTAGTCGTTGCGCTTCTCGTAGAGCTTGAACCGGGCCAGCAGCTCATCGGCTCTCTCCTCGATGGCCTTCTCCTGGCTGCTCCACAGCGGTCGGAACATCGAGGCCATGAGGTTCTCGCCGGCCTGCTTCTGGGCCCCGAGCATCATGTTGTCGATCACCGTCATCCGGTTCAGCGACTTGGTCAACTGGAAGGTGCGCACCATCCCGGCCTTGGCCACACTGGAGGCGCCGGTGCGGTTCAGGGTCTTGCCGTCGAAGGACCAAGCGGCACCCTTGCGGGCCGAGGTCGGACGGTCGAAGCCGGTGATGAGGTTGAAGAAGGTGGTCTTGCCGGCCCCGTTGGGCCCGATCAGAGCGGTGATGACCCCGCGTTGGACCTCGAGGTGGTCGACGTCGACGGCGGTCATGCCGCCGAACTGACGCGTGATGGTGTCGACCTTCAAGATCGGGTCCGGCTTCGCGGAGCCCGGCTCGTCGGCCACCCCGGACATCAGTGAGATCCGGGCGGCGGGGTCGCTCAGGTCGTGGCCACTGGTGGACGTCGTCGACTCAGACATTGATCCGCAACTCTCTCTTGTCTCCCATGATGCCTTGTGGTCTGAAGATGATGAGCAACATCAAGATGACACCCACCACGACGAAGGAGAAGCGCACCGCGTCGGTGCTGCTCATCAGGCTCGCCGGGACGTAGGCGTCGGCGATCTCCTTGATCATCACCCGTGAGGCGAAGAAGATGATACCGCCGAGAACCGGCCCGAAGATCGTGGCCGCTCCACCGAGGAGCAGCGCGGTGTAGGCGAAGAACGTGATCTGGCGACCCAGCCCGTCGGCCTGCACCGAGTTCTGCAGCACGAAGATGATGCCGCCGACGGCTCCGAAGAGTCCACCGATGATCAGCGACTGCATCTTGATGGCGAACACGTTCTTCCCGAGGCTGCGGATCGCGTCCTCGTCCTCGCGGACACCCCGCAGGAGTCGACCCCAAGGGCTGCGCACGAGGAGCGCCACGATGATCGTGCTGACCGCCACCAGGCTCCAGGCCACCAGGCGCAGCCACCAACCGTTGGCGTTGTTGGTGGAGTAGCCGAGCGGGAAGACGAAGAACAGGACGCAGAAGGCCACGGCCGAGAGGATCACCGCACCGAGCACGGGTCCCACGACGGCTGCCGAGGTCTTGGCGGCCAGGACACGGCGCAGGGCAAACACGAAGGCTGCCACGGCCGCCGCGGCGAGCAGCAGCAGGAAGACTGTCCAACTGCCCGACTCGGAGGTGACAAGGGCCAGCACCGCCATCAGCACCGCAGTGACCGCGGTGATGGGCAGCAGCGCCACTTCGCCCGCCGACCCGGCGGGACCGGCCGTGCGAGCCGAGGCTCGCACCAGCATGACCACGGCGACGACAAGGGCGATGAACACCAGCAGGCCGATCGACCGGACGAGGGTCGCCCCGCCACCCACGTTCGTGTAGTTGTACGGCATCAGGGTGAACCGGGTGGTGGGCAGGAAGGAAAGGTCCTGGAAGGGCGAGTTGAACTGATTGACCCGCAGACCCAGTGCCCCGCCGGTGTACTCCTTCAGGTTGGTGAGTCGACCGGTGAATCTGACGATCTCCGCCGCGGAGATCGTCACGATCGCCAGATAGTCCCCCCGCAGCTTCAGGGTGGGAGCTCCCAGGATGAGGGCGAAGAGAAGCGCGCAACCGAGGGCCACCAGGACGGCGAGGACCAGCGGGAGATCGAAGCGGAAGATGGAGACGGCGAAGCCGTAGGCCCCCAGCAACATGAAGCCGGCCTGGCCGAAGTTGAGCAGGCCGGTGAAGCCGAAGTGGATGTTCAGTCCGATCATCGCGATGATCACCCCGGCGGTGCCTGGGGCGGCCGCCTCACGAATCGACTGGTTGAGAATGCTCAGAATGGTGTCCATGTCTATTCCTCTCAACCGACCCGGGAGGTTTTGCCCAGTAGGCCCTGGGGCCGGAACATGAGCAGCACGATGAGAATGCCGAGTGCGACGGCGTACTTGAGGTCACCGGGGGCGCCCAGCGGCCCCGACAACTCAACGATCAACCCGATGACGATCGAGCCGACCAGGGCGCCGAAGGCGGTCCCGAGACCACCGAGGGTGACGGCGGCGAAGAGAAGCAACAGGATCTGCATCCCGGTGTCCCACCTGATCCCGTTACTGATGGCCAGTGCGTAGAAGACCCCGGAAAGACCAGCCAGCCCGGCGCTCGCGATCCAGACGTAGCGGATGATGCGGTCGACGTCGATTCCCGAGGCGGAGGCGAGCGCGGGATTGTCACTCACGGCTCGCGTGGCCTGACCGACTCGGGTGAAGACCAGCACGTAACCGACGACCAGGATGGCCACCAACGCCACGCCCATGGCGATCAACGACATGTTGGTGATGGTCACCGGCCCCCAGTTGCGCACGCCGTACTGCTCCAGGGTGACCTTCACCTGCCCGGCGCCGACGACGTACTGGAAGGTGTACTGCAAGGCCAGGGACATACCGATCGTGACGATCAGCAGTTGGGTCAGGCCGAACCCCCGTTTGCGGAGGGGCTTCCACAGGACCACGTCCTGCAGAAGGCCCGACAATGCCGTGATGACCACGGTCAGCACGACTCCGAGCCACAGGTTCAGTCCGAGGACCTGGGTGCTGACCAGGCCGTAGGCGACCATGCCGCCCAAGGTGACCTGCTCGGCGTGGGCGAAGTTCGACAGCCCGGTGGTTCCGTAGATCAGGGACAGCCCGACCGAAGCAAGCGCTAACAGCAGCCCGAGACGCAGTCCGTTGACCGTGCCGTTGAGAAGTTGGTCGCTCTTGCTGATCGCGTCGTTGTTGAAGCCGACCGGACGAACGTTGAGGGCAGGCACCGTCAGCTGACCCAGCTTGACCGTGGCCTTCACCGAGCCGTCGGGCCCGGCGAACTGCGCCGGGGGCGGGAGCAACTCGAGCTCGCCGCCGAGGCTCTCCTCGTCGAGGGTCAGGAAGTAGTCACCCTTCTCGGTGACCTCGAAGGCGAACTTGCCGTCAGCCTCAGTGGTCTCGCTCTGCTCGGTGCCGTCCGGGGCCACGAGAACGACGACCGCGCCCTCGACCGGGTTCGCACGAGAACCGACGGTACCGCTGACACAACCGGTCTCACCGACCTTCGGCGAGCACAGGGTGGCTGCCGATGCGGGCGACGCCAGCGCCGCCAGCAAGAGGGGGATCAACAACATGATCGGCAGCAGTGCGGCTGTGCCCCACCGGCCTGACTGTCGCCGGCGTACCGGATGACCAGATAACAACGTGGTGCCTCCTCCACAGCGTCCCGGGCGAACGCTGCGGATCACTCTAAGGGGCTTGTCCGCCATTCGGGCAGTGTCTGGACCGGGAATTGTTCTCGTGTCGTCGTCGTGTCGGTGCTGTGTCGCAGCCGTAAGGCGATCGTGACCTCGACTCCGCGACAGACTTCCGGACGTTCTGCTATCGGTGCCCTCAGGAACCTTCCACGACCCCGGGACCGTGGGTGATCACGCCGTCGGCCACCTGGCGCATGGAAAGCCGCAGATCCATCGCCGTCTTCTGGATCCACCGGAACGCATCGGGCTCCGAGAGCTTCAGTTGCTCCTGCAGGATCCCCTTGGCCCGATCGACCGCCATCCGGGTGGCCAACCGCTCGTTGAGGTCCGCGACCTCACGCTCGAGGAGCGTCATCTCAGCGAAGCGACTCACGGCCATCTCGATGGCCGGCACCAGGTCAGTCTGGGAGAAGGGTTTGACCAGGTAGGCCATCGCGCCCGCGTCGCGCGCCCGCTCCACCAGCTCGCGCTGGGAGAAAGCGGTGAGGATGACGACCGGCGCGATCCGCAAGGCCGCGATCTGTTCGGCCGCAGCGATCCCGTCCAGAATGGGCATCTTGACGTCGAGGATCACCAGGTCCGGACGATGCTCCTTGGCCAGCTCGACCGCACGGGCGCCGTCCCCGGCCTGTCCCACCACGGAGAAACCCTCCTCGGCCAACATCTCGGCGAGGTCCATCCGGATCAACGCCTCGTCCTCGGCGATGACCACGGTGCGTGGTTGCGACTCGGGTTGCTCGGGCTGGGAATGGCTCACCAGGTCAGCCTAGTAGCGACACGACCTACTCTGCCCATCGACCACGGATCTGTATCGGCTATCGTTTCCACCGATCTGGCCCCGGTATTCCAACCGGCAGAGAATGCGGTCTCAAACACCGTCCAGTGTGGGTTCGAATCCCACCCGGGGCACTGCGGAACCATGTCGGTGGTGACGTCGAGAATCACCTCATGTACTCGACCGCGACGCGTGAGCAAGCCCTTCGGTTGCTCGCTTCCGGCGCCACCATCTCGCAGGTGAGCCGGGAGTTGGCCATCAGCCGAGCCGCCATCAAACAGTGGCGGGATCACCCGACACCGTCCCGTCCCTCCGGGTGTCCGCGATGTGACCCATCGGTCGTTCTCGATACGCCGAGCTACGCAGCCCTGCGGGGTTTCTACCTCGGCGATGGTTGCCTGTCGGCGGCGAAGCGCTACTACGCGTTGCGCATCTCCTGCGATGCGGTGCACCCGGGCGTCGTCGACGATGTTTCCGTCGTCATTTCGCGTGTTCGTCCAACCGCAGGAGTCGTTCACGTGCGCGCGCCGGGGTGCACCGTGGTTCAAAGCAACTGGCAGCACCGGCCCTGCTTGTTCCCTCAGCACGGTCCGGGGCGCAAACACCTGCGACCGATCGTGCTCGAGCCCTGGCAGCGCACCATCGTCGAGGACCACTCCGCCGCGTTCCTTCGTGGCCTGTTCCACTCCGACGGGTGTCGGGTGAAGAACTGGGCCACCCGGATGGTGGCCGGCAAGAAGAAGCGTTATGACTATCCGCGGTGGCAGTTCGTCAACGAGTCCGCTGACATTCGCGAACTGTGCTGCTGGGCGCTGGATCTCGTCGAGATCGCTTGGCGGCCCTCGAACCGCAAGACCATCAGTGTGTCGAGACGAGCGGACGTGGCCCGGCTCGATTCTCTGATCGGGTTGAAGTCTTGACCCCGGCGGTCTCGGACCTACTGGCGGTAGGCGGGGGCTGCTTCGTTGATCGCGTCGCCCATCCGGTGGATGCGTAGGGCGTTGGTGCTCCCCGGGATCCCCGGAGGGCTGCCCGCCACGATCACGACCAGGTCGCCCACCTGGACGCGGCCGATGCGCAGGAGTTGTTCATCGACCTGTCGCACCATCTCGTCGGTGTGTTCCACCATGGACGCCTGGAAGGTCTCTACGCCCCAGGTCAGGGACAACTGGGACCGGACCTGCCACTCCGGGGTGAACGCCAACACCGGGATGTGACTACGCATCCGGGCCAGGCGTTTCGCGGAGTCCCCACTCTGGGTGAAGGCGACGACGTACTTCGCGCTCATCCGGGAGGCAACCTCCTCCGCGGCCTTGGCGATCACGCCGCCGCGGGTCCGAGGCTCCCAGTTGATGGCGCCGAAGCTGCCCAGTGAGTGCTGCTCCAAGGCGTGTTCCTCGGTCGCCACGATGATGCGGGCCATGGTCTCGACCGTGAGGATCGGGTGCTCCCCCACGCTGGTCTCTCCCGACAGCATCACCGCATCGGCACCGTCCAACACCGCGTTGGCCACATCACTGGCCTCGGCACGGGTCGGGGACGGGCTGGTGATCATGGACTCCAGCATCTGGGTGGCCACGATCACCGGCTTGGCGTTGATCCGGGCCGCCTCCACGACCTTCTTCTGCAGGAACGGCACCTCCTCGAGGGGACATTCGACGCCCAGGTCGCCTCGGGCGACCATGAAACCGTCGAAGGCTTCGATGATCTCGGCCAGGTTGTCGATGGCTTGCGGCTTCTCGATCTTGGCGATCACCGGGACCAGGGTGCCGACCTCACGCATGATCGCCCGCACATCCTCGGCGTCGGCCGCGTTGCGGACGAAGCTCAACGCGATGAAGTCGACGCCCAGGCTCAAGGCGAAGCGCAGGTCGGCCTCGTCCTTGTCGGAAAGCGCCGGCACGGAGACCGCGACCCCAGGCAGGTTGATGCCCTTGTTGTCGCTCACCATGCCGCCGACCATCACTTCGGTCGTCACATCTGTGTCGCCGACGGCGGTGACCCGTAGACGGATTTTCCCGTCGTCGATCAGGATGGGATCGCCCGCGGCGACGTCACCGGGAAGTCCCTTGTAGGTGGTCCCCGCGATCTCGTCGTCGCCCGGCACCTCGCGGGTGGTGATCGTCCACTGCTGGCCCGAGGCCAAGCGGACCGGCCCCTTCTCGAAGCGCTCCAGGCGGATCTTGGGACCTTGGAGGTCAGCGAAGATCCCGACGCCGTTCCCCGTCTCGGCGGCCGCGGCCCGGACCCGTTCGTAGGACTGACGGTGGTCCTCGTGGGCCCCGTGGCTCATGTTGAGCCGGGCCACATTCATCCCGGCGTCGACCAGTTCACGGATGCGCTGATCCGAGTTGGTTGCCGGCCCCAGGGTGCACACAATCTTCGCTCTTCGCACGGGATCAACCTAGTGGATAGGAGTTGGATCGATACAAGGGGCCGGGCAACCAACGAGGTGTTTCAGACGACGACGGGTCGATCGGTGGGCTTGACCGGCGAGGGAAGCGCTGTGGAGCCCGTGAGGAACGTGTCGACAGCCGAAGCGGCCGCTCGTCCCTCGGCGATCGCCCAGACGATCAGTGACTGGCCACGCCCCACATCGCCCGCCGAGAAGACACCTTCGGTGGAGGTCATGTAGGACAGGTCGCGTGCCACGTTCCCGCGCTCATCGAGGTCGACCTCCAACTGGCCGATCAGCCCCGGGCCGTCGGCGCCTTCGTTCTCTGGACCGACGAACCCCATGGCGAACAGGACCAGCTCGGCCGGGATCTCCCGCTCGGAGCCCTCGATCTCGGTGAGCTTGCCGCCCTCGAAGACGACCTCCACCAGATGTAGGGCTCGGACCTGACCGGCCTCGTCGCCGAGGAACTCCTTGGTGGACACGGCGTACACCCGCTCCCCTGCCTCCTCATGGGCCGAGGAGACCCGGAAGGTCATCGGGTACGTCGGCCACGGCTGGCCGCTCGGGCGCGTCTCCGGTGGCTCCGGCATGATCTCGAGCTGCGTGATCGACGCTGCGCCCTGACGGGTGGACGTACCGAGGCAGTCGGCCCCGGTGTCACCGCCACCGATGATCACCACGTTCTTCCCGGTCGCGGTGATCTGGTCCTCGACCTCCTCACCGAGCGCGGTGCGGTTGGCCTGGGGAAGGAACTCCATCGCCTGGTGGATCCCACCCAACTGACGGCCGGGCACATCGAGGTCACGAGCTGCGGTGGCGCCCATGGCGAGCACGATGGCGTCGTACCGATCCCGGAGCTTGTCGGCCCCGAGATCCGAGCCCACGTCGACACCGGCCCGGAAGACGGTGCCCTCACGCTTCATCTGGTCGATGCGGCGATCGAGCTGCTTCTTCTCCATCTTGAACTCGGGGATGCCGTAGCGCAGCAGTCCCCCGACCTTGTCGGCACGCTCGTAGACCGCGACCGTGTGACCCGCGCGCGTCAACTGCTGGGCCGCGGCCAGTCCGGCCGGACCGGAGCCGATGACGGCCACGGTCTTGCCAGAGAGCCACTCGGGCGGCTGGGGACGGACATATCCGCGCTCCCAAGCCCGGTCGATGATCGAGACCTCGACGTTCTTGATGGTGACCGGGTCCTGGTTGATGCCCAGGACACAAGACGTCTCACACGGGGCCGGGCACAACCGACCGGTGAACTCCGGGAAGTTGTTGGTGGCGTGCAACCGCTCGATCGCCGCCTCCCAGTCGTCGCGCCAGATCAGGTCGTTCCACTCGGGAATCAGGTTCCCGAGCGGGCAGCCCTGGTGACAGAACGGGATCCCGCAGTCCATGCAGCGGCCGGCCTGCTCGGTGATGATCGGCAGCAGAGCCCGCCCCGCACTCTCGGGGTAGACCTCGTTCCAGTCGTGGATTCGCTCCTCGACGGGGCGGCGCGTGGCCACCTCGCGTCCGTTCTTGAGGAATCCCTTCGGGTCAGCCATGCAGAGCCTCCATCATCGCGTGGGCGGTGGCGTTCTCGTCGAGTCCGTCGGCCTCGGCCTTCGCCTTGGCCTCCAGGACGATCCGGTAGTCGCGCGGCATGACCTCGGTGAAGCGGGTCAGCGACGTCTCCCAGTCCTCCAGGAGGGCGGTGGCGACCTCCGAACCGGTCTCTTCGGCGTGTCCGCGCACCATCTTCTCGAGTTCCTCGGCGGCCTCACCCGTGACCGGGCCGAGTTCGACGAGTTCCTTGTTGACGCGAATGTCCAGCAGGTCCAGGACCCACGCGACACCTCCGGACATGCCGGCAGCGAAGTTGCGTCCGGTGGGTCCGAGGACCGCGACGCGGCCACCGGTCATGTACTCGCAGCCGTGGTCACCCACGCCCTCGGTCACGACCCAGGCCCCGGAGTTGCGCACGCAGCACCGTTCACCGACGCCGCCGCGCACGAAGATCTGACCAGCGGTGGCGCCGTAGGCGATCACGTTGCCGGCGATGATCTGCTCGTCGGCCTTGAAGGTGGCCGCCCGGTCGGGACGCACCACGATGCGACCGCCGGACAGACCCTTGCCCACGTAGTCGTTGGCGTCGCCCTCCAGCCGCAGCGTCATGCCGCGGGGGATGAAGGCGCCGAACGACTGGCCGGCCGAGCCGAGGAAGGTCACATCGATCGTCCCCTCGGGGAGTCCCTCTCCGCCATACTTCTTGGTGACCTCGTGGCCCAGGATGGTGCCGACGGTGCGGTGAACGTTGCGGATCGCGACCTGCGCCCGCACGGGCTCACCGGAGTCCAGCGCCGGTTGTGCCAGCGGCAGGAGTTCGGTGACGTCCAGGGACTTCTCGAGCCCGTGGTCCTGGGTCTTGGTGCACCGCAGGTCCTGGTCGGGGAACTTGCCCTTGTCCGGCGAGTGCAGGATCGGGGTCAGATCCATCCCGGACGCCTTCCAGTGGTTCACCGCCTCTGCGACATCGAGGCTTTCGACCTGGCCGATCGCCTCGTCGATGGTGCGGAAGCCGAGTTCGGCGAGCAGTTCGCGAACCTCCTCGGCGATGAACTCGAAGAAGTTCACGACGTACTCGGCCTTGCCGGTGAAGCGTTCGCGAAGGACCGGGTTCTGGGTGGCGACACCGACCGGGCAGGTGTCGAGGTGACACACGCGCATCAGGATGCACCCGGAGACCACCAACGGGGCCGTGGCGAAGCAGTACTCCTCCGCCCCGAGCAGGGCCGCGATCAGCACGTCCCGACCGGTCTTGAGCTGTCCGTCGGTCTGCACGACGATCCGGTCCCGCAGACCGTTGAGAAGCAACGTCTGCTGGGTCTCGGCCAGGCCGAGCTCCCAGGGTCCGCCCGCGTGCTTGAGGGAGGTCAACGGCGAAGCGCCCGTGCCTCCGTCATGCCCGGAGACCAGGACCACATCGGCGTGGGCCTTGGAGACTCCGGTCGCCACGGTGCCTACCCCCACCTCGGAGACCAACTTGACGTGGATCCGAGCCGCCGGGTTGGCGTTCTTCAGGTCGTGGATCAGTTGGGCTAGATCCTCGATCGAGTAGATGTCGTGGTGCGGCGGCGGGCTGATCAGCCCCACGCCCGGAGTGGAGTATCGGGTCTTGGCGACCCAGGGGTAGACCTTGTTGCCGGGCAGTTGACCGCCCTCGCCCGGCTTGGCGCCCTGAGCCATCTTGATCTGGATGTCGTCGGCGTTCGTGAGGTACTCCGAGGTGACACCGAACCGGCCCGAGGCGACCTGCTTGATCGCACTGCGCCGCTCGGGGTCGTAGAGACGGTCCGCGTCCTCGCCGCCCTCGCCGGTGTTCGACTTGCCGCCGAGTCGGTTCATCGCGATCGCCAGGGTCTCGTGGGCCTCCTGGCTGATGGAGCCGTAGGACATGGCACCGGTCGCGAAGCGCTTGACGATCTCGCTGATCGGCTCGACCTCCTCGATCGGGATCGAGGTGCGACCACTCTGCTCCGCGTCCTTGAACCTGAAGAGCCCGCGCAGCGTCATCAATCGGGCCGACTGATCGTCCACCGCGGCGGTGTACTGCTTGAACACGTCATACCGACCGGAACGGGTCGAGTGCTGCAAGCGGAAGACCGTCTCGGGATCGAACAGGTGAGGCTCGCCATCGCGACGCCATTGGTACTCGCCGCCGACCTCGAGCTCACGGTGCGCCGGCAGGATGCCGCCGCGGGGGTACGCCTTGGCGTGACGCCGCGACACCTCCTCGGCGATCACATCGAGTTCGATGCCACCGAGCTTGCTGGTGGTCCCGGTGAAGTACTGGTCCACGACCGACTGGGACAGCCCGACGATCTCGAAGATCTGTGCCCCGGTGTAGGAGGCAACGGTGGAGACGCCCATCTTGGACATCACCTTCAGCACGCCCTTGCCGAGCGCCTTGACCAGGTTGGCGACCGCCTGCTCCTGCTCGACCTTGACGTAGTGGCCCTCGCGAGCGAGGTCCTCCACCGACTCCATGGCCAGGTAGGGGTTGACTGCGGCAGCGCCGTAGCCGACGAGCAGGGCGACGTGGTGCACCTCACGGACGTCTCCGGCCTCGACCAACAGACCGACCTGGGTGCGGGTCTTCTCGCGCACCAGGTGGTGGTGCACCGCACCGGTGAGCAGCAAGGAGGGGATCGGCGCCAGCTCGGCGGTGGAGTGCCGATCGGAGAGCACGATGATGCGGGCGCCGTCGGCGATGGCCGCACTGACCTCGCGGCAGATCTCATCGATCCGGGTCGCCATGGCGTCGCCGCCACCCTCGACGTCGTACAGCCCACGAGAGACGTGAGTGATGAAGCCCGGCATGTCCCCGTCACGGTTGATGTGTCGGATCTTGGCCAGGTCGTCGTTGGAGATGACCGGGAAGGGCAGGACGACCTGTCGGCACGAGGCCGGGGTCGGGTCCAGCAGGTTGGCCTCCGGGCCGATGGTGCCGTTCAGCGAGGTGACCAGTTCCTCCCGGATCGCGTCCAGCGGAGGATTGGTGACCTGGGCGAACAGTTGCGCGAAGTAGTCGAACAGCAGCCGCGGCTTGTCGCTGAGGGCCGCGATCGGACTGTCGGTGCCCATCGATCCGAGGGCTTCTCCCCCGGTGTTGGCCATCGGGGTCAGCAGGACGCGCAGTTCCTCGTAGGTGTAGCCGAAGATCTGCTGACGCCGCGTGACCGAGGCGTGCGTGTGCACGATGTGTTCCCGGTCGGGGATGTCGTTGAGGTGGATCAGGCCGGCGTGCATCCACTCGCCGTATTTTTCCTCGGCGGCCAGATCGGACTTGATCTCCTCGTCCTCGATGATCCGGTGCTCGTCGGTGTCGACGAGGAACATGCGGCCGGGCTGCAGGCGGCCCTTCCGCACGATGCTTGCGGGATCGAGGTCCAGCACGCCGACCTCGGAGGCCAGGACGACCAGACCGTCGTCGGTGACCCAGTAGCGCGAGGGGCGCAGACCGTTGCGGTCCAGCACGGCGCCGATCTGCGAGCCGTCGGTGAACACGACACACGCCGGTCCGTCCCAGGGCTCCATCAGGGCGGAGTGGAAGGAGTAGAAGTCGCGACGAGCGGCGTCCATCTCGGCGTGGTTCTCCCACGCCTCGGGGATCATCATCAGCACCGAGTGCGGCAGCGAACGTCCGCCGACGTGCAGCAGTTCCAGGACCTCGTCGAACGACGCGGAGTCGGAGGCTCCAGGGGTGCAGATGGGGTAGAGCCGGTTCAGGTCACCGGGGATCAGGTCGGACTCGAGGAGCGCCTCACGGGCGCGCATCCAGTTCCGGTTGCCCTTGACGGTGTTGATCTCCCCGTTGTGCGCGATGAAGCGGAACGGGTGCGACAGGGGCCAGCTGGGGAAGGTGTTCGTGGAGAACCGCGAGTGGACGACCGCCAACGCCGAAGCGATGCGTGGGTCGACCAGGTCGGGGTAGAACTCGTCGAGCTGGTCGGTGGTGAGCATGCCCTTGTAGGCGATGGTGCGTGGGGAGAGCGACGGGAAGTACACGTCGGTCTCGAGTTCGGCACGCTTGCGCAGGCAGAACGCGACGCGCTCGAGCGCCATCCCGGTCAGTCGCTGGCCGCTGGCGGCGACGAAGAGTTGGCTGAACGTCGGCATCACGCCGAGCGCCGTCGAACCCAGGACCTCGGGGTTGGTCGGCACCTCGCGCCAGCCCAGGACGGTCAGGCCCTCCTGGGTGGCGATGGCCTCGATCGCGGCGCGGGTCGCTTCGACATGCTCGTCGTCGCCGGGCAGGAAGGCCGTGCCCACGGCGTAGGCGTTGGCGGGAGGGAGGTCGAAGTCGACGACCTCGCGCAGGAACCCATCGGGCACCTGCATCAGGATCCCGGCGCCGTCCCCGGAGTTGGGCTCGGCACCGGCGGCACCGCGGTGCTCCAGGTTGCGTAGGGCGGTGAGGGCCTTGTCCACGATGTCGTGGCTGGCCTCTCCGGTCAGGGTGGCCACGAAGGCGACGCCACAAGCATCATGCTCTTGCTCGGAGTCGTATAGCCCTTGGGGCGGCGGGAACGCGTGCTGGTACACCGGGTTCTCCCGTCGACGTCGGCGGTCCGCAGACCGCAACTGTTGGGCGCAAGGGACAACACTGGCCCACGCGGCGGAAGGTCGAGTTTAGCACCGGAAGGCCGGTGCGCAGTACGGGACCGATCAGCGGGCGCTGTCGTGGTCCGTCGGCTCGGTTGTGGGCTCGGTTGTGGGTTCGGTTGCTGGGTCGGTTGCTGGGTCGACCTCGACGGGTTCGCGACCGTCGAGATACACGCTCGTCTCGCGGGGCGCCCCGGCTCGTCCCTTGAACACGAGGTAGATCGCGGCTGCCACGAACAACAGGATCGAGACCCAGACGTTGAACCGGAGGCCCGCCACGTCGTTGAGTTCGACCGTGTCGATCCGGAGGTACTCGATCCAACCGCGGCCGGCGGTGTAGGTCATCACGTAGAGCGCCGCGACCCGGCCGCCGCCGAGGCGGAAGCGGCGATCGGCCCAGATCAGCAGGACGAAGGCAGCCAGAACCCACAGCGATTCGTAGAGGAACGTGGGGTGGAAGGTGGTGCCCTCCGGGAAGGCGCTCGTGTTCCCACCGGGGTAGTTCACCGGGTCGATCTCCAAGCCCCACGGCAGGTCGGTGGGGCGGCCGTAGAGCTCTTGGTTGAAGTAGTTCCCGAACCGGCCGATCGCTTGGGCGACCAGGACGCCGGGGACGATCGCGTCGAGCAGAGGGAGGATCCTGATGCCCTTGTGCCGCGCCCCGAGATAGAGGCCCAGCGCACCCAGGGCGACTCCACCCCAGATACCGAGACCACCCCGCCACACGTAGAGGGCTTCGATAGGTGACCGACCACCGGGGCCGTCGAAGTAGAGCCCCGCGTCCGTGGCCACGTGATAGAGGCGCGCACCGATGATGCCGAAGGGGATCCCCCAGACCGCTAGGTCCTGGATGTCTCCGGCCCGGCCACCGCGGGCGATCCAACGCTTCTCGCCCATCCAGACCGCCACGATGATGCCGACGATGATGCACAGCGCATAGGCCCGGATCGGGACCGGCCCGAGGTTCCACACCCCCTGGGAAGGGCTGGGGATGCTCATCGGGAGGGTGCTGCTCAGCAGCGCGGTCATTGTCAGAGTCATGGTCAGGCCTTCTCGAGCAGAGTGGTCAGGTCGGCGGCGTACTGGGCCGGCGAGGTGTCGTCGCGCCAGACCACCGGAGCGGTGTCGGTCCCGTCGATCGCGTAGACCGCGGAGGTGTGGCCACCGAGGTCATAGCCCCCGGAGGGAAGCCGTTCCCCCTCGTCGACGTAGGCGGCCAATGGCTTGCCGGCAGCCACGATGTCGTCGAGGTCGCCGGTCAGTCCGATGAAGGAGCCGGACTCGTCGAAACGGTCGAGGTAGTCGCGCAACGCCTCAGGGGTGTCGCGCGAGGGGTCCGTGGTCACGAAGACCAGGTCGACCTGGTCGCGGTCGTCGGGATCGAGGCGGTTGAGTCCGGTCGACAGGGACCCCATCACGGTCTGGCAGATGTCGGGACAGTTGCTGTAGCCGAAGAAGACCAGGGTGAGTCGATTGTCGGTGTCGGTGGCCAGGGAGTAGGGCTCGTTGTCGGTGTCGACCAGCACGGTCTGGGGTGCCGGCAGCGGGCTGTCGAGGACCCGGCCCGTGAACGGTTCCTGGGAGGCGTCCGCCGTGCAGGCCGTGGTGAGCACCAGCGCACTGATCAGGCCCGCGAGAGCCATGCGGGGCCTAGCCACGACGCACCCCGTCCGCAAGGTCCTCGGTCAGTGCCGTGAGCGCGCGCAGGCCAGCGGCCCGATCATCGAGGTGATCAAGCAGGACGCGAACGAAAGCGGACCCGACGATGACACCGTCGGCGTAGGCGGCAACCTCAGCGGCCTGGTCCCCGTTGCTGATGCCCAACCCGACGCCGATCGGGAGATCGGTGGCCTCCCGGGTTCGGGCCACCAGGGGCCCGGCGAGGTCGCTGGTCGCGGTCCGGGTGCCCGTCACACCCATCACCGCGGTGGCGTACACGAAGCCGCGGCAGGCGGCGGTGGTCATGTCGATCCGCTCCTGGGTCGAGGAGGGTGAGACGAGGAAGATCTTGTCCAGATCCTCACGGTCGGCCGCGGCGATCCACTCCGGCGCGAAGTCTGGGGTGATGTCGGGGGTGATGAGACCCGCTCCCCCGGCGCTGGCCAGGTCGCGAGCGAAGCGATCGACGCCGTACTTCTCGACGGGGTTCCAGTAGGTCATCACCACCGTGGGTGTCCCGGTCGCGGCGACGGCCTCGACGGTCCGGAGCACCTCCCGGGTGCGGGTGCCTCCCTCGAGCGCCATCTGGGCACCGGCCTGCACGGTGGGGCCGTCCATCACCGGGTCGGTGTAGGGCAGGCCCACCTCGATGACATCACACCCCGCCTCGACCATGGCCAGCAACGCGGCCTGGCCCCCGGCGATGTCGGGGAAACCTGCCGGGAGGTAGCCGACCAGGCTGGCGCGGCCCTCCTGACGGGACGTGGCGAAGGCACGGGCAACGCTCATCGCTGCACCTCCCTGCCGCCCAGACCGAACCAGGAAAGGGCGGTCTCCATGTCCTTGTCGCCGCGTCCGCTGAGGTTGATCAGCATGGTCGCATCGGGCCCCTTCTCCTGTCCCAGACGCCGGGCGACCTCGAGGGCCCCCGCGATCGCGTGGGCCGACTCGATGGCCGGGATGATGCCTTCGGTGCGGCTCAGGAGCGACATCGCATCCATCGCCTCGGAGTCGGTGACCGGTGTGTAGGTGGCTCGCCCGGTGCGCGCGAGGTGTGCGTGCTGGGGGCCCACTCCCGGGTAGTCCAGCCCGGCCGAGATCGAGTGTGAATCAATGGTCTGGCCGTCCTCGTCCTGCAGCACGAACGTCCTGGCTCCGTGCAGAACCCCGCTGTCGCCGGCGTGGATCGTGGCCGCGTGCCGCGAGGTGTGGACCCCGTCGCCGCCGGGCTCGAAGCCGTGGATCTCGACGGACTCGTCCTCCAGGAAGGCCTGGAAGAGCCCGATCGCGTTGGAGCCACCGCCGACACAGGCCGCGACGGCGTCGGGCAACACGCCGTACTTCTCCAGGCACTGGGCTCGCGCCTCGTCACCGATCCCACGGGCGAAGTCCCGGACCATGCTCGGGAACGGGTGCGGTCCGGCCGCGGTGCCGAAGAGGTATGCCGTGTGGTCCACGCTGGCCACCCAGTCGCGCATGGCCTCGTTGATGGCGTCCTTCAGGGTGGCGCTGCCGGATTCGACGGGAATCACGGTGCTGCCGAGCAGTTGCATCCGCCCGACGTTGAGAGACTGGCGTCGGGTGTCGACGGCGCCCATGTAGACCGTGCAGTCCAGACCGAAGTACGCCGCCGCCGTCGCGCTGGCCACTCCGTGCTGACCGGCGCCGGTCTCGGCGATGACCCGGGTCTTGCCCATCCGCTTGGTCAGCAGCGCCTGACCCATCACGTTGCGGATCTTGTGGGCTCCGGTGTGGTTCAAATCCTCACGCTTGAGCAGCACCCGGGCCCCGACGATCTCGGAGAGGCGCCGGGCCTCGTAGAGAGGACTCGGGATGCCGGCGTACTCGCGCAGGATGGTGTCGAAGTCCAAGCGGAACCCAGGGTCCGCCATCGCCTCGGTCCAGGCGTCGGTCAACTCCTCGAGCGCCCTGATCAGCGCCTCGGGCATGAACCGCCCGCCGAAGTCGCCGAACCAGCCCAGCTCGTCCGCGTCGTAGGTTCCTCGAACGGTCACGGGCGCGCTCCTTGCAGGTTCGTCATCGCGGCCACCGCGGACTGCGGGTCGCCGTCCTTCACGAGAGCCTCCCCGACCAGCACCGCACGTGCTCCCTGGTCGACGAAGCGGGCGACATCAGCCGGTCCGCTGATGCCGGATTCAGCCACGAGCACCCGGTCGTCCGGCACGAGGGGGGCCAGCCGGGAGAAGACCTCGTGATCGATCTCGAGGGTCTTGAGGTTGCGCGCGTTGACACCGATGAGTTCGCTGCCCAGCGCTACCGCGCGTTCGGTCTCCTGCTCGTCGTGGACCTCCACCAGGACGGTCAGTCCCAGCT
Source organism: Nocardioides salsibiostraticola (assembly GCF_054783655.1). Classification (NCBI taxonomy): domain Bacteria; kingdom Bacillati; phylum Actinomycetota; class Actinomycetes; order Propionibacteriales; family Nocardioidaceae; genus Nocardioides; species Nocardioides salsibiostraticola. The sequence goes on along the minus strand of NZ_BAAGQD010000006.1, from coordinate 13,156 downwards.
CCCGGGCCTCGTCGTACAGGCGTCGCAGGGTGTTGTCGTCGAGGGCAGCCACGATGAGGAGAGCCAGATCGGCCCCGGCGACGCGTGCTTCCAGCAACTGGTAGGAGGTGACCATGAAGTCCTTGCGCAGGACCGGGACGCGGACCGCTGCACGGACCGCCACGAGGTCGGCGAGCGATCCACCGAAGCGACGCTCCTCGGTCAGGACGCTGATGGCGGCCGCTCCCCCGGCGGCGTACTGACGGGCCAGGTCTGCGGGGTCGGGGATGTCGGCGAGCCCTCCCTTGCTGGGGCTGCGGCGCTTCACCTCGGCGATCACGCTCGATCCGGCGCCGCGGAAGTGCGGCATCGGGTCGAGGGCCGGGGCGACGTCGCTCAACGCGGCGCGCAGGTCGGCCTCGGAGCGGTTCGTCTGACGGGCAGCGAGATCGAGGCGTACGCCGTCGATGATCTCGGCAAGCACGGACAACGGTCTCAGCCTTTCTGAAGATGGTCTGACGATGGTGTTGGGTGCGGTTCCGGACGGAGACGTCTCGCGAACAGCCTTTGATCTAGAAGTCTGGCACGGCCATCCCGACGGGCGGTGTCACGGGGCGAGCCAGGTGCCGATCGGGAGTGGGGTGTTGCGGAGCACCGTGAACACGGCGACCAGCGGCAGCAGGGTGTAGGCCACGACGAGCATCCGATGCCGACTCGGGGCGGGGCGTCGGGTGCCACGCCATCGGTCGGTTGCCCATCGAAGGAGGAGCAGCACCACGAACGGCATCGCCACCAGCAGCAGGAGGTTGCTGGAGACGGCGTCGACGAATCGGAGGTCGGTCAGGTCGTTGACCGCTCGCAGGCCACCGCAGCCCGGGCACCAGAAGCCCAGCATCGCCGAGGGACACAGCCCCCAACTGCCGGAGGCGTGGGGGTCGCGCAGATGCAACGCGAGCGTCACCAGTCCGAGACCGGCGATGGTCCCGACCGGGTCCACCATCCGGCGCCAACGGTCGGGTGCGTCGGCGGCCGAGGGACGCACCGCACCCGGGGCGGGGAGCACCTCGACCAGACTCATCGGGTCACGTCAACTGTGCATGCCGAGTTTGGCCATGACCCCGAACACCACGCCGGCGCCGATGACGACGGCCACGCCGACCCAGAAGATGACCATGTTGATGGGCGACAACATCAGGCCGACCCCACCGACCACGAAGCCGATCAGACCCAAGACCACGAAGGTCCAGGCCGCCGGGGTGTTGCCGTGGTTGTCAGACATCTGTGCTCCTGATGAATCGGTGTTCGGATCGAACTGAAGTCTAGGGCTCCGGGTCAGGCGGTGGGGTCGCGACCCTCGTCGATGGACTTCCACAGATCCAGATTCTGTTGCTCTGTATCGACGCCGGCGCCGGTGGCTGGGTCGGTGGTGGGGAGCGGCGCGGACGTCGGGGCGTCGTAGCGGGAGCTCATCTCGGGCCACGCGGCGACGTTGCGGAGAGCGCCCAGCGTGGCGATGACACAGACCACGGCGGCGACACCGGCGATCCAGAACCACACGGTGAAGTTCACCGTGGCCGAGTCCGAGGCCCCTGCCTCGGTGAGGGCAGCCCGCAGATCGGTGGAGACCTGTCCCCGGCCGATCACCACGGTGGCCACCGCGCCGAGGGAAGCGATCAGCCCGAGACCGGCGACCAGACGGCGCGTCGTACGCCGGGTCACCAGCACCACCCCCCAGGTGGCCAGGACGACCAGGCCCAGCGCGAGAGCCAGCGGCACCTCGCCGCTTCCCGAGGCGGTGACCGCCAGGGTGGCCTCGGTCGTCGGATCCACCGACCCGACGTCCGCCCAGGGCTGGTTGCCGGCCATCGCCAGCAGACCGGACGACGCGAGTCCGAGCAGGATCACCGGGCCGAAGGTTCGGCGTCGCGAAGTATCCCCCGTCATGTGAGGAGTCCGTCGTCGAAGCAGGTCCGGGCGCCGGTGTGACACGCGACGCCGACCTGATCGACCTGGACGAGCAGGGTGTCGCCGTCGCAGTCGAGTCGGACGTGCTTGACCCACTGGGGATGTCCGGAGGTCTCACCCTTGACCCAGTACTCGTTCCGGGAACGGCTCCAGTACGTCGCCCGGCCCGTGTCCAGAGTGCGCGCCAGGGCCTCGTCGTCCATCCAGGCGAGCATCAACACCTCCCCGGTGTCGTGCTGCTGGACCACGGCCGGGACCAGCCCGTCCGGCGTGCGCTTGAGGCGTTCGGCGATCGTGGGGTCGAGGGAGGTCACGAGCCCAGTATCCCCGGTCGGGTGCCCGCACCCTTCCCTGCACTGCCCTGTTGGGACTCCCAGGAGGCGTGCAGGCCGGCGTACACGCTGCCGGCCTGGGCCACCAGTTCGGTGTGGTGGCCGCGTTGCACGATGCGCCCCTGATCGACCACCACGACCTCGTCGGCGGTCTCTGCTGTCGAGAGCCGGTGCGCGATGGTGACCGAGGTCCGGCCGGACATCAGTCGCTCCAAGGCTCGCCCGATCCGTGTCTCCAGAGCCGGGTCCACCGCACTGGTGGCCTCGTCGAGCACCAGCAGGTCGGGGTCGGCGAGGTGGGCGCGAAGCAGCGCCACCAGCTGTCGTTCTCCTGCCGAGAGCGACTCTCCGCGTTGCCCGACCTGCGTCTCCAGGCCTCGCGGGAGCCCGGCGATCCAGTCGTTGAGACCCAACTCGTCGGCGCTCGCCCGGATCTCCGCCTCGGTGGCGTCCAGTTTCCCGTAGCGCACGTTGGCGGTGATGGTGTCGTCGAACAGGAAACCCTCCTGGGGGACGAGTACGACGGCGCTACGCAAGGAGGCCTCACTGATCCGGCGTACGTCGATGCCGTCGAGCAGCACCTCACCGGCGGAGGGGTCCATCAACCGCGTGAGGAGCTTGGCGAAGGTCGACTTGCCCGATCCGGTCTCTCCCACGATGGCCACGCGACGTCCGGGAGCGATGCCCATCGACACCGATCGGAGAACCAACGGTCCTCCCGGGTAGGCGAAGTCGACGTCGCGGAAGGCGACCTCGATCGGCCCACGGGGCAGCGGGGTGCCGTCGACGCCCGGGTCCACCAGGTCGGCCGGGGTCTCCAGGATCCCGATCACCCGACGCCAGCCGGCGATGGCGTTCTGGGCGTCGGTGAGGATCTGGGTGCCCAGCTGCACCGGCCCCACGAAAAGGGTCACCAGGAAGGCGAAGGCGATGACCTCACCGGCACTGATCCGGCCCGCGAACCCGAGCCAGATCCCGACGATCAGGACCCCGGCGTTGGCCAGCCCCGCGGAGAGCCCCCCGAGGGAGAACGAGACCGCGGTGAAGCCCTGCGCTCGGGTGCTTGCGACCCGGTGGGCATCGATGGCCTCGTCGATCCGGGACTGGGTGCGCCCCTGCACGGCGTACGAACGGACCACCGCGGCGCCCACCACGGGCTCGGAGATGGCGGAGAGCATCAGGCCGACCTGCCGGCGCACCACGCCGTACGCCGCGGAGAGCTTGCGCTGGAAGAAGCGCAGGCTCAAGAACAGCGGCGCGAAACAGACCCACACCACCAGGGCCAGTTGCCAGGAGTAGAAGACCATCACGACGGTGGCGATGAGGACCTGCCCGACGCTGATCACGAAGATCAGTCCCCCGAACACCAGGAACTGGCTGACCTGGTCGACGTCGCTGGTCACCCGCGCGACCAGCGCGCCTCGCCGTTCGGAGTTCTGGGTCAGCAGCGGGAGGTCGTGCACGTGGCGGAACGCCTTGACGCGCAAGGTGGCCAGCCCGTGCTCGGCGGTGGAGAAGAGCCGACTCGTCATCAGGTACGACGCGACGCTGGTGATCAGGACCCCCAGCCCGGCGGCGACCCCCATCAGGGTCACGAAGGAGACATCCGGTCCACCGGGTCCGTTCAATCCCCGGTCGAGGGTCTGCTGCACCGCGATCGGCACGATGATCTGCCCTACCGACGCCAACACGGCGAGCGCGAGCGTTCCGGCGAGGCCCTCGGTGAGTTCAGGTGAGTACTTCAGCCCACGTCGGATCGTCTCGAAGGCCTTGTAGTCCTCCCCGGTTTCCATCGTGGTGCTCACTGGTCCACCTCGTAGGCGTTGACGAGCCGGGCGTAGCGGGGGCTGCGGTTCAGCAGGTCCGCGTGGGATCCACGGTCGACGATGCGCCCATCGGCCAGGTGCAGGACCTCGTCGGCCAGGCCGATGGTGGCCTTGCGGTAGGCGACCACGAACAGGCTGGTCTCGGCTTCCCCCGGCGCGCTGCTGCGCAGACCGGCCAGGATCCGGGCCTCCACCTCGGGGTCCACCGCCGAGGTGGCGTCATCGAGGATCAGCAGCCGCGGCCGACGGACCAGGGCCCGGGCCAGGGAGATCCGTTGACGTTGTCCGCCGGACAGCGAGGTGCCCCGCTCCCCCAGTCGTGTGTCCAGTCCGTCGGGGAGGTTCGCGACGAAGGTGTCGGCCTGGGCGGTGCGCAACGCGCGCCAGACGTCGTCGTCGCTGGCCGGCGTACCGAGGGTCACGTTGTCGCGGATGGTGTCGTCGAAGAGGAAGGCCGTCTGCGGCACGATCGCCACCGTCTGGGCCAGGGCGCCGGGGCCGAGGTCGCGCAGGTCGACACCGTCCAGGGTGATGCGGCCTGCGTCGGGATCCACCAGGCGGGTCAGCAGCGTGGTCAGGGTGCTCTTGCCCGAGGCGGTCGCCCCCACCAGGGCGACCGTGCGGCCGGGCTCCAGGGTGAGGTCGAGTCCGGTCAACAGGGGTTGGTCGGGGGTGTAGCCGTAGTGCAGTTGTTCCACCACCAGTCGGGCGCCGTCCTGCTGCCTTGTCGTGGGAGCCGGGTGCGCGCCGTACTCCATCTGTCCGTCGGCGTCGAGGACCGAGCGGACGCGTGAGTACCCGACCACGCTGCGAGGGAACTCGCCGAGCAGCCAGCCGATGGAGCGGATCGGGAAGGACACGATGGTCAGCAGGTAGGCGACGGTGACCACGTCGCCCGCGTCGGCGTTGCCGTCGAGGACCCGTTGGACACCCACGGCCAGCACCAGGAGTACGCCGAAACTCGGTAGCGCGGCCAGCGCCGGGTCGAAGGCGGCCCGGATGCGGCCCACCTTGATGTTGACGTCCCGCAGTTCCTCGGCTTTGGCGGTGAACCGGGCGGTCTCCTCGGGCTCGCGGCCGAGGGTCTTGACGACCATCGCTCCGTCGAAGGACTCGTGGGCGATCTCGCTGACCTCGCCGCGCAACCGTTGAGCCATCGTGGCCCAGCCCTGGGCCTTGCGTTGGTAGATGACGTTGGCGGCGATGACGGCAGGGAAGATCAGGAGGCCGATAGCGGCCAGGACCAGATCAGCCGCCAACATCTGGGCGACCGCGATCACCATCATGGCCACGGTGCCCACGGCCATCGGCAGCGGTGCGATCGGTCCCCAGGCGGCTTCGACGTCGGCGTTCGCGGTGGACAGCAACTGGCCGGTGGGGTGACGTTGGTGCCACTCCATCGGCAGGGCGAGGTACTGCCGGGTCACCGCTCGACGGGTGCGGGCCTGCATCCGGTACTGCATGATGCCGGCGCCGAGGCGGCGGGCCACGATGCCCACGGCACGCAGGATCGCCACCCCGACGAACAGTCCGAGGATCGCCCAGAGCAGGTTGCCGTCGATCTCACCGTCGCGGAACGCGGGGAGGACGACGTTGTCGGTCGACCACCCGAGCACCCAGGCGTCGGCCACGGTCAGGGCGCCGAAGAGGACACTCCCCACGGTCGAGAGGGCGAAGACCCGGGGCTCGCGCTTGATCGCTACCCACAAGACGCCGAACCCCGCCTTGGTCGATCCCTTGCCGGTGGCGGACGCCTGCTCGGAGAGTTCGACCGGAGGGGTCGCCTCCACCGTGTCCTGCTGGGTCATCGGTTCAGCGCACCGGGTGACCCGCGGACGCCAGAGCGTCCTTGACCTCACCGACGCGCAGGGTGCCGAAGTGGAACACGGTCGCCGCGAGTACGGCGTCCGCACCGACGTCCACCGCGGGCGCGAAGTGCTCCAGCCGACCTGCCCCACCCGAGGCGATGACCGGGATCGTCACCTCGCGGCGTACGGCGGCGATGAGTTCGAGGTCGAATCCGTCCTGGGTGCCGTCGGCGTCCATGGCGTTGAGCAGGACCTCCCCCGCACCGAGTCCGGCAGCCCGGACCGTCCACTCCAGGGCGTCGAGACCCGACGACTTCCGGCCGCCGTGGGTGGTGACCTCCCACCCCGAGTCCGTTCCCGGAGCGCGTCGGGCATCGACCGAGAGGACCAACACCTGGTTGCCGAACCGATCGGCGATCTCGGCGACCAACTCGGGTCGGCGGATGGCGGCGGTGTTGACCGCGATCTTGTCCGCACCTGCTCGCAACAGCCGGTCGACGTCCTCGACCGACTTCACTCCCCCACCCACGGTCAGCGGGATGAAGACCTCTTCGGCCGTCTTCGAGACGATCTCCATGGTCGTGGCCCGCCCCTGGTGAGAGGCGGAGATGTCGAGGAAGGTCAGCTCGTCGGCGCCCTCCGCGTCGTAGAAACGGGCCAGTTCCACCGGGTCGCCGGCGTCACGCAACTCGGTGAAGTTGATGCCCTTGACGACCCGTCCGGCGTCGACGTCGAGGCAGGGAATCACCCGGATTGACAGGCTCATGAGGTCGCCTGCCGAGGACACGAGCACCACAAACTCGCGTGACCACACGGCGAGTGCGAGGCCCGCAGGCAGGCGCGCCGAATGAGCAAATTGGAACGGCTCATGAGGTCGCCTGCCGAGGACACGAGCACCACAAACTCGCGTGACCACACGGCGAGTGCGAGGCCCGCAGGCAGGCGCGCCGAATGAGCAAATTAGAACGGCTCATGAGGTCGGGGAGGTCTGGGAGGTCGGGGGGAGTGTCAGGGCCAACGCCTCGGGCAGGGTGAACCGGCCCTCGTAGAGCGCAGTGCCGATGATGGCGCCCTCCACGCCCTGCCCGACCAGACCCTGGAGGGCCTCGAGGTCGGCCAACTCGGTGATGCCACCGGAGGCCACGACGGGCCGGTCGGTCGCCGCGCAGACCGCGCGGAGCAGGTCGAGGTTGGGGCCCTGGAGCATGCCGTCCTTGTTGACGTCGGTGACGACGTAGCGGGCACAACCCTCACCGTCCAACCGGCTCAGCACCTCGTAGAGGTCGCCGCCGTCGCGGGTCCAGCCACGCGCGGCCAGGGTGCGGCCGCGTACGTCGAGCCCGACGGCCACCCGGTCGCCGTACTCCGCGATCGCTGCGGCACACCACTCGGGCTGCTCCAGCGCGGCGGTGCCGATGTTGACCCGTCGGCATCCCGTGGCCATGGCGGCCTCGAGGGACTCCTGGTCGCGGATCCCGCCGCTCATCTCGACGTTGATGTCGAGGCGCCCCACGATCTGGGCCTGGAGTTCGCGGTTGTGTCCGCGGCCGAAGGCGGCGTCGAGGTCGACGAGGTGGATCCATTCGGCGCCGGCGTCCTGCCAGCGCATCGCGGCCTCGACCGGGTCGCCGAAGTGCTTCTCGGATCCGGCCACGCCCTGGACGAGTTGGACGGCCTGACCGTCGGCCATGTCGACTGCCGGCAGCAGTTCGAGGTAGTCGCTCATCGGTTTCCTTTACTAGTGCGGTTCAACGTCGGAACATCAAGGTGTGCAGCACCGGTGCGCCCAGCGCCCCGGCGATGGCGACCATCGCGGTGAGGCCCCAGCTCTCGCTGAAGGCGTAGACCAGGACGATCGCTGCCATCACCAGGGCGATGACCAGTGAGGTCTGGCGTCGGCGACGTTCCGCGAGGGCCCCGGTCTGCCGGGAGGTGGAGGCAGGCATCAGTCGGGTGAGTGGAGCCGTGAGGCGCTCCCGCCGCTGCGTCGTACGCCGGGCGCGGGCCTCGGACGCCTCTCGCGCGGCGTGTCTGAGGTCGGCCTCGCGCTCGCGTTCGGCGCGAAGTCGAGCGCGTTCCTTACTCATCAGGACTCATCAGGACTCATCAGAACCAACGCAGATCACAGCGTCGCGACCCAGTTGCGCAGCAGGGCCGCGCCCGCGTCGCCGGACTTCTCGGGGTGGAACTGTGTGGCCCACAGGGGTCCGTTCTCCACGGCGGCGACGAATCGGTCCCCACCGTTCTCGGTCCAGGTCACCAACGGCTCACGGGTCTTCCCGTGGGTGACCAGATCCCAGGTACGCGCCGCGTAGGAGTGCACGAAGTAGAACCGTTCGTCAGCGAGTCCAGCGAACATCTGGGTCTCGCTGGGGGTCTGCACGGTGTTCCATCCCATGTGGGGGACGACGTCCGACTCGAGTCGGGTCACCCGCCCGGGCCACTCGGCACACCCGGCGGTGGTCACTCCGTGCTCGACCCCCTCCTCGAAGAGGATCTGCATGCCGACACAGATGCCGAGGACCGGCCGACCGCCCGCGAGACGGCGACCGATGGTGCGCTCACCCTTGACGGCGGTGAGCCCCTCCATGCAGGCGGCATACGCACCGACCCCGGGGACCACGAGCCCATCGGCCTCCAAAGCGGTGCCGAGATCGGCGGTCAACTCGACCGTCACGCCGGCACGCTCCAGTGAGCGCACGACGGAACGCAGATTCCCCGACCCGTAGTCGAGGACGACAACTGACTTCATGCTCACGTCCTACAAGGAACCCTTGGTCGAGGGCACGCCGGTCTCGCGAGGATCGATGGCGATGGCGTCGCGCAGAGCGCGCGCCACTGCCTTGAACTGCGTCTCGACGATGTGGTGCGGTTCGCGGCCAGCGAGCACACGAACGTGCAGGGCGAGGTGCGCGTGGAAGGCGAGGGTCTCGAAGACGTGACGGGTCAGGGAGCCGAGGTAGCCGACCGAGCCCGGGCCACCGCCGAGCGTGACGTACTCCTGACCGGCGGGTTCACCGGTGTGGACACAGTAGGGACGTCCTGACACGTCGACGACGGCCTGGACCAGAGCCTCGTCCAGGGGCACCGTGGCGTCTCCGAACCGACGCAGCCCGGACTTGTCCCCGAGCGCTTCGCGCAGGGCCTGGCCCAGAACGATGGCGGTGTCCTCCACGGTGTGGTGGGCATCGATGTGGGTGTCGCCCGAGGTCTGCACGGTGAGATCGAGCAGGGCGTGGCGGGCCAAGGAGATGAGCATGTGGTCGTAGAACCCCACACCGGTGGAGATGTCGTGGCGGCCGGTGCCGTCGAGGTTGATCTCGACCAGGACCTTCGACTCGTTGGTCTGCCGCTCGATGCGGGCGGTTCTACTCATCGGGATGCCTCTCTGGGCTGGGCGATTAGTTCGGTCAGGGCGTCCTTGAAGCGGTCCATCTCCTGCGTGGTGCCGATGGAGACGCGCAGCCAGCCCTCGGGACCAGTCTCTCGGACCAGGACGCCTCTGGCGAGAAGACCCTCCCACACAGCATGCCGGTCCCCGAAGGTCCCGAACAAACAGAAGTTGGCGTCACTGTCGGCGACGTCGAGTCCCTGGTCGCGCAGCCAGACGACCGTCTCGTCGCGTTCGACACGGAGCCGGTCGACCTGTCCGAGCAGTTCGTCGGCGTACTGCAGCGCCGTCAGCGCGACCGCCTGCGTCACCGCGGAGAGGTGATAGGGCAGGCGGACGACGCGGATCGCGTCGCAGATCGCCGGGTCGGCGGCCAGGTACCCCACGCGGGCGCCGGCCAGCGCGAACGCCTTGCTCATCGTCCGGGTCACCACGAGGTTGCGGTGCTCGGGCAGCATCTCCAGCGCACTGGGCGTGCCCACTCGGCGGAATTCGCCGTAGGCCTCGTCGACCACCACGATCCCCTGCTCCCCCACCGCCTGGCACAGGGCCGCGACCGCCTCGGGGGGCAGCGCCGTACCCGTCGGGTTGTTCGGGCTGGGCAGCAGCACGACCGAGGGCCGTTCGGCCTCCACCAGGGCGCGGGCTGCGTCCAGGTCGAGGGAGAAGTCGCTCTCGCGGCGTCCGGCGACCCAGGTGGTGTGGGTGTCGCGGGCGTACTCGGGATACATGGAGTACGTCGGGGCGAAGCTGATCGCCGTACGTCCGGGGCCGCCGAAGGCCTGCAACAGCTGGAGCATGACCTCGTTGGAACCGTTGGCCGCCCACACCTGCTCGGGGCGGACACCGTGGCCGAGGTAGTCGGCCAGCGCGGCTCGTAGCGCCACGAACTCGCGGTCGGGGTAACGGTTGAGAGATCCGGTGGCCGCAGCCACCGCGGCGCCGACGTCGGCCATCACCGCAGCCGAGGGCGGGTAGGGGTTCTCGTTGACGTTGAGTTGGACCGGAGCCAGCTCGGCCGAGAGCTGCGGGGCGCCGTACGGCTCGATGCCCTGGAGTTCCTCCCGCATCGGCGGGAAGGTCACGACTCCTCGACCGGCTGATCGAAGCGCACGCGGACCGCCGAACCGTGACCGGGCAGGTCCTCGGCCTCGGCCAGGGTGACGACGTGCTCGGCGACCTCGGCCAGGGCCTCGCGTGAGTAGTCCACGACGTGGATGGACTTGGTGAAGGCACGGACCGACAGGCCGGAGGAGTGACATGCGCATCCGCCGGTGGGCAGGACGTGGTTGGACCCGGCGCAGTAGTCGCCCAGCGAGACCGGTGCGTGGGCGCCGACGAAGATCGCACCGGCGTTGCGCACCCGGGCCGCCCAGGAAGAGGCATCCCTGGTCTGGATCTCCAGGTGTTCTGCGGCGTAGCCGTTGACGATGGCCAGACCCTGCTCGAGGTCGTCGACCAGGACGATCGCCGACTGAACGCCACCGAGGGCGGTCTGGATGCGGTCGGTGTGGCGGGTCGCGAAGACCTGCTTGTCGAGCTCGACCTCGACCTCGTCGGCCAACTGCTCCGAGGGTGTCACCAGGACGGCCGCGGCGATCGGGTCGTGCTCGGCCTGGCTGACCAGGTCCGCCGCGACGTGGGAGGCCACTGCGGTGTCGTCGGCCAGGATGGCGATCTCGGTGGGGCCGGCCTCGGAGTCGATGCCCACGATGCCCTTGAGGAGCCTCTTGGCGGTGACGGTGTAGATGTTGCCCGGTCCGGTGACCAGGTCGACCTTGCGGCAGGGTCCGACGCCGTAGGCGAACATCGCGATCGCCTGGGCCCCGCCGACGGCGTACACCTCATCGACGCCCAGCAGCGCGCAGGCGGCCAGGATCGTGGGGTGGGGCAGACCTGCGGCGGCACCGCCGAAGGACTCCTTCTGGGGCGGCGAGGCCAGTGCGATGGAGGGTACGCCGGCCGCCTGGGCGGGCACGACGTTCATCAGCACACTGGACACGAGCGGCGCGAGACCGCCGGGGACGTAGAGGCCCACCCGGTCGACGGGGACCTTGCGGTGGGTCACTCGGGCTCCGGGGCCCAGATCGGTGACGACGTCGGCCTCGACCTCGGCGGCACAGGTCAGGCGCAGTCGACGGATCGACTCCTCGAGTCCGGCCCGGATCTTCGGGTCCAGCGCCTCCAGGGCTGCGTGCGTGGCCGCCACGGGGACCTGGATGTCGTTGGGGTCCTCGACGCGGACTCCGTCGAACTTCTCGGCGAACTCCGCGATGGCCTCCAGTCCGCGGGTGCGGACCGCTTCACAGATGGCCTGGACCGCCGGAACGGCCGCGTCGACATCCATCTCGGCCCGGGGTACGGCGGTGCGGTAGTCGATGGGGCCGGCCTGGGCCGCCCCGCGCAGATCGATCCGTCGAATCATGTCTCAATCCTACGAGCGGGGGACACGTGCCGCCGAACCGGCGAGCGCCGGTGGGACGACGAGCCACGTCGGGTGACTAGTGTTCGAGTGTGTCCTCCACCCTGCCGATGTTTCCGCTCAACTCCGTGGTCTTCCCCGGGCTGGCGGTTCCGTTGGTCGTGTTCGAGGACCGGTACCGCGCCCTGGTGCGGCACCTCCTGCGGATCGAGAACCCGGCAGAGCGTCACTTCGGCACCGTGGCCATCCGCGAGGGGTACGAAGTGGGCGATGGCACCCAACACCTGGGCATGCAGTCCCTGTTCCGGGTCGGATGCCGCATGCAGGTCACCGACGTGGAGGCGAACCTCGATGGCACCTTCCACCTGGAGACCGTCGCCATCGATCGCATCCGCCTCGACGAACTCGACACCTCGGGGTCGTTCCCGGTGGGTCACGTCACCGACTATCCCGACGCCACCGCCCAGGTCTCCCCCGACATCTCGGAGATGGCCACCGCCACCTTCGCGGCGTACCGCCAGGTGCTCAGTGAGATTCACTCCGACCCGTACGACGGCGCGCTGCCGCAGGATCCGACGTACCTCTCCTGGACCTTGGCCGCCTGCGCACCGCTGCCGATGGGTGAGCGTCAGTCCCTGCTCGAAGCCGAGGATGCCGGCGAACGCCTCGGCCTGGTCACCCGGCTGTTGCGCGCCGAGCTCAAGGCCATGAACGTCATCCCGTCCCTGCCGGCCACCGATGTGGCCCGCACCCGCTGGTCTCCCAACTGAGTCCAGCGGAGCACGGTCGATGAGAAAGAAGCGGGCAACGGGGACACCGGCGTTGAGGGCTCTCGACGCCGCAGGGGTGGAGTACTCCCAGCACGAGTACCCCCACGATCCGCGGGCCGAGTCCTTCGGCCTGGAAGCGGCCGCGGCTCTGGGTCTGGATCCGGCTGTGGTGTTCAAGACCCTGATGGCCACCGTGGATGGCCGGTTGACCGTGGCGGTCGTCCCCGTGGCGGGCCGACTGGACCTGAAAGCACTCGCCCGGACCGTCGGTGGCAGCCGAGCCGCCATGGCTGAAGTGACGGCGGCCGAACGGGCCACCGGCTACGTCGCCGGTGGCATCTCACCGCTCGGCCAGAAGCGGCCCCACCCGACGGTGGTGGACGCCTCCGCCCTGATCCACCCGACGGTGTACGTCTCCGGCGGTCGGCGCGGCCTGGACATCGGTCTCGACCCCGCCGACCTGATGACTCTCACGACCGCAGTCGCCGCCCCCATCTCCCGCTGAGTCGGCGCTAGTTTGAAAAAACGCGCCGACTCAGGCCGTTTCAGGCGTCAAGTTGCGCCAGTGAGACTTTGAGATGCTTGGTGGGGGCGGTCTGACTCGAGTTGCGCCTGTCGTCTGTTGACTGACTTTGAGTCGATCGGTTCGGCCGTCTCCACCGT
>NZ_BAAGQD010000005.1:0-1274 GCF_054783655.1 Nocardioides salsibiostraticola | reverse complement strand
GGCGGGTTCAGGCGGTGAACGCAACACCTTGATCTGATCGAGGTGATTGACGTGGGCCGTCCTCCGGTGCGCGTTGAGGTTCAGCGAGTGTTCTGGCAGCACGTGGCGCGAGGTATGTCGGTCGTAGAAGCTGGCCCTGTATGCGGTGTGTCGCGACCCACCGCGCAGCGGTTGTTCGCACGATCTGGTGGTGTGACCCCATCGATCATCAACGAGCCGGGCGGGCGTGGTTTATCGTTCGCTGAACGCGAGGAAATCGCGGTACGTCGTGCCGCTGGGACCGGTGTTCGTCAGATCGCCAGGGAGCTGGGTCGCTCGCCCTCGACGATCAGTCGTGAGTTGGCCCGCAACACCACCAGTGCCCGGGGTGGGTACCGGGCCAGCACCGCCCAGCAGGCCGCAGACACCCGTGCACGTCGTCCCAAGCCAGCGAAACTCGCCACCGACCTGCGGCTGCGACGATGGGTCCAGGACCGGCTCGAGGAGAAGTACAGCCCCGAGCAGATCGCTGGCCGGGCGCGGGTCGAGTTCCCTGATGAGGAGGAGATGTGGGTGTCGCACGAGACGATCTACCAGGCCCTCTACGTCCAGGGCCGTGGAGCTCTGCGGCGCGAACTCACCGCGTCGCTACGCACCGGGCGGACACTGCGTAAACCCCGGGCCCAGGGCCAGGCCGAACGCGCCGGGCGGGGTCGGGACCGGATCAAGGGCATGGTCAACATCAGCGACCGACCCCCCGAGGTCGCGGACCGTGCGGTGCCAGGTCACTGGGAAGGCGACCTGATCACCGGCAAAGAGAACCGGACCGCGATCGGAACCCTGGTCGAGCGGACCACCCGGTTTCTGATCCTGCTGCACCTACCCGATATCGGTCCCGGCTCCCACGGTGCGGCCGCGGTCGAGCAAGCCATGGCGACAGCGATGGCCGACCTCCCGTTGTTCTTGCGTCAATCGTTGACCTGGGACCAGGGAATCGAGATGGCCAACCACCTCAAGATCGCTGAAGCAACCGACCTGGACATCTACTTCTGCGACCCGGCATCGCCCTGGCAACGAGGCACCAACGAGAACACCAACGGTCTGCTGCGTCAGTACTTCCCCAAAGGGACCGACCTGTCCTTCCACGGCCCCGGGATCCTTCAGAACGTCGCACGCGAGCTCAACAACCGACCCCGCAAAACCCTCGGCTTCAAGACCCCCGCCGAAGCCCTGCAAGAACTACTCTTCAACCACAACAACAACCCCGGTGTTGCGCCGACCGCTTGAATCCACCC
>NZ_BAAGQD010000004.1:181657-296198 GCF_054783655.1 Nocardioides salsibiostraticola | reverse complement strand
GTGATGGCGACGTCGCGGTGGCCGAGGAGTCGTCGGAGTTGGGCCAGGGTGTGGGGTCCGAGTTCTTCGACGCGGGCGATGCCGTGGTCGCCGCCTTCGAGGGCAGCCTCATGAAGGTGGACGTAGACGATCGCGGGCTTGCGTTTGCGGCCCCGCGCCCTGCCCGGTGCTGAACCCGTGGGCTCAGGTTCCTCGTCTTCCGGTTGTGTGGGGTTGAGCAGTTGGAGGACGTCTTCGGGGCGGGCGAGCCAGGTGAGGGCTTCGGCGCGGAGTTCGTCGCGGCTGCAGCCCTCGTATTCAATGCGGGGGGCGAGGGCGTCGGCGACGTCGTTGATGATGGTCATGAGGTCGTCGGTGTCGCCGGTGGGGTTGCGGGCGATGAGGGATTGCATGCCGTAGCAGTTGGGTCGGGTGAGGCCGACGAACCGTTTCTTCAACTGCTCTTCGATGCGGGTGGCGTGGGCTGCTTGGTCGGCTTCGATGATTTTCGCTTCGCAGACTTCGAAGACGCGGGCGGGGGAGTGTCCGATGAGGGCTTCGGCGACGGCGTGGTCGACGAGGCTGACGAGGTCTTGGTCGAGGTGGCGGGTCATCTTGGCGATCTTGCGGCCGACCCAGACTTCGGCGCGGAGGTCCTTCAAGACGGAGAAGACGTGGGGGAGTCGGTGGCGCAGGTCCAGGGCGTCGGCGGTGATGGATCGGGCGGCGTGGGTGTGGCAGCTGCGGGCGATGCCGAGTTCGCTCATGGCGAGGTCGGAGACGCCGGGGGCTCCGTCGCCGGCGCATTCGATCAGGCGGGCTTGGCCGCGTTGGCGGGGGTGGTGGAAGTCGGGTTCACCTGCGGAGTGGAGGTCGGCCCAGTGCAGGACGAGTTGGAGGTCGTCGACCTCGCACTGTCGGCGGGCGGTGAGATTCTGCTCCAACGCGGCCAAAGTGGCGCAGGCGTCGCGCTCACTGGGTGGGACGTTGTTGGGTTGCAGCATGGTTCTATGGTAAGCGAACTGGTGTTCGACCGTCAAGGGTGATTCAACAGAAGCCCCAACTGGTTTAAACTCCCGATGCGGCCCGAAGGTGACGACACTCGCCCCGGCAGGGCGCACCGACTCGGCGCCCAGGCACCCTCTGCAACGTGTCCCATTCCACCCACTATGACGCAGGTGGTTTGGCTCGCCTTCCACCGCAGGCGACCGAAACCACGGGCAGTGAATCTCGCGAGCGAGCCGACGAAGGTCGGGCGGCACGGTCGCGACGCGTGTACGGAAGCTCTCGCGAAGGAGCGGCAGCGCGACTCGGCCGCCCCGACCGGCCCTGCAAGGAAGGTCGCATCGGTCTAGGCGTTGTGCCAACTACCCTTTGGAAATGGACTTCGCCGCCCTAGAACCTAACGAGAAGACGGCAGGGCTTCTCAAACGGATCATGGCAGACTTCGCGCCCGATGATCCTGAGCGCCCGTGGACCGACGGCGAGATGCGAATTGCTGTACCAATGGACCAGTTCCCACTGCCTGAGCTCGCACGTGCTGCCTTGCACTGGGCGGGCTTTGTCCCGCAACGATGGGATGACAAGACAGCATGGCGCCTCGGCGGCCGGTTCCGGGACAGGAACGTCTCGTTGGCCTCGACCAAGTACGGCCTTCGGTTCATGGTCGAAGCTGACGTCACTGGATGGACCCACAACCTTCTCGATACGAGCGCTTCCACTGACATCAGCACCGGCACCGAGGCTGGCGGCGGCGGCGAAGCCGTCAACGCGTCAGCCGGCGCAACGCCAACCACGGCCGAACCCGGGCCGCGGATGACCCCGGAGTCAGCCCACGAGGCCCCGGCGGTCGAGCGGACCCTAATCGACACGGACGAGATCGATGCCCTCCTCCGCAGGATGATGAGCCGGCGGAGGATCCCGAAGGCGACATCTGCGACGCGACACGACCTGACGGATGACCCGGGACTCGAAGCCTTCGTCGAGGACTTCATAGCCCGACTCGGACGAGCAGGACGAGTCTTCGACGAGCACGTGTTCTCCAAGATCGTCAAGGAACAGCTCGACAACGCGAACATCACGGTGCTCAATCAGCACGCCCGGCTACGCGGAGGCTACGACTACTTTCGCTGGCAAGCTCAGGCGTTCATCGACGGGCACGGTGACGACACTGTGCTCAAAGAGATGGAGAGTCTGGGATTCCTCGCCGCTGGCGGGAAGTTGGGCGACCACCTCTTCATGCCGTTGGTGGTCCGCAACCAGCTCGGGTACTGCCTGACTGCCATGGCGGCGGCGTACTTCTCCTGGCTCGAGCACGTGTTGGTGCTTGCGCTTCCATTCACCGATTGGGAGCCGGAACAGGCGAGCGTCACCCAGGTCATCGGGGACACGTGGCCCCTGAAGTGGGAGCGCGTCATCCCGATCACTGCGGAGTCCAGCGAAGCGTTCGACCGACTCAGGGTCGCCGCAGAAGAGTTCCGCAACCTCGACGCGCACGGAGGCTTCGGGAAGAAGGCCCGTTCGCTGCTTATCCACACTCCCGTCGGCGCCGTGCCGGCTCGGCTGACCCAAGGTGCCGACGCGATCCGAGCGACCGTCGTTCCGGACACGCCGACCACCTTCCCGCAAGCGTGCGAAGTGTTCGACGCCACCGATAAGTTCCTCCGCAACGGCCCGCTCGCGTATGCGATCCAATGGATCGAGGCAGGTATCCAGGTCCCGTTCGGCGCTGAGCACCGTGCGATGTTTAAGGACGCGCTGAACGACGGCGACGACGCCTTCGAGAAGATGGTCGACCGATTCGCCGATCTCGAAGACCGGGTCAACAACTTCGAGATGTACTAGGCCCTAGTGTCCCCGCACCTCTCAGATGCCCCGAACCGCCGGAACCTCCACCCATGCGTAGCCAAAGTGTCTTGCTTCGACTGGTCTAGTCGGAGCGTTGTGACATTGTGCGAGGAGCGCATGAGGAGGTGCCGTGACCGAGCAGACGTATGAGGGGACAGGCGTCGCTGCAATGTCCATGGCGCTGATCCAACACCCTACGGTTCTTGATACGCACGCATGGGCCCCGGTGCCGAGTCACCTGTCACTGACGCCCGAGAAGCGCATCTCGCTCTACGACGATGTTCAGTGGGAGGAATTCGTGCTGGAGTGGGCGACGACTCTGACTTACGAGCAGGTCATGCGCAGCGGTGGGGCACACGACCACGGCGTTGACGTGGCGGGGTTCGTCACCGCCGCTGGATTTGACGGCCCATGGGACTGCTACCAGTGCAAGCACTACGGGAGGGCGCTGCTGCCCAGCGACGCCTACCCGGAGATCGTGAAGGTCATAGTCGGCACCCTGTCCCGCCACTACACCTGGCCCCGGAAATACAGGTTCGCTGCCCCGCACGGAGTCGGCACAACCTTGGCAGGCGTGATCCATTCGCCCACGAAGCTTAAGTCGGAGCTGACTAAGGCGCTCACGAAGGACAGAAGCGCCCTCGCGCCGCAACTCGGGCAGCACTCGCTGGATGCGGCCCTGGCCCTCATTGCGGATGCCGACTTCAGCGTATTCGGGACGGTTGAGCTCCACGAGCTCGTGGAGGCACACGCCAGTACCCGGTGGCACTCGGCCAGGTTCGGCGTCGAGTTGCCAACCCGACCGGCTCCGCCTGAGCCTTTACCGGACCCCACGTATGATGAACAGCGCTATATCGCCCAGCTCCTGCAGGCCTACAGCGAACGTCACAGCGGGACTTTCACAGCACCAGAGGCGACCGAGCATGAGCACGTCGGTGCCCACTTCGTGCGGCAGCGCGTCGCGTTCTACAGCGCCGAGGCTCTCCGTGTCTTCGCCCGCGACTCGGTACCGGAGGGCACCTTCGCAGCTCTCCAGCAAGACATATTCGACGGAGTAATCGACACGCACGACTTCGGCCACGTAGACGGCCTGCAGCGACTCGCCGAGATCACGAAGGCGGCCCGGGGCTTGGCGATTACCTCAAACGGGCTGCTTCCGGTTCTCGCCGTCCGAGATCGCACCGGCATCTGCCACCAACTCGCGAATGAGGACAAGTTGCGGTGGTGTCATGCAGCCTCTGAATAGTCCGCTTGAGCTGGGACTGCGGACCTTGGTCGTGCTGACGGAGGCGTTCCCGCGGACTTTCGACCTCGACCGCCTCGTTCTCCTTGACTACTGCCTCCTGCATAGCGCCGACCTCGAGGGACCGCCGAGTGTGCTGCCTGCAGTCCCAAACCGAAGCGGCGAGCTCGGCCTCAAGCGCACAGTCCTCGACCACGGCGTCCAGCTGATGGCACGAGCGGGCATGGTGGACTTGGTGACCACGGCGGAGGGTATGACCTATCGCGCGGGCGAGGCAGCCGCGCCGTTCCTTCGGTTGCTCGACTCGCCACTTCTGGGTGCACTCGGAGAAGTCGTGACGTGGGCAGTCGACGAGTTCGGTGACCTCAACACGGATCAGGTTCGGGACCGGCTCCGTGCCGTTTCCGAGGGCTGGGCAACCGAGTTCGTCTGGGAGCCGACTGACGAGGAAGGGATGCTCCGATGAGGCTCATTCACCTGACCGCCGTTGGCGACAGCCTCCCACCCGCCAGCGTGGAGTTCGCGCCGCGCCTCACGGTCATTTATGGAGCCTCCGAAACTGGGAAGACCTACGTAATCGATGCCTTGGACTTCATGCTTGGGGGACGCGAACTGCGCGAGGTGCCTGAGGCGGCGGGCTATCGGCTGATGCTGCTGGGCGTGGAGCTGGACGACGGTCAGGTGCTCACGCTGGCGCGGGACCTACGCGGCGGCCGTGTCTCGGTGTTCGATGAAGATCTGCGGACCCTGCCCAGTCGCCTCCCTGATCGCGACCTGCTTGGCCAGCACCAGAAGGACAACCCCGACACGATCTCCCACTTTTTCCTCGACGAGCTGGGGATTGCGGATGCCAAGCTGCGCAAGAACGTCCGGAACCAGGTCCAGTCGATGAGTCTGCGCAACATCGCGCACCTGGTGTTGGTCGACGAGGAGCGGATGCAGTCGCGCTCTACGCCAGTCGAGAGCGGCAATCCGACCTCTAGGACTGCGGAGCGCTCTGCGTTCAAGCTGCTGTTGGAGGGTGAGGACGACTCAGACCTCACCGAGGCCGACGACGCGGCCGCCTTCCGGCAGGTCAACCAAGGTCAGGTTGAGGTACTCGACCGGGCGATTCAGCAAGTGCGCTCACAGATGGTCGAGGCTCCCGAGCGGGAAGAGTGCCTCGACGTCTTAGCGCGGGTCAACGCTGCGATCCGACTGACCTCGAGTTCGATAGGCGCGCAGCTAGTCGCCCGGGACCTCCTGGTGAACGAGCGAACCCGGCTCCAGGAACAGCGTCATCTGGGCGTCCGACAGACTGGCGAGATCAGCACCTTGGTCGATCGGTTTACCTTGCTTGACGCCCAGTACGCCGCCGATCTCGAACGGCTGGCGCTAGTCAAGGAGGCTGGCACGCTGCTCGGCTACTTCGACACCACAGCATGCGTTTTCTGCGGGGCCGACGCGGCTCACCAGCAGCGGGAGCACGCCGTCTACGAGACCGTCCAACTTGCGGAGTCGGTAGACGCCGAGGTCACCAAAACTCGGGCTCTCCGAGGTGACCTCACCCTCACGCTCGGCTCGGTGCAGGCCGAGTTGGACCGTCGAAGCGACCTCCTTGACGAGATCGATGAAGCGACTCGAGCGGTCGATGTCGAACTTGCCCAGGTGGACAGCACCTTGCAACCCGTCCAGTCCGACCTCGACGCGCTCATCGGACGTCATTCGCAGGTCGAGCGTTGGATCGAGCGATGGGCGAGAGTCGACGAGCTCGAGGAATTGCGTGCGGATGTCGCCCAAGAACGGGCCACGCCGGTCGATCCGGTCACACACGGCATCACCCTTGCCTCACAGCAGGACTTCTCGCGCGCGCTTCGCGATCTGCTAATCCAATGGGAGGTCCCCGGCGCTAATGAGACAGTCTTCAACTTCGACGGCGCGCCGCAGATCAAGGTGCAGCAACGAAGACGCGAAGATCGCGGCAAAGGGATGCGCTCAATCCTGCATGCTGGCTTCAGTGTGGCACTGAGCGAGTTTTGCACTAGCCGCGGTCTGCCCCACCCCGGTTTCGTCGCACTCGACACGCCGGTCCTGACATACCGTGACGCAGATTCCGCCGGACCACACTCCATCCGCCCCGATGCCTCGGAGGTCGCTGCGAGATCGGTTGAAGGCGACGACGAGCTCCTTAGTGGGTCCGTGGCGCGGGCGTTTTACGCCTACTTGAGCAGTGACCATCCCGGGCAGGCCATCGTGTTAGAGAACCAGACGCCGCCCGTGATAGACCACGCCGATTGCACGGTTGAGTACTTCACCGGCAATCCTGCGATGGGTAGGTCCGGCTTCTACCCGTGATCGCCTAGCAAACCCGCACTCACCTGCCTTCTCAGTCGCTCGTTCCGCTTCGGGGCAGGTCAAGTCGCCCTCCGTGCAGTTAGCGGGCTCGACCTAGATCCGCGTTGAGAGGGGTGTGCAGCGCCGTGCACAAGTCAGCGCCCGATGCAGTCACCGAAGCCGGAAGTCGGGGCGGTCCTGCGGCTCGTCACCCTCGTATTCGATTCCCGGGAAGTCGAAGCCACGGTCCTCGTGTCCATGAGTGCTGACGTGGGGAACCGACGTGAACGCTCCTACGTGCACGCGGTCGGTCCCGCGATAGTTCTGCTGTTCCCAGCCTGACGTGTCTGACATGCGCCGCCAAAGGACATAGCAAGTAGGACCCACGGTGGCGGGCTCCTTCTCGGATGCGAGTGAGTTGAAAATGGCCAGGCGGTCAGCTACCACAAAGTGCGACGCCTTCCCAAGGTCGTGCTTCCCGGCGAGCGAATACAACTCACGCAGCATCACTCTTCTGGACCGTTGCTTCGATAGCCAGCCTCCGCCGGTGCCCGTATACACCGCCCTAGGCGAAACCCTTGCGAGTCGATCTCGACGGCCCAGGCCCCTCACGTGCAACCGCTGAAACGCCACACGTCCGTTGTCGCTCAACCCAATTACGTACGAACGGCACTCGCCGTCGACGATTGCCGGCGCTGCGACGATCTGGTTCCACCTGCTAGCAACGTGCGGCCGGAGGTGTTGCTGCATCTCGTGCGCGAGCGCAAACAGGCATCCCTCCACCGAGAGGTTGCGGCCTCGCAGCACATTGCACATCCAACTCGATGGTTGGGTGCCACCAGCGGTCAGGCCTAGGCCGGCATATCCGAGCATCACCACTCCGTCGGACGCTTCAACGGTCATGGCCTTCACACCGATGTCCTTCGGCGGCCCTGCGTCCCAGGAGATGCGGCGGTCAACAACGAGCCAGATCGTCTTTTGGCTGACCAGGCTTAAGGCAAACGTCACGTCGAGACCCTTCCACACGGCGACGAGTTCCGAGCTACTTCGCCCCTCAAGTTCCGCTCAGCCTCGCCGCGTCTTTCCGCCGCCTATGTGCGTCGGGAACCGTTTGCGCCCCGCCTCCGGTCGCTGCATGTTGACCTCGCACCGTTGGCGATTAGCCGCGGATCGTGCATCAGCGCGTGCGCATACTCGACCCATGACACAGACCGTCCGGCTGATGAGCGACTACGACGCCGACTGGCCGCTGTGGCATGAGGGCGGAACCACCCGCGGGGACTGGCCCCAGGTGTCTCCCGAACTGGCCGCAGATTTGGAGCGCTGGAACTTGCTTTGGGAGCGGCACCACGACCACCGCCGCGGCTGGACCAGCGAGGCGATGCGCGAACTCTATGACGAGCAGGCACCCCAGCTCGTCGATCGCCTACAGGTCGAACTCGGAGCGGACTGGCGCGTACACACAGGTCCCCTCGGCTGAAAGCTGCTTCAGAGTCGTCAATGTAGTCATCCGTCGTGTGTCATGCGAGCTTCTTGTACCTGCGGGGCGGACGCACCAATCGACCAACCAGGGTCGCGTCACTCCGTCGGACGCACCGGTGAGATCCTGAGCGCATGCAGCCTGTTCACGTGTGGATTCGGTCCGAGTCGCGGAGTACTGAGCGGCGTGTGCCTGTCGTACCCGCTGACGTTCCGCTGTTGCTGGATGCCGGGGTCGAGGTGACCGTCGAGGAGTCGCCTCAGCGCGTGTTCCCCATCGAGGAG
Source organism: Nocardioides salsibiostraticola (assembly GCF_054783655.1). Taxonomy (NCBI): domain Bacteria; kingdom Bacillati; phylum Actinomycetota; class Actinomycetes; order Propionibacteriales; family Nocardioidaceae; genus Nocardioides; species Nocardioides salsibiostraticola. The sequence goes on along the minus strand of NZ_BAAGQD010000004.1, from coordinate 288,052 downwards.
TACGCCGCGGCCGGGGCAAACGTCGCGGGCGAAGGCGCCTGGACCAACGCGCCCGACGACGCCTACATCCTCGGCATCAAGGAGCTCCCCGAAGAGCCCGAGTCGTTACGCCACCGCCACATCTACTTCGCGCACTCGTTCAAGGGGCAGGAGGACGCTCGGGAGACCCTCGAGCGGTTCCGCCGCGGTGGGGGCCGACTGTTCGACATCGAATACCTCACCGGCGAAAGCGGCCACCGGGTCGTCGCGTTCGGTTACTGGGCCGGCTACATGGGTGCCGCCCTCGGAGTGCTGCGTCTAGCGGGAGCGCTGGACGAGCCGCTCACCCCCATGGCCAAGCACGAGCTCGACGCGGAGCTGGAGCGGGCCGGGAAGGCAGGGGTCGACCAGATGCTGGCGCTGGTGACCGGCGCTCGCGGGCGGTCCGGCCGCGGTGCGCAGGCAGCGCTCGCGGCTGCCGGGGTGCCGACAACCCTGTGGGATCGCCAGGAGACCCAGGACCTGCACAAGCAGGCGCTACTCGGCCACGACTTGCTGGTGAACTGCGTGGTCACGCACACCCCGACGACTCCGTTCGTGGAGCAGGCGGACCTGGAGCACGAGCGCCGGCTACGGCTGCTCGCGGACGTGACCTGCGATGTCACCGGCCCGACCAACATGCTCCCGGTGAACACGCAGATCACGACGTGGGAAGAACCGGTTCGTCGGCTGCACCCCGGCAACCCGGAGCACGAGAGTGCGCCGCTCGAGGTGATCGCCGTCGACAACCTGCCCTCGCTTCTCCCGCGCGAGGCCAGCGAAGGCTTCAGTGCTGACCTGACCCCGCATCTCCTCGGACTGGCCGACGACGGTGGTCCGTCTGCACCGTGGCGGGCGGCTGGCCGCGCCTTCGACCAAGCGATCGAGAAGCTGGACGCACCGGGCTCCTAGCTCGGCGCCGCGCCCGCGTCACGACTCCAGAATCATCTTGGCCTTCTCCAGGTTCGACCGCACGTCACGCGAGTAGAGCTTCATGACGATCCCGTCGGCGAACTTGAAGATGCCCTTGAGCGACTCCGACTCCTGGTGCCAGGCCACCTTGGTGCCCGCGCCCTCGTCCTCGTAGCGAACGGTGAGCGCGTAGGGGATGGTGGCGTCCTCGGACACGAGCTTGCCCATCCGCCCGGGGTCGACCTCCACCAACTCGTCGGTCAGCTCGAGGCGTCTGCCAGCGACCTTCACCGCGCCCCGACATATCCGGCCGACCTCGTTTCTCTCGCCCGAGACCATCTCGTACTCGATGATGTTGCTGCTGTAGAGCAGCAGGACCCGGGTTTGGTTTGCAGAAACCCGGACGGGGTAGAACAAGCCCATGACCGACGTCAACACCACGCCCCATCCGGCCGCGCTGCAGCCTCCGGTCGCCTACCTCCCGTGCCGCCTCGATGATGAGGGACAGGTTGTCGAGGTGATGATGGCCCAGCTCGAGGACGGCAGGGTCGCCCTCATGGGCTACACGGCCCTGGACCGTTTCCTCGCGTCCTGTGGACAGGGTCACCCGTGGGTGCTCTGGAAGACCGAGGAAATCGAGTCGCTCCGGGCCCTCAAGCACTTCGACGTCGCCTATCTCGACATCCCGATGCCGGCCGCTCTCCGCATCCAGGAGACGACTGCGTGACGATTCAGCTGAGTGAGGCCACCGAGAGAGAGCTGGCCAAGTTGCACGAAGATGCGGCGAAGGGCATCACCGGACTGGCTACCGGCGTGCCCACGACCGTGGACGGTGGGCACGGCACCGCCGATGTGCTGGCGATCATCGCTGCCGTCGTAGCCACCGCAGACGACATCGCTTTGATCAACGAGGCTGCCGCCGCCCAGGTCCGGGCCGTCGGCCAGGAGTTGGGTTCCACCGACGACCAGGTCGCTTCCGGCTTTGACGCCATGGAGGTGACGGTCGAGTGATCGAGACAGAGGTGAAGGGCAGCACGACGAGCGTTGACAGTGCTGCGACATGGCTGCGCGACTCGCTGAAGACCCAAGTCGACAACGCCAGTGAGGATGTTCTCGCCGCCAAGCGGAAGGCCGAGCGGCATTGGGAGGGAAGCTCCGGCAGGGCCTACGTCGGCTACGTCAAAGACATCATCCAGGTGTCCGACGCGCACGTCGATCGCATCGAGACCGCGGCTGGTGAGATCGAGGCGTACAGCGCCCGGCTCAAGCAGGCTCAGGAGCGGATGAAGGCCCTGCGCGTCGAGGCCCGAGCCGGCGGCCTCGGCGTCGTCGGCACGGTCATCCAGACTCCTCCTGACGCCGTCGCTCCGACCCCACCTGCCCTGGACGCGCCCGACGCGGACAGGACACGTTTCACCGACGACATGGGTGCCTTTCAGGCGAAGGTGGAGAAGATTGAGCTCTACAACCGCATCCTCGGCGACGTGGAACTCGAGTGGTCGAACTTCCTGGAGTGGATCGACGCGAACCTCAAGCCGGCGCCCAAGGCTCTCGAGGCGCCGGAGGTCGACAAGCTCGCCACCTTCGTCCGTGAGAACGTCGGCAACCTGGGCATCGCCTTCGGCCTGACCCTGGGGGAGCGCAGTCTGTTGAACAAGACAGAGGCCCTGCGTGCCGAGGCCAAGGAGCTCCGGGATGCCAGGCGGTCGGGCAATCCGGCTCGGCAGGCGAGGGGCAACGCACCGGAAGCCCCCGGCCGGATCAAGGATCTCAACCGGTACGCCGACTGGGCCGGCCGCGGCGGCAGGATCCTGGGTCCCGTCGGGGCCGCTTGGGACACCTATCAGGCTCTCGAGGGTGAGTCGCCCGGCGGAGGTCTCCTGGCAGTAGCAGCGGGAGCCGGAGCCACCGCCCTGGTGATCGCCACAGCACCCGTCAGCGTGCCAACCGTGGTCGTCGTGGGCGGCGCGGTGGTCGTCGGAGCCGGAGTCACCTGGGCCGTCACCGAGGGCTGGGACGCACTACCCGACGACTTCACCGAACCGGTCGACGAGTGGGTCGGTGACCGGTGGGACGACACAAAGGGCGCCTTGTCAGACGGCTGGGGCGCCGTGACGGGATGGTTGTGATGAGTCAGGACCCGGCGTACGCCGCACCCACCCGGCTGCTGGTGGCCGGCCTGATCGGGCTGCTGGCCGTCGTGGGCCTGATCTTCCTGATCGCGGGGCTGGTCGCTCTCGCCGTCGGCGAGAGCGAGAGCTGGTTCCCTGCCCTGCTCGGGCTGCAACTCACGGTCCTGGGCATCCTGGGCGTCACCGGAATGCTCCGCGGTCGAAGTGCCCCCGGTCCGGTCGAGGAAGTCGACGGCGGAGTGGCCCTGCCGCTGCGCCGCGGCCACGTGCCGCGGCAGGCCCTGATGATGGTGACCCTGGGTTCGGTGCTGCTTCCCGTGGCCCTCCAGGACGACAACGGCCCCATGGTGGTCGTCGGTTCAGTCGCGTTGGCCGCCGGCGTGGTCGCGGCTGGCTGGTTGCTGCTCCGCGGCGCGGACAACCTCCGCATCCGGCTGACCCCCGATGGGCTGATGCTTCCCTCGGGATGGGGAACCGTACGCCGCTTCTCCTGGCGCGAGATCGAGGGCGCTCAGACCGTGCCGAGGTGGCAACCGGTGCTGGTGGTCATCCCCAAGGACGACCGGTCGCCACCCGGCCTGGTCAAGGTCCTGGCCCAGGGGTGGACACCCGAGGCCCTCGCCCGGGTGATCGAGCACTACGTGGACCATCCGGCCCAACGCAGCGATCTCACCTCGGCCGCAGCGGTCGAGTCCGTGCACGCCACCTGACGGTCTGGCGACCTCAGGCCGATGCCAACCATTTGTCTGGCCCGAAGACCTCGTAGTGGATGTCGGCCTCGGGGACGCTCTGCTCGATCAGGGTGCGGCGTACGGACTCCATGAAGGGCAGCGGACCGCACAGGAAGACCTGCGCGTTCGTCGGAATGGTCACCAGGTCGAGGTCGACCCGTCCGGCCTGGAGGACGTCACGCGCCGGTCGGGTGCCCAGGTCCTCGTACCACCGCTGCAGGGTCGCCGACGGCAGTGCAGCCACCAGGTCCTTGAGCTCCTGGCGGTGGGCGTGCCGCGCCGGTGAACGATCCGCGTGCAGCACTTGCACCTCGCGCGTCGATCCGATGCCGGCCAGGTAGTAGAGGATCCCGATGATCGGGGTGATGCCGATGCCGGCCGAAATGAGCACCAGCGGGTCCTCGGAGTCCTCGAGGACCAGTTCGCCGAACGGGGCCGAGACCCTCAGCTCGTCACCCTCGAAGAGTTCCTGGTGCAGGAAGTTCGACACCTCACCGTTCTCGACCGCCTTGACCGAGATACCCCACTCGCTGGCCTCCGGCGCGTAGGTGAGGCTGTACTGCCGGATCTGGCGGGCACCGTCGGGCAACGGCACCTGCACCGAGATGTACTGACCCGGCAGCGACTTCGGCAGCGGGCTGCCGTCGGCTGTGCCGAGCACGAACGACACGGTGTCGGGCGACTCCTGGAGGCGGCGGCGCAGGACCAGCGTGCGCCAGACGTCACCGTCGGCCACGCCGGTCTCGGCGTACAACCGCTTCTCGATCGTGACCAGCGCGTTGGCCAGGTGCCAGTAGACCTCGTCCCAGGCGGCGGCCACCTCGGGCGTGACGGCGTCGCCGAGTACCTCCACGATGGCGGCGAACAGGTGCTCGTGGACGATCGGGTACTGGTCCTCGGTGATGCCGAGCGAGGCGTGCTTGTGGGCGATCCGAGACAGTACGTCGAGCGGGTTGCGTCCGTCCTTCGCCACCAGGAGCGTGGCGTAGGCGGCGATCGCCCCGGCGAGTGCGCTCTGCTGATCACCCTGCGCCTGGTTGCCCCGGTTGAACAGGTCGCGCTCCAACTCCGGGTGCGCGGCGAACATCCGCTTGTAGAAAATCGGGGTGATGTCGCCTATGGCGGCACCGATGACGGGCAGGGTGGCCGTGACGACCTGGGCGGACTTCGTGGACAGCATGAGACTCCGAGACGTATTGGGGTTGCGGGGTTGTCCCCACTCGACCACCAGCCGCGCCGGGGGAGCAGAGCCGAACGTCCCGAGTGGAACCGAGATAGGTCCCTCGGCGGGTCGCACGCCGCAGCAGCTGCATCAGGCCGCAGAGTGGGCTAGCCCACATCACCCAGCCCGCACACACCCGCAATGGAGCACTCGTGAGTTCCTCGACGCCACGCCGCCGGACCAGGTTCCACAAGACCGGACCCATCCGCGCCGCCCGCGGCCTGCTCGGCGACAACGCCGACGCACCCCGCCAACGCATTGTCGGGCGGCTGCTGATGTCCGACGCACTGCACGGTCTGCGCCACCCCGACGACGACCGGCGGCTACGTCCCGGCCTCCTCGGCTCACTGGCGGCAGTCCTCATCACCTGCGTGTTCGTGGCCATCCCGGCCGTGATCCTGGCCCAGGACTCCACGACCTTCGTGGGTCGCACCGTGGACAGCATCACGGGCAACGACGCCGCCAGCGCCTCCTCCTCCTCCGAGCCCGACCCCTTTCTCGGGTTCGCGGAGGACCCCGGGTTCGGTGACGACTTCGGGTTCGACGTGAACGAGGTCCCGGAATTCGTGGGGATCGTGTTGTACCTGTTCCTCGCCCTGGGCGCCGCCGCGCTGCTGGCGTCCCTGATCCGGGTGGTCTCGAAGATCGCGGCCTACGTCAAGGGGCGCCGCCTGACCCGTACGCCGCCCACACCGGGGGAGAGGTCTCCCGAGGACCTCGCCGAGCTGGAGGACGATCTGTACCGCAGCTTCGCCGAGGCGTTGTCCTTCAGCAGCGGCATCGTCACCCGCTCCAGCAGCTTCGGCGGCCATCACGGGGACCACTTCGGCACCGGGCATCACGGCGACACCTTCCACCACTGACCGACCCCCACGGCGGGCTGAGTACCTTTGGCCCGTGAACGACATCGTGACCGCGGCCATCGTGCTGCTCGGCGGGGTCACCGCCCTGTTCCTGATCCTCCTGCTCATCAAGGACGAGATCGTCGGGGACCGGGAGTACGTCCTGCTCGGTCTGACCGAGATCGCCCTGATCGTCCAACTCGTCGTCGGCAGCGTGGCGCTGGCCGGCACCGACCGCGACGTGGAGGGGGCGCTGTTCATCAGCTACCTCGCCGGCAACCTGTTCGTCCTGCCGATCGGAGCCTTCTGGGCCCTCGCCGAACGCAGCCGCGCCGGCACCGGCGTACTGCTTCTCGCCGTGGTGACCGCCCTGTTCCTCGAGGTCCGGCTAGGGACCATCTGGGCGGCAGGTCCTCTCCTTGGCTGAGCAACTGAACCGGCACGGCGACCTGGCCTCCGGGTGGGGGAGGGCCCTGATCTTCGTCTACGGCCTCTTCGCCGTCGCCGCGACCGGACGCTCGGTCCTCCAACTGGCCACCGAAGCCTCCAACGCGCCGTTCGCCTACTCCCTCTCGGTCGTGGCCGCGGTCCTCTACTTCGTGGCGACCGGCGCGCTCATCATGGGCGGAGACCGGGGGTGGCGACTCGCCGGAGCCGCCGTAACGATCGAACTGCTGGGCGTCCTGGTGATCGGGTCGCTGAGCTACCTCGACGACGCGCTGTTCCCCGACAAGACCGTCTGGTCCTACTTCGGTCAGGGCTACGGCTACGTCCCGCTCCTGCTGCCGATCGCGGGTCTGGCGTGGCTGCGACACACCCGCACCCACACGCTCAGCGACTGATGTAGTCCACCGGGCACGGCCCAGCCGCCCGCGCGACCCCACCGATCTGCGCCGCGACAGGCGCCGGGAAGGTGCCCCACCGGGGCGTGAAGTCGTACGCCGCGAACAGGTGGGTCACCGCGGCCGTCATCGCCGACAACGAGAACGGTTGGGCCGGGCACGTGTGCTTGCCGTGCCCGAACGCCGTCACCAACTGCGTCGACGCCAGCCCTGAGGTGTCCGCCAACCGGTGCCGCTCCCACCGGCCCGGATCCCAGTCCGCCAGACCCGGACCGGCGGTTCGGTTGAGCAAGGGCAACAGAGTGGCGATCGTCCACCCGGGGGGCACGTCGTACGTCGTCTCCCCGTCGTCGAATCGCACCGGTTGCAGCACCGCCCGAGCCATGATCGAGCGCTGGGCCAACCGGGTCGACTCCAGTGCGCACCGCGAGGCCAACTCCGTGTCGCCGGCGACGACCGCCGTGCACTCGTCCGGGTGTCCGATCAGATCGACCATCGCCCACCCGAGGGCTGCATGCAGATTGGACATCGATGCGATGTGGATCAGTGCGACGTCCAGGCCGACGCCGCGGCGGCGTACCTCCGCAGCCTCGTCCTCCCACGACTCGACGATGCGGGCGAACAGGTCGTGGCCCCGTAGGTCTCGATCTATCGCGGCACCCACGATCTCGACGACCATGTCGAGCGCAGCGATCTCTTCCGCTTTGCCCGACGCGGCCACGGCCGCCATCGCATCGGGGTGCACGAACGCGTCCGACCCATCCAAGGCGTCGAAGGCCCTGACCAACTGCTCGAAGTCCGACCCTCGGGCGGCGCCCGGACCCGCCCACGACGCCAACCCCATGCGGTGACCCAGGCGCCGCGTCATCGCGAACAGGTCGACGGACCCCGACCCACCCAACTCCTCGACCGTCGTGACCAGGGCCTCGTCGAGGTTGCGGAGGTACGTCGCCACGTCGCCCCGCCGGAACAGACCACCTGGCATGGTGCGACGCCCCTCGAAGATGGCGTCCGGCAGTTTGCGCCGCAGCATCTGGTAGTCCGCCACGCCCTTGGACGCGGCCTCTTCGGGCAAGGCGTAGAACGACTCGACACCGGTGGGGGAGAACGTGAACAGATACCGATCGCGGCCACTGTCCAGGGCGAACGTGTCTCCGTGCTCGGCCCGTGCGGCCCCGATCTTGGACACCGCATCGTCCACGGCCCGATCCCAGGGAAGGCCCACCCCGGTCGCTAGCGGCGGCATCGGGACGAGGTCGGGTCGTGGCACGGGTCACATGGTGGCAGGTCGCGGCAGGGGCCGCGGCACGAGTGAGGTTGACCTTACTTGAACCGCACTATGCATTAACGGCACACTAGTGTTGTGGAATTCATCGAGGAGGCCCCCAGGGGTCACGACCAGCCGACGCGCCAGCGCGTGGTGCAGTCGATCCTCGTCGAGGGTCCCTCGACCGCAGTGGCCCTGGCCGAGCGTCTCGATCTGACCCCCGCCGCCGTACGCCGCCACCTCGATCACCTGTGTGACGAGGGTGAGGTGGAGGCCCGCGAGCCGCGCACCGTCGCGTCCCGGGGTCGTGGCCGTCCCGCCAAGATGTTCGCGCTCACCGAGCACGGACGCGAGGGGTTCGACCAGCAGTACGACGACCTGGCCGTCCAGGCCCTACGATTCCTCGCCGAAACCGGAGGCGACGCCGCCGTTCGGGAATTCGCCGAGCGTCGCGTGGCTTTTGTAGAGGAGCGGTTCGACGCGGTGCAGGCCGACCGTCCCGAGGCCAGCCCGGCCGAGGTGCTCGCCGAGATCTTCACCGCCGAGGGGTACGCCGCCGCGGTCCGCGACCTACCGATGGGGGAGCAGTTGTGCCAGCAGCACTGCCCGGTCTCCCACGTCGCCCATGAGTTTCCCCAACTGTGCGAGGCAGAGACCGAGGCCATCGGTCGCGTTCTCGAACGCCACGTCCAGCGTCTTGCCACCATCGCCCACGGCGACGGTGTCTGCACCACCAGCATCCCGAACGTCCCGAACCTACCGACCAAGCGATCAGCCGAGCAGCCCAACCAGAAGGAGAGTGTCCGCTCATGACCTCCATCGAAGAACTCAACCCGTCACTACAGGGCATCGGAAGCTACGAATTCGGTTGGTCCGACGCCAACGACGCTGGCGCCAACGCCCAGCGTGGCCTGAGTGAAGAGGTCGTGCGCAACATCTCCTCGCTCAAGAGCGAGCCGCAGTGGATGCTCGACCTGCGCCTGAAGGGCCTGAAGCTCTTCGACCGCAAGCCCATGCCCAACTGGGGCTCGGACCTGTCGGGGATCCACTTCGACAACATCAAATACTTCGTGCGCTCCTCCGAGAAGCAGGCCACCACCTGGGACGACCTGCCCGAGGACATCAAGAACACCTACGACAAGCTCGGCATCCCCGAGGCGGAGAAGCAGCGTCTGGTCTCCGGTGTCGCGGCGCAGTACGAGTCCGAGGTCGTCTACCACTCGATCCGTGAGGACCTCGAGGAGCAGGGTGTCCTGTTCCTCGACACCGACACCGCTCTGAAGGAGCAGCCGGAACTCTTCCAGGAGTACTTCGGCACCGTCATCCCCGTCGGTGACAACAAGTTCGCCGCACTCAACACCTCGGTGTGGTCCGGTGGCTCCTTCGTCTACGTGCCGCCCGGCGTCCACGTGGACATCCCGCTGCAGGCCTACTTCCGGATCAACACCGAGAACATGGGTCAGTTCGAGCGCACCCTGATCATCGTCGACGAGGGCGCCTACGTGCACTACGTCGAGGGCTGCACCGCCCCGATCTACTCCTCGGACTCGCTGCACAGCGCCGTGGTCGAGATCATCGTGAAGAAGGGTGGACGCTGCCGCTACACGACCATCCAGAACTGGTCGAACAACGTCTACAACCTCGTCACCAAGCGCGCGACGTGCGAGGCCGGCGCGACCATGGAATGGGTCGACGGCAACATCGGCTCCAAGGTCACCATGAAGTACCCCGCGATCTACCTCATGGGTGAGCACGCCAAGGGCGAGACCCTGTCCATCGCCTTCGCCGGCGAGGGCCAGCACCAGGACGCCGGCGCCAAGATGGTGCACGCGGCTCCGAACACGTCCTCCTCGATCCTGAGCAAGTCCGTGGCCCGAGGCGGCGGACGCACCTCCTACCGCGGTCTGATCCAGATCAACGAGGGTGCCCACGGCTCGAAGTCCAACGTGCTGTGTGACGCGCTCCTGGTCGACCAGATCAGCCGGTCGGACACCTACCCCTACGTCGACATCCGCGAGGACGACGTGTCCATGGGACACGAGGCGTCCGTCTCCAAGGTCTCCGACGACCAGCTCTTCTACCTCATGTCCCGCGGCATGGCCGAGGACGAGGCGATGGCCATGATCGTGCGTGGCTTCGTCGAGCCGATCGCCAAGGAGCTCCCGATGGAGTACGCCCTCGAGCTCAACCGCCTCATCGAACTGCAGATGGAGGGCGCGGTCGGCTGACCCCGACCCACCCACCACCGTTCAACTCAGACCAGAAAGACGCCTTTAGTGACTCTCACTGACACCGCACGTAAAAGCGTGCGCTCCGCAATGGAATCCGAGCAGGGACACCTCATCGTGTCCCACTTGAACCCACCGCCGTCCTACGACCTCGCGGACTACCCCGTGCCCCACGGGCGCGAGGAGATCTGGCGGTTCACCCCCCTCAAGCGGCTGCGTGGAATCCTGGACGGGGAGGCCTCCGATGCCTCCCTGACCATGGAGAGCACCCTGCCCGAGGGCGTGACGCTCACCCAGATCAGCACCACCGAGGCCCGCGAGATGGGCGAGCTCGCCCCGAACGACCGGCCCTCGGCCCTGGCCGTGGCCAACGCCGGGGGAGCGACCCTGCTCGACGTCCCCGCCGAGCTCGAGGTCACCGAACCCATCGTCATCAACCTGACCGGTGAGTCCGTCGACGACCTCGTCTGGGGCCACCTGGTCCTGCGGATCGGCAAGTTCTCCAAGGCCACCATCGTGCTGGTGCACTCCGGGTCCGCCCGGTACGCCGCCACCACCTCGGTGCTGGTCGGCGACGGTGCCCAGGTCAACGTGGTCTCGGTCCAGGACTGGGCCGGGGACGCCGTACACCTCGGGCGCGACGCGATCCTCGTGGGCCGCGACGCCTCGGTGCGGCACACCTCGGTCAGCTTCGGTGGTGATGTCGTGCGCATGCACGCCAACGTCGAGTACGCCGGCCCGGGCGGTGAGGCTGAACTGTTCGGCCTCTACTTCGCCGACGAGGGTCAGCACCTCGAGCACCGTCTCTTCGCCGACCACAACCAGCCCAAGACCAAGAGCAACGTCCTCTACAAGGGCGCGCTGCAGGGCCAGGGTGCGCACACCGTGTGGATCGGCAACGTCCTGATCCGCAAGGTCGCCGAAGGCATCGAGACCTACGAGGAGAACCGCAACCTGGTTCTCACCGACGGCTGCCAGGCCGACTCCGTGCCGAACCTGGAGATCGAGACCGGCGAGATCGAAGGAGCAGGCCACGCCTCGGCGACCGCCCGCTTCGACGACGAGCAGCTCTTCTACCTCCGCTCGCGCGGTGTCTCCGAGAAGGAGGCCCGCCGCCTGGTGCTACACGGCTTCTTCCAGGACCTCATCAAGAAGGTCGGCATCCCGACCCTCGAGGAGCGCCTGACCGCGACGGTCGAGGAAGAACTCGCCAAGAACGTGTCGCAGGGCGAGGTCGGCTGATGGCCTTCGAGCTCGCCTGCGCTCCCACCGATGTGCCCACCGACGAGGCGCTCGGCGTCACGATCGGCTCCTACGACGTCGCCATCGCACGCTGTGACGACGAGTTCTTCGCCTTACAGGACCTCTGCTCGCACGCCGCGGTCGCCCTGACCGAGGGCGACGTCGAGAACTGCGCACTGGAGTGCTGGCTGCACGGCTCGACCTTCGACCTCCGCACCGGCAAGCCCAGTGGCCTTCCCGCCATCGAGCCCGTTGCGACCTTCCCGGTCGAGGTCCGCGAGGACGGCATCTACATCGACACCGCGACCACGCTCAACGGCGTACGCCCCACCTGAACTTTCACAGAAGGAGAACGAACATGAGCACACTGGAGATCAACGACCTGCAGGTCTCGGTCAAGACCGACGACGGCCCCAAGCAGATCCTCAAGGGCGTCACGCTGACCATCAAGTCCGGCGAGACCCACGCGATCATGGGGCCCAACGGCTCCGGCAAGTCGACGCTGGCCTACTCCATCGCCGGCCACCCGAAGTACGACATCACCGGCGGCACCGTCACCCTCGACGGTGAGGACGTGCTGGCCATGACGGTCGACGAGCGCGCCCGCGCGGGCGTCTTCCTCGCCATGCAGTACCCCGTCGAGGTCCCCGGCGTCTCGGTGTCGAACTTCCTGCGCACCGCCAAGACCGCGATCGACGGCGAGGCCCCCAAGCTGCGCCACTGGGTCAAGGACGTCAACGCCGGTCTGGAGCGCCTCAACCTCGACCCGACCTTCGGCACCCGCTCGGTCAACGAGGGCTTCTCCGGTGGCGAGAAGAAGCGCCACGAGATCGCTCAGCTCGAGCTGTTGAACCCGAAGATGGCGATCCTCGACGAGACCGACTCCGGCCTCGACATCGACGCGCTCAAGATCGTCTCCGAGGGCGTCAACCGCTTCCGGGCCCAGGAGGGCAAGGGTGTTCTGCTGATCACCCACTACACCCGCATCCTGCGCTACATCGAGCCCGACTACGTCCACGTGTTCGTCGACGGCAAGATCGCCGAGCAGGGTGGACCCGAGCTCGCCGATGCTCTCGAGGCCGAGGGCTACGACAAGTACCTCCAGGCCAACGCCGACGCCAACGCCGCCGCCGCAGCGTCTGCGTAGTCGCCCAGCACCACTTCTCGCTACAACGTGAAAGGTTTCGAGATGATCGAAGGTCTTCTTCCCGACCTGGATGTGATCCGCAAGGACTTCCCGATCCTTTCGCGGACCATGGAGGGTGGGCAGCCGCTGGTCTACCTCGACAGCGCCAACACCTCACAGAAGCCGCAGATCGTGATCGACGCGATGGTCGACCACCTCGAGCGGCACAACGCGAACATCTCGCGGGCGATGCACCAGTTGGGTGCGGAGTCCACGGAGGCCTTCGAGGGTGCCCGCGACGATGTGGCGGCGTTCATCAACGCGCCGTCACGTGACGAGGTCATCTTCACCAAGAACGCCTCCGAGGCGTTGAACCTGGTGGCGAATTCGCTGGCCTGGGCGACCGGGGACCTGTCGATCGGACCGGGCGATGAGGTGGTCATCTCCGAGATGGAGCACCACTCCAACATCGTCCCGTGGCAGATGCTGACCCAGCGCAAGGGCGCGACCCTGCGCTGGTTCGGTCTGACCGACGACGGTCTGCTGGACCTGTCGAACATCGATGAGTTGATCACCGAACGCACCAAGGTCGTCTCGCTGACCCACGTGTCCAACATGTTGGGCACGATCAACCCCATCGCCGAGATCGCCCGCCGAGCCAAGGCGGTCGGCGCCCTGGTGGTCGTCGACGCCTCGCAGTCGGTGCCGCAGATGCCGGTCGATGTGCAGGCCCTCGGCGCGGACCTGGTGGCCTTCACCGGTCACAAGGTCGTCGGTCCCACGGGGATCGGTGTGCTGTGGGGTCGCCGCGAGGTGCTCGACGCGCTGCCGCCGTTCCTCGGCGGGGGCGAGATGATCGAGACGGTCAAGATGGAGCGCTCGACGTACGCCGGGATCCCGCACAAGTTCGAGGCCGGCACCCCTCCCATCGTGGAGGCGGTCGGGCTCGGTGCGGCTGTCCGTTACCTCGGGGAGATCGGGATGGAGGCCGTGCACGCGCACGAGCAGGCCATCACCGACTACGCCCTGACCGGTCTGGCCACCATCCCCGGACTGAAGGTCCTCGGACCCCTCGATGCCACCCAGCGCGGGGGAGCGATCTCCTTCGAGATCGACGGAGTCCACCCCCACGACATCGCGCAGGTGCTCGACAGCCGCGGGGTCGCGGTCCGGGCCGGCCACCACTGTGCGAAGCCCGCCCACGCACGCTTCGGCGTACAGAGCACGACCCGGATGTCGTCGTATCTCTACACGACCCCCGCCGAGATCGACGCGCTCGTCGAATCGTTGGAATACACCCGGTCCTACTTCAAGTTGACCTGAGGAGGAGCGCAGATGAGCCAGGAACTCGACACTCTCTACCAAGAGATCATTCTCGACCACTACAAGAACCCGCTGCACGCCGGACTTCGCGAGCCGTACGGCGCCGAAGTGCACCACGTGAACCCGACGTGCGGTGACGAGATCACCATGCGCGTCCGCCTCGACGACGGTGTCGTCGCCGACGTGTCCTACAACGCCGAGGGATGCTCGATCTCCCAGGCGTCCTGCTCGGTGATGGCCGACCTGGTCATCGGCAAGACCGTCGAGCAAGCCATGACGATCCACGAGGACTTCCTCAAGCTCATGCAGGGCAAGGGCAACGTCGTACCCGACGAGGACGTGCTGGAGGACGGCATCGCCTTCGCCGGCGTGGCGAAGTTCCCGGCGCGGGTGAAGTGCGCGCTACTGTCGTGGATGGCCTGGAAGGACGCCACCGTGCAGAGCCAGTCCACCGGCGCGCAGTCCGAGTCCGCAACCCAGACCGAACCGATCAAGGAGCCATCATGACCGACCACTCCGACCTCCCCGAGGTCCCCGAAGCCGCCCCGCACGGCGGCGGTGGAACCGCGGTTGCCGCTGTGACCGTCGAGGACGTCACCGAAGCCATGAAGGACGTCGTCGACCCCGAGCTCGGGATCAACGTCGTGGACCTCGGCCTCGTCTATGACGTCCACCTCGACGAGAAGTACAACTGCGTTCTCGACATGACCCTGACGTCCGCGGCCTGCCCGCTGACCGACGTGATCATCGACCAGACCGAGGCCGCCCTCGAAGGCATGGTCGCCGACGTGGCCGTGAACTGGGTCTGGATGCCGCCGTGGGGCCCCGACAAGATCACCCCCGACGGCCGCGAGCAGCTGCGCGCCCTCGGCTTCAACGTCTGAGGCGCTGATGAACGAGCCCGACCCGGTCGGCACCTTCTGGAACCTGGCGCGTTTTCACGCCAAGTTGAACACGGCGCCGTCGTACTTCGGGCCGACCACACTCGAGGTCGTCCCGCCCCCGGCGTGGTCGTTCGGCTCGTCGCCGGAAGTGGCCGACGAACTGCTGGCCCTGGTGCTCGACGGCACCAAGACCGCCACGTCGAGTGCCCTGGCGGAGTACGAATCCGAGAACGAGCCACTCCCGGAGGCGAACGCTCTCGGGATCCTGCTGGACGGGTCAGGGCATCCTCGGGTGCTCATCGAGACCACCGACGTATCGGTGGTCTCGTTCAGTGAGGTCGATGAGGAGCACGCCCGCCTCGAAGGCGAGGGCGACCTCTCGCTGTCGACCTGGCGGGAGATCCACGAGGAGTTCTTCTCGACCGACGGAAAGCCGGTGGAACCCTCGACGCAGGTGGTTCTCGAGCGTTTCCGGATCGTGTACGTCGGCGACTGACCGTGACCCTCGTCGGTGTTCCTCCCGAACGGCTCACGAAGTGGGTGTCGAACTTCGAGGGGCGGCACGGAGCCACCCAGATCGTCGTTGGTGACGGCGGACTGGTCGGGGAGGCCGAGGACGGTTCGCGTTTCGCCGCAACGCTTCCCTTCGACCTCCCGTACGCCGGCCCCGCCGATGTCGCTGAGTTCCTCGATCTGGCGAAACCCCCGCAGGACTGGGGCGTGCTCCTCGTCCGCAAGGGCGGGTTCGCGATCGCCCGGATGAGCGGCGCGGCGATGGGGGAGTCGAAGACCGGTCAGCGTCACGTGCAGGGACGCACGAAGGCTGGAGGTCAGAGCCAACAACGCTTCTCCCGTCGACGCGACAACCAGGCTCGCCAGGCCTATGAGGCGGCGGCCGGTCACGCCGTACGCATCCTGGGTGATCGCAGTGAACTGACGGTGGTCGTCGGCGGAGACCGCAGCGCGGTGGATGAGGTGTTGGGCGACGCGAGACTGGCGAAACTCCGCGTGGTCGAGCCGTGGCTGGACGTGCCGGATCCGAGACGCTCGGTGCTGGAGTCCGCAGTCGTCGAGGCGTGTTCGATCCGGGTGGACGTGACGAACGCGTGAAGCACATCCCACGTTTTAGGTGAATCGTGGACTAACGTCCCCAGCATGTGGCAGCCCGAGGCCGGGTGGCATCCGCTTCCCGGTGGCACCGGCCCATCGACGGTCGGTGTGTGGCGTACGGCCGATGGCGGGCAACCGTTGGTGGTCAAGCGCCTGTCCGCCCCAGACGAACGCGACCCGGCGGAGTGGCGCGATCCGACCCACCCGACGTACTGGCGGCGCGAAGCGGATGTGCACATCTGTGGCCTGTTGACCGCCACCCCCGGTCTGCAGGCGACGGCGGCCGCCGTCGAGGAGGACTCGTGGGGCGTCACCATCACCGCGGAGTGGGTGGAGGATGCCGCACTGAGTGGGCTTTTCGTGTGCTCGGGGCTCGGGCGCTTCGCCGGAGCGGACCTGCCCCGACCTCGGTGGTTGTCGAGGGGCCAGCTCAGAGAGCGGCTCCGTCAGGTCGAGCACAGAGGTGGTTGGCCGACCCTGGCGCGTACGACGGTGGCGGACGTGGCCGAGCATCTCTGGACCCGGCGGCATACCTTCCTCGACGCCCTGGACCTCCTGCCGCAGGTGCCACAGCACGGTGACCCGACCGGTCCGAACCTTCGCGGTCGCCGCGGAGATGACGTCCTGGCCATCGACTGGTCGACCGTCGGACTCGGCGCCGTCGGCTCCGACTTGGGGTACTTCGCCCTGTCGGCCCGCGAATCCTTCGAGCCGCTGCTCGACTCCTACCTGATGGGCCTCCCGCCGAAGATCGCGGACCGTGAGGACGTGCTGATGGGTGCCCGGATCACCAGCGTCTACACCGCCCTCACGCGAGCCGAGTGGGCCTTGTCCCGAGTGGCCGGGGGAGAGGGCGCGCTCGCCGGAAAGTACCGCCATCCGTCGGTGGCGCCGTACATCCGAGCGCTCCAGCGGCAGTTCGAACACATCGAGGCTCTGCTCGGCTGGTCCTGAGCGGTCGGGTCAGGCCAGCGGCGTGACGTAGGCGGAGGAGATCCCGCCGTCGACGAGGAACTCGCTCGCGGTGATGAAGGAGGAGTCGTCGCTGGCCAAGAAGGCCACCGCCGCCGCCATCTCGGAGGCTTCGGCGAAACGACCCATCGGAACGTGTACGAGTCGGCGTTCTGCTGCGGCCGGATCGGAGGCGAAGAGCTCCTCCAACAGTGGGGTGTTCACGGGACCCGGACACAAGGCGTTCACCCGCACGCCGGATCGGGCGAACTGCACGCCGAGTTCTCGCGTCATCGAAAGCACCGCACCCTTGGATGCTGAGTAGGAGATCTGTGAGGTGGCCGCACCCATCACCGCCACGAAGGAGGCGACGTTGATGATGGAGCCACGACGCTGTTCGACCATGTAGGGCAACACGGTCTGGCAGCAGAAGTACACCGACGTGAGATTCACTTCTTGCACGCGTCGCCAGGCCTCGATCCCGGTTTCGAGGATGGATCCGTCGTCGGCCGGGGAGATCCCGGCGTTGTGGAGCGCGATGTCGATGGAGCCGTAGGCGGAGTGCGTGGTGGCGTACATCGCCTTGACCTGGTCGACGTCGGTCACGTCGGTCTGGACGAACCGGCCGCCCAACTCGGTCGCGATCTTGTCGCCGATCTCTTCGGTGCACAGATCGGCGATGACGACGTGGGCCCCTTCGCTGGCCAACCGCCGAGCGCTGGCCAGCCCGATGCCACTGGCTCCGCCGGTGACGACGGCGACTCGACCGGGGAGACGTCGGGACGTGGGTTGTTCGCGTGGTGCAGTCATGGGAGCCCTCTCGAAGTTCGGTCGGTTAGTCGGTGGAGACAAAGACGGTTTTGGTTTCGGTGAATGCCTCGAGTGCGTGCGGGCCGAGCTCGCGGCCGAGGCCGGATTGCCCGAACCCACCGAACGGGGTGTTGTAGCGCACCGCCGCACTCGAATTGACCGACAGGTTGCCTGCGCGGACGCCGCGAGCCACTCGCAGTGCCCGTGCGGCATCGCGAGACCAGATCGAGCCCGCGAGCCCGTAATCGGTGTCGTTGGCCAGGGCGATCGCCTCGGCTTCGTCGGTGAAGGGCAGGACGCTCACGACGGGACCGAAGATCTCCTCGGTGAAGGTGGCATCCCCGGGACCGTTGGCCCGGACCACCGTAGGGGCGGACCAGAATCCGGCGCCGGTGGGACAGGAGCCTGCGACCAATACTTCAGTGCTGTGGAGGTACCCGGACACGACGTCGCGCTGGTGGGCGGAGACCATCGGTCCCATCACGGTGTTCGGGTTGGCTGGGTCGCCTACCGTGATTGCTCGGACTACCGGTTCCAGGGCGGACATGAAGTCGTCCCAGACGTCGCGTTGCACCAAGAGTCGAGAGCGCGCGCAACAATCCTGCCCGGAGTTGTCGAAGGATCCGCCAGGAAGCGCGGCAGCGGCGGCGTCGAGGTCGGCGTCGGCAAACACGATGGCGGCGTTCTTGCCGCCCAACTCCAAGGTGACCCGTTTGACCTGGTCGGCGCAGCCACGCATCACGTGCTTTCCGACCGCGGTGGAACCTGTGAACACCACTTTGCGCACGTCCGGATGGGTCACGAAGCGTTCGCCGACGACCGAGCCGCGACCGGGAAGAACTTGCAGGACCCCCTCGGGAATGCCTGCGGCGAGGGCGAGCTCTCCGAGTCGCAGGGCGGTCAGCGGGGTGAGTTCGGCCGGCTTGAGCACGACGCTGTTGCCGGCAGCCAGCGCGGGAGCAAAGGCCCATCCTGCGATCGGCATCGGGAAGTTCCAGGGCACGATCACCCCGACCACGCCGACAGGTTCGGCGAAGGTCATGGCGATGCCACCGGGGGTCGGGATGGTCTCGCCGTGGGGTCGCTCCGGTGCGCCGGAGTAGTAGTTCAGGACGTCACGCACATTGCCGGCTTCCCAGCGTGCGTTTCCGATCGGGTGGCCAGCGTTGGCGACC
The DNA here is from genome assembly GCF_054783655.1 of Nocardioides salsibiostraticola. Taxonomy (NCBI): domain Bacteria; kingdom Bacillati; phylum Actinomycetota; class Actinomycetes; order Propionibacteriales; family Nocardioidaceae; genus Nocardioides; species Nocardioides salsibiostraticola. The sequence goes on along the minus strand of NZ_BAAGQD010000004.1, from coordinate 269,237 downwards.
TCGAGCAGGGCGAGCTCCTCGAGGTGGTCCTCGACCTGCATCGCAAATCTGCGCAGCAGCATGGCTCGATCCCGGGGCACGACCTGGGCCCACTGTCGTTGCGCGATACGTGCGCGCTCGATCGCTGTGTCGGTGGCCTCGACGTCATGCTCATCGATCTCCACGAGCACCTCTTCGGTGGCCGGGTTGATGAGAATGGTCATAACGCTCCTCGCGGTTGTCGGGCTTGCTCGACCAGGCTGGAGAAGAGGCGCAGGTCGGTCTGGCTCTCCTCGGGATGGAACTGAACTCCGAGCGACCAGCCGGGAGCGGTGGTCTCCACCGCTTGCACCAGCCCGTCAGCAGAACGGGCGGTGACTCGAAGGCCGTCGGCGACCCGGTCGATGGCTTGGTGGTGATAGCACGCTTGCGTGGAGTGATCACCGAGAACCCGGTGGATCCGGCTGCCGGCTTCGCAGGCGATGTCGACCTGGCCGAACACGGCCGGACCCGGCTGATACTCCGTGTGCCCCAAGGTGTCCGGCAGGTGTTGATGCAGCGTGCCGCCGAGGGCCACGTTGAGCACCTGCGCTCCTCGGCATACGGCCAGGAGCGGCGTGTGGCGATCCAAGGCTGCGAGAATCAGGGCGGCTTCATGGTCGTCGCGTAGTCGGTCCGAGACCGTGGCGGGGTGCCGCGGTTCGCCGTACATCGCTGGATCAACGTCCGGACCGCCCAAAATCACCAGCCCGTCGAGAACGTCCAGCACAGAAGTGTCGTGCAGCACGGCGTCCTCGACCATGGGCGGCAACAGCAGAGGGGTCCCCCCGGACCTGATCACGGAGCGCAGGTAGGCCTGCGGGACCACGGCAGCCGGGACCTTCCACACCCCGAAAGCCGCTTCGAGAAAGTACGTCGTGAGGCCGATCCGCGGGCGGCGGGCATTCACAATCGCTCGAATCCACGACGGAGCTCCCAGTCGGTCACCGCGGTGTCGAAGGCAGCAATCTCGACGTCGGCGAAGTTGAGGTAGTGGTCCACCACCTCTTGGCCGAAGGCTTCGACAGCAATCTCGGAGTTGGCGAAGCACTCACGCGCAGCGGAGAGGGTGCGGGCGACGTGGGGTGCGTCGGAATCGTAGGCGTTCCCGGTGGTCATCGGCTCCAGTTCGAGCTCGTTCTCGATGCCGTACAGCCCTCCGGCCATCATCGCGGCCAGAGCGAGATAGGGATTGGTGTCGCCCCCCGGGAGGCGGTTCTCCATCCGGGCGCCGGCGCCCTCGCCGACCACCCGCACCGAGCAACTCCGATTGTCCTGGCCCCAGGCGACGGCCGTCGGGGCGAAGGACCCCGCCGAAAATCGCTTGTAGGAGTTGATGTTGGGGGCGTAGAAGAGGGTGAAGTCCTGCATGGTGGCCAGCACTCCGGCGATGAAGTGGTCATAGAGCGCAGTGCGCTCGCCCTTGTCGGCATCCCAGAAGATCGTGGAGTCGTCCGCTCCTCGCAGCGAGAGATGGATGTGGCAGGAGTTTCCTTCCCGATCGTTGGGCTTCGCCATGAACGTCAGCGATTTGCCCGCCTGGGCTGCGATCATCTTGGCGCCGGTCTTGTAGACCGTGTGATTGTCCGCGGTGGTCAGTACGTCGTCGAAGAGGAACCCGATCTCGTGCTGGCCCAGGTTGCATTCGCCCTTGGCTGACTCCACGACCATCCCGGCGGCGTACATGTCGCCGCGGATTCGCTGCAACAACGGCTCCACGCGTCCGGAACCGATCACCGAGTAGTCGATGTTGTATTGGTTGGAGGGGGTCAGATCGCGGTATCCGCGGGTCCAGGCGTCCTCATAGGTGTTCTCGTAGACCACGAACTCCAACTCGGTCCCGGACACCGCTTTCCACCCATGGTCCGCGGCCCGGCGCATCTGACGTTGGAGCATCGAGCGTGGCGACATCGGCACCGGTTTGTTGTCGGTGGTGTGGAGGTCGCACTGGACCATGACCGTGCGTTCGAGCCATGGCACGTGGCGAAAGGTCGACTCGTCGAGTTCGAAGACCATGTCGCCGTACCCGGACTCCCATGAGGAGATGGTGTAGCCGGCCACCGTGTTCATCTCGGTGTCGACCGCGAGCAGGTAGTTGCACCCTTCGACACCGTGCCCGAGGGCGTGCTCGACGAAGTACGCCGCATGCAGATATTTCCCCTGCAGGCGACCCTGCATGTCGGTGAACGCGACGATCACGGTGTCTATCTGACCGGATGCGACCGCATGTCGGACCTCGTCGGTGGTGAGCATGCGTTCGTTGCGGGGGTGCGTCATCAGAACTCCTGCTGGGTGGGTGTGGGTCGGGGACTGGTCAGCGCAGGGATTCTTCGGCGTCGGTGATCTGAGCGAACTCCTCCTCGGGTGCCGAAGAGACGAGGTGGTGGCGACTGTAGAACCAGAAGTAGGCGACAAAGACCACGAACACCGCGGCGGTGATGCCCGCGGCCACGATGTCGACGAAGAACGTTGCGACCAGCGCGATGACCGAGAGCGTGAGGGCTACGCCGGTGGTTTTGGTGCCCCCGGGAGTCAGGTAGCCACGCTCGAGTTCGGGTTCGCGGCGGCGCAACATGATGTGCGACAGGTTGAGCAGAACGTAGGACGCCGTCGCCCCGAAGACCGCGATGTTGATCAGCAGCGCGCCGTCCTTCGTCAGCGCGGCCAGGAGGAAGCCGATGGTTCCTGGGACGACGAGAGCGACCCAGGGAGTCTTCCGGGAGCCGGTGAGGGAGAGGAAGCGGGGGAGGTAGCCGGCCCGCGACAGCGCGAAGAGCTGTCGTGAGTAGGCGTAGATGATGGAGAAGAAACTCGCCACCAAACCGGCCAGACCGGCGTAGTTGACGAAACTCGCCAGCGTGGAATTCTCGCCGTACGCCGCCCGGATGGCCGCGGGGATCGGGTTGTCCGAATCCTGGATCGCCGCGGAACCCGATGCCCCCGGGACCAGGACCAACATCAGGGCCGCGAAGGCCAGCAGCATCATCATCGCCACGATGATCCCGCGCGGCATGTCCTTCTTGGGATCGCTCGTTTCTTCGGCCGCGAGCGGCACCCCCTCCACAGCCAGGAAGAACCAGATCCCGTAGACGAGGGCGGCGACTGCGCCGCTGATGCCGTAGGGGAGGAAGGAGCTCGACATCGCCGCGCCGGTATCGACCTTGATGTCGAACAGGTTGTCGGTGGAGAACTTGGGGATCAGACCGACGACGGTTGCGACGAGCGCCACGACAGCCACCGTGGTGATCGCGAACATCAACTTGAGCGCCTCGCCGACGCCCCAGATGTGCACCGCGATGAAGACGACGTAGGCGGCCAGGTAGATGTACCAGGAGTTGGTGAGTCCGAAGAGTCCGAGGGCTTCGATGTAGCCACCGATGAATACCGCAATCGCGGCCGGTGCGACGGCGTACTCGATCAGGACAGCGACGCCGGTGGCGAAGCCGCCCAGGGGGCCCAGAGCTCGACGGGCGAAGCCGTATCCCGCACCAGAGGTCGGCAGGGTCGAGGAGAGCTCGGCGAGACCGAAGACCATGCACGTGTACATCACGCCCATCAGCACGGTGGCGATCAGCAGACCGCCCCAGCCACCTTCGGCGAGACCGAAGTTCCATCCGGCGAAGTCGCCGGAGATCACGTAACTGACTCCCAGCCCGGCCAAGAGAATCCACCCGGCAGCCCCGGACTTCAGGCTTCGTCGGCTCAAATAGTCGTCGTTGACTGCTTGGTAGTCGATCCTGGACTTGGCCATGATGCCTCCTGGACAATGGACTGATTATGAACCATTGAATGCGTGTCGACATCTTGCGCTGTGAGGGTTCTCACGTCAAGGGATGTTCGAGGGCCTCATGGGTCGTGTATCGACTCAGGGATACCGTGGCGATATGACGCAGTCCCTGAACGATTCGTCGCTGGGCACTCCTCCGGTGCTCGCGAGGGTGCGCTCGGGCAATGTGTTTGAAGAAACCATGGAGCATCTGCTCCGGGCGATTCGCCTGGGAGAGTTTGGTCCTGGAGCAAAGCTGCCGGCCGAGCGCGTGCTGGCGGAACAGTTGGGAATCTCGCGAGCCACCTTGCGCGAGGTCTTGGGGGAGCTGCAGTCGGCGGGATACGTCTCGGTGCGCAGGGGACGGTACGGCGGCACCTACATCGCCGATTGGGTCTCCTCGCCTGCGGCAAGGCAGCCGCTGCCGGAGAGATCGGTGGTGGAGGACGTGCTCACCTTGCGCGCGGTCGTCGAGCCGGCTGCGGCCCGATTGGCTGCTGAGCGAGCCAGCCGAGCCGACTGCGGGCGACTCACTTCAGCTCTAGCCGCTCTGAATGATGTGGATCCTGCGCAGTACCGGCCCCTGGATGCCCAACTTCACCTGCGCGTGGTCGAGTTGAGTGGCTCGCCGAGCCTGGCCGTGGTCGTCGCGGACGTCCGGGCCCGAGTCAATGAGTTGCTCGAATGCATCCCTCTCCTGCCCACCAACCTCGAGCATTCCCACGTCCAGCACGACCTGGTCGTGACGGCGATCTGCGACGGCGACGGTCCCGCGGCGCAGGCGGCGATGGCCCAACACCTCGAAGGCACCGCCTGGCTCTTGCGAGGTTTCCTCGGGTAGTTCCTCTGTCAGGGTGTAGCCATGACCCGGATCTCGCTCTCCCGCCTGCCGGGTGAAGGGGTGTTGATCTCGGAGGCTGGCCTGGCGCACGAGGTCGCAGTGGCCGACCTGGCGGCGTTCGTCAGCTCCAGGGAGATGGAGGCACCGCGCTGGGTCTGGGACGACACCGCACGGTGGTATCCGAGGTTGCTCGCCGCGGGGATCCGGATCGGGCGCTGTCACGACCTGCGGCTGGGTCACCAGGTGCTGTGCCGAGCACCTGCGGTGGATCCGGCGTTCCTGGTGGGGGAGCAGTCTGAGTACTGGGATCGGCTCGGGCCCGCCGTGCAGACCGATCAAGCGATGTTGTCCTTCGACGACACCGCCGAGCATCTGCGGGCCGATCTCGAGGACGCCCGACAGATGGCCGCGGTGGCGGCCTCGACCGAGACGGTCCGGATCGGGCTGTTGCTCGCGGCGGAGTCGGCCGGTGCCTTGGTCGCGGCTGAGATGACGCACGCCGGGATGCCCTGGCGCGAGGAGATCCACGAGCGGCTCCTCAACGACCTGCTCGGCCCACGGCCCGCCCGTGGTGGTCGGCCCGCAGGCCTCGAGGCGATGGTGGCGCAGGTGCGCGAGTTGTTCGACGCCCCGCATCTCAACCCCGACTCACGGCCTGACCTCCTGGCCGCGCTGCGTCGAGCCGGACTCGACGTCACCGACACGCGGGCCGCCTCACTGCGAGCGCTCGAGCACCCGGGCATCACCCCGCTGCTGCGCTACAAGCAACTGGCGCACCTGTTCTCGACCAACGGGTGGGCCTGGACCGACCAGTGGGTCAGCGGCGGACGGTTCCGGCCGTCGTACCAACCCGCTGGGTCCGTCACCGGGCGGTGGTCATCGAACGGCGGGGGAGCCCTGTCCTTCCCGGCTCAGATCCGGCCGGCGGCGGTGGCGGATGACGGCTGGACCTTCATGGTGGCCGACGTGGCGCAGCTCGAGCCTCGTGTGCTCGCCGGGATGAGCGGTGACCGAGCCCTGGCCAAGTCAGCGCGCGGGGCCGACCTCTATCAAGGGATGGTGGACGACGGCGCCGTGGCCAGTCGGAACGACGCCAAGCTCGGCCTCCTGGGGGCGATGTACGGCGCCACCCGCGGCGAGAGCGGACGTATGGTCGCCGGCCTGACTCGTCGCTATCCGGCCGCCTTCGGGCTGGTCGAGGACGCGGCCCGGGCAGGGGAACGGGGCCAGGTGGTGCGCACGCTGCTGGGGCGTGGATCGCCCAGTCCAGGTGAGCTGTGGGACCGCGACCCCGAGGAGCCGGTGACGGACCCCGACGCTCAAGCCGGTGTGCGCCGGGCCTACGGCCGATTCACCCGCTACTTCGTCGTCCAGGGCACCGGGGCCGAGTGGGCGCTGTGCTGGATCGCCGACCTGCGCAACCGACTGTGGCGGCTGGGTGAGACCGGCTCTCTGGTCGACCGTCCGCACCTGGTGTTCTTCCTCCACGACGAGGTCGTCGTACACACCCCGGTGGCCATGGCGGACGCCGTGGCGGAGCAGGCCCGCAAAGCCGCGACGACGGCATCGGGCCTGCTGTTCCGCGACCTCACCATCGACTTCCCGCTCAATGTCTCGATCGTGCGGTCGTACGCCGACGCGGGGACTCACTGACCTCCTGGCGGTGGCACAGCGCCCAGCTGAACGAAGAGGTTCAGCAGATCGCTGACACCCCAGCGGCTGACGATCAACTGATCGACGACCTCGAAGATCGTGACGCCGCGCATGGTCACGTCTTTGTCGGTGGCCGGCACACCGAGCAGTTCACCGGTGTGTCGACCGCCTGCGGTCAACCATGTGACCACGAGGTCACCCTCAGCGATCTGCCCCTCGATGTCGTGCCAGGGGTCCGAGAAGGCGGCCTGGTTGACGGCGTACACCTGCTTGGCGCCGTCGATCCCGGAGGCCAGGCCGGGGATCGGTAGGGGCGTGTGGTCGACGTAGTCCGCGGAGAAGTAGTCGCGGTGCAGGGTGGGACTGAGCGCATCGATGTCGCGGAACAGGCGACGGACCAGCGCCTTGTTCGCCTCGGCGAGAACCGTTGCTTCGGGCGCGATCTGCTCGACGCCGGACATCACGCGGAGCTCGCAACAGGAAGAGCGCCCAGCTGGTGCAACAGCGTCGTGTCGTCCAGACGGTTCCACCGCTCGACGACCAGCCCATCGGCGAACTGGACCACGGTCATACCTTCGACCTCGATCGACTGGCCGGTGCCCGGCATACCGAACAGGGTGCCCTGGTGGGTGCCGGTGAGCACGTAGCGCAGGGCCACCCGATCGCCGTCGCTGAGCAGGTCACTGGCGGTGATCGTGGCGTCGGGGATGGCGTTGGTCAGCGCCGTGAAGAAGGCGACGATCCCATCTCGGGTGGGAGGGAAGGCGTCGGGGAAGCCGTGGAACCTGCACTCCGGCGAGTACAGGGTCGTCGCGTAGCCCTGAACGTCCCCGTGGTTGAGCATGTCCACTGCGTTCGCAATGGTGGTGGCGTGGTCGGTGGTCATGGTCTGCCTCTGTCCGGTCGGGTTGGGTTGGTCCTCCGATAGTTGCGTCGGCCGGGGGCGGGGCATAGGTCCCGATCTGTACTAGCGCGGGGCCGCGAATCCGGGAGTAGTGTGAATCGACGTCCCGAGGATCGGGCGGTCGTAGTGCTTCCCAGGAAGGCGGCGGCGATGCCCGCTAGCTACGGACAGTTCTGTCCCGTTGCGAAGGCGATGGAGACGCTGGATGAGCGGTGGACGCTGCTGGTTGTTCGCGAGTTGATGAGTGGGAGCACGCACTTCAACGATCTACGCCGTGGACTTCCACGCATGTCTCCAGCGTTGCTCGCCAAGCGACTACGCAGCCTGGTGCGCGCGGGGGTGGTCGAGCGGACCGAAGAAGGCAATCGGGTGAGCTACGAACTCAGCGCAGCTGGCCGAGAGCTGCAGCCCATCGTGGAAGCACTGGGAGCCTGGGGGATCCGCTGGATAGCGGAGTTGGGCGACGAGGACCTGGATCCGCACCTGCTGATGTGGGACATCCACCGCAATATCGCGGTGGAGGCGCTTCCTTCAGGACGCACGGTGCTCTACTTCGAGTTCACCGACATCTCTGGGGAGGCCAACCGTTGGTGGATCGTCGTCACCGACGAGGGGATCGACGTCTGCAACGCCGACCCGGGGTTCGACGTACGTGTTGGGGTGAGGACGGGCCTACGGACGCTCACGCTGGTCTGGCGCGGAGACCTCACCTGGGCTGCGGCGATCCAGTCCGAGGATCTGCAACTCCACGGTGAAGCGCCCGCCTGTCGGGCGCTGCCGACGTGGTTGAAGCTCACCCCGTTTGCGTCGGTGCCTCGGCCCTAGTCAGTCTCGGTGGCAGTGTCGATCTGGTGGTCGGCGGCACGTCGCTGTTCAGGAGGGATGTGGTGTTGCAGTGCGGACCACGTCTGCAGCACTTCGACCTGGCGGTTCTGGGGGTCGACCTTGACATGGTCGAGAAGGAAGAACCCGTGGGTCGGCCCGTCCCCGTCGCTGTCGGGTGGTGGCTCCGTGGGCAGCGGGGCCTGCTCCTCGGCCGTCGACGGTGACTCGTTGTTGAGCCCGTAGGCGCGAAAGTGGATTCCGTCGTGTTCGTGCTGCACGACCAGTACGTTCTTGGCGAAGGGCGGGGTCGAGGCTTCGGCCATGGACTCCAGCCCGGGGATGGCGCCAACCAGTGCGGCGGCCACGGTGGATCTACTGCGGGCCCCAGGTCTGTCGCCACCGTCACGACGGCCCAAGTAGGAGCGCAACTCCTCTGCATCGGGTTTTGGGAGCTTTCGCAGGTACGGGCTGAGCCACACCACGATCCCGAGCGCTGGTGCAACCGCGACGGCGAGGACGACGAGTGCGACGTGCCACGAGTCCCCGGCATCGGGTGCCTTCGCGACCACGAGTAACCAAGAAAACACCCCCGCACTCACAGTGAATAGAACGAGAGTTGCCCACATCAGCCAAGGGATCGCTGACCTTGCCTTGGCCAGAGGCAGCAAGGTCGAGGCGCCCACCAGGACGGTGCAGAGGAAGGCGAGAGTCGTCCAGTAGAGGACGCGTCCGACCTGCGCCGCCAGTGCCGCGTTCTCGAAGCCGACCGTTTCGAGCAGGAAGGTCGGATAGCCCTCGAACGCCAGCAAAAGGCCCAAAGCGACAACCCCCCATGGGACGAGTTGCATGAGCACGAGGCCGAGGCGGTTCCCGGGTGATAGGAAACTACGCCGGGTCAACCAGGCCGTGGACTTCTTGTGCACGAGCACGCCCATGATGACGACGACGGCGATCACGACCGACGTAGCCAAAAGGTCGAACAGACGGCGACCGATCGGGTCGACGGTCGCGACCCGGTAGGCGACCAGCCCGGCGCCGGCCAGCACGACCCACGACCTGCCCAGTCTGGGGAAAGATTGCACTAGGTACGGGATGAACTGCGCCATCAGCAGGCCCAAGATCACCACGAGACCCACAACGGCGCTGAGGAAGGAAGCCGAATCCTTGATGGCGACGATTGCCACTGACCCTGCAACCACGGCCACGACCCCGATTGCTAGGACCGTTCGGCGCATCCAGTCACCGAAGCGCACGAAGATACTTCCCGGCGGTGGCGCTGGTACTCCGCTGATCACAGGCGGGAGCCGAGCCTTCCGGATCCGGCCGAGCAACAGACCGACCACGACGATCAGGAGAACGACACCGAGGAGCATCAGCCAGGGGCCGTCGACCAGCCAGCCGTAGTCAGGGAGGGAACGCGCGCGCTCACTGATTTCGGAGGGCGGATCGCGTAGGTCGACGACCCTTCGGGTAGCCATGACCAGGCTCACCACGTCGACGACCAGAAGGAAAAGCAGGACCCACAGGTAGGAACGCGTCCGTGAGGAGTAGTGGCTCAGCGACCCCTCGCGGGTCGGGAACCGCACATGCCCACGCGCCGCGATAGTCGTTCTGGCGCCGTCCGACGACACCTTCCGATGGCCCTCGTGAGTGAGGACGAGTTGGTCCTCCGTGAATTTGACGGGATGCGCGGCAGAAAGGAAGGCACCGGCACCACCGGACACGATCTGTAGCGGAGGGCCGCCTTCATCGGCCAGGCCTTTGGCTTCAGTCGAGGCGGTGAAATCGATGCGCTGATAGTTGTGGATGTCGCCGGCCAACGTGGCGACCACGCTCGGGTTGCCCTTCAGAATGGACAACACCTCGTTGTCCACGATCTCTGTCGGGTGAACCAGATCGAGGTCCGGGTCGGCGACTCGAAGCCAGTTGAGCTTGTTGTTGACCGCGATCGGAATCCCGGTCACCACGATCTTGGGGAGCGATACGTCGGGAGAGACCATGCGGCGCAGCCACGCGGCCTGTTCGACGTCTATCGACCCTGTGACGCCGTTGTCGACCATGACCAGGCGCAGGAGTGCCGGGCATTCATCGTCATGTTGGTGATCTTCGTCCCGGGAGCACCCCAGATCCACCGCGTAGTAGGGGCCGGGGAGGTGAGGAATGCCGAGAGGTTCTTGCGCGTGTCGCCGTCGAATCCGGTCGAGGAGTTCGCGTTGGGGAGGCGCAGGCTTGCGCCACAATGACTGGGCCACGCGTTCCCTGAAGGTGAGGCTTTGCGTGTCGTACCCGACCTCGGGCAGTGCCTCGGCTCCGCATGCGTGGAACATGAAGCCGTTGAGACCGTCATACCAGTCATGGTTGCCGGGCATCGCGAGCAGATGCCAGTCCTTGAGTGGGGCGGAGAAGCCGTCGGCGCTCGCCTGGCGAGCCCAGGCGTTGAGAGCGTTGCCCCACGCAGCCCCAGGCTGGCCCAGGTAGGGGAGATACACCGCGTCTGCCCACGCGTTGATGTCGCCCGCCGGGTAGATGACGTCACTCATCAACAACGCGACGTCGACACCGCTGTCCCGCAGAGTGCGCTGGTGACGGGCCAGGTCTCGCACGAGCACGTATTGGGAGGCATCCATCTCTCCGGGGTCACCGAGTACGAGGACACCCGTCGAGTCCGGGGCTCGGAGCGGATGATCGGGCGAAGCGACCTGGTGGGCGGCTTGGGTGGCTAGCCAGCGGATCCGGCGTCGGTCGACGATCGAGCCTGTGCCATCCGGCGACTCGATGCGCTTCGCCACCTGATCGTTGATGCTGAGCAACAGGGTCTTCGGGGAGAACCAGGCAAAGTTTCCCCACGTGACCCCGCGCCGGGCTCGAAGGAGGTATCGCCAGAACTCGTGGCTCCCTGAGTCGGTCACGTCGTCCGTCTCGGGGGCGTGGGATTGCGTCTAATACTTATCGAATCGAGCAGGGGCAGCGCGAACGCCGCGAACGACAGGAGGAAGGCACGCTTGGGTTCGGTGTCGAGGTGGAAGATAAGAGCGACCTCGTCGATCACGGCTGCCGCCCAGAACCAGAACGCCAGCGCGGAAATTTCGCGACCTTGGAGGCAACCCCGTCCTTGGGCTGAACGGTTCGCGCCATCCCTGCGACCTCTCATCGATGACCTCCGAGATTACGACGCCAGTTGCAGGCACGCCTGACCCAATTGAGCTATTCAGGAATGGCCCGTACGTGTCAGGCCCGCGGGCGCGCTCAGGTGCGGCGGTGGAAGGTGATGGTGCCGTCGGCTCTGATTTCGTGGGCGTAGTCGTGGTGGTGGATCAGGGTGTGATGTCGCGGGCCCAGGACCGCTGTTTTGCTGAGGTCTGTGCCGCCTCCCCGATGCCAGGGGTCGAGGTGATGCATGTGGCACATTCCGCTCGGCCAATCACAGTTCGCTGCCTGGCAGGTGGGGTGTTCGATGCTGGCCGCGATCCGTTGGCTCTTCGAGTGGTAGCGGCGGGTGCGGCCCAGGTCGAGGACCTGGGAGGTGCCGTTGAGGACGACGGGAAGAATCCCCGCTTCACAGGCGATGCGTCGGGCCTGTCCGGGGCTGACGGGTTCTCCGGTGTCGAGATGGGCTGGCTTCAGGCCACCGATCAGGGTGTCGTAATCGAGGTGGATGACCGCGGTGGCCGAGACGCCACCGGAGCGGGGTGCGTCTTCGGTGCGGAAGGATTCGATGAGCTCGCAGAACGCTTCACCCATCCGCTTCGGGGTCGCGATCCGTTCGGTCAGTTCCTCGACGTCGTCGGTCTCCTCGGCCTTGTCCTTCGAGGCTTGGTGTTTCGGGGCAGCGAACGCGAGGAGGAGTTTGCGGAACATTGCTCCTTGGGCGGAGGGGATCACGAACCTGCCCCGTACTGCTCCGGTGCCGTCGTCGTGCATGGTGAGCTTTGTCTTGTCGCGGGCTGAGTCTTCTTCCTTCGCGAGCTGTTCTGCCTCAAAGGCTTCGGCACCTTCGGGGTCCAGGACCTCCCAGACCCGCCAGCCGAGGATCTTCAACGTCTTTGCGTCGAACTCGGATGCGTTGTCGATCAGGACCTTCTCGACCTCAGCCACGGTCTGGGGTTGGCACTTGTCGGTGGGCAAGGACTCGACGGCGCGGGCGATGACTTCTGCTTGTTCGACGTGAAGGTCACCGGTCGCCAACGCACAGCGGGTCTGTTCGTGGGTGTCGAGGGCTTTCGCTTGCTTGACCCGACGGTTCGCCTCTGTCCGGGTGAGTTTCGTGGTGTGGGCCAACCAGTTCGCCGTACTGGTCCCGCCGGTGTCGCCGGCGACGTCACGTCGGTCGGCCTCGGCCAGGACCCGGCGGCTGAGTTCGGCGACCTGTGCCTCGAGTCGGGCGAGAAGGAGGGTGGTGTCGGCGACGTCGGTGTCTTCCATGGACCACGTCTGGGTCTCGACCAGGTCCTCGAGACCGGCCTCGATCTGGCGTGCGAAAGCACTGATCGGATGTCCCCGATTCTCGGTGCTTTCGTCTTTGGCCATGTGTCTATTCCAGCACTGAGCACCGACACTCCTGCCCCGAAATCGGGGTTCTCCACAGGCCGTTTGGTAACGGGTAGGTAACGGTATTGGCGGGGGTGGGCGGGGATGGTTCTGGGGTGCTTCTGGGTGATTTGGGCGGATCGGCTGCGGGGGTTTCGAGGCTCGTCGCTGGCGCTCCTCGCACCTCAACCAGCGTGAGGCCCCTGGCGCTCCTCGCACCTCAACCAGCGTGAGGCTCCTGGCGCTCCTCGCACCTCAACCACCCCTGGATCGGCCTCAGGGTGATTCCCGATGGCGGGGGTGCTTCAGTCCTGCCAGACTCGACTCATGAGTGAGACCACCCCCACGGAGCCCCGTCCCGTCGCTGCGAGTGCCCAGAACCTCGTGAAGGCGTACGGCGCCGACGAGGCTCAGGTGCGGGCTCTGGACGGGGTGAGCGTGGACCTCTATCAGGGGGAGTTCACCGCGATCATGGGTCCGTCGGGGTCGGGCAAGTCGACGCTGATGCACTGTCTGGCTGCCCTCGATGCGCCCACCTCCGGGGAGGCGATCGTCGACGGCACCGCCTTATCGGGCCTGAAGGACAAGGCGCTGACCACGCTTCGACGTGAGCGGGTCGGCTTCGTGTTCCAGGCCTTCAACCTGATCCCGACCCTGACGGCGCAGGAGAACATCCTGTTGCCCCTCGACCTCGCCGGCCGCAAGCCCGACCAGGAGTGGTTCGACGCGGTCATCGACGCCGTCGGTCTGCGCCCGCGGCTTGGCCACCGGCCGAGCGAGATGTCTGGTGGGCAGCAGCAGCGCGTCGCCTGCGCGCGGGCGCTGGTCAGTCGTCCGGCCATCGTGTTCGCGGATGAACCCACGGGCAACCTCGACTCCACCAGCTCCGCGGAGGTGCTGGGCTTCCTGCGCCGCAGCGTCGATGAGTTCGACCAGACCATCGTGATGGTCACTCACGACCCGGTGGCCGCGTCGTACACCGATCGCGTGCTGTTCCTCGCCGACGGCGTGATCGTCGACGAACTGCGCAACCCGGACCGCGACTCGATCCTCGAACGGATGGGGCGCCTCCAGGGCGCAGCCGTCCCACCCAAGGCGGGATGAGCCGGTGTTCCGTCTGACGTTGCGCAACCTGATGGCGCGCAAGGTGCGCCTGTTCATGAGCGCACTCGCGATCATCCTCGGCGTCGGATTCCTCGCCGGCGTCCTGACCTTCAGCAGCGGGCTGTCGAAGACCTTCGACGGGATCATCTCCGGCTCCACGCCCGACGGCATCGCGCGTCCCGCCGACACGAACTCCTTCGACTCCACAGGCGCCGGCAACAACCAGGCCCTCACCCCCGCGGACGTCGAGAAGCTCGCGGCGCTGCCGGAGGTGGCTCAAGCCGACGGCAACGTCGACGGCTTCGGGCTCTACCTGCTCGACCCCGAGGGCGAGTTGGTCGGCACCGGGGGAGCGCCGACCCTCTCCTTCAACTACACCGACACCCCCAACCTGCTGGGCGAGCCGGCTCTCACCCTCGACGCGGGCCAGTGGCCCGAGGGGCCGGGCGAGGTCGCGTTGGATGCCGCGGCCGCGGAGAGCGCCGGGTACGCCGTGGGCGACCAGGTCACCGTCATCCCCCCGCGCGTGACGGGGACCGATGTGATCACCCGGCAACTGACGCTGGTCGGGATCGCCGGCTTCAACGGCGGGGGAACCGCCGGGGCCACACTCGTCGTCTTCAGCACCAGCGGCGCCCAGGAAGTGTTCCTCGGTGGGGCCGATGTCTTCACCTCGGTCAGTCTCACCGCAGCCGACGGCGTCACCCAGGAAGCACTCGTCGCCGCAGCCGACACCGTGCTGCCTGCCGGGTTCGAGGGCGTCGAGGGAGACACCGTCGCTGACGAGTCCCAGGCCGCGATCGGTGAGTTCCTCGGCTTCATCAACATCTTCCTCGGCACCTTCGCCGTGGTCGCGGTGATCGTCGGCGGCTTCATCATCGCCAACACCTTCTCGATCCTCGTGGCCCAACGGGTGCGCGAACTCGCCCTCCTTCGGGCTCTGGGAGCGAGCCGCAAACAGGTACGCCGCTCGGTCCTGATCGAAGCCGCGCTGATGGCCGTCCTGGGATCCACTCTCGGGCTGTTCATCGGCCTGGGTCTGGCGCGAGGACTCGCCGCGGTCTTCGGCAGCGTCGGGCTCGACATCAACGCCTCGGTCCTCAACCTCACGCCGACCACCATTGCCCTGGCGTACGGCGTCGGCATCCTGGTCACCCTGGTCTCCGCCTATCTGCCCGCCCGTCGGGCATCCAAGGTCGCCCCCGTCGCCGCGATGCGCGACGACACCGACGCGGGGGAGGGGAGCCTGCGACGGCGAACCGCGATCGGCAGCGTCGCGCTGGTCATCGGCGCCGGTCTGGCAGCCGCCGGCGTCACGGGCGCACCCGGCAACGACGCGGCGTACATCGGCGCTGGCTCGGTCATCTGGGTCCTCACCGTCGCCGCCCTGGCCGCGGTGCTGGGGCGACCCGTTCTGCTCGCCAGCCGCAGCGTGTTCACCGGCCTCTTCGGTACGACCGGTCGCCTGGCCGGTGACAACGCCATCCGCAACCCACGTCGCACCGGCGCCACCGCCTCCGCATTGATGATCGGGCTCGCCCTGGTCTCCGCCGTCGGGGTCCTGGCCGCCTCCCTGAGCGCGTCTTCCAACAAACTGGTCGATGAGCAGTTCGAGGCCGATTTCCTGGTGCAGTCACCGGTGTTCGGCAGCTTCCCGGTCGCCATCGGCGACCAGATGGCCGCCCTCGACGGCGTCGCGGTCGTCTCGCGACAGCAGGCGTTCTCTGCGGTGGTGGCCGACGACCAGGACCCCTCGTTCGTCATGGCCACCGACTCCGCGTTCGGTGACGTCTACACGCTGTCGATGCTCGAGGGCACCGACCGACTCGACTCCGGCAACGTGCTGGTCGACGACACCACCGCGACGGCGTACGACCTCGACGTGGGCTCGACCCTCGACCTGAGCTTCCCGGGCGACCAGACCCTCCCGGTGACGGTCACCGGCATCTTCGCCGAGAGCCAGGTCGCCGGACCCATCAATGTCGACCTCTCGCTCCTGGAGGAGGCCGGCATCACGCGCATCGACAACGCGCTGAGCGTCAACGTCACCGACGGGGCCGACGTCTCGGCGGTGAAGGCGGAGCTCGATCGGGTGGTCGAGGACCTGCCGATCGTGGCCGTACAGGACAAGCAGGACTTCGCCGAGGCGATCACCAGCCAGATCAATCAGTTGCTCTACATCGTCTACGGGCTGCTGGCGCTCTCGGTGATCATCGCCGTCATCGGCATCGTCAACACCCTGAGCCTCAGCGTCCTGGAGCGGACCCGGGAGATCGGGCTGCTGCGGGCCATCGGGCTGTCACGGCGCCGCCTGCGCCTGATGGTGACCCTCGAGTCGGTGACGATCTCGCTGATGGGTGCGGTGCTCGGGCTCGTCCTGGGCGTGATCATCGGAGTCCTGTTGCAGCGCTCCCTGCGGGACGACCTCAGCGAGCTCGGCATGCCCCTCGGCAGCCTGTTGGTGTTCCTGCTGATCGCCGTCGTATTCGGCGTCCTGGCCGCGATCGTGCCGGCGGTCAGAGCATCGCGGATGAAGGTCCTGGACGCGATCGCCACCGAGTAGCCGACGGCGGGCGTCAGCCCTGCTCCACGGCCACCCGAACCGCCTCGATGGTGCGGCCTACGTCGTCGTCCGTGGTGGCCGCGTTCGACACCGAGATCCGTACGACGGCCCGGTCGCGCCAGCGTGAGCCGGACATCCACACCTCGCCGGTCCCCACGAGGCGGTCGAGCAGGTCGGTGACGTCGCCCTCGACCCCTAGACAGACCTGGGTGTAGACCACGTCGTTGAGCACCTCCACCCCCGAGATCCCAGCGAGGCCGTCCGCGATCTGGCGGGCGTTGTCGGCGAGACGGTCGACCTGCTGGGCGGCTCCGGATCGGCCCAGGGAGCGCAGCGCGGCCCAGACCGGGACGCCCCGGGCCCGACGAGACAGTTCGGGAACCTTCTCGAACGGGTTCCCGGGCCCGGAGTCCTCAGGAGTGAGGTAGCTGGCGTGGACGCCCATCGCCACGCGAACGGCCTGTGGGTCGCGGACCACAGCGATCCCGCAGTCGTAGGTGACGTTCAGGGTCTTGTGCGCATCGGTGGCCCAGGAATCAGCATCCGCGACCCCGTCGACCAGGGGTGACAACCTCGGGGAGGCGGCCGCCCACAACCCGAAGGCGCCGTCGACGTGCACCCAGGCCCCGCGGGCGTGGGCCATCTCGATGGCCGATCGGAACGGGTCGAACGCCCCGGAGTGCAGGTTGCCGGCCTGGAGGCACACGATGATCGGCGCCCCCGCCGGGATGGCGCCCAGCATTTCCGCGAGGGCGTCGGTCCGGATCCGACCCTGCTCGTCGGCTGCGACCACCGTGGGTGATCCGAGACCCAGATAGCGCAACGCGATGTCGACGGTGTCGTGACGCTCCGCTCCCACCAACACATGCACCCGAGGTGCTCCGGTGAGCCCGTCGGCGTGCACGTCCCACCCGGCCTGAGCCAGTACGGCGCCACGCCCGGCGGCCAATCCCGTGAAGTTGGCCATCGTCGCACCGGTGGTGAACCCCACGTCGGCCCGAGCTGGCAGGCCCAGCAGGTCGAGCAACCAGCCGGCCGCGATCTCCTCGAGCGCGGCGACGGCGGGCGTGGCGTGGCGCATCCCTGCGTTCTGGTCCCAGGCGCTGACCAGCCAGTCGGCGCCCAGGGCCGCGGGCAGGGTTCCGCCCATGACCCAGCCGTAGAACCGCCCGGACTGGATCGCCATCAGGCCCGGTTCGGCACCCTCCCCGAGTTGGTCGATGACCGCTGCGGGGTCGAGACCCTCCTCGGGCAACGGTCCGCCGAAGGCGCCCAGCATCTCCTCGACCCCGGC
This sequence comes from Nocardioides salsibiostraticola, assembly GCF_054783655.1. Classification (NCBI taxonomy): domain Bacteria; kingdom Bacillati; phylum Actinomycetota; class Actinomycetes; order Propionibacteriales; family Nocardioidaceae; genus Nocardioides; species Nocardioides salsibiostraticola. The sequence goes on along the minus strand of NZ_BAAGQD010000004.1, from coordinate 251,742 downwards.
CATGGGGCCGACGTGTCGTTGGCCGACCTCGGCGCGCCATGCCTGCGCATGAGCGAGCGCCCGGTTCAATGCCTCTTCGGGTTCCTCGCTCATCGGTCCGGTCAGACCTTGCTCGCCGCGAAGGTGTCGCAGGCATCGAAGGAGCCCTGGTCGAACCCGACGCTGAACCACTTCTGCCGTTGGTCGGCCGAGCCGTGGCTGAACGTCTCTTCTCGCACCTGGCCGGTCGTCTTCTGCTGGATGCGGTCGTCACCCACCGAGGCAGCGGCTTGAAGAGCCAGGTCGATGTCCTCCTGGTTGAGCTCGGTGTACAACACGTTCCCGTCCTCGTCCTCGGTGCGGGTCGCGGCCCTGGCCCACATCCCGGCGTAGCAGTCAGCCTGGAGTTCGAGGCGGACGGCGTCCGACTGCGGACCCTGCTGGGTGCGGACCTTGCCGAACTGGCCGGTGATGTTCGAGATGTGGTGGCCGTACTCGTGGGCGAGGACGTAGGCCTCCACGAACCCGCCGTCGGGGCCGCCGAGCTGCTTCTCCAGCACCTCGTCGAAGAACCCGGAGTCGAGATAGATGCGCTCGTCGCCGGGGCAGTAGAAAGGCCCCACCTCGGAGGTGGCCGCACCACAGGCGGTGGACACCGACCCGGTGAAGGTCACCAGCCGGTCGGCGACCCGGAAGTCCGACCCGAGTTCGTCGCTCCAGAAGTCCGCCAGCGAGTTCTCCACCGCGACGCGGGCACAGTCGGCGCTCTTGTTCGCATCGGCTCCGGTCTGGCACGAGCTGTAGCGGCCCGTGTCGTTGAGCCGGGTCGCGTCCAACCCGGAAGAGGGCGAACCGCCGGTGCCGGGAATATCCACCCCGGCGAACTGGGAGATCGCGAAGACGATCAGAACCACCACGATGGTGCCGATGCCGCCCTTGCTGCCTCCGGGGATCGGTAGACCCCCGCGGCTTCGTCCGCCCGTGCTCTGGCCGCGACCCGCTCCACGCCCGGCGTCGGTGACCCGTCCGGTGTTGAGTTTGGCCTTCGGGTTGAAACGAACCATCGCCTACATTCCCCTCGTGAGGTGGGCTGAGAAGTGTCCGCCGTGGCGTACCTCACTCGCAAGTGGCGAATCGGCCTCGCGAGCGTGCCTACACTAGACACAGTCATGATCACTGCCCACCAACTCGAGGTTCGAGCCGGTGCGCGGCTGCTGATGGAGGATGTCTCGTTTCGTGTCGCCGCTGGCGACAAGATCGGCCTCGTGGGTCGAAACGGAGCAGGCAAGACCACCCTCACCAAGATCCTGGCCGGCGAGGCCTTGCCCGCGTCCGGCTCGATCACTGGTGCGGAAGACGTGGGCTACCTCCCTCAGGACCCCCGCACAGGAGATCCCGAGGTCCTCGCTCGCGACCGGATTCTGTCCGCTCGCGGACTCGACGACGCCGTACGACGGCTGCGCGAGGCCGAGGAAGAGATGGGCAGCGACGACGCGAGGGTCCGCGAACGCGCCATGAAGCGCTACACCCGCGCCGACGCCGACCTGCACTCCGGTGGCGGGTACGCCGCGGAGTCAGAGGCAGCCACCATCGCGGCCAGCCTGGGCATCGCCGAGCGCATCCTGGGCCAACCCCTCAAGACGCTGTCCGGTGGCCAACGCCGTCGCGTCGAGCTCGCACGCATCCTCTTCAGTGGCGCTGAGATCATGATCCTCGACGAGCCCACCAACCACCTCGACGCCGACTCGATCACCTGGCTGCGGAGCTTCCTCAAGGCCCACACCGGCGGGTTCATCGTGATCAGTCACGACAACGACCTGCTCTCGGAGACCGTCAACAAGGTCCTCCACCTGGACGCGAACCGCTGCGAGATCGACATCTACAACATGGGGTGGAAGAACTACCTCACCCAGCGTGAGACCGACGAGAAGCGCCGCAAGCGCGAACGCGCCAACACCGAGACCAAGGCCAAGACCCTCACCGACCAGGCCAACCGGATGCGCGCCAAGGCCAGCAAGGCCCAGGCTGCGCAGTCGATGCTGAAGCGGGCCGAGAAGATGATGGCCGGCCTCGAGGGTGAGCGTGCGGTCGACAAGGTCGCCCGGATCAAGTTCCCCGCCCCCGCCCCCTGCGGCAAGACCCCGCTCACCGCTGAGGAACTGTCCAAGTCCTACGGCTCCCTCGAGGTCTTCACCGACGTCAACCTGGCCATCGACAAGGGCTCCCGGGTGGTCATCCTGGGGTTCAACGGTGCCGGCAAGACCACCATGCTGCGGATCCTGGCCGGGGTGGACCAGCCGGACACCGGCGAAGTCGTCCCCGGGCACGGACTGAAGGTCGGCTACTACGCCCAGGAGCACGAAACCCTCGACACCGGTCGCACGGTGCTGGAGAACATGCAGTCCGCGGCGCCGCAACTGACCGACACCGAGGCGCGCAGCGTGCTCGGATCCTTCCTCTTCTCCGGGGACGACGCCCACAAGTCGGCCAAGGTCCTCTCCGGTGGGGAGAAGACGCGGCTGGCCCTGGCCAGCCTGGTCGTCTCCAGCGCCAACGTGCTGCTTCTCGACGAACCGACCAACAACCTGGACCCCGCCTCGCGTGAAGAGGTGCTGGCGGCGATCCGCACCTACGAGGGCGCGATCATCCTGGTCACCCACGACGAGGGCGCGGTCCTCGCGCTCGAGCCCGACCGGGTGCTGTTGCTCCCCGACGGCGACGAGGACCTGTGGAACGACACCTACGCCGACCTGGTCTCGCTGGCCTGACCGGCCAGCAGCATCCGCCACAGGATCCGCGGAGCGCTCGCCCAACCGTGGGCCCGGATCGCGGAGCGTGCATCCACCCCGGCCAGCACGAGGCCGCTCCAGAAGAACACCTCCGCGGCGATCAGGGCGATCGCGATCACGCCCGCGACCCCCGCGAGGCTGATGCCCAGGAAGGGCACCACCGCGAGGGCCAGGTAGGGGAGGAAGGACGCCCCCATCGCCAGAACGCCCAGCCGGAACCTCATGGTCACCCCTCATCGTCTCTGTCGAGATGCAACACTCGTTGTAAAACACGTGTTGCACTAAGGTAGCACCATGCCCCGCATCGTCGACACCACCGAGCGCCGAGCCGAGGTCGCCTCTGCCGCCCGCTCGGTGATCGCCCGCGAGGGTCTCGAGGGCACCACCATCCGCAAGGTGGCCGCCGAGGCCGGGAGCTCGACCACCGTGGTCACCCACTACTTCCGGGACAAGGACGCGCTGATCGCTGCCGCGGTCCAGGACGCCTACGCCGCCGTCGAATCCCGGATGGCTCAACTGTCCCGCGGCTTCGAGAACGTCAACACGTCGGTCATCGACCGCCTCCGGGTCATGCTGCTCGAAGCGTTGCCCCTGGACGGCGTACGCCGCGAGGAAGCCCGGGTCTGGATGGCCTTCTGGGCGGCGGCCTCGGCTCGACCCGAGCTGCGCACCGTGCAGCGGGACGGGTACCGGTCCTGGCGGGCCCTGATCCGGGCGGTGCTGGACGAGGCTGCACTGGCAGGGGAGCTGCGGCAGGACCTCGACACCGACGCCGAGCTCGATCTCCTGCTCTGCCTGGTCGACGGGGTGTTGATGCAAGCAACCCTCGAACCGAGGCGCTATCCCGCGGCCCGCCAACAGCAGTTGCTGGAATCGGCGCTCGCCCGTCTGGCTGTCGGAGCCGACTCCTAGACTCGGGGCATGACTCCCGATGGACTGACCCCCGAAGCCTTGGCCGAGGTCGGACTGCTCTACGACGTGGACGGACCCGTCGCCACGATCACCCTGGACCGACCCACTTCACGCAACAGCCAGACCCCCGCCATGTGGCGCATGCTGGCCAGGATCGGCGCAGGGCTGCCCGGCGACGTACGCGTCGTGGTGCTGCGGGGGAGCGGAGCCACGTTCTCCGCCGGTCTCGACCGGGCCATGTTGGCTCCCGACGCCGGGGACGGCGTGGAGACGGTCGCCGAACTGCTCTCCATGGACGACGCGAGCATCAGCGAGACGATCGACGCCTACCAGCAGGGATTCACCTGGTTGCGCAACCCGCAGTTCATCTCGATCGCCGCCGTCCAGGGGTACGCCATCGGCGCCGGCTTCCAGTTGGCGCTCAGTTGCGACTTGCGGGTGGTGGCCGACGACGTGCAGTTCTGCATGAAGGAGTCCGCCCTCGGGCTCGTCCCGGACCTGACGGGAACAAAGCCGCTGGTCGACAGCGTTGGCTATTCGCGAGCACTGGAGATCTGTGCGACCGCCCGCATGGTGGGGGCCGAAGAGGCGTTGGCCATCGGGTTGGCGCTCACCTCGGTGCCCGCACCAGAGCTCGACGACACCGTGGCCGACCTCGTCTCCGCCCTGATCGCTCCGATGGTCGGAGCAGTGCGGGAGACCAAGGCTCTGCTCCTCGACATCGACGAGCGCGATCTGGACACCCAACGCCGCCTCGAGCGCGAGGCACAGGCCCGCCGCTTCCGCGAGCTCGCCGCACACACCACGCCTTAGAAGACAACCAGCAGGAGTCACATGTCCGGCATGCACCCAGGCGCCGCCTACCGAAGCCTTCGCACCGACCGCAGCGTGGTGGACAACCGGATCTCTCGCGAGACCTTCCGCCGGATCCTCGCGTTCGCCCGACCCCACCGGAAGATCATCTTCATCTTCCTTGCCCTGACGGTGGTCGACGCCGCCATGGTGGTCGTGCAACCGCTGCTGATCAAGCGGATCATCGACGACGGCATCACCGCCGGCGACTCCGGGCTGGTGACGCTGCTGGCCCTGGCGATGGCGGGAGTGGCGATCCTCAGCGCGGTGATCGCCGTCCTGGCCGGCTGGTTCTCGTCCCGGATCGGGGAGGGACTCATCTTCGATCTGCGCACCCAGGTCTTCGCGCGGGTGCAACGCCAGTCCCTGGCCTTCTTCACCCGCACCCAGACCGGGGCCCTGGTCTCCCGCCTCAACAACGACGTCATCGGTGCCCAGCGCGCCTTCACCTCCACGCTGTCCAGCACCGTGTCGAACTCGATCTCTGTCGTCGTGGTCGGAATCGCGATGCTCTACCTGAGCTGGCAGATCACCCTGGCGTGCCTGGCGCTGTTCCCGATCCTGTTCCTCTCCTCCCGATGGGTGGGAGGCCGCCTGGCCGGCCTGACCCGCGAACAGATGGACGGCAACGCGGACCTGGGCAACGTGATGACCGAGCGATTCAACGTCGGGGGAGCGATGCTCCTCAAGCTCTTCGGCCGTCGCGCCGACGAGGACGCACTCTTCGCCACCAAGGCCGCCAAGGTGCGCGACCTCGGCATCCGCATCACGCTGATCACGCGCATCTTCGCCGCCGCCATGCTGGTCGTGCCCGCCCTGGCCACGGCCCTGGTCTACGGCTTCGGCGGACGGCTCGTCATCGACAGCACCCTCGAGTTGGGCACCCTGGTCGCCCTGGCCACCCTGCTCCTGCGGCTCCTGGGCCCCCTGCAGGGGCTCTCCAACGTGCGCATCGACATCATGACCGCGCTGGTGAGCTTCGACCGCGTCTTCGAGGTGCTCGACCTGCCACTGCTCATCGACGAGAAGCCGGACGCCGTCGCTCTGCCCGCCACCGCTGGGAGTCTGGCCTTCGAGGCCGTGGCCTTCACCTATCCCCGGGCCGACGAGGTGTCCCTCGGCTCCCTGGAGGCTCTGGCCCGCAAGGAGTCGCGGGAGAACACCCAGGTGCTGCGCGACGTCGACTTCGTCGCGGAGCCTGGTCAGATGATCGCCCTGGTCGGACCGTCCGGCGCGGGCAAGACCACGATCACCAACCTCGTGACGCGGCTCTACGACGTGAACAGGGGTTCGGTGCGCGTTGGTGGACATGATGTTCGAGACGTGACCCTGCAGTCACTGGAGGACGTCGTCGGGTACGTCACCCAGGACGCCCACATGTTCCACGACACCATCCGGGCCAACCTCGAGTACGCCCGCCCCGGGGCCAACGACGAGCAGATCTGGTCGGCCCTCGAGGCGGCTCAGATCGCCCACCTCGTGCGCGGGCTTCCCGACGGACTCGACACCGTGGTGGGCGATCGGGGATACCGACTCTCGGGCGGGGAACGCCAGCGACTGGCCATCGGCCGACTCCTGCTCAAGGCGCCCGCGATCGTCGTCCTCGACGAGGCGACTGCGCACCTCGACAGCGAATCCGAGGCCGCCGTCCAACGCGCGTTGGATGCCGCCCTGGAGGGACGGACCTCCCTGGTCATCGCCCACCGCCTTTCGACGGTCCGCAACGCCGACCAGATCCTGGTCCTGCAGGACGGCGAGATCGTCGAGCGCGGCACCCACGTCGAACTACTCGGGCGCGAAGGCCTGTACGCCGACCTCTACCGCACCCAGTTCCTCCACGACGGCCCTCAGGATGCGTTGGCCGAGGAGCCCGCCCGCTGAGGTTTCACTTTCGACCGAACATGGCGGTCGGGACGCTCGCCCCGCGGGCCGCGCTTCCACTCGTCGTAGGCGAGGTAGAAGAAGCCGAACAGGGCGAGCAGCGAGAAGAACCACCACTGCAACCCGTAGAAGAAGTGCGGACCGTTGTCGAGTTCGGGGAGTTCGACGGGGGTCAGGCTCTCGGCCGGACCGGGGGTCTCGGAGGCCAACTCCACGAACCCGGCGTACACCGGTCGTTGGAGCGCCTCGCCGATGGCCACGCTGGAGACGGCCCGGGCCGACTGATCGTCGACCTGGGTGCTGTCGCCGGTGCCGTCGGCGCGGACCCAACCGGTTACGTCCACCGTTCCCGAGGGTGGTGCCGGGATCGCGACCGGGTCGACCGTGCGGCTCTCCGTCGGCCAGAATCCGCGGTCGACGAGCAGTGCGGTGCCGTCGGCGGTGACCAACGGGACGACCGCGTCCACACCGGGCACTCCGTCGCGGCTGCGGTAGCGGATGACCACGGTGTCCTCGACGGCGTACGTGCCGGTCGCGCTGACCCGACGCCACTCGTCGTTCGCCGAGACCTCGCGGTCCACGTCGAGGACCTTGGCCACCGGCTCGGGCGCCACATCCTCGTTCACGCGTACGACGTTGTTGCTGGCCTTGCGGTCGTCGAGCCGGTCGAACTGCCACTGCCCCAACCAGACGGTGCCGTAGCCGAGAACCCCCACAGCCAGGGCGAAAAGGACCCATCGTCGGCTCAGGAGAAATCGGAAGGAATGCACGTGTCGAGATTAGCCAACGCAGGTCAATGGTCGGTTCCCCCGTCCCCTGACCGTCGGGTCGTAGACTCGGAAGCATGCATCAAGGCGAAGCCACACCCTCCCGCGCTCTGGCCGACAAGTACGGCCGGATCGCCACTGACCTGCGCGTCTCCCTGACCGACAAGTGCAACCTGAGATGTTCCTACTGCATGCCGGCCGAGGGCCTTGACTGGTTGCCCAACCAGTCGGTCCTCACCGACGAGGAGGTCGTGCGCCTGGTGACCATCGGTGTCGAGCACCTGGGGATCCGAGAGGTCCGCTTCACCGGGGGTGAGCCGCTGGTGCGGCGCGGGATCGTCGACATCATCCGCCGTGTGAAGGTCGTCGACCCCAGCGTGGAACTCTCCATCACCACCAACGCCCTCGGCTTGGCCCACAACGCCCAGGCTCTGGCCGACGCCGGGCTGGACCGCATCAACGTCAGCCTCGACACGGTCCGCTCCGACACGTTCCACGAGATCACCCGTCGGGACCGGCTCGAGGACGTCGTGGCCGGCCTGGCCGCCGCGGAGGCCGCCGGGTTGGGACCGATCAAGGTCAACGCTGTGTTGCTACGCGGCGTCAACGACGATCAGGCGGGCGAACTCCTGCGGTGGTGCCTGGACCGGGGGTACGAACTCCGGTTCATCGAGCAGATGCCCCTGGACGCCCAGCACGGGTGGACCCGAGAGGGAATGATCACCGCGGAGGAGATCTTCGCCCAGCTCGCCCCCGACTTCGCGCTCACTCCGGCCAGCGAGCCACGGGGGAGCGCCCCGGCAGAGATATTCACCGTCGACGGAGGCCCCGGCACCGTGGGCGTCATCGCCTCGGTGACCCGACCCTTCTGCGGGGACTGCGACCGGGTCCGACTGACCGCCGACGGTCAGGTCCGCAACTGTCTGTTCGCCCGCAGCGAGTCCGATCTGCGCGACGCGATGCGTGCGGGAGCCACCGACGCCGAGTTGGCCGAGCGATGGGTCATCGCCATGAAGGGCAAGGCCGCCGGCCACGGCATCGACGACGAGACGTTCCTGCAGCCGGACCGACCGATGTCGGCCATCGGCGGCTAGTTCGCAGCTAGGGGGCGGCAGGCTCACCGGGGTGGGCGACGACGTCCTTGAGGAACTTCCTCGCCCCCAGGAAGTCCGACAGACTTCCTCGGTGCTCCTCGCACGCCAACCAGACCTTGCGGCGATCCGGGGTGTGGAGTTTCGGGTTGTTCCACAGCAACTGCCATTCGGCGGCCTGGGGGCATCCCTTGGCCGAGCAGGTGTCCGGGTCCACTCAGATCTCCCGCACGGAGCCCGACGGGCCCGAGAGTTGGGGGCGGTTCGGCTGCCCGGGGACGAGCGCGAAACCGTCTGACTTGGTGCTGACGGCGTTGGCCATGACCACCGCGATGTAGGGCAGGAAGATCGCGGCGGTGATCAGGATCCACATGAAGACACCTTCGCGCACAATGACCGCCCCGACGAAGCAGATCGTCCGCAGGCTCATCGACATCAGGTAGCGCCGCTGACGCAGCCTGATATCGGCCGCCTTGTTCTCCGCTGCCGTCGTGATCCGGACGACCTGGTCTGTTCGTTTCGGGTCCCGAGGCATGTCTCAATGGTACGTCGCTAGCATGAGCGGTTCGAGTGGGATCGCTCACGTCCCGAGGCCCCACGCCACCCAGGAGGCACCATGTCCAACCGCACCTACCGCGTCACCGAGATCGTCGGGACTTCCCCCGTGGGCATCGACGACGCCGTCCGCAACGGCATCGAGCGGGCCGGCCGCACGCTGCGCCACCTGGACTGGTTCGAGGTCACGCAGGTCCGCGGTCAGGTCAAGGACGGGTCCGTGGAGCACTTCCAGGTGGGCATGAAGGTCGGTTTCCGGATGGAAGACGACTGAAAATCGCCCGGCGGGGGTGTCGGGGGATCGCTCTACTGAGAAGTAATCGCTAGCGTCGTTTGACGTGACTGAACCCACCTCCACCCCGCCCGCTTCATCCCCTCGTTCGGTGCTCGTCACCGGCGGCAACCGCGGCATCGGCCGTGCCATCGCCGAGGCGTTCCGCGACCTCGGCGACCAGGTCGCGGTGACGACCCGGAACGGGGGAGCCCCCGAGGGAACCCTCGACATCAGGTGCGATGTCACCGACGCCGCCTCGGTCGAGGCCGCGTTCGCCGAGATCACCGCCCAACACGGGGCACCCGAGGTGGTCGTCGCGAACGCCGGGATCACCGCCGACACCCTGATCCTGCGGATGTCGGAGGAGGATTGGTCCTCGGTCATCGAAACCAACCTCACCGGCACGTTCCGGATCGCCAAACACGCCGCGAAGGGCATGCTGCGCCAACGCCGAGGTCGGATCATCTTCATCTCCTCGGTCGTCGGCCTCCTCGGCTCGCCCGGACAGGTGAACTACGCCGCTTCCAAGTCGGGTCTGGTCGGGATGGCACGGTCCCTGGCCCGCGAACTCGGCTCCCGTTCGATCACCACCAACGTCGTCGCGCCGGGGTACGTCGAAACCGACATGACCGCAGCTCTTTCGGAGGAACAGATGAAACAGATCGTCGATCAGGTGCCCCTACGACGGCAGGCGCAGGCGACCGAGATCGCCTCCGCGGTCACCTGGCTGGCCAGCGATGGAGCCGCTTACGTCACCGGGGCCGTCATCCCGGTCGACGGTGGACTGGGAATGGGGCACTGAGATGACCGAGAACTCGACCAACCAGACGAACCCGAACGGCATCCTGGCCGGCAAGACGATCCTGGTCGCCGGGGTCACCATGGACAGCTCCATCGGTTTCTCCACCGCCCGAGTGGCCCAGGAGCAGGGCGCCACGGTGCTGATCTCCAACTTCGGCCGCGCCCTGGGGATCACCCGACGCATCGCGAAGCGGCTGCCCACCACCCCGCCAGTCCTGGAGTTGGACGTCACCGACCCCGACCACCTGGCCGGCCTGGCCGACCAGGTGCGCGAGCACACCGACACCCTGGACGGTGTCGTGCACTCGATCGCCTACGGCAACCCGGAAACCCTGCTGGGTGGCAAGTTCCTCGAGGGGCCCTGGGAGGACGTGGCGCAGGCGCTCCAGGTCTCGGCGTACTCGCTGAAGTCGTTGGCGCAGGCGTGCCGTCCCCTGATGACCTCGGGCGGTTCCGTGGTGGGGCTGACCTTCGACGCGACGGTCGCCTGGCCGGCCTACGACTGGATGGGGGTCTCCAAGGCGGCGCTCGAGTCGACCTCCCGCTACCTCGCTCGCGACCTGGGTCCGGACGGGATCCGGGTCAACCTGGTCTCCGCCGGCCCGCTGCGCACCCTGGCCGCCAAAGCGATCCCGGGCTTCGGAGATCTCGAGGCGATGTGGGAAACCCGAGCCCCCCTCGGGTGGGACAACACCGATCAGGAGCCCACAGCGCGGGCCGTGTGCGCCCTGCTCTCGGACTTCTTCCCCTCCACCACCGGGGAGATCGTGCACGTCGACGGCGGATTCCACGCGATGGGAGCCTGAGGTCCGCTAGTTTCCGCACATGCGAACCGTCATCGTCGAAGGAACAGGCCAGATCCGGATCGACACCGTGGACGATCCCACTCTTCCCGACACTCGGGGAGCGATCGTCGCGGTCGAGTCCTCGGCGATCTGCGGATCCGATCTGCACTTCTACGACGGTGACCTGCCGTTCTACCCCATTGCGGTGGGGCATGAGGCGATCGGAACCGTGACCGAGGTGGGCTCCGAGGTCGAACGCTTCGCGGTCGGCGACCGCGTGCTGGTGGCGTCGGTCGCCGGGTGCGGTCAGTGCGCAGGCTGCGCGACTGGGGACCCGATCTCCTGTCATCAGGGCGCCAAGGTCTTCGGCTCCGGTGAACTGGGCGGCGCCCAGAGCGAACTGCTGGCGGTGCCGGCCGCGGACTTCCAGTTGCTCCGGATTCCCGAGGGCATCAGCGACGAGGCGGCCCTGCTCCTGACCGACAACCTGGGGACAGGGTGGGCCGCGGTGACCCGGGCGGATCTGCCAACGGACGGCACCCTGGTCATCCTCGGGCTCGGCGCCGTGGGCCAGTGCGCGCTGCGGTGCGCCCTGGCGCTGGGGGTGTCGCGGGTGTTGGTCTACGACCCCGTGGAGGGCCGGGTGGACCAGGCCGTGGCCAGCGGAGCCACCGCGCTGGGGTCCGACGTGGCGGCAGAGGTCCTCTCAGCCACCGGGGGCCGCGGTGCGGACGCGGTGATCGATGCGGTCGCCAACGATCAGACCCTCGAGGCCGCCTTCGCCTCGGTGCGCGCCGGCGGCACCGTCTCGGTCGTGGGGATCCACGACCTGGAGCCCTACCCACTGAACGTCCTGATGGGGGTCTTCCGCAGCATCACCCTGCGGATGACCACCGCTCCGGTGCACCAGACCTGGGCCGATCTGGTCCCTCTGCTGCAGTCCGGGGAACTGGACATCGAGGGCATCTTCACCCACACCTTCGACCTGGCGGACGCGGCCGCCGCCTATGAGGCGGTGGCGAGCCGGAGCGCCGAGTGCCTCAAGGCGCGTCTGGTGATGCGCTAGTCGTCGCCGGACTTCCCCTAGAATCGGGTCATGTCTTTCGCCCATCACCTGGTGATCGTTCGTCACGCCAAAGCCGCCCAGAGCGGCGAATCGGACTTCGAGCGGACGCTGACCTCCAGTGGACAACGCGACGCCGCTTCGGCCGGTGCCTGGCTTCGCGATCAGAACGTCGACCCCGCTGTGGGACTCATCTCAGCCGCTCGGCGTACCCGGGAGACCTGGCACGCCCTGTCCTCCGCAGCCGGTTGGAACCTCGCGCCGACGGCCGACGAAGGTCTCTACACCGCCGGGCCCGACACCGCGCTCGACGTGCTCCGGCTCCAGGACGACGCCGCGCACACCGTGGCGCTGATCGGGCACAACCCGACGATGTCCTACCTCGCGAACCTGCTCGACGACGGGGAATGCGACCCGTCCCTGGCCGCGAACATGGTCACCGGATTCCCCACCTGCGCCCTGGCGGTCTTCGGGTACGACGGTGCCTGGGCCGATCTGGACACCGGGAGGGCCCGACTGCTCGACTTCCACGTGGGTCGGGCGGACTGACCAGCCCTCAGACCAGCCCTCAAATCAGGGGAGAGGGAGTGACGATCCCGGCGGCCGCATCGGCGGCCTCGATCTCCTCCCGGGAGATGCCGAGCAGATACATGATGGTGTCGAGGTAGGGCACATTGACCGAGGTGTCCGCGGCGGCGCGCACCACGGGCCGGGCGTTGTAGGCGATACCGAGGCCCGCCGCGTTGAGCATGTCGAGGTCGTTGGCACCGTCGCCGATGGCGATGACCGATTCCACCCCGACCCCCACTTTTTCTGCGAACTCGCGCAGTGCCGTGGCCTTCCCGGCCCGGTCCACGACGTCCCCCACGATCTGGCCGGTGATCTTGCCGTCGATGATCTCGAGCTCGTTGGCTCGGGAGTAGTGGATGCCGAGGTCGTCGGCGAGGCGTTGCGTGATCTGGCTGAAGCCACCCGACACGACGGCGAAGCGGTAGCCGAGGCGGCGCAGGGTGCGCACCATCGTGCGGACACCGGGGGTGACGACGATCTGGTCGTAGACCTCGTCGAGGACGGATTCGTCCAGCCCGGCCAAGAGCCGGACCCGCGCCCGCAGGGACCCCTCGAAGTCGATCTCCCCTGCCATGGCTTGTTCGGTGACGCGGGCGACCTCCTCCTCGAAGCCGGCGTGGGCGGCGAGCATCTCGATCACCTCACCCTGGATCAGGGTCGAGTCGACATCCAGGACGATCAGCCGCATCCCGCGACGCAGCAGGTTCGCGGGTTGGACCGCGACGTCGACTCCCTGGGAGGCCGCCTCGGTGGCCAGCAACCCGCGCAGGCGGTCCGGGTCGGCGCCCGAGACATGCAGGTCGATGGCGGTGACGGGGTAGCGGGCCATCCGCTCGATCCGGTCGATGTTGCCGCCGCAGTCGGCGATGCGTCCGGTGAGCGCGGCCATCGCCGAGGCCTTCAGCGGCGATCCGATGACCGTCACGTGGGAGCGGCCCGCGCCCCGGGAGCGGTTGTCACCGGATCCCTTCTCCACCTCGACCTGCATGTCCAAGGCATCCGCGGTGGCCTGGATCGCGTCCCGCAGTCGCTTGGCGCTACGCGGCTTGCTGACCAGGACACCGAGGATCAGCCTCCGACGCAGCAGGATCTGTTCGATGTCGATGACCTGGACGCCCGCCTCGGCGAGGGTCGCGAACACCGAGGAGGTCACGCCGGGGCGGTCCTTGCCCGTCAGCGTGATGAGCAGCGTGTCCGAGGTGCCGGACGGGTCGTGAACGGTCATCGGAGCGAGGTTATCGGGATCTGGGCCCACTCCTACTCCTCGGGCCACACCTCGGGCGAGCAGGCGGCCGTCAGGGCGCGCCGTCCGGCACGGTCCAAGGGCACCAACGCCTCGCGACGGGAGGAGGCCTCGGCGGCGGTCACCGCACCCCCGTCGTCGTCCAACGCGAGGTCACAGATCTCCATGGCCTGCCAGGCCCTGGCGGCGAGTTCCACACACCGAGCAGGAACCCCCTGCGGTGCCACCAGGACGGGTCCGTGGCGCAGATTCATCAGGCTGTCCGCGACCTCGGGGCGCCAGCGAGCGACGTCGAGGTCGGCCAGCGACCCGGCCGCCTCGATCAGCGCGGCGCGCAACCCACGATCGGCTTCTCCCACATCCACGAGTTGTCGTCGCGCGGCGGGACCGGTGCGCCAGACCCAGCCTTCGCCGACGTCGGTCGGGGTGAGTCCCAAGCCGACCTCGGGCGCGAGGACCGCTTCACCCACCTCGAGCGCACGGTGGTTGAAGTCGGATGGACCGCCGAGCCCGACCGGATCGCCCTCGGCGGGGAAGGCCGCACCCAGGCCGGTAGCCCCCCGACGCCGCAGGGCAGCAAGCCCGAAGAGAAGGCTCGTGGTGCCACCGTCGGCTTCCAGCCCCGCCACCAGGTGAGGCCACCGGTCCACCTGGAGGGCCTCGACGAGGTCGTCGGGAGCCACCAGCCCCCGCAACCAGGAGGTGCCCCACCAGGCCAGCTGGGCGGAGATGGGCAGCGGGCTGGTCACGACCCCGGAGCCTACGGCGGGGCACCTGACGGGAGGTTCCCGGCCATCCTCAGGTCTCGTCTAGGGTGGCCCGCATGGCCGCCGTACTCGAATTCGTCGACGTCACCGTCCGACGGGGCGAAGCGGTCCTCTTGGACCAGGTCAGTTGGACGGTCGAGGAGGACGAACGCTGGGTCGTGCTGGGTCCCAACGGCGCCGGCAAGACCACACTGATGCAGGTCGCCGCCGCCCAGCTGCACCCCAGCTCCGGGCGAGTGACCATCCTGGAGGAGGTCCTCGGCTCCGTCGACGTCTTCGAGTTGCGCTCCCGGATCGGGGTCGCGAGTGCGGCCATCGCCGACCGGCTGCCTCGCAGTGAGGGGGTGCGGGACCTGGTCGTCTCCGCCTCCTACGGCGTCCTGGGCCGCTGGCGTGAGGTGTACGACGACCTCGACCACGACCGGGCGTTCTCGCTGTTACGGGAACTCGGGGTCGGTCACCTGGCGGATCGCACCTTCGGCACCCTCAGCGAGGGCGAACGCAAGCGGGTGCAGATCGCCCGGGCCCTGATGGCCGATCCCGAGTTGTTGTTGCTCGACGAGCCCGCGGCCGGGCTGGACTTGGGCGGACGTGAGGACCTCGTCTCCACGTTGACCGGGCTGGCCCTGGATCCGGACTCTCCCGCGACCGTGCTGGTCTCGCACCACGCCGAAGAGATCCCGCCCGGGTTCAGCCACTGCCTGCTGTTGCGCGATGGTGCAGTCATGGAGCAGGGCCTCCTCGACGACGTGCTCAACGACGTCAACCTCTCGGCGACCTTCGGCGTTCCGTTGACGGTTCGGCGAGACGATGGCCGGTGGTCGGCCCGACGCCGCGTGCGCCACCGCTGACCTCACGACCTACCGCTTGCCCAACCACTAGACTCGTTCTATGGAGTGGCCCAAGGAGATAGGCGATCACCTGGTCGAGATTTGGCTGGCCATCGGACTGCTCCTGGGCGTGGCCGAGATGTTCAGCCTGGATCTGGTGATGATCATGCTGGCGGTAGGAGCCTTCGCCGGGATGGTGACGGCGTTGATCGGCGCGCCCGTTGCCGTGCAGGTGGTCGTGGCCGCGGGCTCCTCGGCGGCCATGCTGGCGCTGGTCCGTCCGCGAATGGCCAAGAAGTTCCACGGCGGTCCCGATCTGCGACTGGGTCACAACAAGCTGGTCGGCACCCAGGGCGTCGTCCTGCAGGAGATCACCGGCATGGAGACCGGCCGGGTGAAGTTGTCCGGTGAGGTCTGGTCGGCCCTGCCCTATGACGAAACCACGACCATCGTTCCCGGCGAGACCGTGGAGGTGCTGCTCATCAAGGGCGCCACGGCGTACGTTCATCCTGTCCCCACGCTCGAAATTTAGGAGCCCTGCATGGTTTTCCTCATCCTCGCCGCGATCCTGCTGCTGTTCGTCATCGTCCTTCTCGCCAAGACCGTCCGCATCGTGCCGCAGGCTCGGGCCGGGGTGGTCGAACGCTTCGGGAAGTACCGCGCGACGCTGTCGGCGGGGTTGAACATCGTGGTGCCGTTCGTCGACAAGGTCCGCTACATGATCGATCTGCGCGAGCAGGTCGTGAGCTTCCCGCCCCAACCGGTGATCACCGAGGACAACCTGGTCGTCTCGATCGACACCGTCATCTACTTCCAGGTCACCGACCCGGTGGCGGCGACCTACGAGATCGCCGACTACATCCAGGCCGTGGAGCAGTTGACCGTCACCACTTTGCGCAACGTCGTCGGCGGCATGGACCTGGAGGAGACCCTCACCAGCCGCGACGAGATCAACACCCGGCTGCGCGGGGTGCTCGACGAGGCCACCGGACGGTGGGGCCTTCGCGTGGGCCGGGTCGAGCTCAAGGGCATCGATCCGCCGCCGTCCATCAAGGACAGCATGGAGAAGCAGATGCGAGCCGATCGTGACAAGCGCGCGGTGATCCTCACCGCCGAGGGTCAACGACAGTCCGCGATCCTCACCGCCGAGGGGCAGAAGCAGTCGGCGATCCTCTCGGCTGAAGGTGACCGGGAATCCACGATTCTTCGCGCTCAGGCCGAACGCGAGGGAGCCATCCTCCGGGCACAGGGTGAGGGCCAGGCCATCCAGACGGTCTTCCAGGCCATCCACGACGGACGCCCCGACCAGTCGCTACTGGCCTACCAGTACCTCCAGATGATGCCGAAGATCGCCGAGGGTGACGCCAACAAGGTGTGGATCGTGCCCAGCGAGATCGGCAAGGCGCTGGAGGGGCTGGGGTCGACGATGAACGACCTCAAGGGGATCCCCACCGAGGTCGACGGCCCTGCGACGCGCGTCGACATGGGCCCCACCGAACCCCAGATCCCCGGAACGGACAGCGAGGGTGGCAGCCAGGCCAGCCGCGCGGTCCAGGAGGCCATCGAGGAGGCGGCCCGTGCCGCCAACCCGAAGCGTTCTGAGTAGCGCAGCGGCGCGGTGACGCCGTTCGACGTCCTCGCCATCCTGCTGGCCGGGGTCGCGGCAGGGACGATCAACACGGTCGTGGGGTCCGGGACCCTGATCACCTTCCCGACCCTGCTCGCCCTGGGCGTCCCGCCGGTCACCGCGAACGTCTCGAACAACATCGGTCTGGTCCCCGGATCGGTGGCGGGGGCCGTGGGGTACCGGCGGGAATTGGCCGGGCAGGGGAAGCGGATCGCGCGTCTGCTTCCCGCATCGGTGCTCGGTGGTCTCGTGGGCTCGGTCCTGCTCCTGCGCCTGCCGGAAGGCGCCTTCGAGACCATCGTCCCGGTGTTGATCCTGCTGGGGGTCGTCCTGGTCCTGGTGCAACCTCGGTTGTCGGCCCGGGTGGCCCGCAGGGCGGCGAGCCACGAGAACAGCACCAACGAACGCGACGGCGCCCCGTGGGTTCGGCCTGCGGTTGCTCTCACCGGGGTGTACGGCGGCTACTTCGGCGCAGCACAGGGCGTGCTGCTGATGGGCGTGCTGGGCATCGGGGTGGACGACGACCTGCAGCGACTCAACGCCGCGAAGAACGTGCTCGCCGCAGGGGTCAACGGCGTAGCCAGCGTGGTGTTCATCCTGGTGGCCGACGTCGACTGGGCGGTGGTCGGTCTGATCGCGGTCGGATCCTTCGTCGGCGGCCTGCTCGGCGCTTCGGTGGGCCGTCGGCTGCCTCCGGTTGCGCTGCGTGCGGTGATCGTGGTGGTGGGTTTGCTGGCCGTGGGTCTGTTCGTATCCAGTTGAGCGCGACCTGACTTATCCTCTTCGGGTGGCTGCCGTCGATGGACTCGGACGACGTTGTGAGAGTTATGTCCGCGATCGATATCTCGGGTGGCGAACGGCGTCCACCGGGAGCCAGATCTACGTCCTGTCGCTGCTCCTGGGCGGGGTGGGCGTCTCCTTCGGTGTCTCGCTGTGGGAGTACTACTACATGCCGCTGACGGCGTACTTCGTCTGGCTCCTGTTGGGCATGATGCTGCTGCGCTTCATCCCGTTGGTGTTCCTGTCCGGATGCGCCGCCACAGCCGCGGTCGTGGCGATGGTGGTCGACGTCGACCCGATCGGTCACGGTCGGGTGGCCGCGCTGATCACCATGGCGATCGTGGTCGGACTGATCCTCTTCCAGTCCAGTCGGCAACGCAGTGGACTGCCAGGTCCACTGAGCGAGGCGCTGTTGGCCGACCTACGTGACCGGCTCCAGGCGCAGGGTTCTGTGCCGGACCTGCCAGGGGAATGGTCCTCCACCTCGGCGATGCTCTCCGCTCACGGCGTGCGCTATGCGGGTGATTTCGTGGTGGCCGCTCTCGACGAGAACGAGACCACCCTCGAGATGGTGCTGGTCGACGTCTGCGGCAAAGGAGTGACAGCAGGCGCCGCGGCCCTGCAGTTCGCCGGAGCGCTCGGTGGGCTGATCGGATCCATCGAGCAGCCTCAGCTCTTCGCTGCGGCCAACCGGTTCCTTCTCCGGCAAGAGAGCGACGAGGCGTTCGCCACGGCCGTGCACGTGAAGTTGAACCTGATCAGCGGAGACTTCGCCATCACCAGCGCCGGACACCCACCGGCGATGCGCTGGTCGGGCGAGCAGGAGGAGTGGGTCCTCGACAATGCTCGGGGGATGGCCCTGGGAATCATGGGAGACCCTCACCTCGAGGCCAGCGCCGGCTCACTCGCTCCCGGCGAGGCCCTGATGTTCTACACCGACGGAGTCATCGAGTCCCGCGACACCGATCTGGACGAGGGCATCGCCTGGTTGCGGGACACCGCTCGTACCGCAGTCGGAACGGGCTTCGACGGGGCTGCCCGCAGCATCGTCAAGCAGATCGCCGTCGGCGACGACGACCGTGCAGTGTTGATCCTCAGTCGAGGAGATCAACCTGCTCGCGGAGTGGTCAACCGACCTTGAGGACCCGGGTCTGACCGGCGAACTTGTCGTGCCACCCCTGACGCTTCACCGGGTCACCGCTGATCCCCACGGCGATCATGATCACCCCGACCAGGGCGGCGAGGCCCAAGAGGAACCCACCGAAGAAGGGGATGATGTTGCCGACGCCTGAGGCGCCCCAGATGTTGCGCTTGATGGACTCCGTGGTGGTCGGCAGGCTCGTCCCGTCGGCGCCGACGACCTTCAGCTTCATCGCGCTCTTGCCGATGGTGGCGCCTCGGCTGGTCTCGAAGAAGACGTTGTAGCCGACGAAAACAACGGCACCCAGCACACCCGTCACGATGCCCGAGATGTAGCCGAAGAAGAAGCCGTCCGAGACCACCGCGAAGGCAATGGTGATGATGAAGGCGACGATTGCGTAGGGAATGAAGATGATCGCGCCATCGATCAGCCTGGCGAGGAACCGGTCCATCAGTTCGCCGGGCCGGGCCCCCTGCTGGGCAGGTTGGGGTTGTTCCGGCATCGGCGGTGGGGTGTATTCGGCCATATCTTCAGGCTGGCCGATCCGTAGGCGTTATGCCAGTGATCGTGGTACTGGTCTAGACCGATGACTCGGGTCGATCAGTGGGCGGTGAGGACCGACTTCTTCTTCACACGCAGTCCCAACAGACCCGAGAATGCTGCTCCCGCGGCGATCCCGACGAGGGCTCCGCCGAGTTGCTTGGGGATCCGACCCGACTGGATGCCGGCGTAGGAGGTGGCGGCGTCGGCGGCGTCGACGGCCACGCCGACCAGCACGAGATTACGTCGAGCCGGACCGGTCGCCGCGAGGGTGAGGACACCCAACGCGATCTCGCGGTTGCCGAACCACTGGGTCAGCATGGGGGAGGCGGGGGCTCCCATCGAGGTGGCAACCAGGTCGGGCTTGGCCAAGGAGAGGGCGCCGACCGCAATGCGGCCGAGGGACAGTCCGGTCACGGGATTCATGGCGCTGACCCTAGTCGACGTAGGCCGAGTGCCAGCGCTCGATCTCGGCGTAGGCATGTCGTCGTGGTTCGGGTCGGGACAGCACGACGTCGTGGAGGGCCCCGGGAATCGCGACATAGGTGACGTGGGGTCCCACCGCGGTCGCCCAGGTCCGGATGTGCGCGACGTCCAGCACGATGTCGTGGGAGAAGACGTCCTCGGACATCTCCGATGGACGCACGGTCGCGCCCGAGGAGAGCACGAGGACAGGAGCGGACACCTCCAGACCTCGATGCAGTTCCGCGTGACCCTGCCGGATGGCGCGGAGCCACCCGACCCGGACGGGATAGGAGTCCAGCGGCTTCCACTGCAGGTCGAAGTCCCACTCGCCCTCGTGGTCGCGATGCAGGCTGCGGCCGTAGAAGCCGTTGACGTCCCGGGGAATCTCCCGCATCGGCTGCCGCTGGCCCATCCGGTTGAGCACCGCGCCCGCCGGGGCCGATCGCATCCACTGGCTGCCGGGGAGGTCGAACCACGGGGAGTTGAGCACGACCCCGCTCAGTTCCACCGGTTGACGTTCGTTGGCCCACAGCGGGGCGGTGAGCCCCCCGGTCGAGTGGCCGGCGAGAACGACGTGGTCGTGGCCGTCGCGCTCCACGATGCGCTCCCAGGCCGCGTCCAGGTCGGGGAAGTACTCACGCAGGTCCGAGACGTACGTCGGGGTCTGGTGGGGCCGGATGGAGCGGCCGTACTTCCGCAGGTCGACTGCGTAGAAGTCATAGCCGCGATCGACCCACCACGTCGCGAACTCGGTGTGGAAGAAGTAGTCCGCGAAGCCGTGGACGAGCAGCACGGCACGACCCGTGGGCTGGGCACAGCGATGAGTGACCAGGGTCGCGACGACCTCGCCCTCGTCGTCGTCCGGAAGAGCGATCGTCTCGGCGACCCAGGGTTCGCCGAGGATGTCGGTCTCCAACCGACCCGCCGTGCTTTCGGCGCGCACCTCTTCCTCCTCTGCCATGGCGGGAGTCTTACAGGTCTGATGGACACTGGGGCCATGGACCTCTACGACGTCATGCGGTCGACCGCCGCCGTGCGCGAGTTCACCGAAGAACCCCTCTCCGACGAGGTGCTGTTCCGCATTCTCGACCAGGCGAGGTTCGCTCCGAGCGGAGGCAACCGCCAGGGTGCCCACGTCGTCGTGGTCCGCGACCCGGACACCCGGGCCGAGCTGGCGCGCCTCAACGAGCCCGGGGTTCGCCGCTACATGGCCCAGGTGGCAGCGGGGGAGAAGCCCTGGAACCCCGTGCATCCGGTGGGGCCGACACCCGACGAGATCGCCGCCACTGCTGTCCCGGACTCCTTCGTGGAGCCGCTGCTGACCTGTTCGGTGGCTCTGGTGGTGTGGGTCGACCTGGAGGTGGTGGCGGCCATGGATCAGGACCTCGACCGGATCGGGGTCGTGTCCGGTGCATCGGTGTACCCCTTGGTGTGGAACATCCTGCTGGCCGCTCGGGCGGAGGGGTTCGGCGGAACGATCACCACCATGGCCGTGGCACAGGAGGAGCGGGTACGCCGCCTCCTGGGAGCTCCCTCGACCTACGCCCTGGCCGCGGTGGTGCCCCTGGGTCAGCCGGTCAAGCAGCTGACCCGGTTGCGGCGCCAACCAGTGGAGGAGTTCGCGACCCGCGAGCGCTTCGACGGTGCAGCCTTCGGTTCTTCGGGAGTCTGAGTCCGAGTCCGAGTCCGAGTCACGGCGTGACCCCGTTGGTGACCGGGACGGGGAATCGGACGGTGAACGCGGTTCCTGACCCCAGGTCGGAGCTGACGTCGATGATGGCGCTGTGGTGCTGGGCGATCGAGAAGACGATGCTGAGTCCCAGGCCGCTCCCCGGGATGGCGCGCTGCACGGCGTTCTTGGACCGGAAGAAGCTGGTGAACAGGTGCGGGTGATCCTCGGGGGCGATACCGATCCCCGTGTCCGTAACGATGAGTCGAACCGCCTCCGAGTCGGCGTCCACCCTCACCCTCACCGTCCCCCGCTCGGTGAACTTGATCGCGTTGTCGACCAGATTCGTGACCAGCCGTTGCAGAGCGTCCCAGTCGCCCTGGACCAGGGCTGGTCCCGTACTGGTGTCGAAGTCCATCACCAGGTCTGACATCTCGTGTCCGTCTGACGCAGGATCCTCGAACAGCTCCCGCACGCTGTCGACGACCTCACTGAGGTCCAGCAGCCGATGGCTGTCCAGGTCCTGGGTGCCCTCGATCCGGCTCAGGGTCAGCAGCGACTCGACCATCTTCTCCAAACGGTGGGCGTTGCGCCGCACGGTGCCCATCGCGGAGGCCTGATCGGGAGTCAGCGGCTGGAAGTCTCCCCACTCGAGCAGCTCGACGTACCCGATGATGCTGGCCAGGGGAGTGCGCAGTTCGTGGCTGACCGTGCTGATCAGATCCGCCTTCAACCGGTCGACCTCCTGCAGGCGGATGAGCGCGTTCTGCTCACGGCGCAGGGCCTGCACGGTCGCCTCGTGGGCATGCTGTCGCTCCGTGATGTCCTCGCCCATCCCGACGTAGCCCAACAGACGCCCCTCGGCGTCGAAGACCTTCGTGGTGCTGAAGGAGAGGTCCACCGTTTCGCCGGATCGGGTCAGGAAGACCACGGCCCGAGGGCTGGCGAGGTTGGAGTGGGTATCGATGACGTGACCTGGCG
This sequence comes from Nocardioides salsibiostraticola, assembly GCF_054783655.1. Lineage (NCBI taxonomy): Bacteria > Bacillati > Actinomycetota > Actinomycetes > Propionibacteriales > Nocardioidaceae > Nocardioides > Nocardioides salsibiostraticola. The sequence goes on along the minus strand of NZ_BAAGQD010000004.1, from coordinate 229,380 downwards.
CGGGCTCGACCGTCAGCTCACGTCCCCGGAGATCCCAGTAGTCCGGCTCGTGCAGAAACTCCGGGGTGCGACCGATGACCTCCGAACTCGGCCACCCCAACACTCGTTCGGCGCCCACGTTGAAGTGGGTGATCCGGAACTCCAGGTCCAGCGCGATGGCCACCGTGTTCGTCGCCGCATCGAGGATCTCGGCGACCGTCGCCGAGGCAGCGTCCGGCCGGGCGGTGGTGGCCCGCAATCGTTGGCGTTGTTCGACGATCAGTTGCTCCTGTCGTTCGATCTGGGCCAGCGCCGAGTTCGTATCACCCGAGAGCAGATGACGCAGGTGGATCGGTGTCGCGTGGTACTCCGACAACGCCGAGCGACGCAGAATCAAGAACAGCATCAGGGGGAGGGCGTAGACCCCGGCCAGGGTCAGTTTCGCCTGCACCCCGGACGCGATCACCGATCCCAAGCCCTCGAAGGGGAAGAAGGCCAGCACCGGGAACAGGACTCCGTCCAAAGCCAGGATTCCGACGAAGGCGAGGGGGTAAACCCCGAACATGCCCCGGGGGCCGATACTTCGCTTGGCCTTCTCGAGGATTCCCAGCAACAACATCAGCTCACCCACGATCAGGGCCCCGCCGCTCAGCAGGATCCGGATGGAGCCGGAGAAGAGCGCGGGATCGATCTGGAGCGGATTGATCACCGCACCGTGAGTCAGGGCGAACCCGCTGATCTGGAAAAGAGCGAAGACCATCACGTTGACGGTGACCACGAGGGTCACGATGGTCCGGACCGCCTGGAGGTCGCGACTCTCCACGACGGTCACCAGGGTCGTGAACATCAGTGCGCCGTAGGAGACCTGGCCGGCGAGGAGCGCGACGTCATCGGTGATGGGGAACGCGTACACCGAACCGAGGAGACCGCCGAGGACCAGGACCGCGGCGATGTAGGCGTAGAGAAGAATGAATCTGATGGTCAGCCGGGTGAAGACGATGATCAAGGGGATGGCGGCATAGACCGCAACACTCGCGGTCAACAGCCCAATTTCATGCATCTAAGCCCCCGCTCAGCTGAGTTGAACAGATCCAGAGTCTCACGGCCCTTGGCCGTTCGGGGTGCGCCGAGACAGGATCGGCGCCGGTTCGCCATGATGGGGTCATGGACGCGCACACCTATCCAGTAGGGCTGAGGCTCTCCGGCCTTCGGGTCGTGGTGGTCGGTGGGGGTCACGTCGCGCAGCGACGCGTACCCGGCCTGATCGCCGCCGGAGCCAACGTCGCCATCGTCTCGCCGCGGCTCAGCCCGTCCCTCGAGGGCCTCGTCGGTGCGGGGGAGGTGACCTGGGATGCCCGCGACTTCGTCGCGACCGATCTCGACGACACGTGGTACGTCGTGGCTGCCACCGACGATGAGTCGGTCAACCAGTGGGTGTCGCAGTTGTGCCTGGAGCGTCGTATCTTCTGCGTCCGAGCCGACGACGCCAGCGCCGCAACCGCCTGGACCCCCGCCGTCGGGCGCGCAGCGGGAGTCACTGTCGCCGTGCTGGGGGAGCGCGACCCCCGCCGTTCGGCCGGCGTGCGCGACGAGATCCTCGCCGGGCTGCGGGAGGGCACGATCGTGGCGCGACACCACCGCGGTCACACGGCCGGAGTGGTCCTGATCGGTGGGGGCCCCGGAGATCCGGAACTCATCTCGGTCGCTGGTCGTAAGGCGCTGATGGAGGCCGACGTCGTCGTGGCCGACCGACTTGCCCCCCGCGAACTGCTGGGCGAGTTGCGTCCCGAGGTGGAACTCATCGACGTGGCCAAACTTCCCCGGGGCGCAGCCGCTCTGCAGGACGACATCAACGACGTCATCGTCGATCGCGCCCGTGCGGGTCACCGGGTGGTCCGCTTCAAGGGCGGTGACAGCTTCGTCTTCGGTCGTGGCTACGAGGAGGTGCTGGCCTGCCGAGCCGCCGGAGTGCCGGTGACGGTGATCCCGGGGATCAGCAGCCCGCTGGCGGGTCCGTCGCTGGCAGGGATCCCTGTGACCCACCGCGGTGTGGCCCACGACTTCACCGTGATCTCCGGGCACCTACCACCAGGGCACCCCGAATCCCTCACCGACTGGACGGCGGTGGCCGGCCTCAGCGGGACCCTGATCCTGATGATGGCCGTGCAGAACGCCGGCGAGATCGCCCGAGTCCTGACCCAGGCAGGCCGCCCCGCCCGGACCCCGGTGGCCGTGGTCTGCGACGCCTCCATGGCGAGCCAGCGCATCGTGTTGAGCTCCTTGGGCGACCTGGCCGTCGACCTGGAGCGCGAGGCCGTGCGACCTCCGGCGATCGTGGTGATCGGTGGCGTGGTGGCGGTGGCCCATCCCGACAGCTTCCCTGACTGGGTCGATCCGGCATCTGATGGTTGAGATCATCGAGGTCGGGCCCGAGGACCCCCGTCTGCGCGACTATCGCGACCTTCGAGACGTGCAACTGCGTCAGAACCTGGAGGCGCAGCACGGGCTCTTCCTCGCCGAGGGGGAGAAGGTCGTACGCCGGGCCATCGACGGGGGTTTCGAGGCGCGATCGTTCCTGATGGCGCCTCGGTGGGTGGAGGGCTTGTCCGACGTCTTGGCGCGCAGTTCGGCTCCCTGTTACGTCCTGCCTGAGGCCCAGGCCGAAGCGGTCACGGGATTCCATGTCCACCGTGGTGCGCTGGCTTCCCTGCACCGGCCGTCGCTTCCGAGCATGAGCGACGTCCTCGAGGGCGCGCGGTCGGTCCTGGTCCTGGAGGACCTGGTGGACCACACCAACGTCGGTGCGGTCTTCCGCAACGCCGCCGCACTCGGGTTCGACGCCGTCCTGCTCGCGCCCCGGTGCGCCGACCCGCTGTATCGACGGTCCATCAAGGTCGCGATGGGTGCGGTGTTCACCCTGCCCTGGACGCGACTGCCGGACTGGCACGCTGCGATGCCCCGGTTGCGGGAGGCTGGCTTCACCACCGTCGCCCTGACCCTGGCCGGTGACTCCCTGCCCATCGAGGAGGCGGTGGCCGGCATCGACCGACTGGCCCTGGTCCTGGGCTCGGAAGGTCACGGACTGTCGGACCACTGGCAGGCAGGCGTGGATCGCCGCGCGCTGATCCCTATGTCGGCGGGGGTCGACTCCCTCAACGTCGCAGCGGCGAGCGCTGTGGCGTGTTACGTGGCCAGCGGACGATAGCCGCGACTCCCCAGGGGAATATGCGGTGGTCTAGACCACTTATTCCCTACGCCCCATGGGCTCGTCGAGAAAGTTTCCGGCCACGCGGTTCGGGTCGAGATTCTGGCGCAAGACCCCCGCTCGGGCGTAGTTTGTCAGGGTGACCCCCCGCACACTTGTGGCGTCCCCCTTTGCCACCACCCGATTCCAGAGCGCGGCCAAGCCGCTGGCGCTCCCCACCGACGTTGCCTCGGCCTCCGCTCCGACACCGTCCGCGAAGCGACCCTGCGCCTCCTGCTCGGCCTCCCCGTCCGCGGTGTGGCACGGGCAGGGCTGGCAGTTGCACCTGGGTCAGGCGACCGGTCTGCCCTTCGCCGCTTCCCTTTCGACGGTGCGCCACCTGTCGCGCTCGGAGATCGAGAACGGCATGTTGACCAGCCTCGAGCCGATTCTGGCGACCATGGCCCGGGTGTTGAAGCAGGACGCGGACATCTGCGACGTCGAGGTCATGGACTCCGGGCCGCATGCGGCGCACTTCAAGATCATGGTGATGGCTCGTCCTCAACACGTCGGCGAGGGCCGGTTGGCCCTGCTGAGCGAGATGCTGCCCGAGGTCGACCCGTCCCTCCTCCGGGAACGAGGCCTTCGGGTCGCCCGCGCACTTCGCGCATCGGTTGACGTAGCGGTCTGAAAGCGGGTCAGTTCGCTTCGGATGCCACGTCGGGCCAGTCGGCGGGGAACTCGTCGGCGACCCTGTCGTGGCCCTTCTGCAGCTTCTTACGCAGTTTCGTGGGCAAGCGGTCACCGAACACGGTCCCGACGGTGTGGTCGGTCTCGTGCTGCAGGCAGCGGGCGAGCAATCCGTCGCCCTCGAACTCGACGGACTCCCCGGCGAGGCCCTGCCCGGTGACCCAGGCATAGTCGGGCCGCGCGCAGACAACGAACGCCCCCGGCAGTGAGAGGCATCCCTCATCCTCCTCTTCGAGGTGTCGATCGCCGACGTCGGGCAGTCGCAGCACCGGGTTGCACACCACCCCGACGGTGCGTTGTCCGGACTCATCGGGGCAGTCGAAGACGAACACCGCCCGATCGACGCCGATCTGACAGGCGGCCAGTCCGACTCCGTCCGCGGCGTACATCGTGGCGACCATGTCGGCCACCAGGGCGCGCAGATCGTCATCGAACTCGGTTGCCGGCTGCTGGGCCCGATGCATCACGGGGGTGCCCCAGCGGGTGATCGGACGTACTGCACCGCCCGCCGGGAGTGGGCCGTAGGGCTGAAGCGTCGGTAGATCGTCGGGTTCGGGTGCCTGCGCCATGGGGTGGAGTCTAGGAGGACCCCACGACGGTGGTCACCAGGCTCGAGGCCGTGTGAGCGGGGCCACTTCAAAGCCCCTGGCGCTACCTGTAACTCCGGGTTACATTATCGGCATGTCCTTGATCAACTCCCTCCGTCCCGGTGGCCAGAACGGCATCCCCACGACCGAGAGCCGCGACCCGATCGGATACCTCGTCGCGGGTCTCAACCGACTCGCCCAAAGTGACCTCATCGACCGCGTCGGACTTCGCCGCCCCTCCGAGCAGGTGGTCTTCACCGTCACCCGCAGCGGCTTCAAGACCGCCACGAGCGCGGGGCGTGCCTTCGCCAAGGCCGGCAGCCGCGGCAAGCCCGGCGTTCGGGTACCCGCCGTGGCACCGCGTGGCGTTTTCGACCTCACTCCGACCGAGGACGAGCAGATGCTCGTCGACGTCGTCACCGAGTTCGCCGCCGAGGTCGTCCGACCCGCAGCGGCGGACGCCGATGAGAAGTGCGCGGCTCCTGATGAGTTGCTGAAGGCGGGCCTGGAGATCGGGTTGCCGATCCTCGGTGTGCCCGAGGCGTTGGGTGGTATCAGTGAAGAACGCTCGGCCATGGCCGGAGTGTTGGTCGCTGAGGCGCTGGCCCGTGGGGACATGGGCCTGGCGGTGGCCAGCCTGGCGCCGGGTTCGGTCGCTACTGCCATCGGTTTGTGGGGTACCGATCAGCAGCAGCAGACCTACCTCCCCGCCTTCACCGGCCAGGACGTACCCGCGGCTGCTCTGGCCCTGACCGAGGCGCAGACGCTCTTCGACGTGCTCACCCCGTCGACCACCGCCGTCCGCCAGAGCGGAGGCTTCGTCCTCGACGGGGTCAAGACCCTGGTCGCCCGGGGTGCCGAGGCCGAGCTCTTCGTCGTGGGAGCGATGCTCGATGGTGCCCCGGCGCTCTTCCTGGTCGAGTCCTCGGCCGATGGACTGTCGATCGAGGGCGACCCCGCGATGGGCGTGCGGGCGGCCTCGATGACGAAGCTGACCCTCAAGGACGTCCGGGTCGAGGACGTCGCCCTGCTCGGGGAGGCCGACGGATCGACGTACGCCGAGTGCGTGCGGCTCTCGCGCCTTGCCTGGTGCGCCCTCGCGGTCGGCACCGGCCAGGCCGTTCTCGACTACGTCATCCCCTACGTCAAGGAGCGTCAGGCCTTCGGCGAGCCGATCGCGAACCGCCAGTCGGTGGCCTTCATGGTCGCCGACATAGCCATCGAGCTGCAGGCCATGCGTCTGCTCACCTACAAGGCCGCAGCCCGTGCCGCCGCAGGCAAGGACTTCTCCCGCGAACTCGCACTGGCCCGGAACGCGTGCTCGGCCAAGGGCATGCGGATCGGCCTGGACGGTGTTCAGTTGCTCGGCGGTCACGGCTATGTCAAGGAACACCCCGTTGAACGTTGGTACCGCGATCTGCGCGCGGTCGGCGTCCTGGAAGGAAGCGTGCTTGTCTGATGATCAACCTCGACGATCCCAAGAAGTTCCAATCCCTGGCGGGCCAGGCCCACCAGGTCGCGATGAACATGCTGCGGCCGATCTCTCGCAAGTACGACCTCGCGGAGCACGAGTACCCCAAGGAACTCGACATGCTCGCCTCGATGATCGACGGACTCTCGGAGTCCGGAGCGGCCCAGGGCGCGGGAGCGTCCGGGGTCGGTGGCGACGACTCCAAGAGGTCGGAGAAGGACGACGGCCGGACCAAGAACGGTTCGAACCTCGCCTCGGTCATGTCGATCACCGAGATGTCCTGGGGCGACGTGGGTCTGCTGCTGTCGATGCCCCGCCAGGGCTTGGGCAACTCGGCCATCGCGTCCGTCGCGGACGCCGAGCAGCTCGAGCGGTTCGCGGGTGTCTGGGCCGGGATGGCCATCACCGAACCAGGTGTCGGCTCGGACTCGGGGAACATCTCGACCACAGCCACGCTCGACGGTGATCACTACGTCATCAACGGCGAGAAGATCTACGTCACCTCGGGTGACCGGGCGGACCACATCGTCGTGTGGGCCACCCTGGACAAGGACCTCGGTCGCGCGGCCATCAAGTCGTTCGTGGTGGCCAAGGGTACTCCCGGGATGACCGTCGACCGCTTGGAGCACAAACTCGGGATCCGTGCTTCCGACACCGCCACCATCACGTTCTCGAACTGCCGCGTGTCGGCGGAGAACATGCTGGGTTCGGCCGACGTCGATCCCAAGCAGGGGTTCGCCGGCGCGATGGCGACCTTCGACAACACCCGACCCCTGGTCGCAGCGATGGCCCTGGGATGTGCCCGTGCCGCTTTGGACCTGACGCGGGAGCTTCTGGCGGACCGCGGCATCGTCGTGGACTACGACCGTCCGGCGCTGACCCAGAGTGCAGCGGCGGCGAAGTTCCTCCAGATGGAGTCCGACTTCGAGGGCGCGCACCTGCTGACTCTGCAGGCGGCGTGGATGGCCGACAACCGGGTGCCCAACTCCCTCGAGGCCTCCATGGCGAAGGCGAAGGCCGGACGCGTGGGCTCGGATATCACCCTGAGCTGTGTCGAGCTGGCCGGCTCGGTGGGCTACAGCGAAACCGAACTGCTGGAGAAGTGGGCCCGCGACTCCAAGATCCTCGACATCTTCGAGGGCACCCAGCAGATCCAGCAGCTGATCATCGCCCGACGGATCCTGGGTCTCTCCAGCGCGCAGCTGAAGTAGCCGGCGCAGGCCTCACCCCGGGACGCCAGGCGGCTCGGGATAGCGTCCCCACGTGCACTTTCTAGACGGCCACACGCCTGCCCACGACCTGACCTACGACGACGTCTTCATGGTGCCTCGGCACTCGGCGGTCGCCAGCCGGTACGACGTCGACCTCACCACCGACGACGGGACCGGATGCACCCTGCCCATCGTGGTGGCCAACATGACGGCCATCGCCGGCAAGCGCATGGCCGAGACGGTCGCCAGGCGGGGCGGGCTGGTGGTGATTCCGCAGGACATCCCCGTTGATGTGGTCGGTGATGTCGTGGGTCACGTGAAGTCACGGGATCTGGTGTTCGACACCCCGATCGAGCTCTCCCCGCACCAGACGGTCGCCGAGGCGCTGTCCCTGATTCCCAAGCGGGCGCATCGGGCGGCGGTGGTGGTTCAGGAGGGTCGGCCGCTCGGCATCGTCACCGAGGCCGACTGTCACGAGGTGGATCGGTTCGCCCAGGTCGGCGACGTCATGAGCCCCCTGGGACCGACGATGGACCCGGGCATCGATCCTCGCGACGCCTACGAGTCCTTGACCCAGGCCAGGGCGCACCTCGGCATCGCCGTCGACGCGTCCGGGCAGATGGTCGGCGTGATGACGCCCACCGGTGCCCTGCGATCGAGTGTCTACCGTCCTGCCGTCGACGCCAGCGGCGGACTGCGGATCGCCGCGGCGGTCGGGGTCAACGGGGATGTGGCGAGCAAGGCCGCAGCGCTGCTCGAGATCGGAGTGGACGCCCTGGTCATCGACACCGCCCACGGTCACCAGGACCGGATGCTCGAAGCCCTGCGCGCCGTACGTGCCTTGGATCCGGGTGTGCCGGTGGTGGCGGGCAACGTCGTGTCTGTCGAGGGCACCCGCGCACTGGTGGAGGCCGGGGCCGACATCGTGAAGGTCGGGGTGGGTCCAGGAGCGATGTGCACGACTCGCATGATGACCGGCGTGGGACGTCCCCAGTTCTCTGCGGTCGCCGAATGCGCCGCCGCGGCTCGGGAGATGGGGGCGAATGTGTGGGCCGACGGGGGAGTGCGTCACCCGCGCGATGTTGCCTTGGCCCTCGCGGCCGGCGCGGCCTCGGTGATGGTCGGATCCTGGTTCGCGGGCACCCACGAGTCGCCGGGGGACCTGCTGCACGACGCCGACGGTCGACCGTTCAAGGTTTCCTTCGGAATGGCTTCGGCCCGGGCGGTGGCGAACCGGACGTCGTCGGAATCGGCCTTCGACCGGGCCCGCAAGGGTCTCTACGAGGAGGGCATCTCCTCCTCGAAGATGTATCTGGATCCGGCTCGACCAGGTGTGGAAGACCTCATCGACCAGATCTGCTCCGGGGTCCGCTCTTCCTGTACGTACGCCGGGGCCACATCCCTGGCTCAGTTCCACGAGCGCGCGGTCATCGGAGTCCAATCCACCGCCGGCTTCACCGAGGGGCGGCCGCTCGCCACCTCCTGGTGAGCCCTAGCGGGAGCTGCGTTCGGAGCGACCGCGCACGATCCCGATGAAGGTCTGGACCAACGGATCGTCGTTGTCGATCAACCAGATCAGACCCACGCTCGTGCTCGGCAGGTCCACCACCGGGCGGGAGGCGACATCGCGACGTTGATGCAGTCGAGCGATCGACATCGGCACCAGAACGACCCCGGTGCCGGCCGAGACGGTCTCGATGGCGTCCGCCTCGGACATCGGGAGCCAGTCGAGCTGCGGTGCCGACGGGGTCCATCCCGAACGATGCGGTCGGACGAGTTGTTCATCGTCCAAGTCCTCCAGGGAGACTTCGTCGACTGCCGTGATGAGGTGTTCGTGACCGGCCACGACGACCGGCACCTCGTCGTACAACGTGATGCAGTGCAGGTCGGTGCGATCCACGGGGAGCCTGGCCAGGGCCATCGACAACTCTCCCGAACGCACCATCGCCTCCTGCTCGTCCTCGGTGACCGGGACGAGCTCGAGTCGGGCGCGGGGCAGGCGATCACGCCAGGTGCGCGCCCATTTGTCGGGAGTGGCCCCGGTGACGAAGCCGACGCGAAAGGTCACTTGAGGAAACCTACCCCCCGAGCACGCAACCGGATCGACAGGGCATTCACAGGCTAGGGCGAGGTTGTGGCCAGTTTCACCGGTCATTGTCGAAGACGCAGGACATCGAAGACCGATGTGATCCCCACGAATCCCGACTTAGGAGTCACCATGAGGAAGAACAAGCCGCTACTCGCCACCGCCGCCGCAGGAATCGCCGGCGTCGGACTCGGCCTGACCCTCGGCGTGCCGTCCATGGCTGGCGCCGAGGAGAGCAACTCCAGCAACCGGTCATCCACCACACTCCTCGCGGCCGAGGACGACGGGACGGAGTCGCCCGAGCGGGACACGGACCGGGGTACCGCTTTCGCCGAGAAGCTGGCCGAGAAGCTGGCCGAGGAACTCGGCCTGGACACCGACGAGGTCGCCGCCGCCCTGGAGCAGGTGCAGGAGGACATGCGCAACGAACAGCAGGCCGCTCGCCTCGCTGAGTTGCCCGACCGCCTCGCCCAGGCGGTCGAGGACGGTCGCCTCACCCAGGCTGAGGCCGACGACATCCTCGAGCGCGCCGAGAACGGCGAGTTCCCCCGCCGGGGAGGCCGTGGCGGTCACGGTGGCGGCTCCGATCAGGCACCAGCAGAGAGCGACGCCACCGCGAGCAACGCCTAACTGGCGCCGTACTCCTTCATCGCGGACAAGACCTCGGGCAGCGATCGTCGGGCACCGGTCTGCAGGTACTCCATGGCCCGTAGTGAGGCTTCATGGGCCTGCAGGTCGGAGCCCGCGACGCAGTCCTCGATGACCCGGCAGAAGTAGTCGTTCTGATGGCCGTCAGCGAACGTGTAGTGCACGCAGACATCGGTCAGGCCGCCGCACAACAGGAGCGTGTCGACCTTCAGGCCCCGGAGCATGATCTCGAAGTCGGTGCCGAAGAACGCCGAGTAGCGGCGCTTGCGGATCAGGATGTCATCGGGACGGAAACCGAGTTGCTCGACCGCGACCTCGGTGTTCGGGTTGTCCTCGAGGCAGTGCACGTCCTCGCTTCCGTCCAGTTCCCGGCCGAAGTCGATGAGATCCGGACGGTGGACCTCCTGGACGAAGATGACCGGGATGCCCGATGCGCGCGCCTGATCGATGGCCTGCTTGGAGTCCGCCATCCGCTCGGCGTAGTCGGGCATGTGATCGATGGCGCGATGGTCCTGCTGGACGAACGTCGACTTCTGGATGTCGATGACGACCAGGGCAGGGCGTCCCTCGATGAGGGCTCGGGGCTCGGTGGCTGCAGGCATGCTCCGCAGTCTGACACGAGGCCTCAGCATCCATTCAGCACTCGGCGCTAGGCTCCGAGCGCCCGCTCGTCCCCGATCGTCGAGGTTCATCACCCCATGGCCAAGAGCAACAAGAAGCGTCCCGTGCAGCACACCCCGTCCACGCCCGGGCCCGGCTCCGGGTCGGAGCGGTCCGCCGCCCGGCAAGAGGCCGCTGCCGTCGCGCTGAAGATGAAGAAGAAGAAGCAGGCGCGCAAGGCGATGATCCAGGGCGGCATCGGCGTAGCGGTGGTCTTCGTCGTCATCGTGGTGACGATCGTGGTTCTCCTCAACCGCGGAGGTGACGCGGACCCCTCGGCGGCCGACGGTCCCGAGCAGGCCACAGCGGACGGCTCGTTCGTGGTCGGCAACCCCGATGCGGACCTCACGGTGACCATCGTCGAGGACTTTCAGTGCCCAGCCTGTCAACAGTTCGAGTCCATCGTGGGCGACCAACTCGATGAGTACGCCGCGGGGGACGAGGTGCGGTTGGAGTACCGGTCGATCGCCTTCTTGGACAACGCGTCCTCCACCGACTACTCCAGCCGAGCGCTGAACGCCTCGGCCTGCATGATGGATCAGGGCACTGAAACCTGGCTCACCTGGCACGGGTTGATGTTCGACGGTCAACCTGCGGAGGGTGGTGCCGGCCTGACCGACGCCGAGTTGGCGGCCATCGCAGGCGAGGCCGGGGCTGACGAGGCCGAGATGTTCACCTGTATCGAGGACGACACCTATGGCGACTGGGTGCAGGCCACGACCCAGAAGGTTCTGAACGAAGACTTCTCCGGCACTCCGACTGTCTACGTGAACGGCGAGAAGATCGAGGCGCAGGACCTCGTGGCCACCGTCGAGGAGGCCCTGGCCTCGTGAACGACCCCAGTCCCGTCGTGGGTCGCGCGTTCGGGGCGTTCCTGGTCGTCCTGGGCCTCCCGGGGCTGGCGGCGTCCTTCACGCTGGCGGTCGACAAGTACCGCATCCTGGAGGACCCCTCGTTTCAGCCGTCGTGCAACTTCAACCCGGTGTTGTCGTGCGGATCAGTGATGGTCGAGGACCAGGCCTCGGCCTTCGGGTTCCCCAATCCACTTCTGGGGGTGATGGCGTTCTCGGTGGTCATCGCCCTGGGCGTGCTGATCACTGCCCGCGTGCCGATGCCGCGGTGGGTTCTGGGTGGCCTGGCGGTCGGGTCGGCGTTGGGTGTCGTGTTCGTGCACTGGCTCGCCTTCCAGAGCCTGTACCGGATCGGGGCGCTGTGTCCCTGGTGCATGGTCGTGTGGACCGTGACGCTGCCGATCTTCCTGTGGAGCCTGCTGCTGTACGCCCGACAGGTGCCCGCGGTACGCCGAGTGGCGCAGGCGGTGTGGTCGGTCCGGTTCCTGGTGCTGCTGTTCTGGTACCTCGCCTTCGTGGTGGCGATTCTCGTGCAGTTCTGGGACTACTGGAGCACGCTGCTCTGAACGCACAACGCCCCGAAGGTGTCGGTCGGACACCTTCGGGGCGTTTGTTGCGTCAGGTGGATCAGTTCAGGTCGAACCGGTCCAACATCATGACCTTGTCCCAGGCCGCCACGAAGTCGGTGACGAACTTCGCCTGGGCGTCGTCCGAGGCGTAGACCTCGGCCAGGGCACGCAGTTCGGAGTTGGATCCGAACACGAGGTCCACCCGCGAACCGGTCCACTTCACCGCACCGGAGTCGTCGCGGGCCTCGAACGTCTCCTGGGTCTCATCGGTGGGCTTCCAGGTGATCCCCATGTCGAGCAGGTTCACGAAGAAGTCGTTGGTCAGGGTCTCGGGCGCCGAGGTGAGGACGCCCAGGTCGGAATTGTCGGCGTTGGCGCCGAGCACCCGCAGGCCTCCGACCAGAACGGTCATCTCGGGAGCCGTCAGGGTCAGCAGGTTCGCCCGGTCGACCAGGGAGTACTCGGCCGGAAGCCGCTGTCCCTTACCGAGGTAGTTGCGGAAGCCCTCGGCCGAAGGCTCCAGCGCGGCGAACGACTCGATGTCGGTCTGCTCCTGGGTGGCGTCGGTGCGGCCGGGGGTGAACGGCACCTGTACGTCGTGACCGGCCGCCTTGGCGGCCATTTCGACGCCGGCACAGCCACCGAGCACGATCAGGTCGGCCATGGAGATCGGGGCCGCCGCGGCGGACCGGACCTCCTCGAGGGTGCGCAACACCGTCGCGAGCTCGTCGGGGTTGTTGACCTGCCAGCCACTCATCGGCTCGAGACGCAGGCGGGCCCCGTTGGCGCCGCCGCGCTTGTCGCTGCCTCGGAAGGAGGCAGCCGAGGCCCAGGCGGTGGTGACCAACTGGGAGACCGACAGCCCGGACTGGGCCAGCTGCTCCTTGATCGAGGCGATCTCCGCCTCGCCGACCAGCGGGTGGTCCACCGCGGGGACGGGGTCCTGCCACACCAGCGTCTCCTGCGGCACCTCGGGCCCGAGGTAGAGCTCGATGGGCCCCATGTCACGGTGGGTCAGCTTGAACCAGGCGCGGGCGAAGGCGTCCGCGAACTGGTCGGGGTTCTCCAAGAATCGCCGGGAGATCTCCTCATAAACGGGATCGAACCGCAGGGACAAGTCCGTGGTCAGCATCGTGGGGACACGGCGGGCGGAGTCCGGGGCGGGGCCGGGGACCTGGTCGGCACCGGCACCGTCCTTGGGCTGCCACTGGTGGGCACCGGCGGGGCTCTTGGTCAGCTCCCACTCGAAACCGAAGAGGTTCTCGAAGTAGAGGTTGGTCCACTTCGTCGGCTCCTGGGTCCACGTGACCTCCAGGCCGCTGGTGATCGCGTGCTCACCCTTGCCGGACTGATAGCCCTGCTTCCAGCCCAGGCCCATCTCTTCCAACGGGGCGCCCTCGGGCTCGGCGCCGACGTACGGCTCGGGGTCCGCGGCACCGTGGGTCTTGCCGAAGGTGTGTCCGCCAGCGATGAGCGCCACGGTCTCCTCGTCGTTCATGGCCATCCGCTTGAACGTCTCGCGGATGTCGCGAGCCGCGGCGAGGGGGTCGGGCTCCCCGTTGGGGCCCTCGGGGTTGACGTAGATCAGACCCATCTGGACTGCGGCCAGCGGGTTCTCGAGGTCGCGGTCACCGGAGTACCGCTCATCACCGAGCCACGTGGTCTCGGGACCCCAGTAGACGTCCTCGTCGGCCTCCCACACGTCGGCCCGCCCACCGGCGAAGCCGAAGGTGTCGAAGCCCATCGACTCCAGCGCCACATTGCCGGTCAGAACGATCAGATCGGCCCACGAGATCGTGCGGCCGTACTTCTGCTTGATCGGCCACAGCAGGCGGCGGGCCTTGTCCAGGTTGCCGTTGTCGGGCCAGGAGTTGAGGGGGGCGAAGCGCTGCATGCCGGCGCCCGCACCGCCACGACCGTCCTGGATCCGGTAGGTGCCCGCGCTGTGCCAGGCCATCCGGATGAAGAAGCCGCCGTAGTGACCGAAGTCGGCCGGCCACCAGTCCTGGGAGTCGGTCATCAAGGCGGTGAGGTCGGCCTTCACCGCGGCCAGGTCGAGGGACTTGAACTCCTCGGCGTAGTCGAAGTCGTCGCCCATCGGGTCGGCCTGGGGTGAGTTGTGCTGAAGGATCTTCAGATTCAGCCGGTTCTGCCACCAGTCGCGGTTGCCGCCACCACCGGTGGGGTGCTTGTAGTTAGGCGAGACGGGGCACTGCGACTCGTCGCTGCCCTCGTTCATGCGCTTCTCGCGGGTCTCGTGGTTCTCAGTCACGTGGATCCTTTCGGGGATGGTGCGGTGGGTGGGTGACGAAAAGCTCTCAAGTCGTGTCGGTCAGGTCGTCGCGGTGGTGCAGGTGGGGCAGTGTCCCCAGTAGATGACCTCGGCCTCGTCGATGGTGTAGCCGTTGTCGTCGGAGGCGGTCAGACACGGGGTGTGGGCGACGGCGCAGTCCACGTCGGCGATGGCACCGCAGTCACGGCATACGACGTGGTGGTGGTTGTCGCCGACGCGCGCCTCGTAGCGAGCCGTGGAGCCCGAGGGCTGGATGCGCCGGACGAGGCCGGCCGCAGTGAGGGCACGCAGGACGTCGTACACCGCTTGGTGAGAGACCTCGCCGATGTTCGTCCGGACGGAGGTGATGATCGCTTCGGTGTCCGCGTGCGGACGCTCGTAGACGGCCTCGAGAACGGCGACGCGCGGGCGCGTGACGCGAAGCTCCGCTCCGCGGAGCAGATCTTCGAACGCATTGTCGGGCGGCATCACCCCAACTCTGACACGTTTCTGGAATGAGTCAAGACAAGCGCCTGGGTTATCGGGGCCAGGGCCGCCGAGCGATGCTGGAACTCGACCTCTGCACCGCAACGACCGGTGCCGCATCCTGTGGGCGGCTGGGTTCCTGATCCCCGTAGAGCGAGTGGCCGGCGGCGGCCCGTCGGACGGCGTACAGCAGGTAGTCATCTCCCGCGCTGACCAGGACGCACCCGCTAGCACCCGCGCGATAGGCATCGGCCCTGGTGCGGCCGTTCTCGTCGCTGGCGATGAGGAGGGTGGCTAGACCGGGAGTGTCGGCGAGCATGATGCGACAAGCCGAGAACCCAGAGCCGTCGGGAAGATCAGAACTCAAGATCGCGACGTCGGGACGCAGGGTTCTCACGGGCTCCAGGGCCTTGACCGCCGAGTCGGATTCTCCGACCACTTCGATGTCGCCGGCGGCCGCGAACCTGCGTCGCCAAGCCCTTCTCGAGGTGGCAAACGGGTCCAACAGGTAGACGCGAAGCGGAGCAGTGCTGTGCATGGGGGACCCCTATCGTCAGGTGCACACAATTCCGAGATGAGTCGGCTCCGCCGGGGTCCGGGGCAGTGCCAGGGATGCGCGTCACACTTTAGCCGCGGCAGGCAGCTTCTGACCAGTACGACCTCAGGCGCGCTGTCTGAGGAGTAGCGTGCATGTTGCTGCCCCAGCGATTGGACTTAGGGCGGCCCGCTATGGAGTGTCCGTCGCGTTCCAGAGGTCGAGCGAGGGGTTCTCCATCACGTCGAACGGGACCAGTTGGGGCGGCAGGGACGCGCATGAGCGTCTGCGTCCCTTGGTCCGCGGGTCCTCGACTCCCATGGGGGTCCACGCCCTCCTCGATCGGCTCTGTCTCGTCGCCGTTGAAGAGTTGGCGATCTGGGGTGCGGCGGTGAGCCTGATGACCGAGGGACCCGACGGTTCGGTGCCTATGGCGGTGGCTGCGGCCTCCCACGAGTCCGCAAAATCCGTCGAGGCTCTGCACTTCGCCCATGGGGAAGGCCCGGCACGAGAGGCCCACCGACTGGGCCGACCGGTCCTGGTCTCGGACCTCGCCACGTGCTTCGGCCGCTGGCCGGGGTACACAACGACCACCCGGGAGAGGGGAGTGGTATCGGTCCACTCCTACCCGCTCGGTCTCGGAGCGATCCGCCTCGGTGTCCTGTCGTTCTACAACAACCGGCCGACGACGTACGCCCCCCGGCAGATCGGCAGCGCGCTCGTGCTCGTCGACCTCGCTATCGAGATCCTCCTCGACACGGTGTCGATGGGTCAGGGGGGCGGCGGCGCTGCCGACGACCAGGGCTCCGAGGGTCTGGCGACACTGGTCGCGGGGGACCTACCGGCTTCGGTCTACCAAGCGCAGGGGCGTGTCATGGTCGATCACGAAGTGTCCCTAGCCGAGGCGCTGCTGCGAATCCGCGCCCATGCCTTCGGTAGCGGCCGAGAACTGTCCGATCTCGCGGACGACATCGTTGCCGGCAGGGTGCGCCTGCCCGGTGCTGGCTTGACCGACGGAGGATGATGACTATCAGCACTTTGAAACGAGGAAAAGAATGATCTCCAGCGACCGGCTCTCCGACCTGTTCGTCGACGTCGCCGACACACTCGTGGACGCATTCGACATCGTGGACTTCCTGCACACGCTGTCCGAGTACGTCGCCGAGATCAGTGGCGCTGCGGCCGTGGGGCTGCTGTTGGCGGATCAACGCGGCAATCTGCAACTCATGGCGGCCACCACGGAGATGGCGCGAGTGGTCGAGCTCCACCAGATCCGGGTCAACGACGGCCCCTGCCTCGACTGTTTCAGAACCGGGGTGCGGGTGGTCAACGCCGATCTGGAGGCAGCCGAGGCCCTGTGGCCGGTGTTCACCCCCCACGCCCTCGCGGCCGGGTTTCGGTCGGTTCACGCGTTCCCCATGCGGCTGCGCAACCAGACCATCGGAGCGTTGAACCTCTTCGGTGAGCAACTGGAGGAGTTCGACGAAGGAGACCTTCGGCTCGTGCAGGCGCTCGCCGACGTGGCCACCATCGCCATTCTCCAAGAGCGCAGTGTGTCTCGTGCCGAGGCTCTGACCGAGCAACTGCAGGGCGCCCTGAACAGCCGCATCCTGATCGAGCAGGCCAAGGGGACCGTTGCGCAGCTGATGAAGATCACTGTGGACGAGGCCTTCGAACTGCTCCGAGCGCGTGCTCGCGCCAACGGGATCCGACTGGCCGAGGTCGCCCAGCAGGTGCTCGCCGGTGACGTCCAGGAGTTCGACCCGACGACCTGACGGTCGCACCTGGCCGAGGCCGACCGATCGAACTATTCAGGCCACGGGCTGATATCCCAGGCCGAATCAATGTCGGCTCGCGAAGCCTGGTAGTCCTCGGGCAACGAGTCGAGCTCGCGCAAACTAGGGGCGGACCGCACCAGGTGAGCAAGATGGGTAAGGCGCAGGTCCGTCGACTCGTGCCCTGCGTCCTCGCACAGAACCGTCCATCGGCCGCCAGCCTCGTCGCGTTCACGGGCGGCCCACAGGATGCAGTCCCCACGATCAACGACATGGGTGCAGGATGTGACCAACTGGTCCGCTGGAAGCGGGAAGGACCATGGTGGGTCGCTGGCCACGCCACCCGTGTGCACGATGGGCTCGCGCCAGAGCGCTGGTTGAGCCTCTCGCAGCGTGTTCGGTGCTCCGGGTTGCCAGTCGAAGACGCCTGATCTGGTCGGCCACACCAGCATCAGTCCTTCGGGTGGCCGTCGGTGGAACCACCCGGACCAGGCCACGGCCTCGGACGCGCCGGCCGGAGTGACCTGCTCGACGACGACCGGGACACCGGCAAGCACGTCCTCCAACACCTGACCAGGAACTATCCGAAGTCCGGCCAGGATGCGCTCGGAGACAACGTTGAGAGCCTGGTGCATCACGCCGAGGTCGAGTCCGGTCATCAAGAGGTCTGGGTGTCCGGCACGATGCCCCAGGCCGACGGTGTAGGCGAAGGCCGGACCCGGGTCGAGTTCCTCATGTCCGATGTGGCCTTCCTCGCCCTGGACGCAACAAGCAACATCCTCCGAGACCGTCACGACCTGCCAACCGTGGCGCAACACGGTGTCGATGGTGGCGCGATCGAAGTCGTCGTAGCCGTCTCCTGGACGGCAGATGTGACAGTCGCACCCGGAGGATGCGGGGAGCGGTCCCATCCACTGCGTGGCGCAGGTGGTGGGCTGGTCGGCGGAGTGGTTTTGGTTCATGAGAGTCAGCGTGCCTCGGCGCACCGACAGTCGCTTGCGACCACTGCGTCGCAAATGAACGAAGGGCCCCGCGTGAGCGGGGCCCTATCGTGTCCGAGGGGGGACTTGAACCCCCACGCCCGCTAATGGGGCACTAGCACCTCAAGCTAGCGCGTCTACCAATTCCGCCACCCGGACGAGTGCGGGCTGAGATTAGCAAAGCACCGACCGAAGGGTTGCATCGGGGAGTCCGGTGGCCGTTTCGTGGATCGGTGGCACGATGGGCGACATGGACCACGACGCCCACCGAACGCCGTCCGACCCCGCCTCCGAGGTCGTCGATCTGTGCCGGGAACTCATCCGGATCGACACCAGCAACTACGGGGACCAGGAGGGCCCGGGGGAGCGACTCGCGGCGGAGTACGTCGCGGAGAAGCTCGAGGAGGTGGGCATCGAGGCGCGCCTCTACGAGGCCGAGAAGGGCCGCACCTCGGTCGTGGCCCATTGGGGCGGGGGGGCCTCGTCCGGCTCGTCCAACTCGTCCGGCCGCCAGGATGCCCTGCTGTTGCACGGCCACCTCGACGTCGTACCCGCCGCGAAGGAGGACTGGAAGGTCGACCCGTTCGCCGGAGAGGTCCAGGACGGTTACGTCTGGGGCCGTGGTGCGGTGGACATGAAGGACTTCGACGCGATGTTGCTCTCCGTGGTCCGTGACCGCCAGCGCACCGGGCGTGTTCCCGAGCGACCCATCGTGTTGGCCTTCACCGCCGACGAGGAGGCCGGTGGGCACAAGGGTGCCCAGGTACTCGTCGAGGACCACACCGAGGAGTTCGACGGGGTCACCGAGGCCGTGGGCGAGGTCGGGGGATTCAGTACGACGATCCGCGGGCAACGGCTCTACCTCATCGAGGCCGCCGAGAAGGGGATGGCGTGGATGCGCCTGACCGCTCGCGGCCGTGCCGGCCACGGGTCGATGATCAACCGCGACAACGCCGTCACCGAACTAGCCGCTGCCGTCGCCCGGATCGGCGCCTACGAATGGCCCGTCCGTTTGACCCCTGCGATGAAGACCCTCCTGGCGAGTGTCGCCGAGATGGCAGGGACCGAGGCCACCCCCGAGAACGCGGAGGACCTGGTCCAGGAGTTCGGGGGCGCGGCACGGATGCTGGGGGCGGTCATCCGCAACACCACGAACCCCACGATGCTCAACGCCGGCTACAAGGTGAATGTCATCCCCACCGAGGCGTCCGCCCACGTGGATGGCCGCTTCTTGCCGGGCTTCGAGGACGAGTTCTTCGACACGCTCGCCGAGCTGTGCGGCGAGACCATCCAGATCGACTACGTCTCCAAGCAGCCCTCCTGGGAGACGCCGTACGACGGTGCCCTGGTCGACGCGATGACCAGGTCGCTCCTCGCCGAGGACCCCGGGGCCAAGGTGGCGCCGTACCTCATGAGCGGCGGAACCGACGCCAAGCACTTCCGGAAGCTCGGGATGCGCTCCTACGGCTTCGCGCCCCTGCGGTTGCCGGCCGACCTGGACTTCACCGCGCTGTTCCACGGGGTCGACGAGCGGGTGCCCGTCGACGCACTCGAGTTCGGAGCGCGCGTCTTCGACCGGTTCCTCGACGACGTCTGAGGCGCAGCTGAGGCGAGGGTCAGGAGGCCCACAGCGTCGCGCGCTGTCGGATGATCCTGCGGCGCAGCGTGACGCGGCGGGTCCCGTCGGGGCTCAGCGCCACCTGAGCGAGTTCCCAGCCGCCGTGTTCGGCGCGTTCGACCAACATCTTGCGCACCATGTTGCGCGAGAAACTGCGGTCGAAGGTCATCTTGTCGAACTCCCACTCGACGCCCGGACCGAGCGGACGGCCCTTCGGGTGGCTGGGTGAGCGCGTCACCGAGCCGTCTCCGAGACGTCGTCGAGGGCGCTGATGATCTCGCTCGGCAGAGTCTTGTCCTCGATCCCGAGGGCGCCACGGAGATGCGCGGCGGTGCGGGCACCCACGATGGGGGCGGTGACGCCGGGACGGTCCCGAACCCACACCAGGGCCACCTCCAGCAGGGACCACCCCAGACCGTCGGCGGCCCGTGCCACGGATTCGACGATCCGACGCGAGGAATCGTTCAGGTAGCCCCCGACGAACCCTGAGTAGACCGGGGACGCTCCCCGGGAGTCCGAGGGCGTCCCGGTGCGGTACTTCCCGGTGAGCACCCCGCGACCCAGCGGCGACCAGGGCAGCACACCCAGACCCAGCGCCGCGCTGGCGTCGATCACCTCGTGCTCGATGTGCCGGTTGAGCAGGGAGTACTCGACCTGGGTGGACGCGAGCGGAATCCGTCCCGGCGCCGCGCGCTGCCAGGTCGCGGCCTGGGCCGTCTGCCAGCCGGTGTAGTTCGACACCCCGACGTACGACGCCCGCCCGCTACTGACGGCCAGATCGAGGGCGTGGAGCGTCTCCTCGATCGGGGTCTCGTCGCTCCACACGTGCACCTGCCACAGGTCGACGTGGTCCACGCCCAGGCGCTTCAGGGAGGCGTCCAGGGTGGTCAGGAGCGACCCCCTGGCCGTGTTGATCACGCGCTCACCGGATCGTCGTGAGATGCCGGCCTTGGTCGCCAGGACGATGTCGTCCCGGGCGACGACGTCCCCGATCAGGGAGCCCAGCAGGCTCTCGGAGTCGCCGTCGGCGTACCCGGCGGCGGTGTCGATCAGGGTGCCGCCGGCCTCGGTGAACGCGACGAGTTGGTCGCGGGCCTCGTGTTCGTCGGTGTCCCGACCCCAGGTCATCGTGCCGAGTCCGAGCCGGGAGACCTTCAGACCGGTGTGGCCCAGGGAGCGTCGCTGCATGTCGACAAGTTAGCGAAGCCCCCCGCACCTCACAGGGAGGGGCGCGCCGAAACGGGCGTGCCGATCATCATGTTCGACCTCCTTGCCCCTAGGATTCCTCGCCGTGTGGGACTTTCTGCAGGCCGTGGTGCTCGGCACGATCCAGGGGCTCACCGAGTTCCTCCCCATCTCCAGCAGCGCGCACCTCCGGATCTTCCCGGAGTTGTTCGGATGGGGTGACCCCGGCGCCGCGTTCACCGCGGTCATCCAGATCGGCACCGAACTGGCCGTCCTGATCTTCTTCCGCAAGGACATCTGGCGGATCGCCTCGATGTGGATGAAGTCGCTGGTCAAGCCGGAGTTCCGCGGCCACATCGACGCCCGGATGGGCTGGTTCATCATCCTGGGCTCCCTGCCGATCGTGATCCTCGGCATCGCGCTGAAGGACGTCATCGAGCAGGACTTCCGATCGCTGTGGATCATCGGGACCACGCTGATCGTGTTCGGAATCATCCTCGGGATCGCCGACCGCACCGGGAAGACCGACCGGACCATCAAGCAGATCGAACTCAAGGACGCCCTGCTGATGGGCGGGGCACAGGCCCTGGCTCTCATCCCCGGGGTTTCCCGCTCAGGGGCGACGCTCTCGATGGGACGTTTCCTCGGCTTCGAACGTGAGGCCGCGACGCGGTACGCGTTCCTGCTGGCCATCCCCGCCGTGATCGGCGCCGGCCTCTTCGAGCTCAAGGAGATCCCCAACGGGGAGAACACCTACGGCTGGGGCCCGACCATCGTGGCCACCATCGTCTCCTTCGCCGTGGGGTACGCCGCCATCGCCTGGCTGCTGCGCTACGTCTCGAACAACTCCTACACCCCGTTCGTGCTCTACAGGGTCGTCCTCGGCGCGACCGTGCTGATCCTGGTCGCCAGCGGCGTCCTGGTCGCCTGACCCGGGTTCAGGAGCGGTCGGTCACCACCAGCCGGACCGCCGGAACATCACCCACAGGACCGTCGAGGCGGCGACCATCACCAACAGGGCCATCGGGTAGCCCAGGGCCCAGTGCAGCTCCGGCATGGAGTCGAAGTTCATCCCGTAGATGCCGGCGATCAGGGTCGGCACCACGACCAGGGCCGCACCGGCGGAGATCTTGCGCATGTCGTCGTTCTGCTGGACCGACATCCGCGCCAGGTGCGCCTCGAAGGCACTGGACAGCAGTACGTCGAGGTTGTCCACCAGCTCGGCCACGCGGGCCAGGTGATCGGCGACATCGCGGAAGAACGGGGCCGACTCGGGGTCCATCTCGGTCACGGAGCCGGCGGCATACAGCCGCATCGGCTCACGCAGCGGCAGGACCGCGCGGCGTACCTCCGCGATCTCCCGTTTGAGGCGATAGATGCGCACCGAGTCGTCGGTGCGTTTGGGCGAGAACACCGACTCCTCGACCTCGTCGACGTCGTTCTGGAGGTCCTCGACCACCGCGACGTAGGCGTCGACCACGGTGTCGCAGACGGCGTACACCACCGCAGAGGGCCCGTGGGTCAGCACCGCGCTCTGCGACTCCAGGCGGAGCCGCGCGGTGTGGAGTTCGGCACCCTCACCGTGACGCACGGTGACCACGAAGTTGCTGCCGATGAACAGGCTGATCTCCCCGGTCTCGACGGCGTCGTGTTCCTCGACGTACCAAAGGGTCTTGAGGATCAGGAAGTGTGAGTTGCCGTAGCGCTCGAGCTTGGGGCGCTGGTGGGCCTTGACCGCATCCTCGACAGCGAGGGGGTGCAGGTCGAAGGCGGCGGCCACCGCCGCGAACTCCTCTTCGTCGGGCTGATGCAGACCCACCCAGACGAACGAGTCCTCACCGGCCGCCGCATCGCGGAGGGCGGCGTAGTCGTGGGGCTGGCAGTCCACGGGAACCCGCCCACCGGCCCGATACAGCGCGCTGTCGATGATCACGACAGGGAGACTAGTCTCGCGGCATGGCCACAGTGATCCTCGTCCGTCACGGGCGTACCAGCGCCAACGCCAGCGGGATCCTCGCTGGCCGTACCCCAGGGGTGAAACTCGACGACGTCGGTGCCCAGCAGGCGGCCCGGACCGCCGAACGGCTGGCGGTGGTGCCGCTGCACGGGATGGTCAGCAGCCCCCTGGAGCGCTGCAAGCAGACCGCGAAGGCCATCGCCTCCGCCCAACCCGACCATGCGGCGTACCCCCGGATCGTGAGCGAGCGCGGGATCAGCGAGTGTGACTACGGGGACTGGCAGGGCCGTCCCCTGAAAGACCTCGCCAAGGAACCCCTGTGGAAGACGGTGCAGTCCCAGCCCTCGGCGGCCGCCTTCCCCGGCGGGGAGTCGATGGCGACCATGCAGGCGCGCAGCGTGAGCGCCATCCGCCGCCTCGACGCCGCCTTCGAGGCCGAGCACGGAGCGGGTGCGGTGTGGGTGGCGGTCAGCCACGGCGACATCATCAAGTCCGTCCTGGCCGACGCACTCGGCATGCACCTGGACCTGTTCCAACGGATCAACGTCGACCCCGCGTCGGTGTCGATCATCCGCTACACCGAGGCCCGGCCGTACGTCGTTTCCAGCAACACCCACGCCGGCGATCTGTCGTGGATGGTGCCCAAGCCCACCAAGAAGTCGGGGCGGAAGAAGGCCGCCGCCAGCCCGGACGCCCCCGTGGGCGGCGGCGCCGGACCCGCCTGAGCGTCGCCTAGTAGGAGCCCAATAGGAGTGAGGTCATAAGGTGAACGACATGCCTCCGATCGTCCACGGCTTCGACCCGCCCGAACGGTTCGTCACCGGCACCGTCGGCGAACCGGGTGCGCGGACCTTCTTCATCCAGGCCCGCTCCGGTAGCCGCCTGGTCAGCGTCTCGTTGGAGAAGCAGCAGGTGGCCGCGTTGGCCG
This sequence comes from Nocardioides salsibiostraticola, assembly GCF_054783655.1. NCBI lineage: Bacteria > Bacillati > Actinomycetota > Actinomycetes > Propionibacteriales > Nocardioidaceae > Nocardioides > Nocardioides salsibiostraticola. The sequence continues at coordinate 205,648 of NZ_BAAGQD010000004.1, read as the reverse complement.
AGCGCATCGACGAGTTGCTCGACGAGGTGATGTCCAACGACGCCAGCACCGGGGTCATCCCAGCGGTCGCCCCCTTGGGTCTGGTCGACTCCCAACCCCTCGAGCAGCCCATCGAGGAAGAGTTCCGAGCCGGAACGATGACGCTGTCGTGGGACCCGAACGACGGCAAGATCGTGATCGAGGTCTTCCCCTACAGCGAGGCTGCGGTGGTGGCTCCTGACCAGGTCGACCAGGACTTCGAGGAGCCAGAGGCCGACGAGGTGCTCATGGTGCGCCTGGACCCGGGACATGCGCGGGCCTTCGTCCAACGCACCTCCCAGGTCATCGAGGCCGGCCGCCCCGGGTGTCCGTTCTGCGGCAATCCGATGGATCCGACGGGGCACCTGTGCGTGCGCGCCAACGGTTTCCGTCGTCGGGACCCGTGACCACCGCAGCGTTGGACGGCGAGATCGTCCTGCAGGGCAGGATCATGCCGGCCTCGAACGCCACCTTCCTCGGCGAGATCGGCGGCACCAAGGTCGTCTACAAGCCGGTTGCCGGTGAACGACCGCTGTGGGACTTCCCGACCGGCACCCTGGCCGACCGCGAGGTGGGTGCGCACTCGGTGTCGGTCACCTTGGGCTGGGACACGGTGCCGCTGACGTGGATGGGGGAAGGCCCTCACGGTCCGGGGATGGTCCAGGTCTGGCAGGACGCCGATCCCGATCAGGAGGCCGTGACCATCGTGCGGACCCCCGAGGTCACCGTCTCGCACCCGTCGTGGCTCAGCGTGTTCGAGGGGCTCGACGACCGGGACCGTGAGGTGACGCTGATCCACGAGGACACCACCTCGCTGAGGCGGATGGCGATCTTCGACGTCATCACGAACAACGCCGACCGCAAAGGTGGGCACGTCATCGAGATGGCCTCCGGCCACCGTTACGGGGTCGACCACGGGCTGACGCTGCACCACGAGAGCAAGTTGCGCACGGTGCTGTGGGGCTGGCGAGGTCAGCCCCTGACCGATGACGAACTGGACGGCGTACGCCGGGTCGTAGAGGGTCTCGGGGCTGCCTTGGGTGACGACCTGGCCACCCGCATCACCGATCTGGAACTGCACGCTCTGGAGCGCCGGTGCCAGCGGTTGCTGCGCGAAGCCGTGATGCCGGACTCCCACGGTGACTGGCCCTCCATCCCCTGGCCGCCGTTCTGATCGGAGGGTCGTTACCCTTCACCCATGCGCGCCTGGTCCGCCCCTAGGGCACCCTCCCTGTCCGTCAGCGGACCTCCTGTCGCGGTCCACGACAGCGCCACCGGCGCCCTCGTGACGACCACACCGCAGGGGAACGCCCGTCTCTACGTCTGCGGGATCACGCCGTACGACGCCACGCACCTCGGCCACGCGGCGACGTACGTCGGCTTCGATCTGCTGAACCGGGCCTGGCGCAACGCGGGCTACGACGTGACCTACGTGCAGAACGTCACCGACGTCGACGACCCGTTGCTCGAGCGAGCCACCAAGGTGAATGTGGACTGGGTCGAGTTGGCCGAGCGCGAGACCGAGCTCTTCCGCACCGACATGGAAGCGCTGCGGGTCCTCCCGCCGGCCCACTACATCGGCGCGGTCGAGTCCATCCCGCAGGTCATCGAGCTCATCGAGGTGCTGCAGGACGCCGGGTCGATCTACCAGGTCGAGACCGACCTCTACTTCTCCGTCACCGCGGACCCGCACTTCGGGGATCACTCCAACTACGACCGCGAGACGATGCTCCGCTTCTTCGGCGAGCGCGGGGGAGACCCCGACCGTGAGGGCAAGCGCGACCCGTTGGACTGCGTCGTATGGCGCGGCGCCCGACCAGACGAGCCCTCGTGGGAGAGCCCGTTCGGTCCCGGCCGCCCGGGGTGGCACATCGAGTGCACCGCCATCGCGCTGGAGCACCTCGGCGGCGCGTTCGACGTCCAGGGTGGAGGCAGTGACCTGGTCTTCCCGCACCACGAGATGGGGGCGGGTCACGCCCAGGTCGCCCACCCGGACACCCGCTTCGCCCAGACCTACGTCCACGCCGGGATGGTCGGCTACGACGGCGAGAAGATGTCGAAGTCGAAGGGGAACCTGGTCTTCGTCTCGGCTCTGCGCAACGCCGACGTCGACCCCATGGCGATCCGCCTGGCCCTGATGCGCCACCACTACCGCAGCGACTGGGAGTGGACCGACGACCAGTTGTTCGCCGCGGTCGACGCCCTCACCGACTGGCGCCGTGCGTTGTCACTGGGTGCCGGCGCTCCCGCCGGACCGGTGGTCGAGGAGATCCTGGCCGCGTTGGCCGACGACCTCGACGCCCCCCGCGCCTGCGCCGCGGTCGACACCTGGGTCGGTGCGACCCTGGGCCGCGACGGTCTGGCCGACACCAGCGATCCCGGGGCCGCGGTGGCCATGATCGCCGTACTCGACGCCGCCCTGGGTCTGTCTCTCTGACCCCTGCTCACTCGTCGCTGCGGCGTTTGAGGTACCGCTCGAACTCGCGCGCGATCGCCTCGCCGGTGGCTTCGGGGAGGTCGGCGGTGTCCCGGCTCTCCTCCAGGGAGCGCACGTAGTCGGCGACGTCCTCGTCATCCTCGGCCAGTTCGTCGACTCCGCGTTCCCACGCCTTGGCGTCCTCGCCGAGGTCCAGCAGCGGGATCGAGACCTCCAGCAGGTCCTCGAGCTGACCCAGCAGGGCCAGGGTCGCCTTCGGGCACGGCGGTTGCGCCACGTAGTGGGGGACCGCCGCCCAGTAGGACACCGCCGGAACGTCCAGTCGCACGCACGCGTCCTGGAAGACGCCCACGATGCCGGTGGGGCCCTCGTAGGAGGACTGCTCCAACTTCAACCGGTCGACCAGTTCGGGTTCCGTGGCGGTGCCGGTGACGGGAATGGGGCGCGTGTGCGGTGAGTCGGCCAGCAGCGCACCGAGGGTCACGACCAACTGACCCCCGAGCGCCTCGCACGCGGCGAGGATCTCGGCGCAGAATTGTCGCCACCGCATGTTCGGCTCGATGCCCCGGATCAGGATCACGTCGCGGTCGAGGTCGGGAGGGGAGGCGATCGCGATCTGGGTGCTGGGCCAGGTCAGCCGACGGTAACCGTCCTCGTCGTTGCTGATCATCGGACGATTCACCTGGAAGTCGTAGAAGTCCTCGGGGTCGATCGCCCCGACCACCCGGGCGTTCCAGACCTTCATCAGGTGGTCGATGACCCCCGATGCGGCGTCGGCGGCGTCGTTCCAGCCCTCGAAGGCAGCGATCACCAGCGGGTCGATCAGCTCGTGGGTGTCCTCGATCTCGATCACCCTGTGAACCCTAGTAGGAGGGTGAGGATTTCGTGGGGCTCCCTGCCCGGTGTCACCATTCGATACGAGCGTCCACGACGTGGACGCCTGGTCGGATCGTTGACGAAAACGAACCGATACCGCGGTCCCGAGGAGTTCAGTTGTCCGACCAGTTGTCTCACACGTCGCTTGAGTCGTCGCAGAAGAAGTCACTTGCACCCACGACGGATCTTCCCGTTCGCTGGATGCCTGACGTCGCCGAGGAGATGTCCCAGGTCCTGCGCGAGCGGATCATGGTGCTCGACGGCGCCATGGGCACCGCCATCCAACGCGACCGACCCGACGAGGCCGGCTACCGCGGCGAGCGCTTCAAGGACTGGCCCAGCGACGTCATCGGTAACAACGATCTGCTGACGCTGACCCAACCCGACATCGTCGCGGGCATTCACCGGGAGTACCTCCACGCCGGGGCCGACGTGATCGAGACCAACACCTTCAACGCCAACCGGATCTCGCTGTCCGACTACGGCATGGAGGACCTTGCCTACGAGCTCAACTACGCAGCAGCGGCGCTGGCCCGTGAGGTCGCCGACGAGGTGACTGCCGAGGACCCGAGCAGGAAACGGTACGTCGGTGGCGCCCTGGGGCCCACCACCCGTACCGCCTCCATCTCCCCGGACGTCAACGACCCCGCGGCCCGGAACGTGTCCTACGACCAGTTGGTCGAGGCCTACCTGGAGGCCGCCAGGGGTCTGGTCGACGGCGGCTCCGACCTCTTCTTCATCGAGACCATCTTCGACACCCTGAACGCCAAGGCTGCGATCTTCGCGGTGCAGACGCTGTTCGAGGAGACGGGCCGCACCTGGCCGGTCATCATCTCCGGCACCATCACCGACGCGTCGGGTCGCACCCTCTCGGGGCAGGTGACTGAAGCCTTCTGGGACTCGGTCCGCCACGCCAACCCCCTGGCCATCGGACTGAACTGCGCTCTCGGGGCCAAGGAGATGCGCCCCTACATCGCCGAGATGTCACGGCTGTCGGAGACCTTCGTCTCGGTCTACCCCAACGCGGGGTTGCCCAACGCCTTCGGTGAGTACGACGAATCGCCCGACGAGACCGCCGCGATGGTGGGGGAGTTCGCCGAGGCGGGCTTCGTCAACTTCGCCGGCGGCTGCTGCGGCACCACCCCGGACCACATCGCGGCTATCGCCGCCGCGGTGGCCGACAAGCCGGGCCGCGCACCGGTCGAACTGCCCGCGGCGATGCGTCTGTCCGGCCTCGAGCCGTTCACGATCAACGACGAGAGCCTCTTCGTCAACGTCGGTGAGCGCACGAACATCACCGGGTCGGCCAAGTTCCGCAACCTCATCAAGGCCGGCGACTACGACACCGCACTGAGCGTCGCCCTGCAGCAGGTCGAGAACGGCGCCCAGGTCATCGATGTCAACATGGACGAGGGGATGATCGACGGCGTCGAGGCGATGGATCGCTTCACCAAGCTGATCGCCTCCGAACCCGACATCAGCCGGGTGCCGATCATGATCGACTCCTCCAAGTGGGAGGTCATCGAGGCCGGCCTGAAGAACGTCCAGGGCAAGGCCATCGTGAACTCCATCTCCATGAAGGAGGGGGAGGAGACCTTCCGCAAGCAGGCCCGCCTGGTCAAGAAGTACGGCGCCGCCGCGGTCGTCATGGCCTTCGACGAGGACGGCCAGGCCGACAACCTGGAGCGACGCAAGGAGATCTGCGAGCGGGCCTACCGGATCCTGGTCGACGAGGTCGGCTTCCCCGCGGAGGACATCATCTTCGACCCGAACGCGTTCGCCGTGGCGACCGGCATCGAGGAGCACGCCTCCTACGGCCTGGACTTCATCGAAGCCACCCGCTGGATCAAGCAGAACCTGCCGGGCGCCAAGATCTCGGGCGGCATCTCGAATGTGAGCTTCTCCTTCCGCGGCAACAACCCGGTGCGCGAGGCCATCCACGCGGTGTTCCTCTTCCACGCCATCAAGGCCGGCCTCACGATGGGCATCGTCAACGCCGGCGCCCTGGTCGTCTACGACGAGGTCGAGCCGGAGTTGCGCGAACGGATCGAGGACGTCGTCCTCAACCGGCGACCCGACGCCGCCGAAAGGCTGCTGGAGATCGCGGAGACGCACAACCGCAAGGGTGAGAAGGAGGAGGTCGCCGAGCAGGAGTGGCGCTCGCTCCCGGTCGCCGACCGCATCACCCACGCCCTCGTCAAGGGCATCGACGCTCACGCCGAGGCCGACGCCGAGGAGTTGCGCCTCGAGATCGCTGCCCGAGGTGGCCGTCCCATCGAGGTCATCGAAGGTCCCCTGATGGCCGGGATGGACGTCGTGGGCGACCTGTTCGGTGCCGGGAAGATGTTCCTGCCGCAGGTCGTGAAGTCGGCTCGGGTGATGAAGAAGGCCGTCGCCCACCTGATCCCCTTCATCGAGCAGGAGAAGCTCGACAACCCGGAGTACGCCACCGCCAAGGAGACCAACGGGACCATCGTGATGGCCACCGTCAAGGGCGACGTCCACGACATCGGCAAGAACATCGTCGGCGTGGTGCTCCAGTGCAACAACTACGAGGTCATCGACATGGGCGTGATGGTGCCCGCCCAGAAGATCCTCGACAAGGCCATCGAGATCGACGCCGACATCATCGGGCTCTCCGGTCTGATCACCCCGTCGCTGGACGAGATGGTCAATCTGGCCACCGAGATGCAGCGCCAGGGCTTCACGATCCCGCTGCTGATCGGGGGCGCGACCACCTCACGCGCCCACACTGCGGTCAAGGTCGACCCGAAGTACGACGGCCCCGTCGTGTGGGTCAAGGACGCCTCCCGTTCGGTCCCCACAGCGGCGGCTTTGCTGCACGAGGATCGGCGCGTGAAGTTGTTGGCCGATGTGAAGGAGGACTACGACTCCCTGCGCACCCGGCACGCGGCCAAGGGTCAGCGCAAGCTGCTGACCTACGACGCGGCCCGCGCCAACGCAACCGCGATCGACTGGGAGAGCTACACCCCGTCGGTGCCGGAACAACCAGGGATCCACGTCCTGGAGGGCTACGACCTCGGTGAGTTGCGCGAATACATCGACTGGCAGCCGTTCTTCAACGCCTGGGAGATGAAGGGCAAGTTCCCCGACATCCTCAACAACCCCACGACCGGCGAGGTGGCGCGCAAGCTCTACGACGACGCCCAGGAGATGCTGGACACGGTCGTGGCCGACAAGTGGCTGACCGCCACCGGCGTCTACGGTTTCTTCCCCGCCGCCGGACACGGTGACGACACGGTCCTCTACGCCGACGAGGACCGCAGCGAGGTCCTGACCACGCTGCACCACCTGCGCCAGCAGGGGGAGCACCGTGAAGGTGTCCCGCATCGGTCGCTGACCGACTTCGTGGCCCCTCAGGACAGTGGTCTGAACGACTACGTCGGTGGGTTCGCGGTCACGGCGGGACTAGGACTCGGCGAGCGCATCAAGGCGTTCCAGGCCGACAACGACGACTACAACGCCATCCTGCTCGAGTCGCTGGCCGACCGATTGGCCGAAGCCTTCGCCGAACGGCTGCACCAGCGCGTGCGGACCGAGTTCTGGGGCCACATCAGCGATGAGCAACTCTCGAACGAGGACCTCATCAAGGAGAAGTACTCCGGGATCCGACCGGCCCCCGGTTACCCCGCGTGCCCGGACCACACCGAGAAGCGCACCCTGTGGGATCTCCTCGACGTCGAGAAATCCGCCGGGATCACGCTCACGGAGTCGATGGCCATGTGGCCCGGTGCCTCGGTGTCCGGGTGGTACTTCTCCCACCCCGACTCGCAGTACTTCGTGGTCGGACGGATCGGCCGCGACCAGGTCGCCGACTACGCCGAGCGCAAGGGCTGGTCGATGATCGAGGCCGAGAAGTGGCTCTCGCCGAACCTGGGCTACGACCCCGATGACTGAGACCCCAACTCCTGACACGCTGCCGTTCCAGGCGGTGCTGTGGGACATGGACGGCACGCTGGTCGACACCGAGCCGTACTGGATCGAGACCGAGTACGCCCTCGCCGAGGCGCACGGTGCGACCTGGAGCCAGGAACTCGCGTTGCAGCTCGTCGGCAACGACCTGCTGGATTCGGGGCGCTTCATCAAGGAGCAGATGGATCTGGATCTAACGCCCGAGGAGATCGTCGACTTCCTGCTGGACGGAGTCGTGGAGCGGGTACGCCGCCACATCCCGTGGCGACCCGGGGCGCGCGAACTGCTCAGCGAACTCGGGGCGGCTCGGACTCCCTGTGCCCTGGTGACGATGTCGTGGAAGCGATTCGTGGACCCCATCCTCGAGCAGTTGCCCGCCGGCACCTTCCAGGTCGTGGTGACCGGCGACCAGGTGGCCCACGGAAAACCCCACCCCGAGCCCTACCTGAAAGCGGCCGCGGAGCTGGGCGTCGACCCCGCGCAGTGCCTGGCCATCGAGGACTCCGGTCCCGGCGCAACGTCGGCGGAGGCAGCAGGATGTCTGGTGCTGGTGGTGCCGCACCACGTGCCGGTATCGGTCGGTCCCCGACGGATCCGGCGCACGTCATTGACAGAGATGACCCGCGCCGATCTGGAGTCCCTGACCCCACCAGGATGACGCGCGTTTGCCTGACACGTCGGGGAAACCTCCCCGACACACGGTCCCTCTAACGTCCGGGTGAGACGCTTGGGGGAGCCGGGCGCCGTACCGCGAGGAGTCCGCATGAGCGCCAACCACGTCCGTTTGCAGGCCATTGCCGCCGTCGAGGCGAATGTCCCGCCACCGCACAGCTTCGACCCGGGCGAGGAGCCCGGTGAGATCTTCGGTGCGAACGTGTTCAGCCTGATGGCGATGCAGAAGCGTCTGCCCAAGAACATCTACAAGTCAGTGGTCTCGACGATCGAGAAGTCGATGCCGCTGGACATGGAGGTCGCCGACGCGGTGGCGTCGGCGATGAAGGACTGGGCGCTGGAGAAGGGCGCCACCCACTACGCCCACGTGTTCTACCCCCTGACCGGACTGACGGCCGAGAAGCACGACAGCTTCCTGGACCCGGTCGGCGACGGCACCGCCCTCGCCTCGTTCTCGGGCAAGACGCTCATGCAGGGGGAGCCGGACGCCTCGAGTTTCCCCAACGGCGGGCTGCGCAACACCTTCGAGGCCCGCGGCTACACCGGCTGGGACGTGATGAGCCCGGCGTACGTGCTGGAGAACCCGCACGGGAACACCCTGTGCATCCCCACCATCTTCATCTCCATGACCGGGGAGGCCCTGGATCACAAGACGCCGGTGCTGCGATCCCAGCAGGCCATGTCGATCCACGCCCGCCGCGTCCTGTCTCTCTTCGGCCACGAGACCCCGGACACGGTGGTGGCCTATTGCGGACCGGAGCAGGAGTACTTCCTCGTCGACAGCCACTTCTACCTGGCTCGTCCGGATCTGCTCAACGCCGGGCGCACCCTCTTCGGTGCGAAGCCGCCGAAGGGTCAGGAGTTCGACGACCACTACTTCGGCGCCATCCCCGAGCGGGTGCTCGGCTACATGATGGACACCGAACGGGAACTGTTCAAGCTCGGGATTCCGGCGAAGACCCGCCACAACGAGGTCGCTCCCGGTCAGTTCGAGGTGGCGCCGATGTTCGAACGCGCCAACGAAGCCTCCGACCACCAACAGTTGCTGATGACCACTTTCAAGTCGGTTGCCCGCCGACACGGGATGGAGTGCCTGTTCCACGAGAAGCCCTTCGACGGCGTCAACGGGTCCGGCAAGCACGTGAACTTCTCCCTGGGTAACGCTGACCTCGGCAGCCTGCTGGTGCCCGGCGACACCCCCCACGACAACGCCCAGTTCCTCGTCTTCTGTGCGGCGGTGATCCGTGCGGTTGACCTGTACGGCGGCCTGTTGCGGGCCTCGGTGGCCTCCGCGTCCAACGACCACCGCTTGGGCGCCAACGAGGCCCCACCGGCCATCATCTCGATCTTCCTCGGCGACCAACTGGCCGATGTCTTCGACCAGATCGCCAAGGGCGGAGCCACCCGCTCGAAGGAGAAGGGCACCCTGACGGTCGGGGTCGACACTCTCCCGAACCTGACCAAGGACCCCGGTGACCGGAACCGGACCAGTCCCTTCGCGTTCACCGGCAACCGGTTCGAGTTCCGTGCGCCGGGATCGAACCAGACCGTGGCGGGCCCGATGGTCATCCTGAACACGATCATGGCCGAGGCCCTGGATCACTGCGCCACCGAGTTGGAGGCGGCGGTCGCGGCCGGAACCGACTTCAACGAGGCCGTCCAGACCCTGCTCACCTCGATCATCGTCGACCACGGACGGGTGATCTTCAACGGCAACGGCTACTCCGAGGAGTGGCCGATCGAGGCCGAACAGCGTGGCCTGAAGAACCTCCGTACCACCGTCGACGCGCTCCCCGAGTTGATCTCCCCGGAGGCCGTGGAGCTGTTCGGCAAGTACGCCGTCTTCAACGAACGCGAGATGCACAGCCGCTACGAGATCGGGTGCGAGCAGTACGTGCTCTCGATCAGTGTGGAGGCCAACCTGACCCTGGAGATGGGGACGACAACGATCCTGCCGGCCGCGTTGCGGTACCAGACCGAGTTGGCCTCGAACGCCGCGGCACTCAAGGCCGCCGGGGTGGAGGCCGACCTCACGACGCTGATCGGGGTCTCGACGCCGCTGAACGACCTGCGGACCGGTCTGGCCGCCCTGACCCGTGCCCTGGACCACCCGCATGACGAGGACCTGCTCGTGGCGGCGGCGTACTGCCGCGACACCGTGCTGCCCGCGATGGCGGACGTGCGCACCGCAGCGGATCAATTGGAGACCCTCGTCGCGGACGACCTGTGGGCGCTGCCGACCTATCAGGAGATGTTGTACATCCTCTGATCGAGCACCGCAGAATGTTGCGCGATTGAGATATCCGGACGGCGTTTGGCCCTAGCCGGGAGACGATCGACGCGAGTAGGTTCTCGCATCATCGGACCCTCGAACTTCGGCGAGGTCTATCGGAAGGATCGACACGTGAAGCGTTCTCCCAGACTCACTGCGCTGGCCGGCACGGCTGCTCTCATCGCCGCTCTGGCCGCCTGCGGCAGCGATTCAGGCACAGGCGGCACAGGCGGCTCAGGCGCCACGGGTGACTCAGAACCCTGGATCCTCGGCACGACCGAGACCGTCACCGCCATGGACCCCGCGGGCTCCTACGACTTCGGCTCCTGGAACCTCCAGTACAACGTCTTCGAGCAGCTCCTCAGCATCCCGGCGGGCGCCGACGAACCCGTCGGTGACGCTGCCGAGTCCTGCGACTACGACGACCCGCAGACCATCACCTGCACGTTGAAGAGTGGCCTGACCTTCTCCAACGGCAACGAGTTGACCTCCTCGGACGTGCTGTTCTCTCTGAAGCGCAACATCGAGATCGCCGACCCCAACGGGTCCTCGGTGCTCCTCGGTGCGATCAGCAACGGTGATGACAAGGCCCCCGGCCTGGCCGACGGCGCAGTGGAGACGCCAGACGACTCGACCGTGGTGTTCAACCTCAACCAGCCCGACCTGACGTTCATGAAGATCCTCAGCACGGCCACCGCCTCCATCGTCGATGAGGAGACCTTCCCCGCCGACGCACTCCAGGCCGACGACGCCGTGATCGGTTCCGGGCCCTACACCCTGGCCCAGTACAAGCCGTCCGAGCAGGCGGTCCTGGAGGCCAACGAGAGTTACGAGGGGGAGCGCGTGGGTCAGAGCCCCCGCGTGTTCGTCAAGTACTTCCCGGACCCGGCTCCGCTGAAGACCGCCATCGAGACCGGACAGGTCGACATCGCATGGCGCACCCTGAGCCCGACCGACCTCAACGACCTCGAGGAGGGCGGCAAGGCCGAGGTGATCCGCGGTGAGGGGTCCGAGTTCCGTTACTGGGTCTGGCAGCTGAACAACCCGGTGGCCAAGGACGTGGCCGTACGACAGGCGGCCGCCCAGATCATCGACCGTCAGGCCATCTCCGACAACGCCTACGACGGCACCGTGACCCCGGCACTCTCGATCGTGCCCCCGGGCTTCGCCGGCCAGAAGGACTCCTTCGAGGAGGCCTACGGCGGCCCCGACGCAGACGCGGCCAAGAAGATCCTCGCTGATGCAGGCGTCAAGACCCCGGTGAAGATCACCCTCGGCTATACCCCGACCCACTACGGCCCCAACGCCGTGGACGAGGCCGCCGAGTTCGCCGACCAGCTCAACACCAGCGGTCTGTTCGACGTCAAGCTCCAGGACGCGGAGTGGGAGGAGTACCAGAACCTCTACAAGGAGGGTGCCTACGACCTGTTCATCCTCGGTTGGTACCCCGACTTCCTGGACGCCGACAACTACCTGAGCCCGTTCGTCCGTGACGGTGGGTTCTTCGCCAACGGCTACCAGAACGATGACGTCAACGCCCTGCTGGACCAGGAACTCGGCGAAACCGACGAAGGGGCTCGTGACGAGCAGATCGGGGAGCTCCAGGACATCGTGGCCCAGGACGTGCCGCTGATCCCGTCCTGGAACGGTCAGAACGTTGCGGTGGCGACCTCGCAGATGTCCGGTGTCGAGGAGACTCTCGACCCGACGTACATCTTCCGCTTCTGGATGATCTCCAAGAACTGATCACCATCCCGTCCGGTGTCCGACGCCCTCGCGCGTCGGACACCGGCGGGTTCGTTCTGTCCCCGCGAGAGCCTCGGAAGGGTGCTCGGTGAAATCGTCTACAGGCTCGCTGCCCCGCTACATCGCGGTGCGGCTCCTTCTCGTCCTGCCCATGATGTGGGCCCTGCTCACCATGGTGTTCATCCTGCTGCGAGTCGCTCCCGGCGACCCCGTCAGTGCCGCGGTCGGCGGCAAGCTCAGCGATGAGGCCATGGACACGCGCCGTGCGGCGGCGGGGCTCGACCGTCCGCTGATCACGCAGTACTTCGAGTACCTCGGGAACGTCGCTCGCTTCGACCTCGGCCAGTCGATCAGCGACAACCGGGACGTCGTCGACATCATCCGCGATCAGGGTGGCGCGACTCTGACGCTCACCCTGGGCGCCTTCCTCTTCGCCCTGGTCATCGGGCTGCCGCTCGGCCGCCTGGCGGGCCGCTACCGGGACACGCCCACCGACATCGTGATCCGTCTCTTCGGCGTGGTCAGCTACGCCGCACCCATCTTCTGGACCGGCATCATGTTCGTCCTGGTGGTCGTGACGGTGCTCCCGTCGTGGCCGACCTTCGACATCGCCAGCGTCAACACGATCTTCGAAACCGAGCCACGCACCCGGATCCTGCTGGTCGACGTGATTCTCTCCGGGAACAGCACCGCAATCGTCGACGTCCTGCAGCACCACGTGCTGCCCTGCCTCACCCTCGGACTGCTGCTGTCCGGGGTGATCATCCGGCTGGTCCGGATCAACGTGATCCAGGCCCTCAGCGGGGACTACGTGGAGGCGGCCCGGGCGCGCGGCATCGCCGAGTCGCGCGTCGTACGCAAGCACGCCTTCCGCAACGCGTTGGTGCCGGTGATCACCGTGGTGGGTCTACAGATCGCCCTGACTCTGTCCGGCGCCGTCCTGACCGAGAAGACCTTTGCCTGGCCGGGACTGGGGACCGAACTGATCGACTACCTCACCGCCCGCGACTACATCGCCGTCCAGGGGCTCGTCACGTTCTTCGCGGTGATCGTGGTCTTCGTCAGCGTGCTGGTCGACATCCTGAACGCGTTCGTGGACCCGCGGGTGAGGTACTGATGATGGGCACACGCACCGTGCGACGACTGTCCAGCACGGTCTGGCAGACCCAGGGGATGGCTCGCTGGATCCTGCTGGTCGGTCTGGTCATGACATCGGTCTTCGTCGTTTTCGCGGTCTTCGCGCCGTGGATCGCGCCGTACGACTTCAACCAGACGCGGGTCGATGGGGTGAAGCTGCCCAAACTGGCTCCGCCGGGTGCCGACTACCCGATGGGCACCAACGACCAGTTCTACGACATCTTCTCCCGGGTCGTGTGGGGATCCCGGACGGCGCTGCAGGTCGTGGTGATGTCGGTGATCATCTCGGGCGTCGTGGGCGTGCCGCTGGGTCTGGTCTCCGGATTCATCGGCGGCTGGCTCGACCGCATCCTGGTCTTCATCATGGACGCGATCTACTCGTTCCCGTCGCTGCTGCTCGCGATCGTCTTCTCGTTCCTGCTCCGAGGTCCCCTCGGGGGCGGGATCGTCGCGGCGGCGCTGTCCCTGACGGTGATCTATATCCCGCAGTACTTCCGCGTGGTGCGTAACACCACCGTGTCGGCCCGCGAAGCCACCTATGTCGAGGCGGCCCGGGCCCTGGGTGCGAAGCCGTTCACGATCATGCGCAAATACCTCTTCGGCAACGTCGTCCAGTCGGTTCCGGTGATCGGCACCCTGAACGCCGCCGATGCCCTGTCCACCCTGGCGGCCCTCGGGTTCCTGGGACTGGGGATCCAACCCACCGAGGCCTCGGAGTGGGGCTACGACCTGAGCCGTGCGCTCGATGACGCCCAGGCCGGCACCTGGTGGCCGGCGCTCTTCCCCGGTCTGGCCATCATCTTGCTGGTGACGGCGCTGACCCTGGTGGGGGAGGGACTCAACGAGACGGTCAACCCAGCCCTACGCCGTCGACGCCTGCGCCCCTTCAGCTTCTCCGATCACACCTCCGACGACACCGACAAGGGGGCGACCCGATGACCGATCCGGTGCTGGAGGCTCGTGACCTGCGGGTCTGGTACGGCGGCCCCAAGGGTCCCGTCCGGGCCGTCGACGGGGTCAGCTTCGATCTGCGTCCCGGGGAGATCCTGGGCCTGGTCGGCGAGTCCGGGTGCGGCAAGTCGACCCTGGGTCGCGGCTTGCTGGGGCTGCTCCCACCCGGCGCCGCCCGCCACGGGGAACTGCGCTTCAGGGGCGAGGATCTGCTTGCCGCGAGCAAGCGACGACAACGCGCCATGCGGGGCGTGGATCTGGGGATGATCTTTCAGGAGCCGCTGACCCGTCTCAACCCCCTGATGCGGATGTCGGAGCACTTCGCCGAGACCCTGCGCACCCACGAACCGTCGATCTCGAAGCAGGAGATCGAGAAGAGGTCCTTGGCGGTGCTCCGGGTCGTGGGCATCCCACCCACCCGGTTCAAGGCCTACCCCCACGAGTTCTCCGGGGGCATGCGGCAACGGTTGTTGATCGCCCTGACCCTGGTCCTGCGGCCAGCCTTCGTGGTCGCCGACGAGCCGACCACCGCGCTGGACGTGCTGGTCGAGGCGCAGATCATCCGGATGCTCCACGACCTGCGCAGTGAGTTCGACACCTCGTTGCTGCTCATCACCCACAACCTCGGGATCATCGCCGAGGCGTGCGACCGAGTGGCGGTGATGTACGCCGGGAAGATCGTGGAGATCGGGGACGCCAAGTCCGTGTTCTCACGACCCCAGCACTCCTACACCCGTGAGCTGCTGCGCTCTACGATCTCGTTGCGGACCACCGGTCTGAACTTCATCGAGGGCGCACCCCCTGACCTGGTGGACCCACCCGTCGGCTGTCGTTTCAGCCCACGGTGCCCCGATGCGATGAACGTGTGCGCGCAACGAGAACCCGAGTTGCGCAGTCATACCCCCGGCGCCGAACCGGTTACCGAACAGATGGCTGCCTGCTGGGCCGCGGATGTGCGGGAGGGCGAAACGAATCTGAGCCCAGAAGAGCGCGCGCCCCTGGAACGAGAGGAGATCGATCTTGCCGACGAAGCCTGAGCAGATCCGCGCGACAGCAGGTGCGCCGATTCTCGAGGTCAAGAACCTGTCGGTCCACTACGACCTCCAGGGCAGCGCCTTCTCGCGCCTCTTCGGGGTGCGCGGACGATCGGTGCGGGCCATCGACGGGGTCACCGTGGACATCCGGGCGGGGGAGGTGCTCGGCGTGGTCGGGGAATCCGGCAGCGGCAAGACCACCCTCGGTCGGGCTCTGCTCGGACTGGCCCCGGCGACCGCCGGATCGATCAGCTACCACTCCCAGACCGCCGGTGAGCGCACGGTCTCGGCCATGCGCGGCAAGGAGCTGCGCAAGCTGCGCACCGACCTCCAGATGGTCTTCCAGGACCCCAGCGCGGCCCTGAACCCCTCGATGACCATCGCCGACGCCGTCGGACATCCCTTGCAGATCCACAACATCGCCCGCGGGGAGGACCTACGCAGCCGAGTGGTGTCCGCCCTGGAGCGGGTCGGCCTCACCCCGGCGGAGAACTACCTGTCGAAGTACCCGGCCGATCTGTCCGGTGGGCAGAAGCAGCGGGTGGTGATCGCCCGGGCGATCATCCTGGACCCCGACGTGCTGGTCGCCGACGAGCCCGTCTCCATGCTGGACATGTCGGTGCGGGCCAAGATCCTCCAGTTGTTGCTGGATCTGAAGAACGAGCTGGGCCTCACCTACGTCTACATCACCCACGACCTGGCGTCGGCCAAGTTCTTCTGCGACCGGATCGCCATCATGTATCTGGGTCGGATCGTCGAGATCGGGCCGACGGCCGAGATCTTCGCCAACCCACGACACCCGTACACGAAGGCGTTGCTCGCGGCGATCCCCGACCCGGACCCGGAGAGATTGGTCGAGCGACACCTGCCGCGCGGAGAGATCCCCGACGCCGCCGACCCGCCTCAGGGCTGTTCGTTCCACCCCCGGTGTCCCGAGGCCGTCGCCCAGTGCGGGTGGGAGGCCCGTGACCTGCGCACGCTCGTGGAGGATCACTGGACCCGCAGCGACACCGAGGAGTACGACCGGGAGCGGCGGATCGTGGGCGACCTCGGCCACCTCGACGACCGCGACGCCGCGGCTCGGATCGGGACCACGGGGTCGGCTCCGGCCCGGGAGATCCTCGACGCGATCCGCGCCGAAGACCCGGACGAACCCTTCTGGACCGGTGTGCAGGCCATCGAGGACCACGGGTCCGGGGTGGAACTGACCCTGCATCCGGCGACCGACCCCACGCTACGCAGCGTGGGCGGCGCGCAGGTTGCCTGCGTGCTCTACCCGGAGGAGGGCGCGGCCTCCGAGGACGGCAGCGGGGGAGGAGTGCCACCGAACTCCGGACAGATCGACTGATGGGCGCACCAGGAGCAGAGCCCGCTACGACGGGGCTGCCAGTTGCCGGTGGCCTGGGCCTCCTGGATCGCTCGCCAGACGGCCTCGACCTTGCGCTCGGTGGCCAGCAGCTCGTGCTCGTCGGGGGTGTATCGCAGGATCTCGCCGCTGCCGAGGTAGATCAGTTGCAGCATGGCGGGTAGGACGCCGCGCGTGCGCCACAGGACCAGGGCGTAGAACTTCATCTGGAACAGAGCCTTGGCCTCGAAGCCCTCCCCGGGAGCCCGTCCGGTCTTGTAGTCCACGACCCGGATCGCCCCGTCCGGAGCCACGTCGATGCGGTCCACGAACCCCCGCAGCAGGAGCTTCGAGGCGGTCAGGCTCTCGACGTAGAGCTCGCGCTCGGCCGGTTCGAGTCGCTGAGGATCCTCCAGGGTGAAGTAGCGGTCGAGGACGACGCGGCAGGACGTCAGCCAGGCACCGATCTCGGGGCCGTCACCGGTGAACATCTCGGCCATCTCCGGGGCGGTCTCCAGGAGGGTCTCCCACGTGGGCGCCAACATGTCCCGGGCCCGGGCGGGGGTGCGGTCGATCGCCTCGAGGTCGAAGAGGTCCTCCAGCACCTTGTGCACCAGGGTGCCCCGCACGGCGTCCGGCGAGGGCGGCTCGGGCAACCGGTCGATCGTGCGGAACCGGTAGAGCAGCGGGCAGGTCAGGAAGTCTCCCGCGCGGCTGGGGGAGATGGCACCGAGCACATCGACCCCGTCGACCACGGTCGAGACCCTCTCTGCGGGGGATCCCCCCTCGGGTGGGTGGGGTGGTGGCGCTGTCGTGGTGTGCATCGAACCTCCTGTGGTTCCTCAGCCTAGGGCCGAGCGCCGACACCGGGACTGTGAGGGAGTCCGTCGGGACGCTGGGGTGTCGGATAGATTCAAGGTGTGCCCACCACCGAGCAATCCGCTGCCCCCGACCGGTCTACCCGGCCCCCGGGGACCATCCGCCTGGGGTCGATCGCGGGTGCGGACGTGCTGGTGTCGTCCTCCTGGTTCGTCATCGCCGCCCTGATCGCGGTGATCATGGCTCCTCGCGTCGAGGAGGTGCAGCCCGGACTCGGTTCGGGGAAGTACGCCGTCGGGTTGATGTTCGCCGTCGTGCTGTACGCCTCGGTGCTGCTGCACGAGGCGTCGCACGCCTTCATGGCCCGCCACTACGGCTACCGGGTCCGCTCCATCACGCTGCACTTCTTGGGCGGGATGACCGCCATCGAGAACGAGACGGTCAAGCCTCGGCAGGAGTTCATGATCGCCGTGGTCGGTCCGCTGACCTCGATCGCGGTGGGTCTGGTTGCTCTGGGGGCATTCTTCGTCACCCCGGACGGCTTGTGGCTGCTCGCCGTGCAGGCGCTTGCGGGCGCCAACCTGCTGGTCGGCGTACTCAACCTGATCCCGGGTCTGCCGCTGGACGGTGGCCGCGTGCTCAAGGCGATCGTCTGGGGCGCCAGCGGCGACATGCACCGCGGCACGATCGCGGCCGGTTGGGGCGGGCGGATCACCGCGATCGCCGTCCTGATGTGGCCCTACCTGCAGGAGCGGATCTTCGGGGTCGAACCCGCGATCTTCGACTTCGTGCTGGTCGCCGTGATCGGGATGTTCTTGTGGTTCGGCGCCTCGAGCGCGATCAACTCGGCCAAGGTGCGCTCGCGTCTGCCGCAGATCGTGGCGCGCGACCTGGCCCGTCGGACCCTCTCGGTCCCCGAGAGCCTGCCCCTGGCCGAGGCCGTACGCCGCGCTCAGGAGGCCGAGGCCGGCAGCATCGTCACCACCACGACCGACGGCAGACCCGTGGGAGTGGTCAGCGAGGCCGCCGTGCTCGCGACGCCGGAGGAACGCCGCCCCTGGGTCCCGGTCTCCAGCGTCGCTCGCACCCTGGAGGACGGTCTCTCGCTGCCGGTCGGCATCGACGGGGAGACCCTGATCCAGCGGATCACGCAGCGTCCCTCCGCGGAGTACGTCCTGGTGACCTCCGAAGGATCGGTCTACGGGGTTCTCGCCACGGCCGACGTCGACGCCGCGTTCCGCGCCACCCGCTGAACCCACCCCGGCCCGCCGGTAGGGTGCGCGGGTGCCTGAGCCCGAGAAGTCCCCTGTGAATCCCGACCCAGTGAACCCAGACCCAGATGTCGACCCCCGCGCCTGGTCGGGGGTGCACCGCGGACCCCTACGCGCAGGGGAGTGGGTGCGCCTGGTGGACGCCAAGGGCCGCAAGAACAACTTCTGTCTCGAAGCCGGCAAGCGCTTCTTCTCCAACCGCGGACACCTCGAACACGACGAGATGATCGGTCGCGACGAGGGCTTCACGGTCACCTCGTCCGCGGGTGGTGAGTACCTGGTGTTCCGCCCGCTCCTCTCGGAGTTCGTGGTGTCCATGCCCCGTGGCGCGGCCGTGGTCTACCCCAAGGACTCCGCCCAGATCGTCGCCATGTGCGACATCTTCCCCGGCGCGGACGTCGTGGAGGCCGGAGTGGGTTCGGGTGCGCTGACCTGCTCCCTGCTGCGTGCGGTCGGCCCCTACGGACGGGTCCTGTCCTACGAGCGCCGCGAGGAGTTCGCGGACGTCGCTCGCAAGAACGTGCACCAGTTCTTCGATGTCCCGGAGGGGGAGACCCACCCCGCCTGGACGTTGAGCCTCGGCGACCTGGCCGAGGAGCTCCCCGCCTCGGGTGCCCGGGCCGACCGGGTCATCCTCGACATGTTGGCGCCCTGGGACTGCATCGAGGCGACCTCCACCGCGCTGCGTCCCGGGGGCATCGTCTGCGCGTACGTCGCGACCACCACCCAGTTGTCCCGCTTCATGGAGACCGTGCGCGTGCACGGCGGGTTCACCGAGCCCCAGGCCTGGGAGACCCTCACCCGCGACTGGCACGTCGAGGGCCTGGCCGTGCGACCGGGCCACAAGATGATCGGGCACACCGCCTTCCTGGTCACCGCCCGCCGGATGGCCGACGGAGAGGCCCCGCCCCGCAAGCGTCGTCGTCCCGCCCCCGGCGCCTACGGTCCCGACTACACCGGGCCCCGGCCTCCTGAGGAGCAGAGCCCCGAGCAGCTGCCCGAACCGCAGTGAGACCGTTCCTGCTGCTGTCGATCCGGACCGAGCAGGCGGCTGCCGACGAGGAGTACGCCGCGTTCGTCCGGTTTCTGGAGCTCGACCCCGTCGACGTGGTGCGGGTCCAGCTCGGGGCCGACGAGGTGCCGGTGCGGACGGCCTCGGATCTCGATCAGTGGTCGGGGATCGTGCTGGGCGGCGGGGCGTTCACCTACTCGGATCCGGCGGAGACCAAGTCGTCAGGCCAGGTGCGGGCCGAGGCCGAGCTGAGCGCGCTGCTGGACCTGGTGGTCGCGGAGGACTTCCCGTTCCTGGGTGTCTGTTACGGCATCGGCACGCTCGGCAACCACCAAGGGGGAGTGGTGGGCCGCGAGTTCCCCGAGGCGGTCGGTGCCCTGTCGGTCACCCTGACGCCGGACGGTCTGGGCGATCCGCTGTTCGCGGGGTTGCCGACCGACTTCGCGGCGTACGGCGGCCACAAGGAATCACTCAGCGCCCTGCCTTCACACGCGGTCCACCTGGCCACGTCGAGTAACTGTCCGGTCCAGGCCTTCCGGGTCGGCCGCAACGTCTACGCCACCCAGTTCCACCCGGAGCTGGACCTGGCCGGACTCCTGACGCGCATCGACGTCTACTCCTCGTTCGGTTACTTCGACCCCGAGGAGGCCGACGAGTTGCGCGCACTGTCCCGCGCGGTCGAGGTCTCCCACCCGATGCGAATCTGTAGCAACTTCGCGCACGTCCACGGGCGGAGCTGACCCGAAGCCCCTCCGATCGCGAGTCCTGCAACGAGTTCGCAATGTGTCGCAGGTAAGGTCGATCTTGATCAGGAGGTGGAGCTCATGTCTTCCACAGACCACGGTGCCAACGAAGCAGGCCGGACGCCTGAAGAGTTGCTGACGCAGGTTCGTTTCCTCGAGTCCGAGGTGGGCGATCTACGACGTCGCCTGGGTTCCAACCCGGGTCAATCGCGCGGGCTGGAGCTTCGCCTGGCGGACACCCAGCGGTCACTCGCTGCGGTCACCTCCCAGAACGAACGCCTCGCGGATACCCTGCGCGAGGCCCGCGGCCAGATCATGAAGTTGAAGGAGGAGGTCGACCGGCTGGCGCAGCCCCCGGCCGGCTTCGGGACCTTCTTGGCCCGCCACGAGGACGACTCCGTCGACGTGTTCACCGGCGGCCGCAAGCTGCGGGTCAACGTGAGCCCCGCCGTCGATCTCGACGCGTTGAGCCGTGGCCAGGAGGTCATGCTCAACGAGGCACTGAACGTCGTCGAGGCGATGGCCTTCGAGCAGGTCGGCGAGGTCGTGATGTTCAAGGAGCTGCTCGCCGACGGTGACCGGGTCCTGGTCATCGCGAACGCCGACGAGGAGCGCGTCGTACGCCTGGCTGAACCGCTGCGACAGATCACCCTGCGTGCCGGGGACTCCCTGCTCCTCGACTCCCGCGCGGGCTATGTCTACGAGCGGGTGCCGAAGTCCGAGGTCGAGGAACTGGTCCTCGAAGAGGTGCCGGACATCGACTACGACTCCATCGGTGGCCTGATCGCCCAGATCGACCAGATCCGCGACGCAGTGGAGCTGCCCTACCTCCACCCCGAGCTGTTCATCGAACACGAGCTCAAGCCGCCCAAGGGTGTGCTGCTCTACGGGCCCCCCGGGTGCGGCAAGACGCTGATCGCCAAGGCGGTCGCCAACTCGCTGGCCAAGAAGGTCGCGGCCCGTCACGGCAACGACGCGAACGGCCAGGAGGTCAAGTCCTACTTCCTGAACATCAAGGGCCCCGAACTGCTGAACAAGTACGTCGGGGAGACCGAGCGACACATCCGCCTGGTCTTCCAGCGGGCCCGCGAGAAGGCCAGCATGGGCACCCCGGTCATCGTGTTCTTCGACGAGATGGATTCCCTGTTCCGCACCCGAGGCTCGGGCGTCTCTTCCGACGTGGAGAACACCATCGTCCCTCAGCTGCTCAGCGAGATCGACGGCGTGGAGCTCCTGGAGAACGTGCTGGTCATCGGTGCCTCGAACCGTGAGGACATGATCGACCCGGCCATCCTGCGACCCGGCCGCCTCGACGTGAAGATCAAGATCGAACGACCCGATGCGGAGTCGGCCCGTGACATCTTCAGCAAGTACCTCACCAAGAACCTGCCCCTGCACGCCGACGACCTCGCTGAGTTCGGAGGCTCCCCGGAGGCCACGGTCGACGGGATGATCCGCGCCACCGTCGAGCGGATGTACACCGAGACCGAGGAGAACCGCTTCCTCGAGGTGACCTACGCCAACGGCGACAAGGAGGTCCTCTACTTCAAGGACTTCAACTCCGGCGCGATGATCCAGAACATCGTCGACCGTGCCAAGAAGATGGCGATCAAGGACCTCCTCGACCACAACCAGCGGGGCCTGCGGGTCTCCCACATGCTCCAGGCGTGCGTGGATGAGTTCAAGGAGAACGAGGACCTCCCCAACACCACCAACCCCGACGACTGGGCGCGGATCTCCGGCAAGAAGGGGGAGCGGATCGTCTTCATCCGCACCCTCATCACCGGCAAGCAGGGCACCGAGCCCGGCCGCTCCATCGACACGGTGGCGAACACGGGTCAGTACCTCTAGCCCTGGGTGGTCAGTCGATTCCCCGGAACGTCTGGCGGTAGGTGCCGGGACCGACTCCGCGTCGAACGCGGAACTGATGGCTCAGTGTGTCTGCACTGCCGATACCGGTGCGGGAAGCCACCGCGGTCAGGGTCAGGTCCGTGGTCTCCAAAAGACGTTCGGCGGCCTGAAGTCGCGCGTCGAGCACCCAGCGAGAGGGCGTCGTACCCGTGGCTGCTTGGAACCGGCGGGCAAAGGTTCGATTGCTCATCAGCGCCTGCTGGGCCAGTCGGGTCACGGGCCAGGGCTGATCCAGGCGGCTCAACACGTGGTCCATAACCTGGCCGAGGCCATGATGGTCCGGCTGGACCGACAGCGGAGCCTCAGCGAGCTGGGCCTGCCCGCCCTCCCTGAACGGGCTGACGACCATGTGCCTGGCGAGGCGGTTCGCGGTGTCGGCTCCGTAGAACTCCCGGATGACGTGCAGGCAAGCGTCGATGCCAGCAGCGGTTCCAGCACTGGTTGTCACTGATCCGTCGGCGACGTACAACACGTCCGCGTCCACGCGGGTCTCTGGATGCCGCCGTTGCAGCTCCGCGGCGTACTTCCAGTGCGTTGCGGCACGGCGACCATCGAGGAGGCCGGCCGCGCCGAGCAGAAAAGCTCCCGAGCAGATCGACAGCAGTTGCGTACCACGCCCGGATGCGGTCCGTAGCGCTTCGATGAGCTCAGGTTCCGGAACGTGATTCGGATCCCACGACGGCACGGCGACCAGATCCGCGGAGCCGAGTCGTTCGAGACCATGCTCGACCTCGATCGAGAATCCGGAGGTGGTGGGCACCAATCCCGAGTGGAGCGCCGCGACGGTGAAGGTGTGGTGCGGCAGGTCGGAGCCTGGGCGCTCCACCCCGAACACCTCGGCGAGCACGCCGAGCTCGAAGGCAGCCACCGGAGCGGCCACGAGAGCCACGACATGGGACAAAAGGGAACCGGTCACGTGGCAGATTCTCCCGGATACCTGGCAAGTGTGCCGGTTCCGAACCGGTTTGCGGACCGTCACAGTTGACCCATGACCTCAGAGCCCTCGACCGCGACGCGCAACGAAGACCTTTTGCGTGCGGCGGTTCACGCCTACCTCGATGCACTCCACCGCACCGATGTCCAGCTCCTCGACGAGGTCTTTCACCCAGCTGCGTCGCTGTTCGACGTCGACCAAGGAACCGTCACCGTCGACCCCTACAGCGATTGGCGGGACGACGTTGACGCCCGACCGGACCCCGCTTCCGCAGGACTGGAGCGCGACGACGAGATCCTGTACGTGATGTGGTTGTCGGACCATGCGGCCACCGTGGCCGTACGTGTCCGGATCTTCGCCTCGGAGTTCCTCGACCACCTGAGTCTGGTTCGCGACGACGATCGTTTCCGCATCGTCGCCAAGGTGTGGCATTTGACTAGCACCGTCGACGAGAGTTGAACCTGGTCTAGAGCGAGAGCATTAGGACTGTCGGTGGGTTGCTATTCAATGAATTCATGACCGACCAACCTCTCGACTCGGGCCCCACGGGGTCCGAGTCACCCGACGCCTCCGAGGTGGCGCTCAACAGGGTGCTCGGGATCAAGGGTGAGATCGAAGGCCTCGAGGTCAACAAGCTCCGGGCGGTCGTGGAGTGGATCGTGGTCAACGAGGTCGATCCCGCGACCCACGAAACGGACCACATGTGTAACCGGGCGGTGCGGACCTCCGGGGAGGGCTCCCCGTTCGTCACCGAGTTCGACCTGATGGAGTTCGCCGCCGTGCTCGGGATGACCACCGACAGTGGTGGCGCCTACATCTGCCGGGTCGCCGAACTGCGCTACCGGCTTCCGTTGTTGTGGAACCAGGTCGAGGCCGGGAG
>NZ_BAAGQD010000004.1:0-181647 GCF_054783655.1 Nocardioides salsibiostraticola | reverse complement strand
GGCCCTGCAGGTCGCCGATGAGACCTACAAGCTGCCTGAAGCGGGCGCGACGTTTGTCGACCGGCACCTCGCGAACGCTGCGAGGTCGTGTTCGTGGGCGCAGACACCGCCTCGTAGAGGAAGCGACCGCCCGGTTCGACCCGGAGAAGGCTGAGGAGCAGCGCAAGCGGTGTGCGGACCGGCGTCGGTTCGACATCGGGTTGCCTCATGTCGGGATCGATGGGGTCGTCCAGGTCGACGCGTCGCTGGATCTGGCGGACGCGTTGGATCTTGAGGCCGCGATCGCTTCGGTGGCCCACCAGTTGCTGGCCTTAGGGTGCGAGGAGTCCCTCGACGTACGCCGCTCGATCGCGGCCGGCGAGATCGCTCGGGCTCAGGGGGCGCTCGAGTTGGACTGCGAGGAAGTGGCTGCGCCGGTTGAGGTGCGAGCGCAGCGAGCCTCGAAACCAGCGCCCCGCACCGTCGTACTCCACGTCCACCTGACCGACGCCGCGATCCGTGGGGAGGACAACGTCGCCCGGTGCGCGAACACCCGGACCCCGATCACCGTCGAGCAGATTCGGCAGTGGCGCGGCCAACCCGACACCCAGGTCATCGTCCGACCCATCCTCGATGTCGACCAGCACCACTTCGTCGAGGCCTACGAGATCCCCCGACGGCTCGAGGCCGAGCGACGTCGGGCTACCGGCATGTCATGCAGGATTGATCGCGCGCCCCAGATAGCCGAACGACCACGGCTTCGCGACGCCCGGACCGGGCAGGTATTGCGAGCGCACCTCGACGACCTCGAGTCCGCTTCCGGCCACCAGGGCCGGGATGTTACGTGTCAGATGGCACCCGCCGGCGACGCGCTTCTGCACGGGCTCCAGGCGGGTCTGCCAACGGCGAACGCCGGCGGTGGGGCCCAAGCCGTGCTCGAGGAAGTGGAAGGATCCACCGGGCCGCAGCACCCGCACCACCTCGGAGAGAGCCAAGCGCGCGTCGGGGATCGTGCAGAGAGTGAAGGTGCACAGCACCGAGTCGTAGGCGTCGTCCTCGGCGGCGAGATGCTGCCCGTCCAGTCCCACGCGACCGATCGGTAGCACGGTGCGATCACGACGTCGCTGCGACATCTCCCAGCCGAGGTCGGACGGCTCCACGGCGTCCACGGCGGTCACCTCGCCGGGATAGCTGCGGATGTTCAGACCACCCCCGAAGCCGAGCTCGAGGAGCTTCCCCTCGAGGCCGAGGCAGACCTCATCGCGGAGCTCGCCGACGTCCTTGCCCTTCAGAGCGACATCGACGAGACGGGGTACGACACGGGACTCCCACAATTCACTGATCACGGCCACGAGTCTAAGGGCCGTGCCCGGCCCACCCCCATCAGGTGAAATGCCCCTGACGTCGCACCGTAGGCTCACCGCATGAGTGTCAGACGGATCATGGGAACCGAAGTCGAATACGGCATCTCGGTCCAGGGCAGCCCGTCGGCCAACCCGATGGTGGCCTCCTCGCAGGTCGTCAACGCCTACGCCACCTCGACGGTCAAGGCCCGCCGCGCCCGCTGGGACTTCGAGGAGGAGTCACCGCTCCGCGACGCGCGCGGCTACGACATGTCGCGCCAGATCGCCGACCCCAGCCAACTCACCGACGAGGACCTCGGGCTCGCCAACGTCATCCTGACCAACGGTGCCCGGCTCTACGTCGACCACGCGCACCCCGAGTACGCCACCCCCGAGGTCACCTCGCCGCTGGCCGCCGTGCGGTGGGAGAAGGCGGGGGAGCAGGTGATGCTCGACGCCGCTCGCCGCGCCGAACGGCTCCCCGACAACCCCAAGATCGTGCTCTACAAGAACAACACCGACAACAAGGGTGCGTCGTACGGCACCCACGAGAACTACCTGATGCGTCGTTCGACCCCGTTCGCCGACATCGTGCGCCACCTGACCCCGTTCTTCGTCAGTCGCCAGGTCGTCTGTGGCGCGGGCCGGGTAGGGATCGGCCAGGACGGCCGCGAGCACGGTTTCCAGATCAGCCAACGGGCCGACTACTTCGAGGTCGAGGTGGGCCTGGAAACGACCCTCAAGCGACCCATCATCAACACCCGGGACGAACCCCACGCGGACCCCGAGAAGTACCGCCGTCTCCACGTCATCATCGGTGACGCCAATCTCTCGGAGATCTCGACCTACCTCAAGGTCGGCACGACCTCCCTGGTCCTGGCCATGATCGAGGACCGTTTCATCGAGGCGGACCTCTCGATCGACGGGCCCGTCGCGGCGCTGCGGGCGGTCTCCCACGACCCCTCCCTGGCCTACGAGATCCGCCTCAACGACGGTCGTAAACTCACCGCGGTCGCCCTGCAGCGCGAATACCTGACCCTGGCGCGCGCCTACGTGGCCGAGACGCAGGGCTCCGACGTCGACCACGAGACCGCGGACGTCCTGGATCGGTGGGAGTCGGTCCTCGACCGGCTCGAGAGCGATCCGATGTCGCTGGCCGACGAGCTGGACTGGGTCGCCAAGCTCAAACTGCTCGAGCAGTACCGCACCCGCGACGGCCTCGAATGGGACGACGCGAAGCTCCACCTCATCGACCTGCAGTACGCCGACATCCGCCCCGAGAAGGGCCTGTACCACCGTCTGGTGCGCCTGGGCCGGATGAAGCGGCTCCTCGACGACGCCGAGATCGAGGCGGCCATGCACGACCCGCCGGAGGACACCCGGGCCTACTTCCGCGGCCGCTGCTTGGAGAAGTACGCCGAGGAGATCGCCGCCGCCTCGTGGGACTCGGTGATCTTCGACCTCCCTGGTCGGGACTCCCTCCAACGGGTGCCCACCATCGATCCCCTGCGCGGCAGCAAGGCCCATGTGGGCGAGCTGATGGACGAGTGCGACAACGCAGCCCAGCTCTTCCGGGCGCTGACACGCTGATCCCCTCAAGTCCTGGCGTGCCCTTCTGTGCACTTCTGCGCAAGAGTGTGGGTCGGTGTGGATAGGGTCGAGGTATGGCCCAGGAGCAGAAGCAGCCGCGCAAGTCCCACGACACCGAAGAGCCCGCCGACGACAGCGGGGTCGCTCCCGAGAGCGCCGTCGCCGAGCGCAAGGAAGCTCTCGATGACGACATCGACGCGATCCTCGACGAGATCGACGATGTCCTCGAGATCAACGCCGAGGAATTCGTGAAGTCGTTCATCCAGAAGGGCGGCCAGTAGTGGCGGACGCGCGGCTACCCGACGCGTTCCTCCGCACGGGTTCCTCCTCCTTCAGCGATTTCCTGGGGGAGCAGGCCCCCGATCTGCTCCCGGGCAGCCGTGGCCTTCCTCAGGGCAGTGCGGCCGACCTCGCGCCGCACGCCACCACGATCGTGGCCGCCACCTTCCCCGGTGGCGTGATCATCGCCGGTGACCGTCGCGCCACCATGGGCAACATCATCGCCCAGCGCGACATCGAGAAGGTCTTCCCGGCCGACGAGTTCTCCGCGGTCGGCATCGCTGGCACCGCCGGCCTCGCGGTCGAGATGGTCCGCCTGTTCCAGACCGAACTCGAGCACTACGAGAAGATCGAGGGCATCACCCTTTCCATGGACGGCAAGGCCAACCGGTTGTCCGCGCTGATCCGCGCCAACCTCGGGATGGCCATGCAGGGCCTGGCCGTCGTACCCCTCTTCGCCGGCTTCGACCTCGAGATCGGTCAGGGCCGGATCTTCAGCTACGACGTCACCGGCGGCCGCTACGAGGAGACCGCCTTCTACTCGGTGGGCTCCGGCTCCGTGTTCGCCAAGGGATCGTTGAAGAAGCTCTACCGCACCGACCTCGACCAGACCCAGTGCATCGAGGTCGTCCTCCAGGCGCTCTACGACGCCGCTGACGACGACTCCGCCACCGGCGGCCCCGACCTGACCCGGCGCATCTTCCCAGTGATCCGTGTGATCACCGCCGAGGGCGGGTCCCGGATCGATGAGGACCTCGTCGCCCAGATCGCCGACCGCGTCATCGCCGGACGGATGGGCCGTCCCGACGGACCGGCCGCTCCGCTGACAGGAGGTCCCTCATGAGCCAACCGTTCTACGTCTCACCCGAGCAACTCATGAAGGATCGGGCCGACTTCGCCCGCAAGGGCATCTCCCGCGGTCGTTCCCTCGTGGTCGTCCAGTACGCCGACGGCGTCCTGTTCGTCACCGAGAACCCGTCCCAGGCGCTGCACAAGGTCTCCGAGATCTACGACCGGATCGCCTTCGCCGCAGTCGGCCGCTACAACGAGTTCGAGAACCTCCGGATCGCCGGGGTCCGGCTGGCCGACATGCGCGGCTACGCCTACGACCGCCGCGACGTCACCGGTCGTGGCCTGGCCAACGCCTACGCCCAGACCCTCGGCACGATCTTCTCCTCGGGCGGTGAGAAGCCCTACGAGGTGGAGTTGTTCGTCGCCGAGATCGGCGACACCGCCGCGGGAGACCAGATCTACCGGCTGACCTACGAGGGTCGCGTCGGGGACGAGAAGGGGTACGCCGTCATGGGCGGCGACGCCGACACGGTCGCTGAATACCTCAAGGCTCACTACACCGCGGGCGCGAGCCTGGACTCCGCCCTTCAGGTCGCGGTGGCCGCGCTGGGTCACTCGGTCGACGAGGACCGGGTGATCGGGGTCGACGACCTCGAGGTCGCCGTCCTGGACCGCACGCGCACCCAGACCCGCAAGTTCGCCCGGATAGTCCCGGCTCGCCTCGGCGCGCTCCTGGGCAAGCGTGGGCCGGTGAGCCCCGACCGGCCCGCCTCGGCACCCGCAGCTGCCTCCGAGGGGGACTCCCAGTCGCGCCGCGGTGCCTCGACGGAGCCGGGCAAGGACGACACCGGGGATCCGACCGATCTGGTCAGCGGCGATGTGCCTCCCCTGGAGAACCCGACGACGGGCGAACCCCCGGTCGCACCTCCCAAGGCCACCTAGTGACTGGCCTCCGAGTGTGCGCGTCTGCTGTGAGCCACACCACCAGCACGTAGGCTGCTCACGTGGACCGGCGAATCTTCGGGATCGAGAACGAGTACGGCGTTACGTGCACGTTCAAAGGGCAGCGACGACTGAGTCCCGACGAGGTGGCGCGCTACCTCTTCCGCAAAGTCGTCAGCTGGGGCAGGTCCAGCAACGTCTTCCTCCGCAACGGCGCCCGCCTCTACCTCGACGTGGGCAGTCACCCGGAGTACGCCACCCCTGAGTGCGACGACATCGGCGAACTCGTGGCTCACGACAAGGCCGGTGAACGGGTCCTCGAAGGACTCATGCTGGACGCCGAGGACCGCCTGCACGACGAGGGTATCGCCGGTGAGATCTACCTGTTCAAGAACAACACCGACTCCGCCGGCAACTCCTACGGCTGCCACGAGAACTACCTGGTCGGGCGGGCCGGCGAGTTCAGC
The DNA here is from genome assembly GCF_054783655.1 of Nocardioides salsibiostraticola. Lineage (NCBI taxonomy): Bacteria > Bacillati > Actinomycetota > Actinomycetes > Propionibacteriales > Nocardioidaceae > Nocardioides > Nocardioides salsibiostraticola. The sequence continues at coordinate 176,255 of NZ_BAAGQD010000004.1, read as the reverse complement.
AGGCTGGCCGACATCCTGATTCCCTTCCTGGTCACCCGCCAGATCGTGGTCGGGGCCGGGAAGATCACCCACACGCCGCGGGGGGCGGCGTACTCCGTGTCCCAGCGGGCCGAACACATCTGGGAGGGCGTCAGCAGCGCCACCACCCGCAGTCGCCCGATCATCAACACCCGCGACGAACCGCACGCCGATGCCGAGAAGTACCGCCGCCTGCACGTCATCGTCGGCGACTCCAACATGAGCGAGACGACCACCATGCTCAAGGTGGCCAGTTGCGACCTGGTGCTGCGGATGATCGAGGAGGGCGTGGTGATGCGCGACCTGACCCTGGAGAACCCCATCCGGGCGATCCGGGAGATTTCTCACGACGTCACCGGCCGTCGCAAGGTCCGGCTCGCCAACGGCCGTGAGGCCAGCGCGCTGGAGATCCAGGGTGAGTACCTCGCCAAGGCCCGCGACTTCGTCGACCGCCGCGGCATCTCGACCCCGATCATCGAGCGCAGCCTGGACCTGTGGGAGCGCGGACTGAAGGCCATCGAGTCCGACGACCTTGGCCTGGTGGACCGGGAGATCGACTGGGTGATCAAGTGGAAGCTCATCGACCGCTACCGCGCCAAGCACGGTCTGTCCCTGAGTCACCCCCGCATCGCGCAACTCGACCTGGCTTACCACGACATCCGCCGCGACCGGGGCTTGTACTACCTTCTCGAGAATCGCGGGGCCGTCGCCCGGGTCACCACCGACCTCCAGGTCTTCCAGGCCAAGACGGTTCCGCCGCAGACCACGCGGGCCCGACTGCGGGGAGAGTTCATCCGCAAGGCCCAGGAGGAACGCCGCGACTTCACCGTGGACTGGGTGCACCTCAAGCTCAACGACCAGGCCCAGCGCACCGTGTTGTGCAAGGACCCGTTCAAGGCCCACGACGAGCGGGTGCAGCGCCTGATCGACGGTATGTGAGAAGGCTCTCTGTCACTTGGGTAGAGTTCCGGCGAACCCGCGGCGCCCATATGGCACCGTCGTCAGTTCGTGGTCCTGCTCCGTCCCGCACCGAAGGTGAGATTGTTGTGCCCCTGAAGTCCCTCCGCACGTCCGCACTGGTGGCCGCGACCGGGTTGCTGCTCGCCGGCCTGGCCGCCTGCGGTGATCAGGCCGCCCCCGAGGGCAGCGTGTCCGACGACGCCCTGACGAACTTCGAGGCCGTGTCGATCACCGGTGACATCGGCTCCGAGCCCGAGGTGGAGTGGAAGGGCCAGATGTCGGCCGACGACCTCGAGACAGAGGTCCTCACCGAGGGCGACGGCCCGGCTCTGGCCGCTGGCGACGAGGTCGTCATCAACTACTTCGTCGGCAACGGCTTCAGCCAGCGCACGACGTACACCTCCTACTCCGACGAGCCGAGCGGGCAGTTGCTCACGCTCAGCGACGACTTCAGCCCGATCTTCCTGGCCGCTCTGAAGGACCAGAAGATCGGTTCCCGGGTCGCGGTGGTCGGCTCCGCCGAGGCCTCCTTCGGCGAGGGCGGGAACCCCGAACTCGGCGTCGGCAACCAGGACACCGTCCTGTTGGTGATGGACCTGTCCAGCGGCGTCCTCGAGAAGGCCGAGGGCCCCAAGACCCTGGCCAAGCCGTGGGTTCCCGGTCTGAACCAGGACAAGGGGGTCCCGGCCAACTTCGTGTTCACCAAGACCCCGCAGCCCACTGCGAAGCTGCGGGTCTCCGAGTTGATCACCGGTGAGGGTCCCGAGGTGAAGAAGGGCGACCTGATCGTCGTCAACTACCTCGGGCAGACCTACCAGGGCGCAAAGCCCTTCGACGAGTCCTACTCCAAACAACCCGCCTCGTTCGGCATCGGCATCGGCGCCGTCATCAAGGGCTGGGACCAGGCGCTGGTCGGCAAGACCGTCGGCAGCCGCGTGATCCTGTCCATCCCGCCCGACCTCGGGTACGGCGAGTCCGGCAACGAGCAGGCCGGGATCAAGGGCACCGACACGCTCTTCTTCATCATCGACATCCTCGGTGCGGGTTAAGCGATCAGTCACACTGCCCCGATGGCGACGGTCAAGAGCGAACGCCTTCTCAACCTGCTGATCATGCTCCTGGTGCAACGTCACTTCGTGCCCAAGGCGCAGATCCGGTCCATCCTGTATGCCGACCTGAAGAGCGTCGACGCCTTCGAGAAGAAGTTCGAACGCGACAAGGAAGAACTGCGGGGTCTCGGCGTACCCATCGAGGTCGGGCAGATGGACCCGTACTTCGAGGATGAACCGGGTTACCGGATCCGCGCCGACCAGTTTGCGCTGCCCCAGATCGACCTCACCGACGACGAGGCGGCGGTGGTCGGCCTCGCCTCGCGGGTTTGGGAGCAGGCGACCCTCGCCCAGGCCACCACCGAAGCGGTTCGCAAGCTGTCGGCGTCCGGGATCGACGTGGATCTGGCCGCGCTCGACATCGCCCAGCCTCGCCTCAGCGCCGAGGAGCCGGCCTTCGAGGCCTTCTGGGCGGCCATTGCCGAGCGGACCCCCTTGACCTTCGAGTACCACCGCTCCGGAACCCAGCGACCCACGACCCGACACCTGCGGCCATACGGCATCACGCGCTACTCGGGCCGCTGGTACGCCGTCGGGTTCGACACCGACCGGGGAGCCGAACGGGTCTTCCGGTTGTCTCGCATCCAGGGCGAAACCCGTAAGGACGGCCCGTCCGGGTCCTATGAAATCCCACCCGACCTGGACCTGAGCGCCGTGACCCGTCGCCTGGCGCCCGCACCGGACCGGATGACCGCCGTGGTGCTCGTACGCCGCGGATCGGCCTGGCCGCTGCGGCGAGACGCCGAGACGTCCGGGTCCATCGAACTCGACGTGTCCGGGCCGGACACCACCACCGCCTGGGACCGACTCACCCTCGAGCGCGGTGCCTCCGGGCTGGCCGACGAGGTCCTGTCCTACGGCACGTCGGTTCTGGTCGAGGGCCCCGGGGAACTGCGCGACACGGTCGTGTCCCGCTTGCGGCAGGTGCTCCGATGACCGGCTACGTGGCGGGTCCCTCAGGCGCCCTGGGCCAGGTCTCGCGGCTGCTCACCCTGGTTCCGCTGCTCCACGTGCACGGAGGAATGCGCCTCAACGAGGCCGCCGAAGCCGTCGGGGTCACCCCCGAGCAGGTGCTCAAGGACCTCAAGGTGCTCTTCCTGTGCGGGCTGCCCGGCGGTTTCCCCGACGAGCTGATCGACGTGAACATCGACGCCCTGGAGACCGAGGACGGGGAGATGGTGCCGGACGGTTTGATCCGCATCGACAATGCCGACTATCTCTCCCGACCCCTGCGGCTGACCCCCACCGAGGCCATGGCCATGGTCGTGGCGCTGCGGGCGATGGGCAACGAGGCGACCGAACACACCAAGGAGATCGTGGACCGCGCCCTAGCCAAGATCGAGGCGGCCGTCGCGCTCGCCCCCGGAGGGGCTCGGATCGACCCCGGGACCGATGCGGGGGATCCCGACCACGAGGCGCTCGCCGGACAGCTGCGCACCGCCACCCAGGAGCGTCGGCAGGTCCGGTTGTCCTACTACGTGCCGGCCCGCGACGAGACCTCCGACCGAGTGGTCGACCCTCACGGAGTGGTGACCTCCGGGAATCTGACCTACCTCGACGCCTGGTGCCAGGAGGCCCAGGACGTCCGCCTGTTCCGGTTGGACCGGATCACCGGCGCCGAGGTGCTCGACACGCCCGTGACGGGGCCGCCCCGCGCACCGCGAGATCTGACGACCGGGCCCCTGCTGGATGGACTCGAGGGCGCCACGGTCCGGATCAAGCTGGCCCCAGCGGCGACCTGGGTGGTGGAGTACTTCCCGGTGGACGTCGTACGCCGCCACCGCAACGGTTCTATCGAGGTCACCATGGTCGTCGCCGACCAGCGGTGGCTCACCCGCTTCCTGCTGCGACTGGCTCCACACGCCAGCGTGGTGTCACCCGATCAGCATCAGGCAGACTTCCGGGCCGCCGCGGCGGCTACGCTCGACCTGTACGACCGGGGCACGCGTACGATGAACTCAACCGACTCCCAGACGTGAGGCAAGCCATGACGAACCCGATGATCGCACCACTTCTCAGCCCTCCCCAGGGTGCCGAGTGGCTGGTGATCCTGCTGATCGTGATCATCATCTTCGGTGCGGCCAAGTTGCCCGAACTCGCACGGGGCACCGGCCAGGCGCTGCGAATCTTCAAGGCCGAGACCAAGGGACTCATCGACAACGACGAGGATGACGACGTCACCCCGGCCAAGAAGGAGACGAAGTCCGAGCTGCCGACCGCTCGTGAGGATCTCCCCACGACCAGCGACACGCAGACCGACAAGCACAACGGCTGATCGCCGGCTCGGATCCCTGACGCACGCACGTGGCCCTATCTGGCATTTTCCGGCTTTTCCGCGGCACGCCCGTCCACCCTGTGGGCGTGGACGGCCGCATGGCCCTCACCGATCACCTGCGTGAGTTGCGCGCCCGCATCCTCAAGGTCGCGGTCATCATCGCGCTCGGGTTCGGCCTGGGGCTGGTCTTCTTCGATCAGCTCTTCGCGCTGGTCAACGATCCGTATCTCAAGGCAGCGGCGAAGCTGGACCCCGGCAAGACCGTGGGGACCACCGGCGGACCCGGGGGCGGCCTGCTGCTCTATCTGAAGCTCTCGGCGATGGCGTCGGTGTTCGCGACCAGTCCCTTCTGGCTCTACCAGATCTGGGCGTTCATCGTCCCCGGGCTCCATGCCCGGGAACGCAAGTGGACCTACGTCTTCGCCACCGTCGCCGGGCCACTGTTCATCGCCGGAGTCCTGATGGGCTACTACACCCTGCCCAAGGGACTGGAGGTCCTGATCGGGTTCAACCCCGACGGGCTGACCAACCTCGTGGACTTCAACGAGTACGTCACCTTCTTCACCCGCACCCTGTTGGTGTTCGGGATCGCCCTGGAGATCCCGTTGTTCGTCATCCTGCTGAACATGGCCGGGGTCGTCAGCGGCAAGACCCTGGGCCGCTACCGACCGTGGATCATCATCTTCGTGTTCGTCTTCGCCGCGGTCGCCACCCCGTCGGCCGACCCCTTCACCATGACGTTCCTCGCCGTACCCATGGTGGTGTTGTTCTTCCTGTCCGAGGGCATCGCCCGCTTCAACGACCGCCGCCGGGCCAAGCGCAAGATCGGTGCCGGACTCTCACCCGACGAAGCCTCCCCGCTGTGAGCATCGAACAGGTCGACCCCTTCGACCTGCCCGACTGGCTCGGCGAGGGGGACGTGACCTGGTCGGCCGAGTCAGGTCTGCGGACCGGACACCACGTCCTCGGCACCCTGACCGGCACCGGGCCAGCCCTGGGATGCGACCTGCTAGCGGTCGACGAGGCCTATCCCAGCCCGGTTGCGTCGGATGACACTCGTCTGCTTGCCCACCAGGCGTGGCGTCACGGGCAGGTCTATCTGCTCCACCTCGGCGCCCACGGTGGCGCCAGGTTGACCCTGGCCGTCCCCGGAACGGCTTTCTCGGCCGATCTGGTGCTCGACGTGATCGGTCGCCTGGCCAAGGCGGTGGGGGCCTCGGCGGAGCGCTACGCGGTGTCCCTGCGGATCGGTGACAGTGAGTAGTCTCCCCACCGTGGAGCCCCCCCAGAAGGAAAGCGCCAAGAAAGCGATCGCCCTCCTGGCGAATCCGACGGCGGGCAAGGGTCGCGGAGCGCGTTGCGCAGGGGCCGCCCTGGGTCGGTTCCGATCGGCCGGTTGGTCGGTGCGGGCCCTTCAGGGCCGTGACGCCGACGAGGCGCTGGATCTCGCCCGCGACGCCGTGCGCTCCGGTGTGGACGCGCTGGTGGTCTGCGGGGGAGACGGGATGGTCAACCTCGGCCTCCAGGCCACCGCGACGACCTCGACCCCGCTGGGGATCATTCCCTCCGGGACCGGCAACGACGTCGCCCGCTACTTCGACCTGCCGCGCAAGGATCCGGTCCTCGCTGCCGAACGCATCCTCGCCGGCACTTCTCGGACCATCGACCTGGCGCGGTGCGGTGGTCGGTTCTTCGCCACGGTGATGGCCGCGGGATTCGACGCCCTGGTCAACGAACGCGCCAACAAGATGACCTGGCCCCACGGCCAGATGCGCTACAACCTCGCGACCCTGGCCGAACTGCGGACCTTCCAACCCCTCGACTACACCCTCGAGCTCGACGGCCGGACCGTGCGGACCTCCGCGATGCTGGTGGCCATCGCCAACGGGCCCTCGTTCGGCGGGGGACTGCGGATCGCCGAGGGCGCACTGCTCGACGACGGCCTGCTCGACGTCGTCCTCATCAAACCGATGGCGAATTGGGACCTCATCCGCACCTACCCCCAGTTGTTCAAAGGCACGCACACCGACCACCCGCTCTACGAACACCACCTGGTGCGCAGCGTCACCGTTGCCGCCAGCGGGATCGTCGGCTACGGCGATGGCGAACGGTTCGGTCCACTGCCCCTGACCATCGATTGCGTGCCCAACGCGGTAAGGGTCCTCTCATGACCAGCGAAGAATCATCACCGAGCGCGGCCGAGCGGTACGCCGCCTCACGCCGGGACAGCAAGCACCCCGTGCTGCGGGACTTCTCGGCGTACTACGACTTCCCGCTCGATGACTTCCAGGCGCGAGCCTGCCGGGAGATCGAGGAGGGCCGCGGCGTACTCGTGGCCGCCCCCACCGGGTCGGGCAAGACGATCGTCGGCGAGTTCGCCATCCACCTGGCCCTGGAGACGGGACGGAAGTGTTTCTACACCACTCCGATCAAGGCCCTCTCGAACCAGAAGTACGCCGACCTCGTGGCCCGCTACGGGCCTGACAAGGTCGGCCTCCTGACGGGGGACAACAGCGTCAACGGCGAGGCTCCGGTCGTGGTGATGACCACCGAGGTGCTGCGCAACATGCTCTACGCCGGCTCACGCACCCTGGAGAGCCTCGGCTTCGTCGTCATGGACGAGGTCCACTACCTGGCCGACCGGGCCCGCGGCGCGGTCTGGGAAGAGGTGATCATTCACCTCCCGGAGTCGGTCGCGCTGATCTCGCTGTCGGCGACCGTGTCCAACGCCGAGGAGTTCGGCGAGTGGTTGGCCACCGTGCGTGGGGAGACCACCACCATCGTCGAGGAACGACGGCCTGTGCCGCTGTACCAGCACGTGATGGTCGGCAAGCGACTGCTCGACCTGTTCGCCTCCTCCGACGTCGACGCTGCCGCGGGCTTCGTCAAAGAGGGCGCCCCGGTCAACGACGAGTTGATGAAGCTGGCCCGCGACGACTGGGCGGCCACGCGGATCAAGGACCGGCGTACCCCCAAGGGCGGCAAGGGTGGCAAGGGAGGCCAGGGAAGTCAGGGCCGGCCCGGGGAACGCGGCTCCCGTCCGGTCGGCAACGGTCGACGCATCTGGATCCCCAGCCGCTACGACGTGATCGACCGACTCGACCGCGAGGGACTGCTCCCCGCGATCGTGTTCATCTTCAGCCGGGTCGGCTGCGACGCGGCGGTGACGCAGTGCCTCAACGCCGGCGTCCGGTTGACCACCCCGGACGAGCGCGACGAGATCCACGGCTTCGTGGAATCGGCCTGCCGCGATCTGCCTCCCGACGACCTGCACGTGCTGGGCTACCACGACTTCCTCGACGCGCTGACCCGCGGCGTCGCCGCCCACCACGCCGGCATGCTGCCGGCCTTCAAGTCCGTGGTGGAGGAGTTGTACGTCCGGGGCCTGTGCAAGGTGGTCTTCGCGACCGAGACCCTGGCGCTCGGCATCAACATGCCCGCCCGGACCGTGGTCATCGAGAAGTTGTCGAAGTGGAACGGCGAGACCCACGCGGACATCTCACCGGGGGAGTACACCCAACTCACCGGCCGGGCCGGGCGTCGTGGACTCGACGTCGAGGGCCACGGGGTCGTGCTGTGGCAACCCGGGATCAACCCCCGCGAGGTCGCCGGGCTGGCGTCGACGCGCACCTATCCGTTGCGCTCGTCCTTCCGTCCGTCGTACAACATGGCGGTCAACCTGGTCCACCAGTTCGGACGGCACCGCTCGCGCGAACTGCTGGAGCAGTCCTTCGCCCAGTTCCAGGCCGACAAGGCCGTGGTCGGGCTGGCGCGACAGTTGCGCAAGGCCGAGGACGCCCTGGACGGGTACGCCGAGTCCGCGACCTGTCACCTCGGCGACTTCATGGAGTACGCCGATCTGCGCCGGCAGATCAACGACCTCGAGAAGGGCGCGAGCAGGAACCGTCGCTCCGATCGTCGTGACGAGGCGGCCGAGTCGCTGCGCGCGCTGAAGCCGGGCGACGTGATCATGGTGCCGACCGGCAAGTTCTCCGGGTACGCCGTGGTCGTGGACCCCGGTTGGGCACCCATGGACCAGGGCGGACCGCGCCCCTACGTGGTGACCGCCGAGCGGCAGGCCCGCCGCCTGGCGATGATGGACTTCCCGACCCCGGTCGGGGCGATGGGCCGGGTCAAGGTGCCCAAGAACTTCAGCGGACGCAACCCCCAGATGCGCCGCGACCTCGCCTCGTCGTTGCGGAACAAGACCCAGGGCTTCGCCCCACCACCGCCGATGGCCACGAAGCCGGACCGGATCCGGACGCGCGGTGGCGTGGTCGCCACCGGGGGCCAGGAGGAGCAGGTGGCCGAGTTGCGGGCCCAGATGCGGGCTCACCCCTGCCACGGGTGCTCGGACCGGGAGGATCACGCCCGCTGGGGCGAGCGCTGGTTCAAGCTGAACCGGGACGCCCGGGTGCTCGAGAAGCGGATCGAGCGGCGTACCAACACCGTGGCCCGGCAGTTCGACCGGGTGTGCGAGGTCCTCACGGTGCTGGAGTACCTCGACGACGACGGGGTCACCGAGCGGGGTCGCGGTCTGATGCGGGTCTACTCCGACATGGACCTGCTGGTCGCCGAATCCCTGCGCTCAGGACTGTGGGAGGGCCTCTCACCGCCGGAGTTGGCGGCGGTGCTGTCCGTCATGGTCTTCGAGGCCCGGCGCCCCGACAACGCCTCGGCGCCCCGGATACCGGGCGGCCGGGTCAAACCCATCGTCGCGGAGATGGTGCGCCTGTGGGGCGACCTGGATGCCCTCGAACGCGAGAAGCACCTGGACTTCCTGCGCCAACCCGACCTCGGCTTCACCTGGATCGCCTATCGCTGGGCCCAGGGCGACGACCTGGACGACGTACTCGGGGAGTCGGATCTGGCCGCCGGTGACTTCGTCCGCTGGATGAAGCAACTCATCGACCTGACCGGCCAGGTGGCTTCAGCCGCCCCGACCGCGGACCTTCGCGAGACCGCTCGTCGTACCGTCGGGGACCTGCGCCGCGGCGTCGTAGCGAACACCGGTCTCGCCGAATAACCACGAAGTCCGTCAGATGGGGACGCGAAGTCCGCCAGATGGGGAGCAACATCCCCATCTGACGAACTTCGAAGCCCCAACTGGCGAACTTCGTGTCAGAGGGCGGAGGAGATTGCCTCGGGGACCGGGGTGTCGCCGGAGACGAGGTTCCACTGCTGACCGATGGCGCGGTCGTCGGTGAGGGCCGCGGTGATCACGGCGGCCACGTCGCCGCGGGGGACCTCGGAGCGGGCCACGTCGGTGCCTAGGTCGACCAGGCCGTTGGGGGCGTCGTTGGTCAGCGCGCCGGGACGGATGATCGTCCAGTCCAGGTCGCTGTCCCGCAGTACGGCGTCAGCGTCCCGCTTGGCCTCGACGTAGGCGCGCCACACCTCGCCGGTGTCATCGGGCAGTTCGTCGTCGGCGCCGATCACGGAAATCTGGACGAACCGGGAGATCCCCTCGACGGTCGCTGCCTCGACCGACTTGGTCGATCCGTCGAGGTCCACCGTCTTCTTGCGCTCCACGCTGCCGTCCCCACCACCACCGGCGGCGAAGACGACGGCCGAGCAGCCCTCGAAGGCGGCCCGGTAGCCCGCTACGTCGGCGGCCTCGAGGTCCAGGATGCGGACCTCGGCACCCAGCGCCTCCAGTTCGGCGCGCTGGTCCTCCTTGCGTACGAGCGCAACCGGGATGTGGCCAGCCGCCACGATCATCGGGTGCAGCTGCTGGGCGATCTGGCCGTGACCGCCGACTACGGCAATCCGGTTGGGGGTGGAGGTGGGGTTCGACATGTGGATCCTCTCGTCGGTAACTTCTCTGGACCCAACGTCGAGCAGCGCTGAGAATTCCTACCGGTCGAGAGCCGCGAGCAAACGCTCGGCAGGACTCTCCAGCCCCCACTGGACGGCCAGGGCGTCGAGGCGGTCGGAATCGGCGAAGACGGTGGGGAGTTCCAGGCCTGTTCGGTCGAGGTCGATCTCGCGAGCCACCGCGGTCACGGCGGGCGCCACATCGAGGTAGTCGACCGCGGCCAGGATCTTCTTACGCGGCCCGGGCGCCATGGCGCTGTCCCGGTCCGCGGCCGCGGTGAGGATGCCGGCGATGTCGTCGAACTGGTTCAGCAGCGCTGCGGCGGTCTTGTCCCCGACCCCGGCGACTCCGGGAAGGCCGTCGGAGGAGTCCCCCCGCATGGTCGCGAAGTCGGCGTACTGCGCCGCATCGACGTCGTACTTCGCCCGCACCCAGTCGTTGTCCACCCGCTCGTGGCGGCCCACGCCCCGGGCGATGTAGAGGATCCGGACCTCGGCTGCGTCGTCGACCAACTGGAACAGGTCTCGGTCACCGGTGACCACGTCGACCGGCATCCCCGCGTCGGTGGCGAGGGTGCCGATGACGTCGTCGGCCTCGTAACCGTCGGCGCCGATCACGCAGATGCCGGCGGCAGCCAGCACCTCGAGAATGATCGGGATCTGCGCCTCCAAGGGATCGGGAACCTCCTCGACGTCGGGGGCGACCTCCACCTCCTCGACCACCCGGTGTGCCTTGTAGGAGGGGATCAGATCCACGCGCCACTGCGGACGCCAGTCGTTGTCCCAACAGCAAACCAGGTGCGTGGGGGAGTACTCGTCGACCAGACGTGAGATGTAGTCCATCAGCCCGCGTACGGCGTTGACGTTGGTCCCGTCGGGCCCCGCGATCTCGGGTACGCCGTAGAAGGCGCGGAAGTACATCGAGGCGGTGTCGAGGAGCATCAGTCGAGGGGTCTGCTTGCTGGTCACATCCGGCATCCTGCCACGCACCGGGTCTACCCTGAGCCCGTGACGCACGCCGAGCTGGAGTCGACCGACCGACGCATCCTGCAGTTGCTCGCGCACGACGGGCGGATGTCCTACACCGATCTGGGCAAGGCCACCGGCCTATCGACCTCGGCGGTGCACCAACGGGTCAAGCGGCTGGAGAGCCGCGGCCTGATCCTGGGGTACGGCGCCACCGTCAACCACGACGCCATCGGACTACCGCTGACCGCGTTCATCTCGATCCGACCGATCGATCCCTCGCAGCCCGACGACTGTCCCGAGCGACTGCGCCACATCACCGAGATCGAGTCGTGCTGGTCGGTCGCGGGGGAGGAGTCCTACATCCTCAAGGTGCGGGTCCCCCGCCCGGTGGACCTGGAGGACCTGTTGGCCCGGATCCGGGTAGCCGCCAACGTCGCCACCCGGACCACCATGGTGCTCTCGACGTACTACGAGAACCGACCCGTCGACTAGCTCCTCCTAGCGCTGAGCGGCGTCGGCCCACCACGCCTGACCGGACTCGGGCAGCGTGTGGATCGGGTCGAAGTAGTCGTAGGTCCGCGTGAGGGAGTCTGTGGCGGGGTCCGAGGCCTCGATGGAGGTCAGGTAGTTCTTCGTCCAGCGCGAGATGCCGCGCTCGGTGTCGTAGTCCGCGACCTGGTGCACCCACCGCTTGCCCACGAACGGTACGTCGCACACGATGCGTGGCGTTGCGAAGCCCGGCAGGTATCCCATGATGTTGTGCTGGAGTTCCTGGGCGTGAGCCACCGAGACCCGCCAGTGCTCGGCGTACGGGATCATGTCGCACATGTAGAAGTAGTACGGCATGATCCGGGCGCCGTCGAGCAGCCCGAAGCACAGGTCCAGCAGGGACTGGGGGTCGTCGTTGACCCCAGCGAGCAGCACGCCCTGGTTGCGTACGTCGCGCAGCCCGGCCTCGAGCATCGCTGCGGTGGCCTCGGCGACCAGGGGCGTGATGGAGTTGGCGTGGTTCGCGTGGGTGTGGATGGCGATCGAGACCCCGCGCTGGTTGGCCATTCCCGCTACCCGGGCCATGCCTTCGCGCACGTCGTCCTGCAGCCAGTGCTGGGGGAGACCGATCAAGGCCTTGGTGGCCAACCGGATGTCCCGGATGTTCTCGATCTCCAGCAGTGAGGTGAGGAAGGCCTCGAGCCGGGCCCACGGCATGTTCGCCACGTCGCCGCCGGAGACCACGACGTCACGCACCTGGGGGGTCGCTCGCAGGTAGGTCATCATCGACTCGAGCCGGTCGACTGGCTTGGTGATGAACTTCAGCTTGTCCACGCTGGGGGTGGAGTTGCCCACCAGATCCATCCGGGTGCAGTGGCCGCAGTACTGCGGGCAGGTCGGCAGCAGTTCGGCCAGCACCTTGGTGGGGTAGCGATGGGTCAGCCCCTCCGCGACCCACATGTCGTGTTCGTGCAGCGAGTCGCGTGACGCGTGCGGATGCGAGGGCCAGTCGGTACGCCGGTCGGAGAAGACGGGAATCATGTAGCGACGGATCGGGTCGGCGTACATCTCCTCGGTCAGCGACCCGGGACCCGACGGCACCGCGGAGGGCATCATCGTGTTCATCATCTGGGGCGGCACCAGCATCGACATGGTGGCGCGCTCGCTCTGGTCGCGCTCGAGGTCGGCGTAGAAGCGCTCGTCGATCAGGTCCCCGAAGAGGGCCTTGAGCTGCTTGAGGTTCTTGATGCAGTTCACCCGCTGCCACTGCACCGAGGCCCACTGGTCGGCACTGACCTCGCGCCACCCGGGGAAGCGGGTCCAGTCGGGTTCCACGAGTTCGCGACGCAGATAGGAGTACGGCTGCTGGCCGGTGGTGGTGCGGTCCGCCGTGATGGTCATGAGAACTCCCGGGTCGTCGATCGTGAGGCACGATGGTCGTGAGCGTGGCGCGCTTGTGTTTCGCGTCACCTCACTGCCAGAGTAGAGGGAGAATCTCCCGCATGCACGTTCCCTGACAGGAAATTCTCCCGCGTCTATCCGTAAGGCCCGCTGATGGAGGTCCCGTGTCCCAACTCGTCGTGAGCGACCCGATCGGTCTGCACCGCGTCCTGGAGCCCTCGGGGGTGCTGCCGCAGGCCGCCACCCGGCTGCGCGCCGAGGCAGAGATCGGCCCCGACGAGGTGCGCGTCCGCGTCGAACGCCTCAACCTCGACGCGGCGTCCTTCCGCCAACTGCGGGAGAAGCACGCGGGCGACGGCCTGGCGATCCGGGCCGAGGTCCTGGAGATCGTCGCGGCGCGGGGCAAGATGCAGAACCCGGTCACCGGTTCGGGCGGCATGTTGGTTGGGGTTGTCGAAGCGGTGGGGGAGCACTCCCGGCTGGGACTCACCGAGGGCGACCGGATCGCCACCCTGGTGTCCCTGACCCTGACCCCGCTGGTCATCGAGGACGGCCTCGCCGACTGGGACGGACTCGACGAGCAGGTCCCGTGCCGGGGCCACGCCATCTTGTTCGGCCGCTCCGTGGCCGCCGTTCTTCCCGACGATCTGCCGGCGGAACTCAGCCTCTCGGTACTCGACGTTTGCGGCGCCCCGGCGTTGACCGCGCGCGTCGTGGCCCAGTACGACGCCCCGACGGTCACCGTGATCGGCGGCGGTGGGAAGTCGGGCTCCCTCAGTCTGGCGGCAGCCAGGCGGGCCGGGGCCGGGCGCACCATCGGGGTCGTCCCCTTCGCTGCAGAGGCGACCGCCCTGGAGGCCGCGGGACTCGCCGACGCAGTGGTCATCGCCGACGCCCGCGACCCGATCGCCCTGCGCAGCGCCGTCACCGAGGCCGGGGGACCCGCCGAGGTCACGGTGGTGTGTGTCGACGTCCCCGGCTGCGAAGGTGGAGCCATCCTGACCACCGCTGACGGAGGAACCATCATCTTCTTCTCCATGGCCACCTCGTTCGCCGGCGCCGCCCTGGGGGCCGAGGGGCTGGGTGCCGACGTCACGATGCTAGTCGGCAACGGCTACGTCCCCGGCCACGCCGAACTGGCCCTGGATCTTCTTCGCTCCGACGCGGGCGTGCGAGCACTCTTCGAAAGCAGGCTTCATGACTGACCCGACGCTGCTGCGCCACGGCGTGGTCGCCCCGGCCCACCCCACCTCGACCGCCGTGGGCATCCGCGACGGCCGTATCGATCTGATCGGCACCGAGGACGAGGCCGACCGGTGGCTCGACGCCTTGCCGGAGCGAGCACGCGCCGCGGTGGAGGTCATCGACCTCGAGGGGGCCCTGGTCGCCCCGGCCTTCGTGGACACCCACGTCCACACCGTCCGCACCGGCTTCGCGCTGACCGGCCTGGATCTCAGCACCCACACCGGCCCCGACGGACGCCAGACCACCCTCGCCTCGGTCGCCGCCTACGCCGACGCGCACCCCGAGCAGGCCGTGATCGTCGGTCAGGGATGGGACGAGACCCGCTGGTCCGACCCCCGACCCCCGACCGGCAGCGAGCTCGGGGCCGCGGCTCCGGGTCGGCGTACCTATCTGACCCGGATCGACGCCCACTCCTCGGTCGTCTCACCCACCCTGTCCTCCCTGGTGCCGGGACTGAGCGACCTGGACGGGTGGTCATCGGACGGTCGGGTCGAGCGCGACGCCCACCACGCTGTCCGTCACACCCTGGAGACCCTGATCAGCGACGAGGACCGCCTCGATGCGGCCCGGGCCGCGTGCCGGGAGATGGCCTCCCTCGGCATCGTCGCCTTCCACGAGAACGCCGCACCCCACATCGGTCCGGAGTCCGAGATCCCCCTCGTGCGCCAAGCCGCCGAGGAGATCGGACTGCACGCCACCATCTACTGGGGAGAGTTGCTGGCCATCGAGACGGCCCGCCGACTGGGCGCCGCGGGCCTGGCCGGCGATCTGATCGCCGACGGCGCGTTCGGTTCGCGCACGGCTGCCCTGGCCTCGCCGTACGCCGATGCGTCCCAGACCTGCGGTCACGGGTACGTCACCGCCGAGCAGGTCCGCGACCACGTCATCGCCTGCACCGAGGCGGGCCTGCAGGCAGGCTTCCACGCCATCGGCGACGCCGCCCTCGAGGCGATCGCCACCGGTTTCGAGGAGGCCGAGAAGGTCCTGGGCGACCGGATCAACGCCCACCACCGCCTCGAGCATGTCGAGATGCCCTCCGAGCGGGCGCTGGAGATCTTCACCCGGTGCGGGGTCACCGCCAGCGTGCAGCCGATGTTCGACGCCCTGTGGGGCGGCCCGGACGGGATGTACGCCGAACGCCTGGGGGAGCGTTGGCGCGTCACCAACCCGCTGGCCCGCTTCGACGAGCGGCTCATCAGTTTCGGGTCCGACTCGCCGGTGACCTCCCTGAACCCCTGGGCGGCGGTCCGAGCCGCCGTGCACCACCACGTCCCGGAGTTCTCGATGCCGCTCGAGAGCGCCTTTCGAGCCCACACCAGCGGTGGGTGGGCCGCCGCGGGCAGCGAGGACCGGCACGACCTGTCGGTCGGCGCCGTGGCGCACCTAGCGGTCTGGGACGTCCCCGGGGGACTGGGGGAGTCCTCCCTTCCCGACCTGACCCCCGGCGTACCCCTCCCGGTGCTGCGGCGCCTGCTGTCCTCGGGTCGCACCATCCACCTCAACAAGGAGTCTTCCCCGTGACCTCGTCCGCAGATCTGGCCGACAACCGGGCCAGCAAGCTCCACCTCGACCCCGACACGATGGCCAGGGCTCGCACGCTGGCGGCGCAGGCGGGTGCCCCGATCGTGCAGTTGGCGCAGGACCACACCACGGTCTCGGTCGAGCGCGCGATGCTGCGACTCGCCGGCCTGGACGGGGCCGACGAGGAGGGGACCCCCTGGGTCAACCGGTTGATGGACGTCGTACGCGCCGACGTCGGGCTCGAGCACGGCGCGGCCCTCCCGGTCTGGGACGCCTTGGCCAGGGGTGCCGCTGGCGATCTGACCGAACTGGCTCAGAAGGCCGCAGCGGGATCGGTGACGTTCCGTCTCCCCGAAGGCGACGACGCCAAGCTGGCGCGGACCAACAGCCGCCTCCAGGTGAGCCGGGGAATGTCCCTGATCGACGGCCGCCGCGAGGAGCGGGACCGGCTCATCGAAACGCAGGGCGACGCCCCCCGGCAGCCCTGGATCTACCTGATCGTGGCCACCGGTGACATCTACGAGGACATCCCCCAGGCCCAGCAGGCGGCCCGTGAGGGAGCCGATGTCATCGCGGTCATCCGGTCCACCGGGCAGAGCCTGCTCGACTTCGTGCCCGAGGGCGCCACCCGCGAGGGCTTCGCCGGGACCTACGCCACCCGGGAGAACTTCCGGTTGATGCGGGCCGCCCTGGACGAGTCCGGGCGCGAACTCGGCCGCTACATCCGACTGACCAACTACGCCTCCGGCCTGTGCATGCCCGAGATCGCCGCGTTGGCCGGCATGGAGCGGCTGGACATGATGCTCAACGACTCGATGTACGGCATCCTCTTCCGCGACATCAACCCGATCCGGACCTTCGTCGACCAGCGGTTCAGCCGCCAGGTCCACGCCCGGGCCGGCATCATCATCAACACCGGCGAGGACAACTACCTCACGACCGCTGACGCTGTCGACGCCGCGCACACTGTGACGACCAGCCAGTTGCTCAACGAGTACTTCGCCCGCGAGGCCGGGCTCGCGGACTGGCAACTCGGACTCGGACACGCCTTCGAGATCGACCCCGCCGTCCCGGACTCCTTCCGGATGGAGCTGGCCCATGCACTGCTGGCCCGCGAGCTGTTCCCCGATGCGCCGCTGAAGTGGATGCCCCCGACCCGCCACATGACCGGGGACGTGTTCAAGGGTTACCTCCTCGACGGGTTCTTCAACCTCGCCGGGGCGCTGACCGGCCAGGGGATCCTGCTCGTCGGGATGATGACCGAGGCCGTGGTCACCCCGTGGCTCTCCGACCGGGACCTGGCGCTGCAGAACGTCCGCTACGTCATGGAGGCCGCAGGACGCCTGCACGAGGACTTCCACCCACCCCGCGACGGGTTCATCAACCGGCGGGCCAACGAGGTCCTGGATGAATCGATCGAACTGCTCGACCGCATCGTGCAGGACTCGCTGCTCACCGCGATCGGCGAAGGCACCTTCGGGCTGATGAAACGCCCCGCCGACAAGGGTCGTGGCCTCGACGGCGTGGCTCGCAAGGCCGACGACTTCTACAACCCCGCCACCGAACTGCTCGAGGAGGACTCATGACCCCGAACCCCACCGCCGGACACCCGCCGATCCGGCCGTACGGCGACACCACCGGCGACGGGATGGTCCAGGTCAGCTTCACCCTGCCGATGCCGCACTCGAAACTCGCCGAGGGTGCGGCAGCGCAGCTGGCCAAGAAGATGGGAATGGACCCGGCGATGGTCGTGCACGCCAAGCCGATGGGTCCGGACTTCACGTTCTTCGTCGTGTACGGGTCGGTGACCCACCTGGTCGAGCCCGACAAGGTGGTCGTCATCGAACGTGACTATCCGCTGCTGACGCCCTCCGAGGTCAACGCTCGGATCAAGACCGGGCTGCGGCGTCGGTTGACGGTGGTGGGCGCGTGCATCGGCACCGACGCCCACACGGTCGGTATCGACGCGATCCTCAACATCAAGGGTTTCGCCGGGGAGAAGGGCCTGGAGTACTACCGGGAGGTCAAGGTCGTGAACCTGGGGGCGCAGGTCTCGGTGCCCGACCTGGTCCGGGACGCCCAGGCGGCCGGCGCCGACGCGGTGCTGGTCTCCCAGGTGGTCACCCAACGCGACGCGCACCTGCTCAACACCCGCGAGATGTCGGCGGCGTTCCGGGAGTCCTACCCCTCGGCGAAGCGACCGTTGTTGATCGTGGGAGGTCCTCGCTTCGACGAGGGCGCCGCTGACGAACTCGGCGTCGACCGGGTCTTCGGCCGGGGGACGACCCCGGGCGAGGTGGCGTCGTACATCGTCAGCCGCCTGGCGCCCGAGACCACACCGATGCCCAGGAGCGCCTGATGGCCGCTGAGGTCGGCACCCGCGTCGTGCATCGCCGCTACGTGCCCTACAGCCACGCGCACTACGCCGGGAACCTGGTCGACGGGGCCTACAGTCTCGCGCTGTTCGGCGATGTAGCCACTGAGATGTGCATCCTCAGCGATGGGGACGAGGGCCTGTTCGCCTCCTACTCCGACGTGCAGTTCCTCGGGCCGGTCCGTGCCGGAGACGTCTTGGAGATCACCTGCGAACTGGTCCGTGTGGGCCGCCGCTCACGAGTCATGGACTTTTCCGTGCACGTGGTCGCCCGCGGCTCGGCGACCGATGCGTCCCCCGGTGCCGCGCAGGTACTGAACCCCGCACTGCTCGCCACGACCGCGACCGGGACCGTCGTCGTACCCGGTTGAGTCTTGCGTCTGGGCGTGTCGCAAGCGACACGCCGCAGCAGAGTGAATTTATTTGGAATTCTCAGTGACGGGATCGGGTCGCTGACCTGCGGCAACGCGCGTTTACGCAGGTCAGACGCCGGTTGACAGTGTGCTTCAGGATCGCTTGGCTGGTGCCCGTTCGCTCATGTAGATCGTGGAAGGCGGACCAACTTCTGGGTGACCAACGACGGAGGGTGTTGCGCCATACACCTGTCCGCGATGCTCACAGGGAAGCCGGTCGGCCGCTGCGAGAGCGAGCCGGAAGGGGTCCAGGACCCCCCTTAGATAACGTCCCCGCCCCGTCAGCCGGGCGGGTCCAGGGACGGTGCGACGGGAGTCTGGGCCCCTCCGGTTCTCTGCAGAGCCGTGAGGCATGACGCTGTACGGTTCGTCCTGTGCTGACCAGGATCGCCGGCGCGGCCGTCGCCGGCGCCGCCTTGTCGCTGGCCTACGAACCCGTCGCCTTCGCCTACCTGCTGCCGGTGTGTGTGGCGGTGCTGGGACTCGTGACCCGTACGGCGCGTGCCCGGTCGGGACTGTTGCTCGGGTCGGTGTTCGGGCTCGCGTTCTACCTGCCGCACACCTTCTGGATGAGTCAGTCGATCGGGGTCGGACCCTGGCTGGGCATGTCGCTGGCCATCGCCTTGTTCTACGGGGTCTTCGGAGCGGTGGCCACCCTGTTCCATCGGTTGCGCTGGTGGCCGCTCTGGTTGGCCATCGCCTGGGTGGCCGTGGAGTACCTCCGCAGCATCTGGCCCTTCAGCGGGATGCCGTGGGGAAGGCTCTCCTTTGCCGTGGTCGACACCCCAGCGGCCGATGCGTTGGCCTACGTGGGGACCACCGGGGTGTCGTTCCTCCTGGCCCTGATGGGTTTCGTGATCAGCTGGGTCGTCCTGGCCACCGGACGTGAACGTCTGCTCAGCGTCGGGGTCCTGGCCGGGGTCCTGGTGGTGACCGTGGCCCCTGCCGCACTGCCCTACGAGGTCGACGTCGACCGGACCGCGGTGGTGGCTGCAGTCCAGGGCAATGTGCCCGGGCGCGGCAACGATGTCCTACTCGACACCGCCCAACTGACTCGCAACCACGTCGACGCCACGATCGATCTGGCCGAGGACATCGACGACGGCCGGGTTCCCTCCCCGGACTTCGTCCTCTGGCCCGAGAACTCGACCGCCACCGATCCGTTCGCCGACACCCAGATCAAGGCCGACCTGGACCGGGCCGCGGCCGCCGTCGGTGTGCCGGTCGTGGTGGGAGCCATCGTCGATGGCGAACCGGGGGAGATCCTGAACCAGGGAGTCGTCTGGGATCCGGTGACCGGGGCGGGTGACCGCTACACCAAGCACCATCCCGTCACGTTCGGGGAGTACATCCCCTTCCGCTCCTACCTCGACGGGGCCTTCGCCCAACTCGACCGGGTCCCGCGCGACATGTCCCGCAGCGTGCGACGCACGCCCCTGCAGGTCGCGGGGGTGTCGCTGGCGAACTCGATCTGCTTCGACATCGCCTATGACGACGCGATCTACGACCAGGTACGCCGCGGCGCGGAGCTCCTGACCGTCCAGACGAGCAACGCGATCTTCATCTTCACCGACCAGATCGACCAGCAGTTCGCGATCACGCGCCTGCGCGCCATCGAGAGCGGTCGCTGGCTGGTCGTCGCCTCAACGAACGGCGTCTCCGGCGTCGTGGCCCCCGACGGTTCCGTGGTGGCCGCGGCCGACCCGCTGACCCAGACCGTCCTGGTCGAAGAGGTCGAGTTGATGAACGGGAAGACCCCCGCGGTGTGGATGGGACTCTGGCCGGCGCGACTCTCCTGGGGCGCCACGATCCTGGGTTTGATCCTGTGCCTGATCGCGTATTCTCGTAGGCGACACGAGTCTCCGGCAGGCACCGGCCCTCAACCGACAGTGCAGATGGAGCAGCGATGACCTGGGAGGATCTGGGGCCCGGAGTGATGGTGGTCCCCACCTTCAACGAAGCCGAGAACATCGGCCCCATCCTGGCGCGGCTCCGCGCAGCTCAACCAGCCCTCGACGTGCTCGTCGTGGACGACGAGTCCCCCGACGGGACCGGCCGCATCGCCGACGAACTAGCCGCTGCCGATCCCCAGATCCACGTCGAACACCGCACGGCCAAGGGCGGCCTCGGTGCGGCGTACCTCCACGGGTTCGACTGGGCGCTGCGCCGCGGCTACGAGGTCATCGGTGAGATGGATGCCGACGGATCCCACCAACCCGAGCAACTCGGACAGTTGTTGGCCGCGCTGCCGGACGCCGACCTGGTGATCGGCTCCCGCTGGGTCCCGGGTGGTTCGGTGGTCAATTGGCCGCTGCACCGCGCCGCGCTGTCGCGCGGGGGAAACCTCTACGTCCGCCTGCTGCTGGGCATCGAGGTGCGTGACGCCACCGCCGGCTTCCGGTTGTACCGTCGCGCCACCCTGGAGAAGATCGACCTCCAGCAGGTGCGCTCGACCGGCTACGTGTTCCAGACCGACCTGGTGACCCGCACCCTGCACGCCGGACTGACCGTGATCGAGGTCCCGATCGAGTTCATCGAACGAGAACGAGGAGAGTCCAAGATGAGCGGAGCGGTGGCTGCCGAATCATTGGTCCGGATCACCCAGTGGGGGATCTCGGAACGACGCGATCAGGTGCGCGGGCGTCTGAACCGCCGTCGGGATACCAAACGGACCCGGGGGAGTGCCTGATGACCGCAACGCCTCCACGTCGCCGACGGCTGGCACCGCTGGTGCTGCTGGCGTTCCTGATCGTCCCGGTGATCGAGATCTACGTCCTGATCCAGATCGGACAGGTCATCGGCGCCTGGTGGACCATCCTGCTGCTGGTGCTCGACAGCATCATCGGGGCCTGGTTGATCCGTCGTGAGGGCGGGAAGGCGTTCGTGGCCCTGCGCACAGCGCTGAACAGTGGTCGGATGCCCGGTAAGGAGCTGGCCGACGGAGCCCTGATCCTCATCGGGGGCACCCTGATGCTCACGCCCGGCTTCGTCACCGACATCTTCGCTGTGTTCCTGATTCTTCCGCTGACCCGCCCACTGTTCCGCGGACTGCTCGCGCGCGCAGTGACGGCCCGCCTGACGGTGGTACCGATGACCGCACCCGGACAGGGCACGACCGGCCCCAACAGTTCCCCTAGAAATGCCACACGCCCCGGAACCACCGATCCGACGGTGGTCCGAGGCGAGGTCATCGACGACTGAATCAGTCATCGAAGGAGCGTCAGGCGGTCGCCTTGCGCTTCTTGGTGCTGCGGTGCAGGTGGGCGGGCCCGATGGCGCCGCCGCGGAGCAGGTCGATGCGCTCCTTGAGGATGTCTTCGAGTTCCTTCTCGGAACGGCGCTCCAGCAACATGTCCCAGTGGGTACGGACCGGCTTCTCGGCCTTGACGATCTTCTCGATACCCGACGTGCTCTCCGCTTCGGCGCCGCACTTGGGGCACTCCCAGACGGCGGGGACGTCGGCCTCGACCGACATGGTGATCTCGAACCCGTGTGCCTGTGGGCAGCGGTACCCGATCTGCTGACGAGCCGCGAACTCGATTCCACGCTCGTCCTCGAAGCTCTGGCCTCCAAGTCGTGCGCCGCGCAGTGTGCGCTCAGCCATGAGGCACCTCCAAACTAATAGTCGTCAAAACAGGGGTCTACCCGCCTTGATCACTTCAACGGTACCCATGGTCCCAAGATTCCAAACCCACGTCACATCCTCGCACGGTGTGTCGCAGATCACAGGATCCTCCTCGGTCGGAGCGATCGTTGCTCACACTACGTCCGGAATCCTGTTCCCCGCCTGTTCGATGCCCTTGGCGGTGTCGACCTTCATCAGGATCGCGCCGCCGATGGCGAAGAAGAAGACGAGCGCGAAGATGGCGGGGCGGTAGGAGCCGGTGAGCTGGAAGACCACCCCGAACACCAGGGTGCCCATCCACGAGGTCCCGCGGTCCATGGCGTGATAGAAGCTGAAGAACTCAGCCTCCTTGCCGGCCGGGATCAGCAACGAGAAGTACGACCGGGCCAACGCCTGGGTGCCGCCGAGGACGATGCCGATCGCGGTGCCGAGCATCAGGAAGAAGATCAGCTGCTCCTTGGGCAGGACCAACGCGACGGTCACGATCACCATCCAGATGCCCAACCCGCCGAGGATGACCCGTTTCGCTCCGTAGACACCGGCCAGTCGTCCGAAGGCGAGCGCACCCCCCACGGCCACGAACTGCACGAGCAGGAACGTCGCCAGCACCGTGCCGAGGGGGAAGCCCAGCTCCTCGGTGCCGTAGATCGAGGACTGAGAGATGACGGTCTGGATGCCGTCGTTGAAGAAGAGGTACGCCGCCAGGAAGGTCAGCGCGACGGGGTAGTTGCGCATCTCCTTCAACGTGCGCCACAACTGGCCGAAGCTCTGCGACAGGATGCCGCCCTCGACGATCTTGACCTCGGTGGGCGGCCGGTTGTGGATGCCTCGGAAGGGGATGAAGGTGAAGGCGGCCCACCACACGGCGGCCGAGAGCATGCTGATCCGCACGGCCATGCCCTCGGTCATTCCGAAGGACTCATAGAAGGTGACGATCACGAAGTTGAGCGCCAGGAGGAGCCCACCTCCGGCGTACCCCATGGCCCAGCCCCGGCTGGAGACCGCGTCCCGCTCATCTTCGGTGGAGATCAGCGGGAGGATGGCGTCGTTGAACACCGCCGAAGCGGCGAAGCAGAGGTTCGCCACCAGGAACGCGACCACACCCAACTGCCAGTTGTCTCCGGTGACGAAGAACAACAGGGCGGCTGCAGCCGCGCCGACCCAGGCGAACCCTGCGAGCAGGTCCTTCTTACGGGCCGTCCGGTCGGCCACCGCGCCGAGAAGGGGAAGCAGGATGGCGGAGATGATAGTCGAGGCGGTGATGACGAACGCCGGCAGTGCTCCGGGAGCGATGGAGATTCCGATGACCGAGATCCGGTTGTCCACCGCGGCCTCATCAGCGATGGCCTTGATGTAGGGCCCGAAGAGAACACCGGCCACGGTTGTGGCGAAGGCGCTGTTGGCCCAGTCGTAGAAGTACCAGGAGCGTTGCTCCTTGCGGCGCTGCAGAGGGCTGAGGTCCGCGATGGGGCTGGGTACGGAGTTGCTCATGCAGATGCCTTCCATTGGGCGCGTTCGATCAGCACGGCCTTGAGTAGATCGGTGCGGTCGGTCATCAGACCGTCCACCCCGAGGTCGAGGAGCTCGTGCATCTCGGCGGGTTCATCGATCGTCCACACGTGCACGTGCTTCCCGGCCGCGTGGGCCCGGCGGATCAGCCAGGCACTGGCGATGGTCAGGCGCCCCTGTCGGTGCGGAATCTGTAGCGCGTCGACACGACGCCTCGTGACGAAGTCGGCCAGGCGACCACTCGGGAGCAGGACGTACGCCGCCACCTGGATCGGGCTGGCCGACGTGGGGACCCGTCCCTGGGTGAGTCGACGGAACCGCACCAGTCGTCGGTAGGAGAAGGACCCGATGAGCACCCGGTCCCAGGCGTCGCGTTCGCGGATGAAGACGGCCAGGGCCTCTACGGCCGCGTCGGACTTGAGGTCGATGTTGAAGCGCACACCCGGCAGGGCGTCGAAAAGCTCCCCGAGCGTCGGGATCTGTTCGCGGCCACCGATCTTGGCTAGGCGCACCTCCGCGGCGCTCAGATCGCCGATCGCACCGCGCTGGTCGGTCACCCGGTCCAGGACCGTGTCGTGGAAGGCGAGCAGCACCCCGTCGGCCGTCAGATGGACGTCGGTCTCGATGTAGGTGTAGCCGAGACCCGCCGCATGCCGAAACGCGGCCAGCGTGTTCTCCAGGCCCTCGATCTCCGGGTGGTAGGCACCACCGCGGTGCGCGAAGGCCGCAACGGCTCCGTCGGTCCGACTGTCGTCCAAGTACGCGAAGCCGGTATGAGGGCCGGTGTGGGGACTACCTGGGGTGACGGTGCTCACCGGGGAAGTATGGACCCCAGCGGCCTAGATGTCGCGGAACGTCTCGATGTTGGCGCCCAAGAGGTTCAACCGCTCCGCGAGGTCTTCGTACCCGCGGTGGATGACGTAGGTGTTGCGCAGCACCGAAGTGCCCTTGCAGGCCAACATGGCCAGGAACAGCACCACGGCGGGGCGCAGGGCGGGAGGACACATCAGTTCGGCGCCGGTCCAGTGGGTAGGTCCATCGATCATCACCCGGTGCGGGTCGAGCAGCTTGACCTGGCCGCCGAGCTTGTTGAGGTCGGTGAGGTAGATCGCGCGGTTCTCATAGACCCAGTCGTGCAGGAAGGTCTGCCCGTGGGCGGTGGCGCCGATGATGGCGAAGAAGGGCAGGTTGTCGATGTTGATCCCGGGGAACGGCATCGGGTGGATCTTGTCCAGCGGGGCACGCAACTGCGAGGGAGCGGTGGTCAGATCGACCAGTCGGGTGTGCCCGTTGGCGGCGGGGTACTCCTCGGTGCGGGTGTAGGAGAAGCCCATCTCCTCCAGCACGGCGAGCTCGATCTCCATGAACTCGATCGGGACGCGGCGGATGGTGATCGAGGACTGGGTGACCACGGCCGCGGCGACCAGGGACATCGCCTCGATCGGGTCCTCGCTGGGCGCGTAGTCGACGTCGACGTCGATGACCTCGCGGCCGGTGACGGTCAGGGTCGTGGTGCCGATGCCCTCGATCTCGACCCCCAGGCGCAGGAGGTAGAAGCACAGGTCCTGGACCATGTAGTTGGACGAGGCGTTGCGGATCACCGTGGTGCCGGGGTTCAACGCGGCCGCCATCAGGGCGTTCTCGGTGACGGTGTCGCCGCGCTCGGTCAGAACGATGGGGCGGGTCGGTTCGATGTCGCGGTCGACCGAGGCGTGGTACATGCCGTCGGTGGCCTTCACGTCGAGGCCGAACGGGCGCAGTGCCGACATGTGGGGCTCCACGGTGCGGGTGCCCAGGTTGCAGCCACCGGCGTACGGCAGATCGAAGCGGTTGGAGCGGTGCAGCAGTGGTCCGAGGAACATGATGACCGAGCGGGTACGCCGCGCGGCTTCCTCGTTGATCGCCTCGAGGTTCAGTTCCTTGGGCGGGATGATCTCCAGGTCGTTCTCGTCACCGATCCAGTTGGTCTCCACGCCGAGGGAGTTGAGCACCTCGAGCAACCGGTTGACCTCCTCGATGCGCGCGACTTTGCGCAGCGTGGTGCGGCCGCGGTTCAGCAGGGAGGCGCAGAGCAGGGCCACTCCGGCGTTCTTGGAGGTCTTGACGTCGATGCTGCCCGACAGGGTGGTCGGTCCGGTGACCCGCAGGTGGGTGGGGCCGGCCACGAGGGCGACGATCTCGGAGTCCAGGGCCTCACCGATGCGGGCGATCATCTCGAGCGAGAGGTTCTGGTGACCCTTCTCGATCCGGTTGATGGCGCTCTGACTCGTGCTCAGGAGATCGGCGAGCTCATGCTGGGTCAGGCCGCGGTGTTTGCGGGCGTCGCGGATCAGGTTGCCGATACGGGACTTGTAGTCGAGCGTCATGCCGACCACGCTAACTCACATATGAGATACCACCAACGCGACGCGTACGTGTCGTGCGGCACGGCGGGTTCGGTTGATGGTCATGGCCGGGGCTGGGGACGGGTGCGAGACTGCCCCCATGCGAGCAACCACTATTCACGCCGAGCGTGACATCCGAGTCTCTGACGTCGACGACCCCACGATCAACCGTCCCACCGACGCGATCGTCCGCGTGGTCAAGGGCTGCATCTGCGGATCGGACCTGTGGCCCTACCGCGGCGAGAACGACATCACGCCGGGCTCGACGATCGGCCACGAATGCATCGGCGTGGTCGAGGAGGTCGGATCGGACGTCCGCGACTTCAAGGCCGGGGACTTCGTCGTCGTGCCCTTCGACCACTGCGACAACACCTGTGTGCACTGCCAGGCCGGAGCTCAGTCTGCCTGCCTGAACATGGGGATGACCCAGAGCGGCCAAGCCGAGTTCGCGCTCGTAGGACAGGCCGACGGCAGTCTGGTCACCACGAACGGGATGCCCGACGAGTCGATGATGCCGCACCTCCTGGCGCTCTCCGACGTGATGCCGACCGGCTGGCACGCAGCGGTTTCGGCCCGGGTCAAGGCCGGCGACTCGGTCGTCGTGGTCGGCGACGGAGCGGTGGGTCTGTGTGGAGTCCTGGCTGCCGTGACGATGGGGGCCGAGAAGGTCATCATCATGTCGCGGCACGAGTCAAGGCAGAAGATCGCCACGGCCTTCGGGGCGACGCACATCATCGCCGAGCGGGGCAAGGAAGGTGCCGCACGCGTCAAGGAGATCACCGGGGGAGTGGGGGCGGACGCCGTCCTGGAGTGCGTCGGCACCGGCGACTCCATGGCAACTGCGTTCGCGGTGGCCCGCCCGGGCGCCATGGTCGGTTTCGTGGGGGTTCCTCACGGAGTCGAGCTCCCGGTCGGCCGGATGTTCGCCAAGAACGTCGGACTGGCTGGCGGGATGGCTCCGGTCCGTCGCTACCTGCCCGAACTCCTGGACCACGTCACCAACGGTCGGATGCAGCCGGGACTGGTCTTCGACTCGGTGCTGCCCCTCGACGAGGTGGCGGCCGGCTACCGGGCGATGGACGAGCGGCAGTCGATCAAGGTGATGATCGAACCCTGAGTCGGAACGGGCTCGTCTGCGGTGGTCAGGCTGCGGCGTACACGCCGGGCATGACCACCGGGAGGCAGGCGCACGCGTCACCACAGGCCAGATAGGTGTGGACTCCATGACCGCAGCGTGGGCACGGCAGGTCGTGGGAGAGATGCACGGTGTTGTCCTGAACGGTGTCCCACATGGCGGTGTCCTCTTCCAGCCGTTCCGGGGGTGTCGGCTGTTGTTCGTCGGGGTGATGCTTCGACGGTAGGACGTGGGAGGGCGCCGCGCAGGGACTCGTGGGGAGTGCATCCGAAGGATCTGAGGGGGTAGTCAATCGTGACTATTCGGCGGTGCCGCCACGCGGGCCAATGCAGGGCGGATTCGATCCGCGCCCGTAGGCTCGGCCCATGATCGGATTCCTCGTTGCTGGCCTCATCATCGGAGCCCTCGCCCGGCTCATCAAGCCCGGCAAGCAGAGCTTGAGCCTGCTCGCCACCCTGGGCCTCGGCCTGGTCGGTTCGGTCATCGGTGGGCTCATCGCCCAGTTCTTCAGCACCGGTGGCATCTTCGAGCTGAACGTCATCGGCTTCGTCCTGGCCGTGGTCGCCGCTGTGCTGCTCATCGGGGTGGCCGAGGGCATGAGCGAGAAGAAGGGCAAGTCCGTCATCTGAGCTCACGATGACGACGCCCCTGTTCGTCCCCGGCGGCGGAGAGGCCTGGCGCTCTCCGTGGTCGATGTATGCGTCGTTGCGTGACCACGATCCCGTGCACCATGTGGTGCCCGGGGACCGGCCCGACCAGGACTACTACGTCCTGTCGCGCCACGCGGATGTCCTGGCGGCCGCGGTCGACACCTCGACGTTGAGCAGTGCCCAGGGTCTGACCGTGGAGTACGGCGAACTGGAGCGGATCGGGTTGGTCGACAACCCGCCCTTCGTCATGCAGGACCCGCCGGTGCACACCGAGTTCCGTCGTCTGGTGGCGCGGGGGTTCACGCCCCGCCAGGTGAGCACCGTCGAGCCCGCGGTCCGCGACTTCGTCTCCGAGCGGCTCGACCGGTTGGCCGACGCCTCCGGCGGCGATGTGGTGACCGAGTTGTTCAAACCCCTGCCGAGCATGGTGGTGGCCCACTATCTGGGTGTGCCCGAGGCGGATCGTGTCCGCTTCGATCGGTGGACTGACGCGATCGTGTCGGCTGGGGGAGCGGGGGCCGCGGGCGATGCGGTCCTCGAGTTGAGCGGCTACTTCGTCGAGCTCATCGAGCGCCGACGCCGGGAGCCGGGGGAGGACACCGTGTCGAATCTGGTGGCCTCCGGGGTGGCCGACGATGACGCCGGTCTCCTGTCGGTGCTCGCCTTCGTCTTCACCATGGTCACCGGCGGCAACGACACCACGACCGGACTGCTCGGCGGCGCCGTACAACTCCTGGCCGAAGCCCCCGACCAACGACGGTCACTCGTGGAGGAACCGACCGGAATCGCCGACGCCGTCGAGGAGTTCCTCCGGTTGACCTCTCCGGTGCAGGGCCTGGCCCGCACCACGACCCGAGATGTCGAGATCGCGGGAGTCCTGATCCCCCAGGGCCGGAAGGTGTTGCTCTGCTACGCCGCCGCCAACCGGGATCCTCGCCGCTACGGCCCCGATGCCGAGGATCTCGACGTGGGGCGGCGCCCCGGGCAGATCCTGACCTTCAGCGTGGGTAGTCACTTCTGCCTCGGCGCGAGCGCGGCCCGCATGCAGGCGCGGGTCGCCCTCGAGGAGGTCCTGGAACGGTTCCCGCGTTTCGACGTCGACCTCGAGAGCGTCCACTGGGCTCCCGGCCCCTACGTACGACGTCCGATCAGCGTGCCGTTCACCACCGGCTGACGCGAGCCTCGGTAGGTTGCCGGTGTCACCTCACCTCAGGAGCCTGCCGTGGACCTTGCCGACAGCCATGACCTCATCCGGGTCACCGGTGCCCGCCAGAACAACCTGCAGGACGTCGCCCTGGAGATCCCGAAGCGTCGGCTGACGATCTTCACCGGCGTCTCCGGATCCGGCAAGAGTTCCCTCGTTTTCGGCACCATCGCCGCAGAGTCGCAGCGCCTGATCAACGAGACCTACAGCGCCTTCGTGCAGGGGTTCATGCCGTCACTGGCTCGCCCCGACGTCGACGTACTCGAGGGGCTGACCACTGCGATCATCGTGGACCAGCAACGCATGGGCTCCGACCCGCGCTCCACCGTGGGTACGGCGACCGACGCCTACGCCATGCTGCGGATCCTGTTCAGCCGCTTGGGCCAGCCCCACATCGGGTCACCGCAGGCCTTCTCGTTCAACGTCGCGTCGATCTCGGGCGCGGGCGCGGTGACCTTCGAGAAGGGTGGGACCACCACCAAGGAGCGCCGGGAGTTCAGCATCACCGGGGGGATGTGTCCGCGCTGCGAGGGTCGGGGTTCGGTCAACGACATCGATCTCACCGCGCTGTACGACGACAGCCTCTCGTTGAACGACGGGGCCTTGACGATCCCCGGCTACAGCATGGAGGGTTGGTACGGCCGGATCTTCCGTGGGTGCGGCTACTTCGACTGCGACAAACCGATCGCCAAGTTCACGAAGAAAGAGCTCAACGACCTCCTGCACCGCGAACCCACCAAGATCAAGGTGGACGGGATCAACCTGACCTACGCCGGGCTGATCCCCCAGATCAAGAAGTCCTTCCTCGCCAAGGACATCGACTCCGTGCAGCCACACATCCGAGCGTTCGTGGAGCGGGCGGTCACCTTCACCACCTGCCCCGAGTGCGACGGCACGCGCCTGAACGAAGGTGCCCGGTCCTCGAAGGTGGCGGGGATCAACATCGCCGACGCCTGTCGGATGCAGATCAACGACCTGGCCGTCTGGGTCCGCGAACTGGACGAGCCCACCCTGGCACCACTGCTGACCTCGCTGGGGGAGACCCTCGACTCCTTCGTGGAGATCGGCCTGGGCTACCTCAGCCTCGAACGCCCCACCGGAACGCTGTCGGGCGGTGAGTCCCAACGGGTCAAGATGATCCGACACCTCGGGTCCTCGCTGACCGACGTGACCTACGTGTTCGACGAGCCCACGATCGGGCTGCACCCCCACGACATCGACCGGATGAACAGGCTCCTGGTGCGCCTGCGGGACAAGGGCAACACCGTCCTGGTCGTGGAGCACAAGCCGGAGACCATCTTCATCGCCGATCACGTCGTCGATCTGGGCCCCGGCGCCGGCACCGACGGCGGCACGATCTGTTTCGAGGGCTCGGTAGACGGGCTGCGGGGGAGTGACACCGTCACCGGACGCCACCTCGACGACCGGGCCTCGCTGAAGGAGAATGTCCGGAAGGCCACCGGTTCCCTGGAGATCCGTGGCGCGTCCGATAACAATCTGCTCGACGTCGACGTGGACATCCCGTTGGGGGTCCTGTGTGTGATCACCGGGGTGGCCGGCTCCGGCAAGAGCTCGCTGATCCACGGCTCCGTGTCGAAGCGGGACGGGGTGATCGCGGTCGACCAGACGGCTATCCGAGGGTCCCGCCGAAGCAACCCGGCGACGTACACGAAACTGCTCGAGCCGGTTCGCAAGGCGTTCGCGAAAGCCAACGACGTCAAACCGGCGCTGTTCAGTTCGAACTCCGAGGGAGCCTGCCCGGTCTGCAACGGCGCGGGGGTCATCTACACGGATCTGGCGATCATGGCCGACATGGCGACCCCGTGTGAGGAGTGCGAGGGGCGCCGGTTCCAGGCCTCGGTGCTGGACTACCGGCTGGGGGAGTTCAACATCGCCGAGGTGTTGGCTATGTCGGCGGCCCGGGCCCGGGACTTCTTCGCCGACGGCGACGGGAAGCTCCCGGCGGCCCACCGGATCGCCGACCGTCTGGTCGACGTCGGTCTGGGTTATGTCACCTTGGGCCAACCGCTGACAACTCTGTCCGGGGGCGAGCGGCAGCGCTTGAAGTTGGCCACGCAACTGGCTGGCAAGGGCGACCTCTACGTGCTCGACGAACCCACCACCGGACTCCACCTCGCCGACGTCGAGCAGATGCTGGCCTTACTGGACCGGTTGGTCGAATCGGGCAAGTCGGTGATCGTGATCGAGCATCACCAGGCGGTGATGGCGCACGCCGACTGGATCATCGACCTCGGTCCCGGCGCCGGCCACGACGGCGGACGGGTGGTCTTCGAGGGCACTCCCGCCGATCTGGTGGCGGGGGAGTCGACGCTGACCGCGAAGCACCTGGCGGCGTACGTCGGGGGCTGAAAGGTGACCTGGGTTACCGTGGCCGTTCGGCGAGCTGGGAGGTCATCGTGGGTGAAACATCCGCTGTTCAGGTTTCGGTAGAGGGGGCCGTGGGTTCCCTGCGGCTCAGTGACGCGAAACGACGCAATCCGTTGTCGGTCGACACGATGCGGGCGGTGACCGCCGGTCTGCGTTCGTTCGCGGAGAACGTCTCGGTGCGCGCGGTGGTGATCGAGGCCGAGGGGCCGGTCTTCTCGGCCGGCCACGATCTGCGTCAGATGATCGACCGGACCCTCGAGGACGAGCGCGAGGTCTTCGAGGTCTGCACCGAGATGATGGAGTTGGTGCAGTCCATCCCACAGCCGGTCATCGCCGCCGTGCAGGGTCACGCCCTGGCCGCCGGTTGCCAACTAGTCGCGACCTGCGATCTGGCGGTTGTCTCCGACAGTGCCGTTTTCGGCACCCCCGGGGTCAAGATCGGCTTGTTCTGTTCCACCCCGATGGTCGCGGTCAGCCGTGCCATCGGACGCAAACGGGCACTTCAGATGCTGCTGACCGGTGAGGTCATCGACGCGGCGACGGCTGCCGACTGGGGCCTGGTCAACGAGGTGGTTCCCGCTGAACAAGTCGGCGCTCGCGCACACGAGATGGCGGCGTCCATCGCGGTGGCCAGCCCACTGACGGTGCGGATCGGCAAGCAGGCGTTCTATCACCAGATCGATCTGCCGCAGGGGGAGGCGTACGCCGCAATGGCCGAGGTGATGGCCACCAACGCCATGACGTGTGACGCCCAGGAAGGCATGTCGGCGTTCCTCGACAAGCGGGTTCCGGAGTGGACCGGCACCTGAGGGGCCGTGGGGGTCATGGGCTGACCCCGTCCTGACACAGTGATCGCGTGATCGCCGCCGAGTTCGTCTTCCTGGGGGCGTTCTTCAGCCTGGTCGGCAGTACGCGCTATGCCGTCTCCACCATCCAAGGGCACACGCAACCGAACCGGGTCACGTGGTTTCTGTGGGCGTTGGCGCCGGCGATCGGTTTCGTTGCTCAACTCGACGCCGGGGTCGGTCTGCCGGCGGTGTTGACGCTGTCGATCGGACTGGGGCCAGCGCTGATCTTCGCCTCGTCGTTCGTCAACCCGGCGGCGTACTGGCGGCTCTCACGCTTCGACGTCAGTTGTGGCGCGGTGTCGGTGGCCGCCATCGTCATCTGGCAGGTATCCGGAGATGCCGCTTTGGCGGTGCTCTTTGCGGTGTTGGCCGATCTGGTGGCGGCGGTCCCGACCCTAGTCAAGGGTTGGAACTTTCCCGAGACCGAGAACCCTTCGGTCTTCCTGCTCGGGGCGGTCAACGGCGTCATCGCGTTGCTGACGATCGACACCTGGAACCCGGAGACCTGGGCCTTTCCGGTGTACATCACAGCCTTAGGCACCGTGATGGTCCTGGTACTCCGACGCAGTGGCTGCCGGATGGAGCGGTCCGAGTAACTGCGCCGGCCCTGTACGCCCGATTGGTGTATCGTTGGTGTATGGCGCGCACAAACATCGACATCGACAATCAACTTGTCGGAGAGGTCATGCGCCGGTTCAACTGCCGCACCAAGAAGGACGCCGTCGATTTTGCCCTGCGCCGTCTGGTTGGCCCCGTCATGACCCGAGACGAGATGCGAGCACTCAAAGGGATCGGCTGGGACGCCGACCTCGATGAACTCCGAGGGGATTCGGTCGATCAGCTGTGATCCTGGTGGACACCTCGGCCTGGGTCGAGTTCCTCCGTGGGAGAGACAGGCCAGCCACCCAATTCGTTGAGGAGAGACTGGGTGACGGGCTCGCATGCAGTGAGCCGATCATGCTCGAACTCCTTGCCGGAGCCCGGCCTGGAGCACACGCCGCGAAGATCGAACGCCTACTTCTCGCTCAGTCGTGGTGCGGAATCAGGGCCGACCTCGACTTCCGGGGCGCTGTGGATGTCTTTCACGCCACTCGGGCCACCGGCCACCAACCCAGATCTCTACAGGATTGCTTGATTGCGGCGGTCGCGCTGCGACGAGATATAGGCCTCGCTCATCAGGACATCGACTTCGAACGCATCGCTTTCGCCACGAATCTGAGGACCATTGACCTTCGCTGAATCTGTTGCTGCTCAAGTCAAGCGGCGCACGAAATACAGGTGCGAGCTGCAGGCCGAGCCCACAGTCGGCCGGGCGAGATGGGTTCGCCACAACGCTCACAGGATCCGTAGTCACCGTTGTCGAGTCGTTCCAACGCCCGATCGAGTTCCGCCAGGTGTCGGGTGGCTTCGGCCAACAGCGTGGACGTCAGTGAGCGTTCGAATGCGATCGTCGAGCCTTCGGAGTCGTGCTCGTCATCGGTCGCGGTCAGCCGAGCAGCCTCGACGATCGAGTCGACGTCTTTGGTCAGCGACCTCATCCGGGCCACCGTCTGGGCCCGGTCGGCGCACAACAGGTCTTGTAATTCATCCAGACGATCCGGATCGGTCATCGCTGTCGTCACTTCCTGCTCGCAACGCGGTTCTCGATGGCGATCGTACCCAGTTGCCTTGTATCTGGCGGTCTACTCGCCTTCTGGCTGAGGCCTGGGTGAACCGCCGATAAGGGACATTATGTCAGGTTGCGGCCTGGAGGTGAACCACATCGTTGTCACACGCACCGACGCAGCAACCTGCGTGGAACACTCCCCTCATGACGAGCCGCATCGCCAACATCGCCATCAAGGCCGTTCAGCCACGACGGGTGGCCGACTTCTGGTGCGAGGTTCTGGGTTGGCAGGTGATCGAGGAAGACGACGATCTCATCAGCATCGGTGCGGCGGATGGCACCTCACCGGGAATCGACGTTCTCCAGGTTCCTGGACCGAAAGCCGGATACAACCGTCTCCACCTCGACCTACGCGCTGATGGCTCACCCACGGGCGCCGAACTCGAGCGTCTGCTTGCTTTGGGTGCCCGTCCGGCCGACGTGGGTCAGGGTTCGGACGTCAGCTGGGTCGTGCTCGCCGACCCCGAGGGAAACGAGTTTTGTCTCCTGTCCCAGACCGTCCAGGAAGTTTGATCACCCGTGCGTGGGGCCGTCGGCCTGCGCCACGCTGCGCGCCAGCCGGGAGAGATCGATGCGGTTGTCGGTTCCGGTCTTGCGCAGGAGGTTGGACACGTGAGAACTGACCGTCTTCTCGCTGATGAACAGGGCGGTGGCGATCTCACGGTAGGTACGGCCCACCACGATGTGACCCAGGATCTCGCGCTCACGCCGCGTCAGGCCGGGTAGTTCACGCAACTCCCCCGAGACCTCGGACACCTGTTCGACCCCGATCCGCGCGATGGCCGCCAGGGCCTCGAGCTCTGTGCGCATCGGCTCGGCACCCAG
Organism: Nocardioides salsibiostraticola; assembly: GCF_054783655.1. Taxonomy (NCBI): domain Bacteria; kingdom Bacillati; phylum Actinomycetota; class Actinomycetes; order Propionibacteriales; family Nocardioidaceae; genus Nocardioides; species Nocardioides salsibiostraticola. The sequence continues at coordinate 141,430 of NZ_BAAGQD010000004.1, read as the reverse complement.
GTCGGTCGCCAGTTCGAGTCCCCTTCGAAGCACAGACGCAGCCTCCACCCGGCGATGACGTTCGTGCGCCAGCAGTGCTTCAGCGGCACGCCAGCAGGCGTACGCCTCCTCCCATACCAACTCCGCAACGTGGCAGGAGTCTGTGGTGCTCAGCCATTGGTTGCCATTGTCCGAGTCCCCCAACGCTCGACCCACCTCCGCTGTGTACAAATCGTTCAAAGCGATGATGCGAGGTGCACCCTCCGAGCTGGCGTTCAACCCGGTGTCCAAGATGACCAAGGGGAAGCGTGCCCGCAGCATGTTTAGCCGAACGATCAAGTCCCTCGCGTCACCTCCAGCATCACGCTCGCTTTCGATCAGGGTGGCCAGCGCTTGCGCCGCCAATGGCATCAACCACTCGCATCTATCGGGTGGAACACCAGAGGAGGAAGCACCCGCTAGGGCGGCATTGAGAGCCCTCTCCCCATCACCCGCAGCCAGGGCGACGGTCGCGCGAGTCATATCGAAGGTGAAAGGCAAGTACATGGACCCCTCGGCGAACAGTTCGTCGGCTCGAGCCAGGTGCCCCTCGGCCTCGGCGGTCCTCCCTTGCCAAGCCGCCAACTGTGCTGCCGCTAGCCGCGCATGCACGTCGGCAAACGGACCCGGATCCGATCCCAGCACGTCTCTGAGTCGCTGTTGACAGGCACGCCAGTCCCCGACCGTCAGCCAAGCGGCCGCCTCAATGGCTGACAGCGCCGAGCTGTAAGCGCGTGGAGCCCCCATGCTGACCAGTTGCTCGCGCCGACTTCGCACGTGGCTCGCTTCTTCTCGCACGGAACACGAAGGCAATCCGTTGAGCTCCTCGAAAGTGCCCAGAATGAAGGCGTAGAAGTCCTGAGCCTCGATGGCGGCCGACACGGCTTCCTGCGCGAAATGAAGGCTCTCCCCCGTCTTACCGCTCACGCAGACGGCCGACGCCTTGGCCGTCAACGCACGCGACAAAGCCATCGAGCTACCACTCGCCCGAGCCACGCACAGCGCCTGGTCGGACAACATCTCAGCGTCCGGGTCGCCGCTCCATGCCGCCATCTCCGCAAGTTGCGACAGCGCGCACGCGTGCTGCCAGCTGTCCGGATCGGCGTCGGCCGAAAGTCTCACGGCTGAACGGATGTCGTTCTCCGAGGTGAAGTCGCGACCGGTGAGAAACTGTAGATCTGCCCGCCTGAGCATCAATTCAGCCAGCAGCAACGGCTCCTTGCCGGGGTCAACAACGTCGAGAAGTCGGTCGACAGCCCGCAGGTCCTCGCGATAGGACCCCGCCTTGGCGGCGGCCGTCCGCATCCGTTGCAGCAGCTCGCGCTCGGTCTCCTGCGCCTCCGGGACCCTGGGCCACAGTTCGACCGCCCTTTGGAGCAGCCGGAGCTCCTCAGCCGTACCGGTAGAGCACTCTGCTGCTCGCAGCGCCCAGTGATAGGCCTCGGCGGGCCGCCCTGCTCGGTGGTGGTGGTCGGTGGCGGCAATCATCAACTCTGGCGTCAGTGCCGAACCGTTGGACAGCTGGCGCTCGGCGCCCACTGCGAAGGCGGTGTGCCATCGGATGCGTTCATCGTCAGTGAGGTTCGCCTCGAGGACCTCAGCGAACAGCGGATGGTGGAACCAGAAGGTCCCGTTGCGGGCCACGTCAAGAACGGCCGTCTCGGCGGCCTCGAGCAGGGAGGCTTCGGCGGTCTCGGCGAGGTGGGCCAGTCCTGTCACATCGGTCAGCTCACCTGATGTCAGCGGTTGACCGCCGGCTGCCAGGATGCGCGTCAGGAGCCGCGCCTGGTCCGGGAGGGTCCAGTACGTCGCGAGTACCGCTGAGGTCAGATCCTCTGGCAGATCGTCAGGCAGCTTGCGGGCATGAGGTGCAAGCCCTTTGACGAGTAGACGTGTGAGGTAGGCGTTGCCCCGGGTTCGGCCGAAGACGTCGTCGACCAGCGACTGGTGAGGAGCGGTCCCCATCAGCCCGCTCATCTGTTCCGCGGCTGCGATCCCGTCCAAAGCACCGAGATCGAGACTCCCGAATCGCGGTAGCCGCCGCACGTCCGCGAGCCAGCGTTGCAGCGGATGTCTCTCGCTCACCTCGCTGCTTCGCACCGTGGCGAGCACGGCCAATTGCCGGTCGGCGGGGCCAGCCAACACATACATGAGTACGTCCAGGGAGCTCTGGTCAGCCCAGTGCAGATCATCGATGGTCAGGATGACCAGCCGTTGACGGCTCAAACCGGTGAGCCAGTCGTCGAAGGCGACCGGGACCGCCGATGGGGTCTCCCCCAGTTCTCCCAACCAGGCCGGCGGTTCGAGCACCGAATGCACTGACCGCAGGGCGGATCTGAGCGCCAGGAAGGGGACCGTCATTGCGGACAGCGGCAGGCAGGCGCCAGCCAGGACCAAGGCGGACGGATCCGCGTGCGAGCAGGCCCTGTCCATCAGGGCGCTCTTGCCGACACCGGCGTCGCCCGAAATCACCAGGGCCGCGGCGGTGCCCCCAGCGGCCCGGTCGAGCACCCTACTCACTGCCGCGAACTCGTCGGCACGTCCGACGAACGCGGAGTCGCCGGGGTGCGGACGGACGTCCATCGCCTCAGTGTGCCACGTTCCTCAGGCGGTCTGAGGGGGTCAAGGCCGAACCTGAGGGGGTCCGTTGGATGTGGCTGTGGTGGTCCTCGGGCCACGGTGAAGACCTCTCGTTCTTCACTTCCGAAAGGCACGACCGTGAACACTTCACAGCAAGTTCAACGCATCTTTCTCTCCACCCTCGGGGCAGTCTTCGTCGCTGTTCTGGCAGCCTCCGGCCCGGCCGTTGCCAAGCCGGACCCTGGCCCGAGTGTGGGCGCGGCGCATCTGATCAGCACGCCGACCCGATGCCCACTCAGCCGGATCGACGTGCAACTCGTCCGCTGCGACAACCTGACCGGTGCCGGGGTCGAGGCACCTCGATGGATGTCACGACGTTGAGGTCGCTAGGCCCCAAGCACCAGTTCAATGTCGTGGATGATGTCGACGACTAACTGTTCGGCGGGGGTGTGTGGTGGGTGTCCCCGGGCGGGTGTTGGTGCTCTGGGTGCGGTTGATCGGTAGCGGTGGCCGGTGGGGGTGATCGTGGTGACTCGATGTCGGTGGCTGTGTGGGTTGGTGGTCTGGGTCCAGCCGGGGGCCTGTTTGGCGTGGTTGCAGGCCTCGCAGAGACCTTGGCCGTTCTCTGCGGAGGTCTCGCCGCCGTTGTTTGCGGGGTGGATGTGGTCGGACTGGGCGATGGGGGCGTCGCACCAGGGGGTGCGACAGATCCCCTGATCGCGTAGACGTAGGAACTCGGCGATGGTTTCGGTGTGGAGGCGTTGTTTGGTGGTCATCGCGACCAGTCGGCCGTGGGGATCGGCGTAAAGGCCCCGGATGAACGTGATGGCCTCAGAATCGAGGGAGTTCGCGATGAGGTGGCGGGCGATCTCGGCGGGGACGGGTCCGTAGCCGGGGACGTCGGCGGGTTCGTGTCCACCGCCGAAGAGACTGGTATCGGACATCACGATGTTGACGGTGATCGGTGCCTCTTCAGCGTGTTCCTGACCGGTCAGGCGGGCAACCATCGTGTCGGCCATGATCTGGCCCTTGGACCGTTCGTCGCCGGCTGCTTTCGCGGCAGCGACTGCGTACTGGAGCGCGGCCCAGCAGGCGATTCCCTGGGTGGCGGGGAGTGCCCCGGTGAGGTAGGACATCGTGTCCGGGGCAGGCCGTAAGGACACGGTGCGTTCGGTCTCGGCTCTCCGGTTGCGGCGAACGACCGCGGCCGGGTCCAACCGGGCTGCGTGGGCGCGGAGCATCCCGACCAGCCGGCGGGTCCCGACCCCCTCCAGCACGGTCTCGTCAGCGCACATCACCTCATCGACCCACCGGCGGTCCTCGACGGTGAGGCACGCGGTTTCGCGGACCATCAGCATTGCGGCGTACTCCGAGAGTCTGCCGGTGTGTAACGCATCCGCGGTGTGGGGCATCTCGGCCCGCAGGGTCTTGGCGACCGAGAGGAACACCTGCCCCCGGTGCGGGGACTCCCGTCGCGCAAGGGCGACCTGGTGGCCCACCCCCCGTCCGTGCCGCCGTGCGGGTTCCCCGGCCGCGGCCTGCTGGGTTCGTTGGGAGGCATCGAGGTCGACTGCGAGGTCGCCCTGGAGGGCGCAGATGGTGTTCTTCAGGTCCTCCAGGGTCTCTAGCATCGCGACGCGTTCGGCGTCGGTGACCCCGTCGCGACCCTCGGGCAACGCGGACTCCATCGCGTGACGGTGCCACGTCTTAAGGATTCCGAGAGCCAAAGTCATACCCCTGATTATCGTAGAACAAGCAATCGAAAACAAGAGCAACCGACAATCTGTGGATAAGTTTTCGTGGGGTCGTCAAGATCCCCGCGCTTGCTGATCGAAGTGGAAGGATGAGGCGATGGTCACCACCCCACGCGACACCAGCGTCAGCAGATTCGGACACGTCGAACTCGAGGACTTCCCCGAAGATCTCAGAGAGCGTCTCTCCCCCATCGCCGAGAAGTCCGGCTTCGTCCCCAATGTGTTCCGGGCGCTGGCCCGTCGACCGCGGGAGCTTCGCGCCTTCCTCGACTACCACGACGCGTTGATGGACAGCGACGACGGACTGAGCAAGGCCGAACGGGAACTCATCGTCGTCGCGACCTCGGGGGCGAACAACTGCACCTACTGCGTGGTCGCCCACGGAGCGATCCTGCGGATCCGGATGAAGGACTCCCACATCGCCGACCAGGTGGCCACCAACCCCTACTCGGTCGAACTGACTGAGCGACTGCGCGCCATCGTCGACCTTGCCCTCCTGGTCGCCACCGAGTCGGCCACGCTCACCGAGGCCGACCTCGACGTGGCTCGTGCCGCGGGCCTGACCGACGACGAGATCTGGGACATCGGATCGATCACCGCCCTGTTCGGGCTCTCCAACCGCATCGCGCACCTGACAGCGCTGAAACCGAATGACGAGTTCTACGCGATGGGCCGGCGCTGACCGCCGCTCCCCCGGCCGCCCCAACACGCCCGGCACGACCTCGGTTTGAAATCCACCACCTAGTTAGAGACGGTGGAGGCTTCCTGCACGCAACCGGAAAGGCGAGCAATGCTTACCCTCACCGAGAATGCCAGCACGATCGTTCAGCAGATCACCAGCCAGCCCGCACAGCCCGGTCAACCCGATGTTGCCGGTCTCCGCATCACCACTGCGGGTGAAACCGACCTCTCGATCCAGGCCGCCGAGCAGCCCGAGCCCACCGACCAGGTGGTTGAGCAGGCCGGCGCGACGCTGTACCTCGACGAAGCATCGGCGCAGATGCTCGACGACAAGATCCTCGACGCTGCCGTCGACGAGCAGGGTGGCGTTGAGTTCGCCCTCGCTCTCCAGGGCTGACCCAGCCGCATCACCCGACCCGGCCCACGGCCGAGGCGACTCCTGTAGGTGTCCCCTCGTTCGTGGGTCGGGTTGTTTCTCGGGCCGCTTCTCAGCTCAGGCGGCCATCGTCCTGATCAGGACGCCGATCTTGTCGATCCGGTGCTCGGGGTTGTCGAACTCGTCGGACCAGTAGTTGCCCTCGGCGTGGTCCTCCTGGGTGCGACAGGTGGAAAGGGTGATCTTCGCTCGCGTGGCTCGCACGCCGGGACGCCCCGGAACCGCGGCCCGCTGCTCGCGCAGAGACTGCTCGGACCGGAAGGACGTGATCCGCGTCGTCTGGACCCGATAGACGTAGATCGTCTTCCCCGAGCGCACCCGAATCAGGTCGCCCTTCGTCAGGTTCGGCAAGAACTCGAAGATCCGGGTCGACGATGTCCGGTGCCCGGTGACCTGATAGTTCCCCACTCCCCCGGGCCCCACGCCTCCGTCGTTCCCGGTCGGGCTCGCGACGACACCCGTGTTCTGGATGGCGTGGCCCGCGGCGTCGTCCGTCTTACCTACGTAGGTCCGCACCTCGAGGTTCTCGATGTCCAACCCGGGAATGCTCATCAGCGCGTCGCGCGGTCGACCGTCGCTGGGTTCCCACAACGGCTCCGGGACAGCCGGTGACACTGTCTCCACGACAGGTTCCGGTGCCCCCGCTGGAGCCTCGGGTGCTACGGCACCGGGATCCGCCTGTTGCGCTGGCGTGGACACCGGGTCGGCGCTGTCACCCCCACAGGCCGCGGCTCCCCAAGCCAGGACCACCACGGTCCCGACGAGGGACCACCTGCGCAACAGCCGGCGACGGCGCAGCGGCAGGGTCGACGGCATGCGTCGAGAGTAGTCCTGTGGTGGTCGCCGTATCAGTGCTCGCGCAGCGCCTCGATGAGGTCGTTCTTGTTCATCGAGGACCGCCCCTCGATGTCGAGTTCGGCGGCGCGGTCGTGCAACTCCTCCACCGTCCATTCCTCGTACGCCGGGGAGGAACCTCCCCGCGCACCCACCTCTGAGCGAGAAGAGTTCGCGGCCGCGTTCGAGATCCGGGCGGACTTCTCCTTGCTGTTCCCCTCATCACGCAGCTTTTCGTAGAGCTCGTCGTCCTTGACGCTGGGGCCGGGCTCGTCCTTCTTGGCCATGTCTCCTCCTGAGATCGTCGGTATTGGTCGATACCCGATCGACGCAGGGTTCTAACGTTCGATCAGCACCTCGGCAAGCGGCTTGCGCTCGATGTCCGGCACCGTGGCGCCCGGTGCGGGATAGCCCACCGGGACGACCAGGAACGCCCGCTCGTTGGACGGACGGTCCAGCACCTCAGTCAGGAACTTCATCGGGCTGGGAGTGTGGGTCAGGGTCGAGAGCCCCGCCAGGTGCAGGGCCGCCAACAGGAATCCCACGGCGATTCCCACCGACTCCTTGACGTAGTACGGACGGGGTTCGCCTTCACCCTGGTGCACCTCGAAAACCACGATCAGCGCCGGAGCCTCCGTCAGGAAGGGCTTCGTGGCTTCCGTGCCGAGGTGGGCCAACGCGTCGAGCCACTCCCCCGACGCCCGACGCTGATAAAACTCGCGCTCCTCGGCCTCAGCCGCCTCGCGGAGCCGCTCCCGCACCGCTGGATCGGTCACCACGACGAACCGCCAGGGTTGGACGTTGGCTCCGCTCGGTGCGCTGGCCGCGGCCCGGATCGCCTGCTCGATCACCCCAGCCGGCACGGGCGTCGCGGCGAAGTCCCTGACCGTACGCCGCCGCACCAGGTCGTCCACGAACTCGGTGACCCGGGTCAGCGGATCCTCGCCATGCAGGGCCAACCGCGGCGCCGGCACGCGCATGTGATCGGAATCGCTCATCGCAGGAGCGTAGACCTCCAGGCGAGGGGTACCGATCCGGCATGACACATGACAACGAGAAGATCACCGCAATCCAGGCCGTCGTCGACCGGGTCGAGTCCTACCAGGAGAGCGCTCCTGAGGGCACGATCGAGAAGGAACTGCGCGAGGGACTCACTGAGGTCGGCGTCACCGTCGACGACAGCGACGTCGCCGCCCTCGTTCTGGCCATCGAGTCGAACAAGGGTCCGGTCGACGTGAAGGGCGTTCTCGGCTGAACCCGTCGTCGGGGAGCCGGGCCACCTCATCGCCCTGCCCCCCGGCGTCTGATTCCCAATCCCTGTTGATGGATATCTGGGGCCACTCCCCTACGATCGCCGCATGTTGAAGCGACTTCCCCACCTGATGGCTCTGTCCGTACTCGCCCTGGGCCTCGTGGCCTGCAGCAGCGATGCCGACCCCGTGGCCACCGACAGTCCCTCCGAATCCACTGAGTCGACTGAGTCGACCGACTCCACCGAGCCCACCACCGGTGCCTGCGAGTACGTCGAGGATTCCGCCCCCGCCAAGGACGCCGACCTCCCGCCCAGTGACCCGGCCGACACCGGTGACGTCTCCATCTCGATGGAGACCAGTGAGGGTGACCTCGGGTTGACCCTGGACGCCGCCGCTGCCCCGTGCACGGTGAACTCGTTCACCTCACTGGCGACTCAGTCCTACTTCGACGACACCACCTGCCACCGCCTGACCGGTGGCGGCGGCCTCTCGGTACTGCAGTGCGGAGACCCCTCCGCCACCGGCGCCGGTGGCCCGGGCTACTCCTTCGACGATGAGCTCAGCGGTGACGAGACCTACCCGGCCGGGACCCTGGCCATGGCCAACGCCGGCCCGAACACCAACGGCTCCCAGTTCTTCATGGTCTACGAGGACTCGCAGCTGCCCCCGGCCTACACCGTCTTCGGCACGATCGACGACGCCGGCCTCGAGGTCCTCCGCGGCGTCGCTGCCGACGGCTCCAACGAGCAGAACGGTCCCGGCGACGGCACCCCGAACACCGCGGTCGACATCTCCTCGGTGACCGTCAACTGACCCTCATCGTTGCGGGCCTGGGCGGAGTCACAGCGGAAAGGTGACTCCGCTCAGGTCCTCCGAAGCCGCCCACAGCGCCTTGCCCAGGTCAGGGTCGCTGGCGGCGTGCGAACGACCCACCGACACCGGCCACCCACGCATCTCGGCGGTCCCGTCCGGGCCGATGAACGAGTTGCCCGGCAGATCCATCGTCGCTGCGTAGAGCGACGGGAGCGCACCCTGGGCGGCGGACATGCCCACCAACCGGTGGCCGTACTTCCCCACCAGCGTCTTCCAGACGCTGCCGGTGTTGTGCGTGATGGCGGTCGCGGTCGACCCCGGGTGAGCGGCTACGACCCGCTGCGTGGACCCGGCCCGAGTCAGGCGGCGCGACAACTCGGCCACGAAGAGCAGGTTGGCCAACTTGGACTGGGCGTAGGCCGCAAAGGGTCGATAGGTACGCCGCGTCCAGTCCAGGTCGTCCACGTCCAGGACCCCGGAGTGGTGGGCCCTCGAACCGATCGCGACCACCCGATCACTGATCTGCGGCAGCATCAGGTTCGTCAAGGCGAAGTGACCCAGGTGGTTCGTGGCGAACTGGAGTTCCACCCCGTCGGGGCTCGTGCCGAACGGCACACCCAAGATCCCGGCGTTGTTGATCAGGACGTCCACGGGACCGATGGCGTGCGCGAAACGCCGCACCGACGTCAGATCGGCCACGTCGAGCACCCGGACCTCCGGCGTACCCGAGAGACCAGCGGCGGCCCGCTCCCCCTTCTCCGCGTTCCGGACGGCGAGCACGACCTCCGCACCCCGGGAGAGCAGCACCCGGGCCGTCTCCAGCCCGACCCCCGAGTTGGCTCCGGTGATCACGAAGCGACGCCCCGTCTGGTCAGGCACGTCCTGCTCGGTCCAGTGTGGCTTGCTCATGCCGCGGCGTACTGCTTCTTGCAGTAGCCGCGGAGTTTGCGCAGGATGACCTTGAAACCCAGGTTGAGGACGGGCTGCATGACGGGCATGACGTACTTCTGCCGGCCCGACGGCCACATCGCCAAAGTCCACGTCAGGTGGCATCCCGTCGCCGTGGGGGTTACGTCGTAGTACTCGCCGAAGGCCTCCATGCCGGGCGCCGTGGTGTGGGTGAAGTAGAACCCCATCGTCCGGGGCGGGTCCCAGTCCATGAACTCCTCGTCGCCCACGATCCCCCCGACCATGTCGACGGTGCGCGTCGTCCCGACCCCGATGGGTTCGGGGCTGGTCCAGGTGACCTTCTTGATCGCGGGGACCCACTGGGGCCAGGACTCGGCGTCGGCGAGCACCTCGAAGAGCTGCTCGGGGGTCACCGGCAGGTCGACGGAGTTCACGAAACGGACGGGAGCGCGGTGGACCTCAGCGGTCGTGACGGCGCGGCAGGGGATCAAGGTGTCAGACATGAGGGTCATCTTGGCGCACCCTCCCGGTGCTGTGTATGAGGAACCGCCTGACAGGATCGAGGACATGACTACCGAAGCGCGTGAGATCCACCTGATCAGCCGGCCGGCCGGAACGCCTGTGCCCGAGAACTTCGAGACGAAGACGACGACTCTCGAAGACCCCGCCGCCGGTCAGGTGCTGATCCGCAACACCGTCCTGTCCGTCGACCCCTACATGCGCGGACGCATGAACGACGTCAAGTCCTACGTCCCGCCCTTCGCCCTCGACGCCGCCCTGGAGGGCGGCGCGGTCGGTGTGGTCGAGGCCTCCGGTGACCCCGACGTCCCCGTCGGCACCTCGGTGCTGCACATGGCCGGGTGGCGCACCCACGCCCTGCTTCCCAGCAGCCAGGTCCGCCCGGTCGACACCGAGGTGGCCCCCGATTCGGCGTACCTCGGCGTCCTGGGCATGCCCGGTCTGACGGCGTACGCCGGCCTGTCCCGCGTGGGTGAGCTGAAGAAGGGCGAGACCGTCTTCATCAGCGGCGCCGCCGGTGCCGTGGGTTCGGTCGCCGGCCAGGTCGCGCGCCACCTCGGAGCCGGCAAGGTCATCGGTTCGGCCGGCTCGGATGAGAAGGTCAAGTGGCTGGTCGACGAGCTCGGCTTCGACGCCGCGTTCAACTACCACGACGGTTCGGTCGCCAAGCAGCTCGCCGAGCACGGCCCTGTGGACGTCTACTTCGACAACGTCGGTGGTGATCACCTCGAGGGTGCGATCTTCCACATGGCCGACTACGGCCGCATCGCGGCCTGCGGAGCCATCGCCGGCTACAACGCCGAGGCGCCCCAGCCTGGCCCGCGGAACATGATGATGATCATCTCCAAGCGCCTGAAGATCCAGGGCTTCATCGTCTCCGACTTCCCCGAGGCGACCAGCGAGTTCTACCAGACCTTCGGACCCCTGGTGGCCTCCGGCGACCTCGTCTTCCGCGAGACGGCCTACGAGGGTCTCGACCGGATGGTCGACGCCTTCGGGGCGCTCTTCACCGGTGGCAACACCGGGAAGATGATCGTCCGCCTGGACTGAGCCCGCCACACACCCCACTAACTCGTGAATCCCATGCACCAGGTGCATGGGATTCACGAGTTTAAGTTGCTGGCGACTCAGCCGGTGACCTTGATCCGGCTCTGCAGGCGTCCGCTGACCACGCGGTCCAGGGGGCCCTTGGTGCGTTCGCGGTCGATCCCCTCGAACGGCTTGCCCGCCTTACCCCGGAAGAACTCGAAGCCGAAGTTCTCGGAGCCTCCGCCCTGACCGGCGGTGAACAGCGAGGCGGAGATCTCGTCGTTGCGGGTTGCGCCCTCGGTGCTCTTCTTGATCCGGGCCACGGTGTTGGTGCGGCCGCCGAACTCTTCGTAGAAGAAGAAGTCGTCACCCTGGTTGCCGCCGTTCACGCGCACCTTGATGCGTGAGCCCGCTGCCTGCTTGGGGATCCGGTAGGTGTCCTGCACGGTGCGGGTGCCGGCCGAGCTCCGCAGTACGTAGCGGAGCTTCAGCTTCTTCCCTGCCTTGATGGTTCCCGGGTTGCGCCCGTTGAGCTTCGTCCACGCGCCGGCGCGACGCTGCTGGATCTGCACGATCTGGTACTCCGAGGCGTCCGATGTTGCCGTGGCTGTGGCCGTCACGGAGTCCACAGAGACCCCGGCCAGCGAGGTCAACGAGTAGACCAGATCGGCCACGGGGTAGCTGGAGTTGATGACGGTCCCGGTCTTGGACGTGTATCGGTTGGCGAGGATGATCGAGTAGGGCGCGCCCTTCTCATCGGTGCCGCTGATCGTCGTGGACTGCACCTCCGAACCTGGCCCATGGCCGTCGATGACCCGGTCGTGGTTGGCGAGCAGTTGATAGAAAGTCGCCTCGGCGGAGGCGTCCGCGAATACGACCTCGGTTGTCCCGGTCCGGCTCTTGGCGCCCTTGGTCACCGTCGAGGTCACCGATGTGCTGGATGGAACCGGCCCGAAGAAGCCGCTGATCCCCGTGAGCCGGTCATCGGTGATGGTGCCGGCGGGGTCGCTGATGTTGGCCACCTTGAAGGGAACCCCGAGCGGGTTCTCCTGGATGAGCAGGGCCGAGGCGGGGTGCAACCCAAGGGACGTCTCGCCGCTGAAGATCATCGGGTGGCCGAACCCGACCACACGGCCCCCGCACACCGACGTGGCGGTGCCGACCGCCGCGAGGGTGATGTCGCCGTATGACATTGAGGCGCCGATGTTGCCGCCAGCCACGATCGTGTCTGGACCGGCTGCTGCGGACGTGCTGCGGCCCAACGCGTAGGCGTCGCGATTCAGGTACGGGCGGTCCGCCGTGGATTTCACTCGGTTGGCCCCCACTCCGGCTACGCCCAGCGGCATGGGGAGCTGGCGCAGGCCCTCGCTGGCCTGGCGAGCCGTCACATCGCTGTGACGGGCCACCTTCCGGGCCATGGCCGGGTCCAGGTCGGCGCGACCGGCGGGGCGTGCCCCGGGGAGGTATTCGTCCATGTCTTCGAAGGGGGTGATGCCCGCGACCGAGGTCGACCCGTAGACCAGTCCGTAGGCCATCGCGCCGATCAGGCGACCGTCGGCGGCGTAGACCGGGGAGCCGGACATGCCCTGCCAGATCCCGCCGACCCGATTGATCTCGGGAGACTCCAGATTCATCAGGACCATGTCGAGCCCCGGGGCGATGCCGTTCTCGAGGACCCCGATCACCTCACCGGTGAAGGCGCTGGGCGTGGTGCCCCGGGTGACGGTGAGCCCGTTCACGGCGTCACCCTCGCTCAGTTCGGAGATCGGGTAGGCGACCGCGCAATCGGCGGCCGGGTCGGCAGCCACGGCGTACTGACCCGGGCTCAGGGCCGCAAGGGCGGCGCTCAGACCCAGTGCAGCGGTGAGGCCCAGCAGCGCCGGACGGCGCAGGTGAGGACGACCCGGATGGAGATGAGAGATTCGAGAGGCTCGATAGGACGACATCTGGGGTGATTCCCTTTCACGAGGCGGGACCTCACAGCGAGGACCCTGTCCCCGTCGCGACGAGGGGAGGAATCACCGGTCGTCGACGCCGAGTATTCGAAATATAGGCTTCGTTTCTGCAATTGGGAACACCATTTGCCGGCGACTCGCCGACCACTCGTTCCGTGAGTCCTCGTAGGGTGAACCGGTGACCACGCAGGGGCAACCACTTCTCCAGACCGAGGCGCAGGCCCGGTTCCGTCAGATCGATGTCACGTCGTACGACGTGCGGCTCGATCTCTCTTCGGCCGCGGACGAATCGACGTTCGGTTCGGTGACCGAGGTGACCTTCGAGAGCCGCGGCGGCAACACGTTCATCGAGGTCAAACCGAACCGTTTGGTCCGCGTCGTCTTCAACGATCAGACGTTGAGCAGTGATCTGTTGGAGCACGGTCGGCTCCCGCTCGAGACCCTCGAAGGCACCAACCGCCTGGTGGTCGAGGCGGTGATGCCGTTCCGCAACGACGGCGAGGGACTGCACCGCAGCACCGACCCGGTGGACGGCAACACCTACGTCTACGGCATGTCGTTCATGGACGCTGCACCCACGATCTTCGCGTGCTTCGACCAACCGGACCTCAAGGCGCCGTACACCTTCCACGTGCGGGCCCCTCGGGCGTGGACGGTGATCGGGAACGCCCCCGGCGAGCAGGTCGAACCCGGCGTCTGGGAGTTCGAGCAGACCCAGCCGCTCTCGACGTACTTCGTGACCCTGGTCGCCGGGCCGTACCACCTGATCCGAGACGAGCACGACGGCATCCCGTTGAGCCTGAGCAGCCGGGCCAGCCTGGCCGGTCCACTCGAAGCCGACGCCCAGGAACTGTTCACCCTCACCAAGCAATGCTTCGACGAGTTCCACCGGCTCTTCGGCATCCGCTACCCCTTCGGGAACTACCACCAGGCCTTCGTGCCCGAGTTCAACGCCGGAGCCATGGAGAACCCCGGTTGTGTCACCTACCGCGATCAGATGCTCTTCGACACCCGGGTCACCCGAGGGACCCGGATCGGCCGGGCCACCACCGTCGCGCACGAGATGGCCCACCAGTGGTTCGGGAACATCACCACCCCGGTGTGGTGGGACGACCTGTGGCTCAACGAGTCGTTCGCCGAATACATGGGCAACCGGGTGACCGCCGACGTCACCGAGTACGACGACGCCTGGACCCAGGTGTCCTGGGCCCGTCGCCAGTGGGGACTGTCCGCCGATCAGCGTCCCAGCACCCACCCGGTCGCCGGGAACGGCGCCGTGGACGCCGTGGCCGCCCTGCAGAACTTTGACGGGATCTCCTACACCAAGGGCTCCAGCATCCTCAAGCAGTTGGCCACCTCGTTGGGCGACGACGTCTTCTTCGCCGGGGCCGTCGACCACTTCACCCGCAACCGGTTCGGCAACGCGACCATGCATGATCTCTTCGCCAGCTGGGAACGCAGCGGTGCGGGCGACCTCTCCCCCGTCATCGACCAGTGGCTTCGCACCGCGGGTCCCGACCGGATCACCCTCGACCGCTCGAACGGCACGCTGGTCCGGACGCCTCCTCCCGAGCACCCCGCCAACCGGACCCACCGTTTCGACGTGGAGGTGCTCGGGGTGGGCCGGACCCCGGTCACCATCGACGGACCGGTGACTCCTGTGTCGGTCGACCCCGTTGGCCCCGTGATCCTGGACCCCGACGAGACCAGCTGGGCGGTCTACGTGCCGAATCCGCTGACCGTCGAATCCCTGGTCGAGCACCTCCCCCGCGTCGAGGATCACCGACTCATCGCCGCGACGTGGAACAACCTCAAGAGCGGCTACTCCGTGGCGGCCATCGATCCGGACGACATCGTCGACCTCGTCGTGGCGGCTCCGCCACTAGCCGATTCGGAGGACACCGGTCGGCGCACGATTCCGTGGCTGCTTCGGGAGGTCCTACCGGCTGCTTCCGAGGGGTCCTTGGAACGGATCAACGCCGCTCTGATGGAGGCATTGGGCACCACGGACCCTGGATCAGAGGAGCAACTGACTGCCTTCCGGGCCTCGATCTCCACCACCTGTGACGCTGCCCTCCTCCGCGGGTGGCGGGACGGGACCGACCTGCCCTCCGGACTCGACCTCGACGGTGATCTCCGGTGGCGCCTGACGACCGCGTTGGCGCGCAGCGGAGCCGTCGACCGCGCGGACGTGGACCGTCTACTGGCGTCCGAGGAGACCGTCACCACGCGTGCCCACCACGCCCGCGCCGTCGCCTCCATGCCCACCCCCGAGGCCAAGCAGTTTGCCTGGGAACGCTTCACCGGTGCGGTCGACGTACCCAACTACGAGCTGGAAGCAGCCGGCGCCGGGCTGTGGCAGGACGGACAGGAATCCCTCACCGACCAGTACGTCGCGCGCTACATCCAGGAACTCCCCGCCACTGCCGAGGTGCGCAGCGGTTGGGTCCTTGCCCTGACCGCGGAGTCCTTCTTCCCGCGCACCGCCGCCACCGCAGAAGCCGTAGCCGCATTGGAGACACTCCTCGAACCCGACGTGCTGGTGCCCGCCGTGGCACGCCGGGTCGCCGACCAACTCGACGACCTGCGCCGGCGCTGCCTGGTCCGCGCGACCTTCCCCCACTGATGCGCGACCGACGACCCGGCCCCGTCACGCGCACCCGCGTCACGGAATTCGTCGGCGACCGGGAACGCCAGCGTGAGGACCGGCTGGTCACCGAGGAACCTCTCGAGATCCGTCTGGCCTGGCCCGGGCGCCCCGCCGAGCGGGTGTGGGTGACCATGCGGACCCCAGGGCATGACTTCGAACTGGTGGCCGGTTGGATCGCGCATGAGGGTCTCGGCACGGTGAGTCGCATCGCCTACTGCACCGACGTGGACCTCGCACCGGATCAGGAGTTCAACGTCGTCACCGCGACCCTGGAGCAGGCGCCGTCCGAGGTCCCCCACCAGCACGAGTCCGTGACCGCGGGCTCCTCGGCGTGTGGGGTGTGCGGACGCGACAGTGTGCAGGCCGCCATCCCCGATCCCGCTCTCGCGTGGAGCGGTCCCGCGCCCCACCCCGACGTCGTCCGACGCCTGCCGGACGCCCTGCGCCAGAGGCAGCGCGTCTTCGACCACACGGGCGGTGTCCACGCCGCCGGCCTCGCCGACGCCCAGGGTGCGCTTCTCGTCGTGCGTGAGGACGTGGGGCGGCACAACGCGGTGGACAAGGTGACCGGGGCCAGGATCATGGCCGGAGAGTCTCCGGCGGAAGCGGCCCTGGTGGTCAGCGGGCGGGCCGGATTCGAGTTGGTGCAGAAGGCACTGGCGGCCGGGATCGGGACCATGATCTCGGTCGGCGCCCCCACCAGTCTGGCCGTGGATCTCGCGCGCACCGGAGGTCTGAGCCTCTATGGATTCACCTCCGCTCAGAGGACGGTTCGTTACACGTCGTAACTGCCCCAACGGCTCGAGCAGGTTTGCCGACCGGGGTCCGCGGGTAACACCCAGGATGTCCCGACCAACCGAAGAAGAGAATCTGACGCATGTCGACCTATGACGAACTGCTGGGCACCGTGGCGCGGATGGCGGACGCGGCCATCGAGTGGGACATGGAGTTGCTCGGTTGGTACCCCACCGCCAATGGGTGGGTCTCCGGGTTCGCGGTCTCCCCGATGACCACCTACGAACTGGACGCGACCGGGCTCTACCTCTATGACGTCAACAACGACGAGCGGTTCAACGTCGGTGAGTTCGCAGGGGTCCAGACCGACTTCCGGGCGCTGTGGCGCAGTTGGTACGAACAGATGAACGACGCCTTCCGGCCATGGCTGGGCCTCCCGGATCCGGCCGATTTCGACTCCCAGGTGAACGTGCTCCAGGAGGCGGCCGGGCGGCTGAACGTGGCAACGATCGCGACCAGTACCGGAGCCGGCACCGACGCGGAGATCCAGACCGGCAACGGTGATCTGGACTCCGCACTCCAATCGGTGGTGGGTGAGGTGGTGGCCATGAACGGCGTCACCATGGACCTCTTCGCAGCCAACTACTCCAACCGGTTGCCGGGCGTCGTGCGCGGTCAACTGGCCATGGTCGGGCTGTTGGGAACCTGCCTGACCGGAGAGCGCAACCTCTGGAAGGAAGCCCGGTTGGACGTGGCCGCCATCGCGGACGACGTTCTGCGCGTTCTCCAGGCCAAGAGCAGCGGCGGGAGTGGGGAGGCGCTCAAGATCATCGGTGCGGTTCTCGCCGGAGCCAGCCTGTTCGTCACCGCCGGGACCTCGGCCGCCGTCCTCGGCGGCGTCCGCACGGTCCTGGGAATCCTGGGTGCCTTCGCCCCCGACGAGGCCGCGTCGGGGGCGGCCCAGCAGACCTACGGAGGCGACAGCCCGGGCGCCGTCTTCGACAAACTTCGCGAAAATCTCGCGGCCTTCGACCAGGCGTTGTACGACGAGGAGGAGATCATCCAGCAGAGCCTGAACTCCGGGCTCGACGAGGTCCGGTCGAACGCGGGCTCCTTCGACCTGGCCATGACTCCGGATCTGCTGTCCGTACCCGACGACCAGGTCCTGGTCACGGGAGACATCGACGTCAAACCGGAGACTCTCGTGTTCCTGGGTCGTGCGGTCGTCCCGGTGATCGCCGGAGAGGTGCGCGGCGCTCGCAACCAGGTGGCGAGGTCGGGTGAGTTGAACGCGTGGTCGCGTTCGGGATCCGTGGGCATGTCCCCCTACGGCGGTTTTCCCGAGTGGGACGATCTACGCGACGAGTACGTCACCCTGGCCGGAGGGACGGCCCGCACCCTCGACGATGTGGGTCAGAAGCTGATCGACGTCGCCGGGCTCTTCGTCGACGTGGACCAGATCGAACGGGACAACTACGAGGCCTTTCAGGCTCTCCTGGAGTCTCGTCAGCCCTGACCCTGGCGTGGGTACGCCGAACTGTCGGCGGTCCGCTCTACGGTCTTCACATGCGCATCCTCCACACCTCCGACTGGCATCTGGGCCGGTCGTTCCACCGGGAGGGCATGCTGCAGCACCAGGCGTCGTACGTCGACCATCTCCTCGAGGCGGTGGAGAAGGAATCAGTCGATCTGGTGGTGGTTTCCGGCGATGTCTACGACCGAGCCCTGCCCGCGGTCGACGCCGTGGCGCTGGCCGACGAGACCCTGGTCCGGTTGGCGCGATCGCGAGCGCAGGTGGTGATCAGCAGCGGCAACCACGACTCCGCGCACCGGTTGGGTTTCAGCTCGAGACTCATCGACGAGGCGGGCGTGTTCATCCGCACCGATCCCGGCACCGTGGGGACCCCGGTCATCCTGGCCGACGACCACGGGCCGGTGGTCGTCCACGCGCTTCCCTACCTCGACCCCTTGGCGGTGGCCGAGCCCTGGGCTCTGAGCGAGCGATCGCACCGGGCCGCCCTCTCACACGCCATGACACGGGTCCGCGCGGATCTCGCCGCCCGCGACCGGCGTACTCGCTCGGTGGCGCTGGCCCACGCCTTCGTCATCGGCGGCGAGGCCGAGACGACGCCCAGTGACTCCGAGCGCGACATCAGTGTGGGGGGCATCTCCCACGTCCCGGCCGGCGTCTTCGACGGCCCCGACTACGTGGCGTTGGGTCACCTGCACGGTCGTCACACCCTCTCCGACCGACTGCGCTACAGCGGCAGTCCGCTGGCCTACTCGTTCTCCGAGGCGACCCACCGCAAGGGGTCCTGGCTGGTCGAGTTGGGGTCTGGCGGCCTCGAGTCGGTCGAGTTCATCGAGGCCCCCGTGCCGCGACGGTTGGCGCGTCTTCGTGGCTCGTTGGACGAGTTGCTCACCGACCCCGACCTGCGGACGCACGAGGAGTCCTGGCTCGAAGTCACCCTGACCGACGTGGCCCGTCCTGCCCAGGCCATGGACCAGATCAGGCGCCGCTTCCCGCACACCTTGGTCCTCTCCTTCGACACTCCCGCCCCGGCCTGGGGTGGACTCCCGGCGTCGGCGACCCACTCACGCAGCGAGTCCGAGATCGCCGTCGAGTTCATGCGCCAGATGCGGGGCAGCGACCCCACGGCCGAGGAAAGCGCCCTGTTGCTCCAGGCGGTCGACGCCTGCTGTGCCGACCCGGACGCCGATCCCGATCGGTCTGGTGGCTGATGCGTCTCCACCATCTCGAGGTCACGGCGTTCGGCCCGTTCTCCGACACCGTGAGGGTCGACTTCGATCAACTCTCCCAAGCCGGCCTGTTCCTGCTCTCCGGCGCCACCGGCTCCGGCAAGACCAGTGTGCTCGATGCAGTGACCTTCGCGTTGTACGGCGCGGTACCCGGGGATCGCAACGCCGCCAAACGGCTCCGCTCCGACCACGCCGAACCCGGCGCCAGGCCCGAGGTTGCGCTGGAGACGACCTTGGCCGGTCGACGGTTCCGGATCACCCGGTCCCCCTCGTGGGATCGACCCAAGAAGCGTGGGACCGGTCTCACCTCGGAGCCCCCGGCGGTCTCGCTGAGCGAGAGCGTCGATGGCACCTGGCGCCATCTGTCCAGCCGCGCCGACGAGACGGGACAGATCATCGGCGACCTCGTGGGGATGAACCTCACCCAGTTCACCCAGGTCGCCCTCCTCCCCCAGGGTCAGTTCCAGGCCTTCCTGCGCGCTACCTCCGAGGAGCGCCACCAACTGCTCCAGCGACTCTTCCGCACCGGTCGCTTCGAACGGGTCGAGGCCTGGCTGCGCGAGCACCGTCTCCAACTGCGACGGGAGACCACGCAGGCCCACCACGAACTCGCCGAGGTGATCAGCCGGGTCAGCGAGGTGGTCGACGAGCCGGTGCCGGAGGACTGGGATCTCGGCGACCTCACCGAACCGGCCACGAGCGGCAGCCTGCTCACCTGGCTGAGCGCGCACCGCAGTGAGGTGGACGAGCGCCTCGACGGCGCCCGCAACACCCACGAGCTGGCGGCCTTGGCCGAGGATCAGGCCCAGGCTGCGCTGCAGGAGGCCGAGCTGATCCGAGGCCGGCGGGTTCGGCTCGTCGAGGCATCGGCGGAGAGGACGGCACTGCAGGCGCAGTCCGTCGATCACCTGTGGCGTCGGGAACGCCTCGAACTCGCCCGACGGGCCGCCGGTCTGGCCGACGTGCTCGACATCGCTGCGGACCGGCAGCAGCGCTACACCCCGACGCGGGCCCACGCCCGGGCCAGCGTTCTCCTGGCTGTCGAGAGCGGTCTTGAACTGACAGCCCAGTCGCCCATGACCGCTCCTCCCCCCGAACAGGCTGGCATGCGCGGGCAGGACGGGCAGGACGGGCAGCTCCTGTTCGAGTGGGACGATCCCGGGACCTCCGCGAGCCCGAAGCCCTTCGATCCCGCCACACTGGACGAATCCGCACCGGCCGTCGCACAAGCACTGCAAACCGCCGTGGATAAGGCGTCCGATCGATGTGTTCGTCTGCGTCATCTCCTGCCCAAGGCCGCGCGACTCGACGCAGCGAGCGCCGAGGTCCGGCAGGTCGAGAGTCGCCGCGAGATGGCGGTCGGACACGAGGCGGACCTGTCCGACCGGTCCACCCGGATCACCGGGGTGCTGAGCGAGATCGATGCCGCCCTGTTGGTGGCGCGCGAGAACTCCTCGCGTCGTCCCGACCTGATGTCCCGGGTGGCGCAGTCAATCGAGCGACTGTCCGCGCACGCCGAGGTGCGCGATCTGATGGCCCGCCTGGAGGCAGCGCGGGAGCGACACCACGTGATCGAACAGCGCGCTCAGGATCTGCGCGAGACCTGGTTGTTCCTGAAGGAGGCTCGCCTCGAGAGCATGGCGGCGGAGATCGCCGGTCAACTCGCCGTCGGCGACTGCTGCCCGGTCTGCGGTTCCGCCGACCATCCCGACAAGGCGCTGCGAGACACCCGTGCCCCGGACGCCACGCAGGAGAAGCAGGCCTTCACCCAGATGGAGGACGCCAAGGCCGAGGCCCACGCCCGGGACGGCGCGGTGCGCGACCTCGTAACCGGGCTCGCGGTAGCCCAACAACGGGCCGGCACCGACTCTGAAGCCGACACACGAACCCAGCACGCGACACTGGAGCGCGAGTGCAGCGTCGCTGACGCCGCGGGCCGCGAGGTCACCCTGCTCGAAGGACGTCGCGCCACGCAGGAACGCGAACTGGATCTGGTCGCCACGGCGGTGAGCCATCGCCAGGACGAGGCGCGCGAGGCGACCTCCGCGATCCGGGTGCTCGAAGCCGAGATCCGCAGCATCGAGGGCGACCTGACCGAGGCACTCCTCGCTACCGGAGAGACCGACCTGGCCCAGGCGCTGTCTCGCAGCGATCACCAGGTCGAAGCCGGCCGCACGGCGCAGGAAGCCCTCCAGGCGGCAGAGGTCGCCCGGCTGGCCCTGGACGAGGCGAACGCACGACTCTCGACCTCGCTGCAACGCGCCGGTTTCGATACGACCGAGAATGCGCGAGCTGCGCTTCTCCCCGAGGCCGAGGTCCGCGAACTCGACGAGGCGGTCCGCCTTCACGAGGACCAACTTGCCGCCGTACGCCGCATCCTGGCCGAGCCCGGGGCGCAGCAGGAGGCCGCGCAGCCCCTGCCGGACCTCGAAGCACTGACCCAGACCTGCACCCAGCGTCGGGCCAGCGCGAGCACTGCGCGCGAGCAGGTCGTGTTGCTGACCTCGCGCAGCGAGCGGCTGGCTGATCTGACCCGGGCCTACGCGCAGGCCGATCTCACGTGGCGACCCCGTCATGACCAACTGGTCCTGGCCAACGCACTGGGCGCGTTCGTCGAGGGCAAGTCGGCCGACAACCGGTGGCACATGCGGCTGTCGGCCTACGTGCTGGCCTACCGCCTCAGCCAGGTCGTCGACGCTGCCAACGAGCGTCTGTCGGGGATGAGCGATCAGCGCTACTCCCTGGTGCACACCGGTCAGCGTGGGGCCGGGGAGAAGCGCGGCGGACTGAGCCTGCTGGTGCGCGACGACTGGTCGGGTGAGTCCCGGGACCCCGCAACGCTGTCTGGTGGTGAGACCTTCGTCGTCTCGCTCGCCCTCGCCCTGGGTCTGGCCGACGTCATCAGCGGCGAGGCAGGCGGGATGCGACTGGACACCCTGTTCGTCGACGAGGGGTTCGGCTCCCTCGACGCCGAGACACTGGACGGCGTGATGGACACCCTGGACTCGTTGCGCGATGGGGGCCGAGTGGTCGGCGTGGTCAGCCACGTGGCGGAGATGCGCGACCGGATCCCCACCCAGCTGGTGGTCACCAAGACCCGCTCCGGCTCCACCCTGGCGATCCGGGGCTGATCGAAGCCCTAGCGGCTGGCCCACCCGGACAGGTCCAGGCCCCACTCCTGCTCGAGGCGGGCGTACTGCGGTCGGTACATCGCAGTCAGCGACTCCTGCAGACCCGGGGTCCACTCCCAGGACACCTTGCTGCTCGAGTGCGACTTCTCGGTGACCTCCAGGCCGAGGGGCACCGAGGACACTCCCAGCCGGGACCAGATCGCGTCGACCGTGCCCTGAGGGTCGTTGCGGACCTCTTCGTGGACCATCACCATCATCCGCTCCCGTCCGCAGGCCTGGGCCCACGCGGCCAGTTGATCGGCATAGAAACCGGTCCAGGTCTGCACCATCATCGGCACCGGGTAGGGCCAGGCAAGTTGGATCGTGCGCTTCTTCGGGTCACTGCGTCGCTTCTGCTGCTCCCGGGTCAGCGCCAGGCTCATCGCTGACTTGAAACGGGCCACGGGGTCGCGCAACAGCACGAGCAACAGGCTGTCGGGCAGGAGATGCGCCACCGTCGCCGGGGTCGAGGCGTGGCGGAGGTACTGCGGGGACCATTCGCCGCGGGCCGTTCCGTTGTCCGGGAAGAGGTCGAAGTACTCCGTAGCCTCGATGCGGCCGTCCGCCACCTTGTGCAGCAGCTGTTGTTCCTTCTTCTGGTTCTCCCCGAGTCCGACCTGCGGGTGCTGGGTCAGCAGATCGGTCAGCCAGGTGGTGCCGCTGCGCTGTGCGCCGAGGCCTATCCATGCCGGGTGTCCCATGAGGTGAACCCTATAGATTCCGAACCTCTCGGCGCGGTGGGACCCACCTCTGCGTTCAGGTCGAGGGCCCCTCACGTGGCTGATCACGTGGCTGCTCACGTGAGTGCTCACGTGACTGCTCACGTGACTGCTCACGTGACTGGGCGAAGTGAACGACCTGCTGGGGGAAGGCGATGGTGATGCCCTCGGCGTCCAGCGCGGCTTTCGCGGCGACGGCCACCTCGCTGCGGACTCGCCACATGTCGGCGTTCGGTGAGGCGTGCCAGAACCGGAGGGCCACGTTGATGGTGCTGTCGCCGAACTCGAAGACCCAGGCCTCTGGTGCGTGCTGCTCGCGCACCCCCTCCACGGTAGGGGTGACCTCGCGCAGCACCTGGATCGCGTGCTCGAGGTCGGTCTCGTAGTCCAACCCGATGATGAGCTCGGTGCGCCGGACCGGGGTCTTGGTGTAGTTGGTGATCGGGGCATCCAGGACGTGGGAGGACGGGATCAACACGTCGTTGCCGTCGAAGGTCAACAGGCGCACCGTGCGGAAGTTGACCTCCAACACCCGGCCCTCGAGGTCGTTGGTGGCGATCTGGTCGCCGCTCCGGAAGGGCCGCCGGATCTGCAGGATCACCGAGGAGATCGCGTTGGTCAGGACCGATTGCACGGCCAGCGCGACCGCGATACCACCGATCCCCAAGGCGCCGAGGAGCGGAGTGATCGCCAGGCCCAGCGAGTTCAGAACGAACACCAGCACCGCGCCGATCAGGATGACCTGCACGAAGCGTCCGAGCATCCGGGCCGCTCCCGCGGCATTGTCGGGTCCACTCAGGGCGCGGACCAGCAATCGGCGCACGACGTACGCGACCAGGAATCCCCCGGCGAGGACCCCCACGGCGACCAGAGCTTCGATGACCGAGATGCCTGACCCGCCGATGTCGTCCACGCACCCATCCTGACGCATCGGCCCAGCTGCCCGGGTGGAAGCCCTACTCGGCGAAAGCCTCCAGCGGCGGGCAGGAGCACGTCAGGTTGCGATCGCCGTACGCCTGGTCGACCCTCCCCACCGGGGGCCAATACTTGTCGGGATCGATGCCGGCCGGGAAGACTGCCACCTCGCGTGGATAGTCCCGGTCCCATTCGCCCACCAGGGTGCGGGCGGTGTGGGGGGCACCGCGCAGTGGGGAGCCCTCGGGGGTCCACTCCCCTGCTCCGACCCGGTCGATCTCGCCCTTGATAGCGATCATCGCGTCACAGAAGCGGTCGATCTCGGCCAGGTCCTCGGACTCGGTCGGCTCGACCATCAGGGTGCCGGCGACCGGGAAGGACATCGTCGGAGCGTGGAAACCGTAGTCGATCAGACGCTTGGCGACGTCGTCGATCGTGACTCCCGTGCTCTTGCTGATGCCCCGGACGTCGAGGATGCACTCGTGGGCGACGAGGTCGCCGTGCCCGCGGTAGAGCACCGGGAAGAACTCCCCCAGCCGGGCGGCGATGTAGTTGGCCGACAGCACCGCGCACGCGGTCGCTCGGGTGAGCCCCTCACCGCCCATGAGGCGGATGTAGGCCCACGAGATCGGCAGGATCCCAGCCGAGCCGTACGGCGCGGAACTGATCGGTCCGATGCCTGCCCGCTTCGCGGGATCCGGGTGTTGGGCGTGCGAGGGCAGATAGGGGGCCAGATGATCCAGGACGGCCACCGGGCCGACGCCCGGCCCTCCACCGCCGTGCGGGATACAGAAGGTCTTGTGCAAATTGAGGTGCGAGACGTCGCCGCCGAACTCACCGGGCCGGGCGTACCCCAACAGCGCATTGAGGTTGGCGCCGTCGACGTAGACCTGTCCCCCGTGGCCGTGCACGATCGAGCACAACTCGGTGATCGAGTCCTCGTAGGCCCCGTGGGTCGAGGGGTAGGTCACCATGATCGCCGCGAGAGTGTCCGCGTGCTGCTCGCACTTGGTCCGCAGGTCGTCCAGGTCGATCCCGCCGTCCTCGGCGGCCTTGACCACCACCACCCGCATGCCCGCCATGACCGCCGACGCGGCGTTGGTGCCGTGGGCGGAGGAAGGAATCAGGCAGACGTCGCGGGGCGTGGTGTCGATGCCCGATTCGAGGCGCGAGAGGTGATAGCCACGGATGGCCAGCAGCCCGGCCAGCTCCCCCTGGGACCCTGCGTTGGGTTGGATGGACACCCGGTCGTAACCGGTGACCTGGGCCAGCCACTCCTCCAGCTGGTCCACGAGCTCGCGGTAGCCACGGGCGTCCTCCGCGGGAGCGAAGGGGTGCAGGTCCGCGAACCCCGGGAGCGAGACCGGTTCCATCTCGGTGGTGGCGTTGAGCTTCATGGTGCATGAGCCCAGCGGGATCATCCCGCGATCCAACGCATAGTCGCGGGCGGAGAGCTTGCGCAGGTAACGCAGCATCGCCGTTTCGCTGTGGTGGCTGGAGAACACCTCGTGGGTGAGGTACGCCGAGGTGCGGCCCAACTCGGTCGGGAGTGCGTCGGCGGTCTCGCCATCGATAGCGGCGATGTTCGCCTCGGTGCAGGTGATGTCGAAGGCTGCCAGCACACCGACCAGATCCGCGGCGGTGGTGCGCTCGGAGGTGCTGATCCCGATGGTGTCCTCGTCCACGAGCCGCACCTGGAGACCCTGCTCGCGGGCGGCGGTCTGGATCGAGGCCGCGCGCCTCGGGGTGTGGACGGTGAGGGTGTCGAAGAACGTCTCGGACCCGAGCGAGTAGCCGGCGTCGCGCAGGGCCTGGGCCAGAACGGCGGCGTACCGGTGGGTCCTGGTGGCGATCTGACGCAGCCCCTCAGGACCGTGGTAAACGGCGTACATCGACGCCACTACGGCGAGGAGCACCTGGGCGGTGCAGATGTTCGAGGTCGCCTTGTCGCGACGGATGTGCTGCTCACGGGTCTGCAGGGCCAGGCGGTACGCCGGGCGGCCGGCGGCGTCGATCGACACCCCGACGAGTCGACCCGGGAGGTGACGCTCGAGCCCGGCGGCGACGGCCATGAATCCGGCGTGGGGGCCGCCGTAGAACAGGGGCACTCCGAAACGCTGGGAGGACCCGACCACGACGTCGGCGCCCAGTGAGCCGGGCGCCTCCAGCAGCGTGAGTGACAGGAGGTCCGCAGCCACGACCGCCAGGGCGTTGTGCTCGTGGGCCGCGCTGATCAGCGGGGTGGGGTCGACGATGCGACCGGTGGCGCCGGGGTACTGGATCAGGACCCCGCACAGCTCACCCTCGGGAAGCCCGAGCGACAGGTCGGCGACCACGATCTCGATGCCCATCGCCTCGGCGCGGGTGCGCACGACGTCGATCGTGGCGGGCAGTGCGTCGGCGTCGACGACGAAGGGGCCCTGGGCCTTGCGGTTACCGCGACGAACGAGGGTCATCGCCTCAGCGGCGGCCGTCCCCTCGTCGAGCAACGAGGAGTTGGCCGTGGGCAGCCCGGTCAGGTCGGAGATGACGGTCTGGAAGTTGATCAGCGCCTCGAGACGGCCCTGGGAGATCTCCGGCTGGTAAGGCGTGTACGCCGTGTACCAACTGGGGTCCTCGAGCACGTTGCGGCGGATCACCGGTGGGGTGATGGTGGCGTGATAGCCCAGACCGATCATGGCGGTGGCGGGCTTGTTCGTCGCGGCCATCTGACGCAGTTCGGAGGCGACGGTTTCCTCGGAGGCCGCCGCGGGCAGGTCGAGGACGGCGGACTGTCGGATCCCACCGGGAACGGCCGCGGCCATCAACTCTTCCAGCGTGGCGAACCCCAGACGATCCAGCATGTGCTGCTCGTCGGCCTCGGTCAGGCCGATGTGGCGGCGTACGAATGGTGAGGCGGCGTCCAGCTCGGACAAGGACGAAGCTGTGGGCAGATGTGACATCGGGCGGGCTCCTCGGTAGGCCTGGGGACAGGTCGAACGATCGCCCTCCCCCTCTGTCACATCCGGTATCGGTTGCTTCAGAGTTGCCTGGTCCGCACGGTCCGGGCGCCTGAGAGGTTCCGGGGAGGAATTGCCCCTTCGGCGCTTCTACCTCCGGTCCCCTACTGCAGGGAACCGGAGACGAAGACTCTCCCGTGCGGGATAGTCAGCAGGAACAACCTATCAGCGCACCGATAGGACCGGTCAGCTGATCTTGCGAGCCGCGCGGCGAGCGGCGAGTTCGTCGGCCGCACTGGGTGCGGTCTCGACGGTGGCGCGCTCGGAGGGCAGATCCGCGAGAGTTCCCTCGATCTCGCGCCAGACCCCGCCGATGGCGATGCCGAAGACGCCTTGGCCGCCCTGGAGGAGGTCGATGACCTCTTCGTTGCTGGTGCATTCGTAGACCGAGGCGCCGTCGCTCATCAGCGTCACGCGCGTGAGGTCGTCGGTGCCGCGCTCGCGCAGGTGGGTGACCGCGGTGCGGATCTGCTGCAGCGAGATGCCCGCGTCGAGGAGTCGTTTGATGACCTTGAGGATCAAGATGTCGCGGAAGGAGTACAACCGCTGTGACCCCGAGCCCTTGGCGCCACGAACGGTGGGCTCGATGAGACCCGTCCGGGCCCAGTAGTCGAGCTGACGGTAGGTGATACCGGCCGCGTTGCAGGCCGTCGGTCCGCGGTAGCCCTGGTCACTGGGCAGCGGGGAGACGTCGTCGGTGAACAACAGACCCTGCTCGTGGGCGGCTGTGCCGGCGCGCTGGGCGTCGGCTGCTGCCGACTCAGGGTTGGAATGTTGGTCGTTCACACGGTCCTCCGTGGGTCTACTTCGTGGTCAGCAACTCGGGGGAAGGGAACAACAACACGCGTGGAGTTACAACGAAGACACTTCAAGGTAGACCCGTTTGGCACCCCGGTCAACGATGCTCGACTGCGTGTCGCACAACCCTCAACCTCTACTTGAGGGTGAGGGTTGTTCAGCTGCCGTCGAAGTCCTCAGGGGTGACCTGATCGAGGAACTCCCGGAACTTCTCCACTTCGTCCTCCTGTTCGGCGGGCACCGCGAGGCCAGCCTCGTCGAGCACCTCCTCGGAGCAGGTGATGGTCGTTCCGGTGCGCAGTGCGAGCGCGATCGAGTCCGAGGGCCGGGCGCTGACCTCGACCCCGCTGGCGAAGACCAGGGTCGCGAAGAACACCCCCTCCTTGACGTCGGTGATCCGGACCTCGATCAGCGCGTTGCCCGTGGCATCGAGTACGTCCTTGAGCAGGTCGTGGGTCAGCGGACGCGGGGGTACGACGCCCTGTTGGGCGAAGGCGATCGCGGTGGCCTCCACGGCGCCGATCCAGATGGGGAGATAGCGCTCCCCGGAAACCTCTCGCAGGAGGACGATCGGCTGGTTGGACGGCATCTCGACTCGGACACCCATCACATCGACTTCGCGCACACCGCAACGCTACACCGCGCTCCCCACCACGACACCGGGCCTGGGTCGGGGCGGGGTCGGGGCCGGGTCGGCTCGGCGGTCCGGGTTCAGCAGCGAGGCTCAGGACCAGGCTCAGGTGGTGCGCAGGCCCGACTTGACCAGGGTCGCGTGCAACCGGACCGACAGGGCGGCGATCTCGCTGATCTGGTCCTCGGCGCGGGCCCGGGCCGCGGCGTCGCGACCGCTGCGGTGCGGTGCGACCACCTGCTCCACCAGTCCGACCTCGCGGTCGGCGGCGGTCTTGAAGGCCCGCAGGTGACGGGGTTCGAAGCCGAATTCGGACAGTTCCCGGGCGGTGCGGGCGATCACCAGCGCGTCGGAGTCGAAGTGGCCGGTCCCTGCCTTGGCCCGCAGGAGGCCGTACTGCTCGAGCTGGGTGAGCAGGTCTTCGGAGATCTCGGCGATCTTGATCAACTCACGGCGCGAGATGCGCACGTTGTCCCGACGCTGGAAGGACGCTGCGCCCGGCAACCCGTCGGCGGCGAGGCTCACCACCGGCACGGTCGGCACCACTGCCTCGATGGGCGGTGGCTCGAGGCCCCGGTCGATGGCGTCGAGGTGCTCGCCGATGACCTTCAGGGGCAGGTAGTGATCGCGTTGCATGCGCAGGATGTAGCGCAGGCGGTCGACGTCGGTCTGGGCGAACTTGCGGTAGCCGGCCGGCGTGCGTTCGGGCTTGATCAGCGATTTCTCCTCGAGAAACCTGATCTTGGGGATGGTGATCGACGGGTAGTCCTCGCGGAGCAGGTCGAGGACCTGCCCGATGTTCATCCGGGCCCCGGACCCCGGAGCCCCTGCTGCTTCAGCCCGGGCCACGACTCAGGAGCTCTCGTGACCTGCGAAGAAGACCAGGCGGTACTTGCCGATCTGGACCTCGTCCCCGTCCTTGACCGCCACCTCTTCGATCCGATCGCGGTTGACGTAGGTCCCGTTGAGGCTCCCGGCGTCGGAGACCTTGAAGGTGGCGCCGTCGCGGTGGAACGTGGCGTGGCTACGTGACACGGTGACGTCGTCGAGGAAGATCTCGGAGTCGGGGTGCCGACCGGCCTTGATGATGTCGGCGTCGAGGAGGAAGCGGTTCCCTGCGCCGGGGCCCTTCTGCACCACCAGCAACGCGTGCCCCGCGGGCAGCGCGTCGACGGCTGCGGCATCGAGGGTGTTCAGGGCCCGGTCCGACGTTTCCACCTTGTCCGTCCCGGATCCACTGGCGGTGACGTGGCCGAACTGAATCGTCGCGGTCGTCTCGGCGGCGTCATTGGCAGGACCGCTGGAGGCGTCGCCGCTCGGCGACTCGGCGATCCGGGTACCGCACTGGGCGCAGAAGCGCGCGTCGTCGGGGTTCGGTTTGCCGCAGGAGGTGCAGAACATCGGTGTCCTCTGGGGTGTGCGGGTTGATTCGTCGGTCTCAACAACCCTCTAGCGCGGCCTGAGGGTGATGGTTCCCCGAACCTATCAGTCAGCCCTCGAGGCTGGCGGTGTACGCCGCCGAGTCGAGCAGGTCATCGGGCATGCCACCGTCGCCGGGCACGATCTCGAACAGCCAGCCCGCACCGTAGGGGTCGTTGTTGACCAGTTCGGGGGTCGCGTCGAGGCTCTCGTTGCGGGCCACGACCTCGCCGGTGACGGGAGCGTAGACATCGCTGACCGACTTGGTCGACTCGAGCTCACCGCAGGTCGAACCGGCGGTGAGGGACTCACCGATCTCCGGGAGCGAGACGTAGACGATGTCGCCCAGGGCGTCCTGGGCGTAGTCGGTGATGCCGATCCGCACCGAACCGGCGTGCTCCCCCGGGGTGCGGATCCATTCGTGTTCAGCGGTGTAGGACAGGTCCTCGGGATTCACGATCGCTCCTCGTTCAGTCAACGGGTCGGGTGCTCAGGTCGGGGTGCTCGGGAAGAACGCAGCGAAGCCACGCTGGGTCCCGGACGGCCCCTGAGGTTACTGTCCCACTTGCGGTTCGGCGTACTCAGGTGGGACCGGTTGCCGGATGGACTCGATGTCCAAGGACGTCAGGGTCTGGACTTCTAGCTCGCCGCCGTCGTCACGGACCTGCGCCCGGGGCCCCTGAGAGAAGTTGATGGCTCCCTCGAGACCGGCTGGCTCACCGATGATGTCGATGACGTACGGCGCGGTGAGCCTGACCCCGTCGACCTCGATCGCGTCGCCGACATCCTCGAAGGACGTCTGCGCGACGACGCGCACCTCACCGTTGAACTGGATGGCCTCGGCGCCGAAGGTGCGCGTCTCCTGCACCACGTCGAGGAGGGTGCTGATCGTGATCTGCCCGGTGACCTCCTTGATCGTCACGCGAATCCCTGGGCCGGTCACCGGCACCAGTCCGGCCAGGATGCTCAGGGTCGCGGCCTCGTTCTCGGCCTGGTCCAGAGCAGCCTGCCGGCGGCTCGAGTCGGATTGAAGGTCGTCGCGGGTCTGCTCGAGTCGGGCGAGTTCACGTTCGGCCCGCTGGCTGGTGCCGGCCAGACCGTTGAGGATGTCGATCAGGTCCTGCTGCCGGACCCCGGCGAAGCTGTCGTCCACCTCGTTGGCGCGGACCTGAGTGACGCCAGCGAACCCGACCAACGCCAGGATCAACGCGACCACCATCTGGGTGCGGGCCGGCTTGACCAACGCCTTCACCAGGCGTGACCGGCCGTCGACCTCTTCGGACCCGGGATCGGGGGGCAGCGGTCGTTGAGCCTCCTCGGCCGTGGGGAAGTCTGCTCCATCAGGCATGGAACAGGTGCCTTCGAATGGCCGCGACGTTGGCGAAGATACGGATCCCCAGGACCACGATGACCCCGGTGGAGAGTTGACCACCAACGCCGAGACGGTCACCGAGGTAGACGATGCCGGCAGCGATGAGGACGTTGCTCAGGAACGAGACGACGAAGACCTTGTCATCGAAGATCCCATCGAGGTAGGCGCGCAGACCACCGAACACCGCGTCGAGGGCGGCCACGACCGCGATGGGTAGGTACGGCTCGAGTCCGAGGGGTACGTCGGGCTGGAAGTACAGACCGAGGAGGACCCCCGCGAGCAGGCCGAGAGCAGCGATCATGGCGAACTCTCCCCTCCGTCGGGTACGAAGCCCGGAGTCAACTGGGCGTTGCGCAATCGTAGGTATCGGCTGGGGCCGCTGGGCAAGGTGACCACGGCTTCGTTGCTGAAGGCGTAGGTGAAGCCTAGGCGACGGGCCAGGTCGGCGAACGCGAGGCCACTGGAGGTGTCGAAGAAGTCCGCCTGCAGGCTCCGGCGATCACCGATCGCGGAGACGACGTAGGGCGGTGCGATGCCCACGCGATTGATCTCGATAGGGACGCCGGAGTTGCGGATGGCACTCATCGCGGTGAGCCTCTGGCCGTTCACGGCGATGGCCTCGGCCCCGGCACTCCACAGACCGTTGACCAACAACGCCAGGTCGGCGTCGTAGACGACCTGGCTCGGATCGGCCTCCGGGGCGTTCGCGAGCGTCACCCGGACACCCTCGCCCTGCACCGCCAGCATCCCGGTGCGCACCCGGAAGCGTCGTACCTGGGTGTTCGTGGTCTCGTTCCGGTCGACAAGGTCCGCCAGCACTCCCGCGTTGCGGGTGTTCGATTCGCGCAGCTCGACCACACGGTCCTGCAGGAGTGAGACCCGTTCCCGTTCGGTGGTGATGCGGCTGATCAAGGTGGCTCGTCCGGCGTCGTTGACCGCGACGTCACGTGAGCGCTGGACGGCAGCGGTCGAGGCCAGAACTCCGAAGACCAGAACGGCGACGGCCGCGGCGTAACGTCGACGTGGGGCGGGGCTGAGCCCACGCAGCGTGCGCTGCTCGGCGGCTCGCACGTAGTCCTCGTCGAGGGCCTGGCGACTGATCAGGGTCAACAGGGGCATCGTCACGCGCTCGGGCAACGGGGTCCCGGTGGGCTGTGAGGTGCCCCGCTCAGCCATCACGGACCGCCGACAGCGGCTCGGTGGTGGCCAACAGGCGGCGTACCTGCCAGGCGTACAGGACCCCGGCCCACCAGTAGAGACCGATCCCCCAGATGGCGAACGACCACCCGAACACCTCGGCCAGGCCCGCAACGGTGCCGTCCCCATCTCCCAGGAGCAGCAACGGGAAGGCGTAGAGCAGGTTGAAGGTGGCGGCCTTGCCGAGGAAGTGCACAGGGAGCGCGCTGTATCCCCGGGTCCGCAGCAACGGGACGAGTCCCCACATGAGGGCGTCCCGCAGCGGCAACGAGACGGCCATCCACCACGGGATCACGTCGCGTAGGGCGAGACCCAGCACCACGGCCAGGATGTAGAGACGGTCGGCCACCGGGTCGAGGATCTGTCCCAGGGTCGACTGTTGCTTCAACTTCCTGGCCAGCCACCCGTCCAGGAAGTCGGTGAACCCCGCCACGAACAAAAGGGCCAGGGCCCAACCGTCCTCTTCGGGGCCCAACACCAGCCAGAGGAACAGCGGCACACCGGCGAGCCGCAGAGCACTGAGGACATTGGGCAGCGTCATCACTCGATCGGCATTCGCCGCCGCTGTCTTGTCTGCCACGGGTGCGACCATAACGGGTGGGACCGCAGGTCAGGGCATCTCTTCCAAGTGAGCCGCGTCGCGAATCTCGCCGACCAGTTCCTCGATCGCGTCCTCGAGTGTGATCACACCCAAACTGGCACCCGCTTCGTCGACCACCTGCGCCATGTGGGCACCACGCCGGCGCAACTTCTCCAGGGCGACGTGCAGTTGGTCGGTCATCGCGACGGTGGCGAAGGGACGGATCCAGCTGTCGTCCAACGGTCGCGCCCTGCGCTCCTCGTCGGGGTCCAGAACGTCCTTGATGTGGAGGTATCCCACGAGTTGGCCCTCGGCCCCGGCCACGGGGAACCGGCTGAATCCGGTGTTGGCACACACGAGTTCGACGTCGGCCGGTGACGATCCGCGCTCCACGGTCGTCAGGGTGTCGGCCCGCATGAGCACCGTCGCCACGGTCTTCTCGGTGAAGCCGAGGGCGCCGGCCAGACGGCCGTACACCTCTTCCTCCAGCAATCCCTCGCCGCGGGACTCCTCGACGAGGACCGCGACCTCGTCGCGGGTGAAGCTCGAGCTCACCTCTTCGCGCGGTTGCACCCCCAGGGTCCGCAGACACAGGTTGGCGATGGCGTTCAGGGCCACGATCACCGGGCGGAGGACCCGCACGATGGCGAGCATGGGCGGACCCAGGAGCAGTGCGGATCGCTCCGGTCCCGCCAGGGCGATGTTCTTGGGCACCATCTCGCCGAAGACCACGTGCAGGAAGACCACGATCGCCAGGGCCAGGGCGAACGCAATCGGATGGAGGAACCCTTCGGGGACGCCGCCGGCCTCGAAGGCCGGCTCGAGGAGGTGGGCCAGCGCTGGCTCTCCCACGGCACCGAGTCCCAGCGAGCAGATGGTGATGCCCAACTGCGCCCCAGCCATCATCAGCGAGAGGTTCTCCATGGCCGTCAGGGTGCTCCGGGCCATCCGGGAACCCTGCTGGGCCTTGGGTTCGATCTGGCTTCTGCGAGCCGAGATGAGTGCGAACTCGGCTCCAACGAAGAAGGCGTTGAAGGCAAGCAGCAGGACGGCGATCACCAGGGCGGTCGTCGTACTCATGGAGTCACCGTCTCGTCGTCAGGTGAGGACACCGGTTGCTGGCCGGGTGGTTGGTCGACCCGCATCGAGATGCGGTCGATGCGCAGGCCGTCGAGCTGTTCCACCATGAGGGTTGCGCTCTGAACTTCCTCGTCGTCTCCTCCGGATGAGTTGACGAGCTCGATCTCGACCGCGTCGCCCGGATCGGGCACGCGCCCGAGCACCTTCAGCACCAGGCCGGCGACCGTGTCGTAGTCCTCACCCGCGGGCAGTTCCACTCCGGTCAGGTCCTCGACCTCGTCAGGACGCAGCAGCCCCGAGATGAGCCAGGACCCGTCTCTGCGCTGGCGAGCCCGGGCTCCGGCTCCGTCGTGTTCGTCAGAGATGTCCCCGACGATCTCCTCCACGACGTCCTCGAGCGTCACGATTCCCGCGTGGCCGCCGTACTCGTCCAGGACGATCGCCATCTGGAAGCCATCGTTGCGGAGTAGGGCCATCAGCGGATCCAGGCGCAAGGAGTCGGGTACGACGCTGGGCTTGTTCATGAGGTGCTTGACCTTGGTCGTGGCTCGTTCGTGGGTGGGGAGGGCTACGGCGTTCTTCACGTGCACCGTCCCGATCACCACGTCCCCGTCGTCGAGCACCGGGAACCTGGAGTGACCGGTGGCCCGGGTCAGTTCGATGACCGCGCTGGCCCGGTCGTTCTCCTCCAGGGTGTAGGTCCGCACCCGAGGTGTCATGATCTCGCCGGCGTTGCGTACGCCGAACTCCACCGATCGCTCCATCAGCTCCGCTGTGTCCGGGTCCAGAGTCCCGGTGTCGGCCGATCGTTGGATCAGGGAGGCGAGTTCGGTCGAGCTGCGTGCGGATCGAAGCTCCTCCTGGGGTTCGACCCCCAGCCTCCGGACGACGGCGTTGGCCGCCCCGTTGAGGAAACGGATCGGCGCCCGGTTGATGCGGGTGAACCATCGCATCGGCAACTGCGTCGCACTGGCGGTGGCCATCGGCAGTGCGATGGCCAGGTTCTTCGGCACCAACTCACCGAACAGCATGGTCAGGAGCGTGCTCAGGGTCAGCGCCAGGGTCAGGGCCAGGGGTGTGACAGCTCCCTGCGGCAGACCCGCCGCGAGGAGCGGACCGTCGAGGATCTCGGAGAAAGCCGGTTCAGCCAGGAATC
Organism: Nocardioides salsibiostraticola; assembly: GCF_054783655.1. NCBI lineage: Bacteria > Bacillati > Actinomycetota > Actinomycetes > Propionibacteriales > Nocardioidaceae > Nocardioides > Nocardioides salsibiostraticola. The sequence continues at coordinate 106,468 of NZ_BAAGQD010000004.1, read as the reverse complement.
CGATGCCGAGGTTGGTCACGGTGATGCCCACCTGTGCCCCCGACAACTGGGTCGAGAGGCTCTTCAGGGCCGTCTGCACGCCCTGTGCCTTGACGTCGCCCGACTCGGCGGCCCGATCCACCTGGCCACGATCCACGGTGACGAAGGCGAACTCTGCGGCGACGAAGACGCCGCAGGCCACGATCAGGAGCCCGGCCACCGCGAGAAGAATCCACGGGGTCATCCTCGGAGCTCCCCGAAACAGTGGGGTGAGAACGTCGTATGTTGAGAACCATCCATGAGCGGTGCTCGTGGTCCCTTTCGTCAGGCGGCCGGTGGACGCGATCGCGACTCGTTGCGTCACGAGCCGTCGGCGAACTGTACCCGCCTCGGACGCATAGACACGATGCCGCGACCGGTCGGGACAGGGCGAGGCTCGTCACAGAACGGCCAGACTCTCTAGTCCTTTGTGACTATTCCGTCCGGGGTGCGGCCTCCGTGGCGTGAACCTCACCTACGTTGTGAAGACGACGTGAAGATCCCCCCGGTCCTCCGTCATCCCCCCACCCCCACATCTCGTCATCCGAGGCCTCCCCCCATGAGCCAAACGCTGATTGATTCTCGACGCACGCTGTTGCGCCGTCTGGCGGCGACCGGTGCCGCTGGTATCGCCGTGACCGCAGGTCTCGACGCTGTCGCGAGCGAGGAAGCGGCAGCCGCCGAGCGTCGCGCCAACCGCAAGAGGTCCTGCCGACGGTTCCGCAACAAGAACAAGCGCCGCCGCTGCCGCAAGCGCAAGCGGCGCCAGCGAAAGAAGCGTCTGCGCGACAAGCGCAAGGAGAACAACGCTCCCGTGGCTCCCCCGGCCGCTCCGGCGACCAACCCGCCCGTGGTGTCCTCCCCCATCCCCACCTCAGCTCTGCTCGGTGCGTCCGAGCGGCAGGTGGTGAGCCGGTTCTCCTACGGCATCAACGACACCCTGGCCCAGGAGGTCGGCTCCGCCGGCGGCGCCCGAGCCTGGTTCGAGCAGCAACTGGAACCCGCCACGATCGCGGACGAGCAGACCGACGCGTTTCTGGGGTGGTGGCCCGGCCTGGTGCGGTCCCCACAGGACCTGTGGAACCGTCAGCGCACGGGCGCCGAGGGCGGCTGGGAGGTCATGGAGGACTACCAGCGCTGGCTGCTGGCCCGCCGGATGCACACCAAGCGTCAGGTCGCCGAGGTGATGACCGACTTCTGGTTGAACCACCTCCACGTGCCGGTCAACGGTGACGCTCAATTCACCCACCGACTGGGGTACGACTCCACGATCCGCACCCATGCGCTGGGGCGCTTCGACGACCTGCTGCACGCCGCGATCACGCACCCCGCGATGGGGATCTACCTCGACAACGCCGTCTCGACCGCCGCACACCCCAACGAGAACCTCGGCCGCGAACTCTTGGAACTGCACACGGTCGGACGGGGCAACTACGGCGAGGCCGACGTGAAGAACTCCGCACGCATCCTGACCGGCTACCGGGTGGACATGTGGAAGACCTTCAACTCGTGGTACTCAGCCGAGGACCACTGGCGCGGACCGGTGCAGGTCATGGACTTCACGGACCCGAACGCGGCTGCTGACGGGCGCGGGGTCGCGGAAAGGTACCTGCGCTTCCTGGCCCGGCACCCCAGCACCGCTCGACGGATCGCTCGCAAATTGGCGGTCAAGTTCGTCAAGGACCAACCGTCCGACGCTCTGGTGGATCAGCTCGCACAGGTCTACCTCGACAACGACACGGCCATCAAGCCTGTCCTGCTGGCCCTACTCGACTCGACCGAGTTCCGCGGCTCCGCGGGGATGAAGGTGCGCGACCCCGGTGAGGACATCGTGGCGACGTACCGGGTGCTGGGTCTGAAGCTGGATCCTCCCCCGAACTCGGCCTCCAACGACTGGGGCATCAACGGCGCCCTGTGGCAAGCGCGGTCCATCGGTGCGGCCCCCGGTGATTGGGCCCGTCCCGACGGCGCCCCGGCGGACAACGAGTCCTGGTCCTCCCCCGCACGTCTGATCGCTTCGATGGACCAGCACTGGAACATGTCCGGTGGTTGGTGGCCGAGCAAAGGCACCACCTACCGCCAACCGGTCGAGTGGATGCCTGCGCCGTCGTGCCGCTTCGATGAACTGGTCTCCCACCTGTCCCGTCAACTGCTCCACCAACCCGCCACGAGCCAACTGCAGGCAGCCTGTCGCCAGGCGTTGGGCGATGTTTCGGCGAGTACCGTGATCAGCGCCACCCACCCGGTCATCAAGTGGAACTTCCATCGCTTGCTCGTGACCTTCCTCGACTCCCCAACACACATGGCCAGGTGAGCTCATGACTGAACCCCGCACCCCGAAACCCGACGCCTGTTGCGCGGAGTACACCCGGATGAGTCGACGCGGCCTTCTCGGAGGAACCGCCGCGCTGGCCGGTCTGAGCACGACGATCGGTTCCGCCGTGGTGACCGCCTCACCCGCTCAGGCCGCCGCCACCGCCGGCTCCGTCCTGGTGGTGCTGTCCATGCGTGGAGCCAGCGACGGGCTCTCCCTCGTTGTGCCCCACGCAGACCCCGTGTACTACGCCGCCCGCCCCCGGATCGCCATCCCCTCCGACCGGTTGTTGGCCAAGGACGGCATGTTCGGACTACACCCCCAGCTCGCCCCGCTGTTGCCGATGTGGGACGCAGGCCGGGTCGGGGTAGTGCACGCAGCAGGGCTACCGGCCCCCAACCGGTCGCACTTCGCAGCGATGGAGGAGATCGAGGACGCGAACCCGGGATCCACCGTGCGTCAAGGCTGGCTCAACCGACTGCTGGGCGAGCGTCCGGGGAACTCCTCCCTCCAAGGCTTCAGCCTCGGACCGTCGCTGACCACCGCGATGTACGGGGCCGAACCGGTGATGTCCGCCTCCGACGTCGACGACGTGGAGTTCCCCGGACAGGACCGGTTCGACACCAACGACGGGCGCCGTCGGTCGCTCCACACGATGTGGGACGACGACACCTCACCCATGGGACGCAGCATGGCGGCCACCTTCGACGCGGTCGAGGACTTCACCCCCGTGCGCGAGCAGGCCTCGCGTGAGGCCAGCTACCCCCGCACGGATCTCGGCGGAGCACTCTCGGAGGCGGCCCGCATCGTCCGCGGCAACGTGGGTGTCGAGGTGATCACCGTGGACCAGGGCGACTGGGACATGCACTCCGGCCTGGGCACCCCCGAGTGGGGGGCAATGAAGGTCAACGCGGCCGACTTCGCCGGCTCCATCGCGGCGTTCTTCGACGATCTCGGCGACCAGGCGTCGAAGGTCACCCTGGTGGCGTTCAGCGAGTTCGGTCGCCGGGTGGTCGAGAACTCCAACTACGGCCTGGACCACGGCCACGGAAACGCCATGTTCCTCGCAGGTGCCGGCGTACGCGGCGGCTATCACGGCACGTGGCCCGGTCTGACGAACGACTCCGATGCGGACCTCGTGGTGACCACCGACTACCGCAGCGTGCTCGCGGAGGTCGTGAGTCGCCGGTTCAACGCCTCCACCGCCGCTGTGTTCCCCGGCTTCACTCCTGCGCCCCTCGGAGTGATGTCCGCCTCCTGACCCCGCGACTCGGTCGAACGGGTCAGGGGGGTCTGGCCGATCGGCGGTGTCGTGGTGGTTCCGCCAGGAGGACAGTGGAGGTTCTCGGACCCCCCCCTGAAGTCACCCCCCGTCACGAACCGAGGAGCCACGATGTTCACCTCACCTCCCCCCGCTTCCCCCGCCCAGACCATCAACGCGCCCGCCTCGGTGAGTCACCCGGGTCATGCCGGCCAGGTCGTCCAGCGCATCGCCGACGGCGCAATCTGGCTCGTGTTCCGGCTCGACGGCGTACGTTCCTGACCGCCCTCGCGGGACCCGGCGCACCGCCGCCTATCCTTTCGCGGTGACCCCGCCCGACGACCGCTCCGCCAGCATCGACCCGGACGATCTCGCCACGACGCTGAGGGTCCTGGGCCAACTGCACCACCTGCCGTCCGATCACCCCGATCTCACCGTGGTCAAACGCGCCGCCTCGCATATGTACAAAGCGGCCAAGCAGGAACGGCGCCTGCGCAAGCGGGAGGCCGAGAGCGCGGCCGATCGGGCGGTCATCTCCCGTACCGCCACGGGCTCCGATCAGCGGATCGACGACGAAACCGCGGGGATCCCGTTGGTGTCCAACGCCTCGGGTGCGTTCGCGGGTGAGTTGCTGAGTGCCCGTGGCTGCTACATCTGCAAGGAGGACTACACCCTGGTGGACGCGTTCTACCACTGGTTGTGCCCCTCCTGCGCAGCCTCGTCGCACGCGAAGCGGGATCAGCGAACCGACCTGACCGGACGCACGGCCCTGTTGACCGGGGGCCGGGCCAAGATCGGGATGTACATCGCCCTGAGGCTGCTGCGCGACGGTGCCACCACCACCATCACCACTCGTTTCCCTCGCGATGCCGTACGCCGGTTCTCGGCTATGCCCGATGCGGACGAGTGGATCGACCGGCTCACCGTGGTCGGGATCGACCTGCGCGACCCCTCCCAGGTCATCGCCCTGGCCGACGAGGTCAGTCGGGCCGGGCCGCTGGACATCCTGATCAACAACGCCTGCCAGACCGTACGCCGCTCCCCCGGCGCCTACTCCGCGCTGATCGAGGCCGAGGAGGCCCCGCTCCCCGTCGGATCGGCCTTGCCGACCATGGTCACGCTCGAGAAGATCGCCGAACTGCATCCCGCTGCGGCGGCGGCCGGCCTCGACGTCGACGTGCTCAGCGGCTCGGGCCTCAGCGCCCAGGACGCCACCACTACGACCCAGGCCGCGTTGCTCGCCGGCAGTGCGTCGCTCGAGGCGCACCTCGCGGGGACCGCCGTGGACGCTGGTGGTCTCCTCCCGGACCTGCAGACCGTGAACTCCTGGAAGCGCCTGGTGGACGAGGTCGATCCGTTGGAGTTGCTCGAGGTCCAGTTGTGCAACTCCATCGCTCCCTTCTTACTCATCTCGCATCTGCGTCCCGCCATGCGCGCGGCCCAGGCTCGCCGGCGGTACGTCGTCAACGTGTCGGCCATGGAGGGCCAGTTCAGCCGTCGCTACAAGGGACCGGGGCACCCCCACACGAACATGGCGAAGGCATCGTTGAACATGCTGACCCGGACCAGCGCGGGAGAGATGTTCGAGACCGATCAGATCCTGATGACCGCGGTGGACACCGGCTGGATCACCGATGAGCGACCCCACCAGGACAAGGTGCGAATCGCCGCCGAGGGCTGGCGTGCGCCGCTGGACCTGGTCGACGGCGCGGCCCGCGTCTACGACCCCATCGTGCGCGGCGAGGCAGGCGAAGACATCTACGGCTGCTTCCTGAAGGACTACCGCGTCAATCCGTGGTGAGGATCCCGATCTCCGCGTCGGTCCAGGGCCGCCCACCGCCCAGGGTGTCGCTGGTCTGCCGGTCGTCCAGCACCCGGTAGGGCGCCGGCGAGGACGTGGCGCGCTTGCGCAGGGCCGCCAACGGCAGCGGCGCGCGGGACGCCAGAACGACCAGGTTGCCCTCCCTGCGACCTCGCAGCGTCGCGGGTTCGGCGCCGACCAGGACATGGGGGAAGGCGGTCCGCACCGCAGCGAGCGCTCGGCGGATCCCCTGGAACGGGGCACCGCCCGCGAGGTTCAGCACATACCACCCGGACTCGGTGATCACTCGAGCAACGTGTTCGACCTGTTCGACACTGAGGAGATCGAGCGGAGTCGAACCCTCGGAGAAGGCGTCGAGGACCATCACCTCCACGCTCTGGTCGCGTAGCGCGAACACCCCGGCCCGACCCGACACCGCGCGCACCTTGATCCCCGAGCGCCGGGGCAGCGGCAGGTCGCGGCGCACCAGGTCGGTGACGGTTTCGTCGGGCTCCAACACGATCTGGTTCGACCCTGGTCGCGTCGCACTCAGGTAGCGCGGCAGCGTGAGGCCCGCTCCCCCGACGTGAACGACACGCACCGGCTCCCCCGCCACCCCGTAGGTGTCCACGATGTCGGCCATGCGGCGTACGTAGTCGAAGGCGAGGTACGTCGGGTCGTCGAGATCGACGTGGGACTGCTCTCGTCCGTCGGGGCTACGAACGAGGAACGCACCCGGCCGGTCCGTGGGCTCGATGGTCCACATGGCGTCTCAGAGCAACGCGCGTTGGGAGTGGGTCAGGTCCGACGCCGGGGTGAGGGCCATCAGTTGGTCGGTGTCCCGGTCGAGGTTTTCCCGGGCCCACGTGATGACCTCGTGTTCCTGGGTGAACATGACGACCTGGTGGTCGGCACTCAACTCGTGGAGCAACTCGAGGATCGCGAACGTGCGGCTCTGGTCGGACTGGACGGTCACATCGTCCAGGACGATGGGCGTCGACTCCTGCACCCCACCTCCGAGCACCTGCGCCAGGGCCACGCGCAGCAGCAGGAACACCTGCTCGGTGGTGCCCTGCGACAACAGCTCGGCCTCGCGGACCTGCCCGGCCTGGTCGGTGACCTGGATCGTGAGTTCGTCGGGGCTGACGGTGGCGTCGATGTACCGCCCGCGGGTCACGCGCGGCAGCCAGGGGCGGATCCGGGCCTCGACGGCGGGTGCGATGTTCGCCCGTGCCCGATCCCGGGCGAGACGTAGCTCGGATTCGGCGGCGTCGAGTAGCGACCCGAAGTCCTGCGACCGGGCGAGGTGGCGTTGGGTCTCGCGCTCGGCCTCGATCAGCTCGGCCGGCGCGGGCAGCGACTGGCTCAGGCCCGCGCGCTGTCCTCGGAAGTCGCCCAGCCTCTCGGTGACCTGGTCGTGCCGGTCCCGGGCGCGGCCCCGGAAGGACTCCATGTCCGGTGGCACAGAGGAGGGTTCCGGACCGGCGTCGGTCTCGAGGGTGGAGAGTCGCTCCTCGAACTCGTCGATCGTGCTGCCGTCGAGCAACTGGTCGAGCCGAGCGATCAGTTCACCGTGAGCACCTGGCGTGGGCCGCGTCTCCGCGGCGTCCTCGTAGGCCCCAATGAGGGTCGTCACCTGCTCCTGGTCCACCGGTGCGACGATCCGGCGTTGCAACAGGCCCGCCAATGCGGTGGCCGCGACGTCTCGTCGAGCGATCAGGTGGCGGGTCGCGACGGTGTAGCCCTCGCGGGTGGCCCGCACCGTCGCGTTCTCCTCCATGTGGTGGATCAGGGCACGGATGGCAGATGGGCTCGGTTCGATGCCGGCCTGCTCGAGCGAGGCCACCACGTCGTCGCGCTCGGCCTGTTGCCGCGCCAGCTCCGCCTCCTGAGCGCTCAGCAGGGCATCGAGTTCGAGCAGACGTGGGGACGGAACCCGCTCTCCGCTCGCGCCAGGCGCCTCTTCGGGCTGGTCCTCGGATTCGTAGTCGGGCTCGGCGGGCGCAGGTCCGGGTGGGGTCGGAGCGGAGTCGTCCGTCTCGAGGTCCGCGACCTCCTGGTCGGAGGACGGGCGGATTCCGGGTGTGGCTGCGGAACGGCGAAGGAACAGGAGCCCGATGATGCCGAGTACGCCGATGACCAGGCCCAGCACGTTCGAGACGAAGGCGAAGATCAGGATCTCCGCGATCAGGACGCCACCGAAGAAGGTCGGTACCTGCCACTCCGAGACGGCGGCGCGGACCCCGTTGGCTTTCTCGAAGGCCGCCCGCTCCGCGCGGTAGGCCTTCTCCTGCTTGGCGTGCTGCTTCAGGGCCGCCTTGTGCGCCTTGCGAGCGGCGACGTTGCGTTCCACGGTTTCGTGGTAGCGCACCCAGGCCAGGTCCACCTCCGCCTCATCCGCCGGCCCTTCCCTCAAGCGCACCCGTTCGGCAGCCAGGGCCTCGTCCACCGGGGGCGGCGAGGACTCCAGCAGGTCGGCGTACTGGTCCAGTTGCTGCCCGGTGAACTGCTCGGGCAGGTCCAGGGAGGTCGGCGGCGGCGCCGCTAGCGAGTGCTCGTCGAGGAGCGCCTGAGCTGTGATCAGGGTGTCGTACGCCGAGGTCACCGCCTCGGCATCCGCATCTGCATCCGTCGCGGCGGCGGACGACTTCGTCCCCGTGGCGTCGATCTGCGTCTGGAGGTCCCGAGCGGCCGCCAGGCGCGGTGCGAGCCGGTTGATGTCGGCCCACCGATCCACACTGCGGATGAGGTCGAGGTCCTGCTGAGACAGCGCCTTCTCCCGAGCCGCGGCCCACTCCTCGGCGATCACCTCGTTGAGCCGGGCGAGTTGAGCGAGCCCGCGTGCGGTCGTCGTCCTGGCGTCCCCGGTCCGGCGTTCGAGGGTGAGCGGGTCGTCGATCTCGCTGCGGCGCTCGCGCAACCAGTTCAGCGCCGCGTCGGCGTCGAAGCCGTCCGTTTCACTCACCGCCACCCGTTCCATCGCTTCGCGCAACTCGTCGGCGTCGGCGAGGACCCGAAGGACGTCGGCCTGACCGATGAAGGTCGTGGCGCGGGCCGAGTACCGGTTGAGCCCCACGAGGCGGGTGCCGTCCAGCACGGATTCAGTGGTGAGCGGGACGCCGAAGCGAGCCTCGAGCTCCTCGATCGTGAGGTCCTTACCCTCGTCGATGTCGGAGATCTCCGACCGCCCGCTGCGCAGGTCCTGGGTGAAGGCCAGACGGGTGCCGTCGTCCATGGCCACCACCACCCCAGCCGACCATCGGGACCCGGTCCACGGCCGGTGCCGACTGGCGAACTCGGTGTGCCCCGACGCGTGGGTGCGCGGTTTGCGTTGGCCCGCCAGGCCCGCGTACAGAGCCGCGAACCAGGACGACTTACCGGCCTCGTTGGGTCCGTGGAAGATGTTCATCCCCGGAGTGAGCGTCAGGGTCTGATCCTGATAGGGCCCGAAGGCGTTCGCTCGGACTTCCTCGATCCGCATCGGTCAGTTCCTCACGAGGTCGGGTCGTTGGATTCGGTGTTGAGTGCCCGGAGTCCCAGGGCGGTGACCTGGTGGCGCGTGCGGGCATCGTCGGGGCATTCGGCCATGGCCCGCAGGAACTCCGCGACCATACTGTGGTCGCCCGATCGCCGGGGCGGGTCGGCGTAGGTCAGGGCGGAGAGGTCGAGGTGGACGGCTTCGCCGGGCACCGGACCCCCCGAACCCGGCAGCAGTACGCCGGGCGCCAGGGTGCCGACCAGCGCCAGATACACGGGGGTCGGGCCGCGGTCCGAGCTCTTCAGCGCCTGATCAAGCGCCTGCGTCGAGGTCAACGTCGTGACGTCGAGGTCGACACGTGCGCCGGGAGGGTCGGACAGCTCGACGATCCGGGCGTCCACCGTCTCGTCGCTCAGATCCAGGAGGAGGCCGCGAGGCACCGCTCCGGCCTCTGAGACCAACTGCGGGACCACGAGGACGCCCTCGTCGATCCGCGCGGTCTGTCCACTGGAGATGAGGAGATCGTTGGTGGCCTCCACCGACAGGGGCACGCCCTCGCTCCCGGCGCGAACCCAGATACGACGGATGGTCGTGGGTCCACCTTGCCGCGGCGGCTCACTGTCGGGAGCCGGCGAGGTCCAGGCGCTGCCGAAGACACCCGGGGCCGCGGGCAACTCGGCGTAGGACTCAGAGCCCCACACCTTGGTGTTGGCCGCGAGGGTGGCCCGCTCGTAGGGTCCGGCGGCTCCAGCCCAGTCGCGGCGACCGGGCGCGATCAGGACGGTGCCGGGGAAGGACCCCAGCGTCTGCGTGGCGAAGTCGAGGGTGTCGGGCAGCACGGTCTCGCGGTCCACGAGGTCACCCAGCACCAGGATCGTGTCCGCCTCGAGCAGCTGGGCGCGGTCGACCACCTCGGAGAGCAGCGTCCGGGACCAGGACCTCCACGTCTTGCCGAAGGCCAGCCCGAGATCGGGCCACGCACGATCCAGGTGGAAACCGGACACGATGAACATCCGACTCATAGCTCACCCCGCGTCACACCAGAGTTATATCGAACCCGAAGGGCAATGGACACCGCCCCACTCGGAACGGACGCGGTTCGTTCAGACTGCTGGTCGGCCAACCGACCGGAGGTGGCGCGTGGGCGCCGTCGGCTCGGAGCCGGCGAACTCACAACGATCTCGCAAACTCACGTGGCCGCCCGCGCCGTGGGAGGCGACGAAGCCGTGCACCAACGCGTGGGCGAACAGGCGTGAGGGCTCATCATGGACGACGCGGACCCTGCCGCTGGCGTCCGCGGACGTTGCGGCTTGATAGTCGTTCAACCGGGTGACGGTGCAGTGCGCGGGGTTCAGCTTGCTGGCGGACATCAGCACGTCCTTCACTGGCCGAGGGGGGTGGCCTGGGGGTAGGGGAACTTGCGCCTTCCGAGATTCAACGACCGGCATCCCTAGAGGTCACGCCTGCTCGAGCGGATCAGGACCGCTCGTTGTCAAAGGTGAACGCTACGAGTTGTCGACCCACGCACGCTCGATCATCTCGACCAGGACCGCCCGGTCCAGGTCGGCGAGCCGCTTCACGTAGAGGCAGCCCTTGCCCGTCCGGTGCGGACCGAGCTTCTCCAGTTGGTCGGCGTTGCTGCCGTAGAACGTCAGGCCGTAGAGCGTCAGCGCCGCCTTCCGGGGGGCCAGACCCACGGCGAACGAGGTGTGTTCCTTGCCGTCAGCTGTGGTGTAGTGCTGGGTGCCGAATCCGATCATCGACGGCCCCCACATCACCGGCTCCGCGCCGGTGACCTCACGCATCAGGTCGAGGGCCTCGATCGCGTCCGCACGGCGTCGCTCGTCCTGGACTCCGGCCAGATAGGCGTTGACGTCGGCGTCGTGTGGTTGGGTCAGACGATCCGGTTCAGCCATACGCCGAGGCTACCGTCCAGCAGCCCGGTGGCGCTCACGACAGCGCGACCCGCTCGGCGAGACGTATCGCGGCGTTCAACACCATGTCCCGGTCCTCCTGGTCGGCAGCGGCCTGCTCGGGAACGAGCCCACCGAGGAGGGCGGCGGGCTGGGTCAGCCACGTCCACACCCGCCACGGGTCCATCCCCGCCGCCAGCAGGGGTTCGAGGACGGCGATCAGGTCGGAGCGCACCTGACCCGACGGGTCCAACTGGAAAGCGGGGACGATGACCCCCTCGTCGGTGGTCACCACCAGGAGCCGGTGCTCACCGCCCGCCTTGTGTACGGCGAAACGCGTGGCCTCCAGCGTCGCTCCCCGCCGCTCGGCCAGCGAGGCGTAGGTGAACCAGTCCGTTTCGAGCAGCTGAGCACGAAGTCGCACCCGGCGGGCGATCTGCACCAAGGGCAGGGGTACGGCGTGCTCGGGTTCTGTCCCCTGCTTGCGCAGCACGCGGTCGAGGTCGTCGAGCTGGACGGACGTCAGCACCTTCCCGGTCCGGGGATCGGTCCAGATCGCCCGTCCGCCCTGGTCGCGCTCCAGCAGCGGGAGACCAGCGGCCTCCAGGTGGTCGGTCAGACCCAGGCCTTCCAACCACGCGGCCAGGCGTTCCCCCACTTCGGTGACGGCGGGGTCCGGGTCGGGGATCATGGCCCCATCATCTCGGGTGCTCATCACAGATCAGTAGGGACTCGAGCGCACGAGGCCGACGGCGCGCTCCATCACGAAGGGTTGGTTCTGGCGGTAGAGCCAGGGTCGTCCGAACCAGAGGTAGGCATCGACGTACTGGCGGGCGTCCTGGCGCGCCTGCTCGGGGAGGCCCCACCGCTGGTTCGCCACATCCGTGGTCGGCGGAATGCCGAGGGTGACGCAGGTGCGCGCGTCGGTGGGTGAGTTGCACACGAACGCGTTGTCGGGGTCCGGGCCCGAGTAGGTGCCGAAGTCGAAGGGGTTGCCGTTGTTGGAGGTGTTGAGCACGACCTTCTTGCCGGTGATCCCGCGAGCAGCGAGCGCCTCGACCACCTCCGCGCCGCGGGCGATGTCCGACTCGACCGAGTTGTAGTGCGTTCCGTTCAGGGCGATCCCGCGCGCCTCCTCGATGCCAGCGGGCAGGAGGAATTTCAGCACCTCCGGAACACCACCCTGCCCGGGAGCCGGCCAGTCGGCGGACCCGATCTCGATGTAGACACTGGTGTTGGGCAGGGCGGAGAACGCCCGGGAGGCGTAGGCGATCAGGCTCGCCGGCACCGCGGGGCCGCCCGGTGCGCACAGGGAGAACGGGCCGTCGGGCTGGAGGACGATAGCGGTCGGGGTGGATCCCACCGTCGCAGCGAAGCGATCGATCCAGGTGCGGTACGACGCCCGCTCCCGTTCGCTCGGGAGCCGACGGCAGGCCTCGTGTTCCCACGGCTCCATCCGGAAGACGGCCATCTGCACCAGGGCCTCGGGATCGCCCGCCTGCGAGTTGTCGATGTAGTCGCGCACCCGGGCGGCGATCACGTCGTCGGGGATCCAGGCCCCGAACCAGCCGGCCTTGGGCGTGTTCACGATCTCGCCCAAGAGCTCCTTCGTCTCACCGGAGGCGTTCAGGTAGGGCTGCCAGGCCTGCTCAGCAGGTCCGCGATAGACCCCCCACTCACGGCCGGCCAGCGGGTTCGCGGCGGCCGCCTTCGCCTGCCGGGCGGCCACTCGCGCCGCCGCTCTCGCCGCCTTCTTCCGGGCGGCTTCGGCCTCGGCGCGACGGATAGCCGCCTGGTCGATCCTGAAGGCCGTGCCGGCAAGGACCTGCTGGGGAGCGAGTGGGGCGGCCGGTTCTGTCGCCGGCGGCGCCGATGGCTCGGCGGCGACGCGCGATGGGCGCTGCGCGGGTGGTTCGGTGGTGCCGCTGCAGGCGGATAGCACCAGGGCACCGGCCACGAGGGCGCCGGCAAGAGGCACGGCACGGCGACGGCGCAGGAGCGACGTAGGGGAAACGACAGGGATAGAGCGACACCTCCGGGATCGGCTCACAGCCTATCCTCGGTGCCCCCAGGGTGTCCCGGGTGAGTCAGCCCGACTCACCCCGGCTCACCCCCGACTCACCCCCGACTCAAATCTCCCAGTCGTCCAACGCGTCGGCGTACAACTTTTCGACCTTCGCCACCTGCTCGTCGAGGTTGTCGACGGTCCAGTCGTCGGTGGGGACCGGCTCCAGCACCCGCACCTGAACCGTGCCGGGGGTCAGCAGCATCGAGTGGGCGGGCATGATCTCGCCCGCGTTGCGGATGACCACCGGAACCATCGGGACCTTCGCCTGCATGGCCAGGTGGAAGGCGCCCTTCTTGAAGGGCAGCAGTCGCGGGGTCGGCGACCGCGTGCCCTCCGGAGCGATGACCAGGGAGGTGCCCGAGCCGAGGCTCTCCAGGGCAGGCGCGAGGGCCTCCCGGGCCGCGGTCTTGTCGGTGCGGTCGACGTAGGCGACGTCGGCGAGCCAGCCCATGGCAGCGAAGGTGGGGTCCTTGGACAGTTCCTTCTTCGCGACCCCGGTGAAGTCGCGGCGCAACAACGCAGCGAGGACCACGACGTCGAGTTGGCTCTGGTGGTTGAACACGAAGACCGCTGGCCGAGAGCGCCACAGGTTGTCCTGTCCCTCGACCTCGAGGTTCACCCCTGCACCGGCCAGGGCGAGTTCGGAACTGATGGCGGCGGCCACGGTGAGCGCCGTACGCCGGTCCCGGTTGAGCAGTCCCATCCCCAACCCTGCGGCCACTCCGGCGAACAGCCCCGCGAAGGACGCCGTGGAGCGGATGACGTTGGCCGGGGTGAGGCGGCGCTGTCGGTGGAGACGGTGCACCGGCCAACCGCGGTCCTCGGCGGCTTGGGTCAGTGTGCTGTCGGCGTTGAGTGGCCGGGGCCGCCCCACGGTCTCGAGGTAGTAGATGTCCTCTCCCCCGTTGCCGTAGGCGTAGGACTCGCCGAGGTCCAGACCTTGCTCGGCGGCGAAGCTCTCGACCGCTGCCGCCTTGCCGGGACCCCACAGGATCGGGCCGTCGACCTGACCGGTCACGATGCCGTCCAGGATCTCGACCTCGGTCACGAGAAGGTGCTCGATGCCGAGGTCCTCGGCGGCCGACTGGGCCTGGAACCGGGTCGCGGAGGAGGCCAGCGCGACGGTGTGGCCGGCCCGCAGGTGAGCCCGGACGAGGCGCCGGGCGTCGGGGAAGAGCTGTCCCGAGATGCGGGAACGGAACAGCTGTTGACCCATCGTCTCCAGGTCGGTCAACGCGGTGCCGCGCAGTGCCCCCAGCCCGACCCCCACCAACCGGGTCACGTCATGACCGCGCTGCTGCATGTTGAACACCTCGATGAGGGTGCCGATGAGCTCCTGCGGACTCACCGCCCCGCTGGCCATGCGTTCGCGGAAGTAGAGCGCCGCCGAGTAGCCGTGGATCAGGGTGCCGTCGAAGTCGAAGAAGGCACCGACCTCGGGTCCTTGAGGACCCTCGGCCACCGCCGCGAGGAGGTCGTCGATGTCGGCCACGGTCAGCCTCTTTCCGTCAGGGACCGCACGACGGCGATCGCGTCCACTGCACCGGCCAGCTCGTCGGCGAACCGTTGCCGTTCTCGGCGTAGATCGTCTCCCCCGGGCCCGAGCAGGCCCCGGTTGCCGGCCAGCTTCAGGGCTCCGCCCATCAGGTCCTTGGAGATGGACTCCGGCGAGTGCAGGTCGTGCTGCAACCAACGTTGGTGGGCGACCCCGAGACTCTCGGCGATCAACCCGTCGCCGTCCAGCGGCGCGGCTGGCTCCCTGGTCACCAACCGGTCGGCCACGACCGAGTAGGCCTCCAGGAAGGGTCCGATCACCCGATGGGCCAGCAGCAGGTGGGTGCTGGACAACCCCTCGGTGAACTCCCCCGCCTTCACCTCGGAATCCGACCAGCCGGGGCTCACCAGTTCGGTCTCGTAGCGCATCTGGGTGTCGAACTCGCGCTTGGTCGCGAAGAAGAACTCGTACTTCAGCAGGTCGCGCAGCGCCAGCGCCCGCTGCCAGGTGGCCTCGACCGCGTCGGAGGCGGCGTCACAATCGCCGGCGGCCTGGACCAGGGCGACCTCCAGGATCGCGCGGTCGATGAAGTAGTGGGTCACGGTGTTGCGATAGAACGCGGCCTCGTGTTGGCGGTCGGGCGCGATCGCATAGACCGACTCCAGGCCACCGGAGTACTCGACCACCACTCCCTCGCGCACCAGGGTGGCCAGCGCCTTGCGGAGTCCTTCGGGGCGGCCGAGGTCAACGTCGGCGGTGAGCGGCAGCTGTCGGCTGCGCACGTAGACGACCAGTGGCTCCAGGACGGCCAGGGTCTCGGCGAGCGTCATCGCTCGGCCGTCGTTGTCGAGCAGCCCGAAGGTGACCAGTGCGGCCGGGGTGATCGGGGTCGCCGCGTTGATGCGGTGGGCGACCTCGAAGGCCACCCGCGGGACGACCGCGGTGAGGTCGTCGGTTTCGGCTCGGGCACTGGCGTCGGTCAGGGCCTCGCGCAGGGAGAGGGGCGGCCCGAACCGGACGTGGACGCGTCCGCGACGCCGTCCCTGCGCCCGAGCGAAACGCACCAGCCAGGTGAGGCTCTCGGGGGTCTTGGTTCCTCCGCTCTCCTCACGCGACAGTGCCGAGACCTCGTGCTGCTGGTCGTAGACGATGGAGACCGGCACCAGGTAGGCGTCGTCGGCGGACTGGCCGTTGGCCCGGAACGCGTCGACGAGGTAGCGCAGGACACCCATCCGGGGCGGCCGCAGCTTGCCGGTGCGGGTGCGACCCCCTTCGAAGTACCACTCCAGGTTCGCGTGGTGACGCAGGAGGAACCCCAGGTAGAGGCGCAGCATGGCGGGATAGACGGGGTCCTCGCGGCTGGACCGGCGGATGAAGATGAGTCCACTGCGCTTACCGAGTTCCGAGAGCGGCCACATGGCCAGGTTGATGCCGCCCAGGGTGTAGTTCGCGGGGAACCCGTGCCCGTCGATGGCCGCGCGCAACACCAGGGGGTCGAGGTAGGAACGGTGGTTGGGCAGGAACACCAGCGAGTGCTTGCGTCCGAGTTCGGACAGCTCGTCCAATCCGGCGGTATCGACGTCGACCTCGTAGGAACGGGTCAACCACCGACCCATCCGATCCCAGACCCGGGATGCCGACTCATCGACGTACGCCGCCATCTCGCACAGGGCGGTCTGCGCGTCCTTCTCGAGGTCCTCCTGCGTGCGACCGGTGCGCTCGGCGAGCGCAGCCAGGGTCTCGGTGTACTGGGCGGAGGCCGTCACCAGTTCGACGGCACGGCGTTCATCGTCGGTGTTCACCCGCACACCCTAGTGGCGTGCATCACACCCTGATCGAGCAGGCCGAATCCATCAGTCCGAAATGACCGCAACGGGTCGCGGGCGGCTCAGGGGGTGCATGCGAGGATGACGCAGTGAATGAAGCGGTGACCAGATGGTGACGAGAACGGTGAGCGCCTCGATGGAGGTGTGGTCCTACGGCGAGAGTGAGATCGAGCTGCAGGTGGCCGTGGCCCGATCCCCCGGGCTCGAGGTCAGCGACGAGCTGAGCGTGCGGCACAACGGCAGAAGCCTCGACATGATCGAGATCCCGGCGCCGCACCACGGCCGTCAACACGTCCTCACCCTTCCGGACGGTCTGTCCTACCTCACCTACAACGCGGTGGTGATCGGCGAGGCGCAGGTCCCCGAGGCCGACCCGATGGATCTGTCGGTCCACCGGCGCCCGAGTCGCTACGCCACCTCCGATGAGTTCGGCGGGTTCGCCGTCTCCGAGTTCGGCCACCTGAGCAACCGGGATCTCCTGCCCGCCATCTCCGCCTGGGTCGGCACCCGGCTGCAGTACGCGCCGGGCAGCAGCGGCCCCACCGACGGAGCCGCTCAGACACTGTTGAAGGGTGCCGGAGTCTGCCGTGACTACGCCCACCTGGTGACCACGCTGCTCCGCGCCCTGGGGGTGTCCGCCCGGCTGACGGCCGTCTACGCCCCCGGGTGCGATCCCATGGACTTCCATGCGGTCGTCGAGGCGTTCGTGGAGGGCGGCTGGTACGTCGTGGACTCCACAGCGCTCGCTCCCCGATCGTCCCTGGTCCGCATCGCCACGGGGCGCGACGCCGCCGACACCGCCTTCATGTCGACGATCCGTGGAAACGTGGCCCTGAACTATTGCGGGGTCACCGCCGTGGCCGACGACGGGCTGCCCGCCGACGACCTGTACCGCATGGTGCGCATCTCCTGATCGCCCAGCTGCGGGTGCCAGCGCTCAGCCACCCCTCCAGAGGAGTCCAGTCATGACGAAGACCATCCTGATCACCGGGGCCACCGACGGCATCGGTCTCGCGGCAGCCACCCGGCTGGCGGCGCAGGGCCACGATCTGCTCCTGCACGGACGCAACGCGGACAAACTGGAGGCCACCGCGCAAACCGTCCGGGCCGTCGGCGGCGGAGGTGAGGTCAGCACCCTTCTCGCCGACCTCTCGGACCTCTCCGAGGTGGAGCGCCTCGCGGCCGACGTACGCGCGCAGCGAACCGAACTCGATGTGCTGATCAACAACGCCGGGGTCTTCCGCACCGAGGTGACCACCACCTCGGACGGTCTGGACGTCCGCTTCGCCGTCAACACGATCAGCCCGTATCTGCTCACCCAACGTCTGCTCTCGCTGTTCGGTCCGACGGGCCGCGTGATCAACCTGTCCTCAGCAGCCCAGGCGCCGGTCGACCCTTCAGCTCTCGCCGGGCAGGCCACGCTGTCGGACGGAGCGGCGTACGCCCAGAGCAAGCTGGCTCTGACGATGTGGTCGGCACACCTGGCCGGGACTCTGAAAGAGAGCGGCCCCGTGATCGTCGCGGTGAACCCGGGTTCGCTGCTCGCCACCAAGATGGTCAAGGACGCCTTCGGGGTCGACGGCAACGACATCGCCATCGGCGCCGACATCCTGGTCCGCGCCGCCCTCGACGAGGAGTTCGCCGACGCCTCCGGGAAGTACTACGACAACGACGCCGGCCGGTTCGCCGACCCCCACCCCGACGCCCTGGACCCGAAGAAGAACCTGACGCTGACCGATCGGATCGTCGCCATCATCGATGGCCTGGCGCCGAACCCTCGGTGAGTCATGATGGGTCGATGACGTCATCCGACTCGAATCGCCCCGCCGCTTCACAACCCGTCGTCGACACCGTTTCCGGACCCGTCCGCGGGATCGTGGAGAACGGCGTCGCCACTTTCCGTGCGGTGCCGTACGCCGCTCCCCCGTTCGGTGACCTCCGGTTCGCAGAGCCGAGACCACCTGCGCCGTGGACCGAGGTCCGGGACTGTCTCGAGCCCGGCGCGACCGCTCCGAAGTCGCCGTACCGCGAGGAGGTGGCCGATCTGCTGCCTGAACCCGACCTCCCCGGCGAGGACTGCCTGCACGTTAATGTGTGGAGTCCCGACGCCGAACCGGCCGACATCGATACGGCAGGCATCGATACGGCGGGCATCGATACGGCGGGACACCCGGTCTTCGTGTGGATCCACGGGGGCGCCTTCCAGAACGGGTCGAACGCGGTCCCGATCTACGACGGCTCCACCTTCGCTCGTGACGGAGTAGTCGCGGTGAGCGTCAACTATCGCTTGGGCGTCGACGGATTCGCGCGCCTGCCGGGGGCTCCCGACAACCGTGGGCTCCTCGATCAGATCGCGGCCCTGGAGTGGGTGCGCGACAACATCGCGGCATTCGGAGGCGACCCCACCCGGGTCACGATCTGCGGTGAGTCGGCCGGAGCGATGGCCGCGACCACGCTGACGGCGATGCCGGCCGCCCGTGGTCTCTTCCATCGCGTGATCGCCCAGAGTGGCGCGGGACACCACGTGGTGAGCACCGAGACCGCCGACAAGATCTCCGCCGCGCTGGCCGACCTACTTCAGGTCGAACCCAGCGCCGGGGCGTTCGCCGGAGTACCCCTCCCTGATCTGTTGGAGGCGCACCGCCGGTTGAACGCGATGGTGGGAGCCGATCCCGATCCGGCCAAGTGGGGTGAGGTCGCGGCGAACGCGATGCCCTTCGAACCGGTGGTCGACGGGGACTCGCTTCCCGGTGTGCCCTACGACCTGATCGCCAGCGGCCGGGGCGCCGAGGTAGACCTGTTGATCGGGAGCAACGACGACGAGCACGCGCTGTTCCTCTACCCGATCGTCGAGGCCGTCGAGGAAGATCGCGTTCGACTCGTCGTGGCCCTCCTCGGGGCCACCGAGGCGGCGTACGAGACCTACGTGGATCGCACGGGGTCGACCCGCCCGGGAGACGTCATGGTCGCTGCCCTCACCGACTGGTTCTTCCGGATCCCCGCCCTGCGCCTGGCGGAGGCGCGCACCGCGCTGGGGCAGGACTCGTTCGTCTACGAGTTCGGCTGGACGACTCCCGTGATGAGCGGGGTGCTGCGTGCTTGTCACGCCCTCGAGGTCGGGTTCGTCTTCGACACCCTGCAGGTTCCCGAGGGCCACGCGCTGGCCGGAGAGGAACCACCACAGTCGTTGGCCGACGACATGCACGCCGCGTGGGTGGCTTTCGTGCGTGACGGTGACCCGGGGTGGGCGCCCTACGGCGAGGAGCGCATCACCCGGCGTTTCGGCGGAGTCGGGGATCGACAGGTCCTCACCGACCCGGAACCGGAGCGACGGTTGCTCTGGCCGCATCGCTGAATCTCCACTCCCGGGGGCCGACACACTCTTCCTGAACGGGCCGCTGCGGGAATAGCTGATGCCTTATGACGGTTCCTTCTGCGTCTCGTAAACGCGTCACCCAGCCCGCCTCGCGAGGATCCACCCGCATCGGCGTCGGGCCCGCGGTGGACGCTTCGGCGCGCTCGACCGGCGTCCTCATCGGCGTCCCCGAAACCCGAAAGATCCGTGAACGTCCAGTCCGTCATGGTCACCGACGCGTGACCGGCCCCTACCCCACCATCTCTCCATCGAAGGAGTCACCATGAGCACCCCCATGAAAGCGGCCGTCTTGGCCGAGTACGGAAACGCCCCCGAGGTCGCGGAGATCGACCGACCGGAACTGCCCGACGACAGCGTGATGGTCGAGGTGCACGCGGCAGCGATCAACCCGGTCGACTGGATCATCATGGACGGCTACATGAAGGAGATGCTGCCCTACGACCTCCCCTGGACCGTCGGGTACGACGTCTCCGGACGCGTGGTCGAGGTCGGGTCCGCTGCTGAAGGGTTCTCCGTCGGCGACGAGGTATTCGCCCGCGCCTCGGGGATGCAGGCCGGCACGATGGCCGAGTATGCCGCCATCAAGAGCGGTGATCTGGCGCAGAAGCCCGCGGGGATCTCCCACGCCGAAGCGGCCGGGGTCCCCCTCGCCGGCCTGACGGCCTGGCAGGCGTTGTTCGACAAGGGTGACCTGAAGCCCGGAGAGCGGGTGCTGATCCACGCCGGTTCCGGCGGCGTCGGCACCCTGGCCATCCAGATCGCCAAGAACGCCGGCGCCTGGGTGGCCACCACCGCCAGCGCCGCGAACAAGGACCTCGTCCTGGGGCTCGGCGCGGACCAGGTCGTCGACTACGCAGCGGAGCGTTTCGAGGAAGTCGTCGAGCCGGTCGATCTCGTCTTCGACATGATGGGGGACGACACCCTGGCGCGCTCCTTCGACGTGGTGAAGCCCGGTGGCGTCGTGGTGTCGATCAAGGGTGACGCCCCCGAGGGGCTGGCCCAGGCACGCGACGTCACCTTCCACCAGTTCTTCATGCAGCCCGACGGCCAGCAGCTCGGCGAGCTGGCTGCGCTGCTGGACAGCGGTGCGGTCCGGCCGGTGCTCGACCGCACCTACCCGCTCGACGAGGTCGCCGACGCCTACGAGTACGCCCGCGCCGGTGGACCCAACGGGAAGGTCGCCGTCTCAGTCCGTTGATCTCGCGATCAGGTCCGAACCGCCACCGTGAGCAGGACGGCAGAGTCCTCGACGGCCTCGAGGGAGTGCCGGGTGTCGGGAATGGTGAGCAGATCACCCGGTGAGCCGTTCCATCGGACCTCCCCCGCGACGAGGGTGACGCGACCCTGCAGAACCTGCAGGGTCGCTTCGCCCGGGTTCTCGTGCTCGTCCAGACTCGACCCAGCCTGAAGCGCGATCAGCGTCTGGCGCAACGAGTGCTCATGGCCGCCGTAGACGGTATGGGCACTGCGCCCGCTGGACGCGGAGACCGCCTTCTCCAGATGGTGTCGAACCAGCGCGGTCAGTGACTCTTTCTGCATGGGTGCTCCTCATTGCTCGCACGGATGATTGGTCGCCCTCAGATGAACAGCAGTTGGGCGCCGTCGGTCTTCTCGATGAAGTCGGCGGCGCTGATGATCGCCTCGACCTCGTCGTAGAGGTCCTCGGACTCGAGGTGCTGCATGTCCGCGGACATGCGGCAGGCCCAGAGGTGGCCACCGGAATCGACGATCTGCTGGAGAAACTCCGGGACCTCGGGTACGCCGGCTTCCTCGATCGACTTCTTCATCTGGTGGGTGGCCATGGCGGTCATTCCGGGGAGACCGCCCAGGCCCTGTGGCATGTGGGTCGCGGTGTTGCCGAGCATGGAGAACTTCAGATCGCCCATGGTCGACTTGTTGATCATGTCGAAGCCCCAGAAGGTGAAGAAGAGGTGCGTCTCCACTCCCTCGCCGAGGGCGGCATTAGCCATGATCAGGCCTGGGTAGGCCATGTCGAGGTTCCCTTTGGAGCAGATGATCGCGAGCTTGCGACCCGTGGCCTCGTCGTCGAACGAGGGGATGATCGGGCTGGCTTGGATGGTGGTCATGGCTGTCTCCTCAGTCGACTCACACGCAACCGCGGGGCTTCGGAAGCCCGGCGATGTAGGCCATCTTCTTGGCCGGTTTCTTCGGGAAGAGCGAGAACAACTGCTTGGTCGGGATACCACCGAGGGTGGAGACCCGTCGAAGCGTCGCGGTCTCACCGTGCTCGGGGTAATCGCCGCGCAAGAACTCGATGGCCTTCCAGTGGTCCGGACCCAGGTCGATGCCGATCTGCGTCGCCAGAACCTTGCCGAGTTCTTCGCTCCACTCGTCGTACTCCGTCATGAAGCCCTCATCGTTGACGTGGATCTCGTGGCTTCCGAGAACGGTGACGGGCATGTCAGACCTCCTGCTTGGTGGGTGATGCGTCGGGTTGGTGCTTGCCCGCCATGGACATCAGGGCGGGTAGGGGGACGGGTCGCCCCGGGAGTAGGACATTCCAATAGATCCAGCGAAAGGCCAGCTTGCCGAGGTGGTTGGCCCGGGTCTCTTTGAGCAGGTCCAACGGTCCCAGGACGGGCACGGGGTATTTGCCGGTCAGCGGTTGGGTGTCGTAGTTGAAGTCGATCAACAGGGCTTTGTCGTCCCCGGACTCGACGAAGCAGTTGGCGTGGCCGTCGAAGGCCCCGGTCATCGGCAACCCGGCAATGTGTTGGACGAAGTTGTCGACGAAGATCTCGACCGCGAAGTGGGCGACGGAGCCGGCCTTCGAGGCCGGGATGTCGCAGGCGTCGCCGATCGCGAAGATGTTGGGGAACTGCGTCGAGAGCTGGGTGTGCTTGTCCACCGGCACGTAGTTCAACTCATCGCCCAGGCCGGAGCGGGCGATGAAGTCCGCCCCCATGTTGACCGGGACCGTCACCAGCAGATCGAACGGGACTTCGCGTTCGTCGTAGGAGATGAGGACCTTGCGTTCCTGATCGATTCGCTCGACGAGGAAGTCGGTCTCCACCCGCACGTTTCGCTCGTCCAGCATCCCGGCCAGGTGGGCGGAGGCCACCGGTTGGGTGAATGCTCCGTCGAGCGGAGTGACGTAGACCAGCTCCACGCGGTCGCGGAGTCCCTGCTGGCGCAACCACGACTCGGTCAGGAAGGTGAACTCCAGCGGTGCGACGGGACACTTGATGGGCATCTCCGTCACGTGGACGACCAGCCTGCCGTGATCGAAGGTCTTGAGCGCCGCAGCGAGCGACTCAGCGCCTTCGAGGGTGTAGAAGTCGAAGATGCTGCGCCCCCACTCGGGCCCCAGCATGCCCTCGGTCTGATCCGGTCGCGGAGTCGTGCCGGTCGCGATGACCAACTGGTCGTAAGGCAGTCGCCGTCCACCCTCCAGCACCACGGTGTTGTCCAGCGGATCCACGAGTTCGATGGTGCCCATGACGAGATCGACGCCGTCGGTGAGCAGCTTGCGGCGCGACCGGACGACCTGGTCACGGGAGTACCCGTCGAACGGTACGAACAGGTAGCCGGGCTGGTAGTGATGCTTGTCGTCCTGATCGACGACGGTGATACTCCACCCGGCGCGATCGAGTCGCCGCCGTAACTTGTTCGCCACCATGGTTCCGGCGGTTCCGCCGCCCAGGACGATGAGATTCAACATGTCGCTCCCTCGAGTTGTTCGAGACGGGGTGTACTCACACCTCGACGCTAGATCCGTCGGGGATGAGCCGGCAGTGTCCAAAGTCCCCTGTTGATGGGGACCCTGGCGGGACCAACGACACCGCAACTGGTGACCTCCTCCTCTGAACGTTCACCTCGATGGGCGACACATTGAGAGCACCAACTGAGGAGGTCATGACCATGTCGGTCACGAAGAAGAACCGCGTCACGCACACTGCTTCCCCTCGCACCGAGGGTTCCACCGGATTGACCCAGACGGCGGCCAGGGCGGTCGCGGTCCTACGGATCGGCTTCGGACTCACCTTCCTGTGGGCCTTCTTCGACAAGCTGTTGGCGTTGGGATACGCCACCGGATACAACCAGGACGGCGTACTCGACCGCTTCGGCGACGCAGCCTGGATCAACGGCGGCAGCCCCACGGAGGGTTTCCTCGCCTTTGGCGCAGACGGACCCTTCAAGGGCTTCTACAACAGCATCGCCGGGGCGGCCTGGGCCGACACCCTGTTCATGTTGGCGCTGCTCGGGATCGGGCTGGCACTCACTCTCGGAGCGGCGATGCGACTCGCCGCAGGCTCCGGCGCTCTGCTCTACGTGATGATGTGGACCGTGGTCCTGCCCCCGGACAACAACCCGGTGTTGGACGACCACCTGTTGGGGGCAGTCACCCTGGTCGTGCTGGCCCTGGTCGGCGCGGGGATGACATGGGGCCTGGGCTCCAGGCTCGAGAAGACCGAACTGGTCCAGAAGTACCCCGTACTTCGCTGAACCACCCGAGTCACCCCCGAATGGCACCACCACCTCCGCCCCGTCAACTGGGGGCGGAGGTGGTTGTCGTTCGTGGCCCCGGTCAGACCGCGCCGCTCGCTTCGCGGTCCGGCATCTCTGCGGGGTCGACGGCCGGTCCCCCGACTCTCATGGCCAGGAAGGCCAACGCGCCGGTGAGCGCGAGTGTGACGGCCAGACCCAGGGACACCGAGCCGGTCATTGCCACCATGACGTAGCCCATGGTCGAGGCAACGGCGGCCAGGATCATGTAGGGCAACTGCGTGGTCACGTGGGTGATCACGTTGCACCCGGCCCCGGTCGCGCTGAGGATGGTGGTGTCCGAGATCGGCGAGGCGTGGTCGCCCGAGACCGCCCCGGCCAGCACGGCGCCCATGGCGGGCAACAGGAGCTCCGGGGCATCCAGGGAGTTGATGATGCCTCCGGCCAGAGGAATCAGCAGGCCGAAGGAGCCCCAGGAGGTGCCGGTGGCGAAGGCCATCGCGGCAGCCAAGAGGAACACGATCGGGATCAGCCAGGACGGGGAGATCGAGGAACTCTCGATCAGACCGGCCAGATACTCACCGGTGCCGAGACTCTCGATCAGGGCGCCCAGCATCCAGGCGAGGATCAGGATGCTGACCGCGGGCATCATCGACTTCACCCCCTCGAACCAGGCGCGACCGAAGGTGCTTCCGCCGAACTTCGGGTTCTCCGAGGTGTCGCGGGCGTAGTAGTAGATCGCGCCGGCCAGCCCGAGGAACCCGCCCACGATGAGAGCAAAAGTCACATCGGTCTCGGCCAGGATGTCGACCACGGACCACGTGCCCGCCGCGCGCTGTCCGGTCCAGATGATGCCACCGAGCACCCCGGCCACGAGCAGGGCGAACGGGACGATCAGGGCGAGTTTGGCACCGGGTCGGTGCACCGGCAGATCCTCCGCGAGTTGGCCGGGGATCTCCTCGTCGGAGTCGAAGCACTGACCCTCCAGGATCGCCCGCCGCTCCTCGGCGCGCATCGGCCCGAAGTCGAACTGCATCGTCGCCACCAGAGCGACCAACAGCAGCGCAGCGAAGGCGTAGTAGTTGGCTGCAGCCGCCTGCATGAAGGCACCGATCTCGCTGATCTCCAGTGAGGAGTCCGCGACCTCGATCCCGATCAGACCGAGGATGAACGCTCCCCAACTCGAGAACGGCACCAGGACCGCCACCGGAGCCGAGGTGGAGTCCACCAGGTAGGCCAACTTGGCGCGGGACACCCGGTGGGTGTCGGTGACGGGTCGACTGACCTGACCCACGGCCAAGGCGTTGAAGTAGTCGTCGACGAAGATCGCCATGCCCAGGAACGCCGGCAGCAACGTCGCGCCCCGGCGGGTCGTGATGCGCTCCTGGGCCCAGTCGGCGAACGCGCGGGTGCCGCCGGACATGGTGATGAAGGCGGTGATCACCCCCAGCGTGAGGGTGAAGATCAAGATGTACACCTTGACGGTGTTCACCTCGCCGTCCAGCCAGAAGATGTCACCGAAGGTGCCCAGGACCTGGGTGACTGTGCTCCACGGCGAGAAACCCTCGATGAGAAGGGCCGCGGCCACGACCCCGAGGCCGAGGCTCAACAACACCTTGCGGGTAGCCACCACCAGACCGATCGCGAGCAGGGGTGGCACCAGCGTGAGGATCGGATAGTTGTCGACCATGGTTCTCTCCTCCGAGCGGGTGAAGGGAAACGATAGACCCGACTCCGCGTCGGGCACCACTGTCCGCGCCGCGGATTCTGCTTGTGGGTGAAGTAGTTTGACGCCGGTCGATCTGGCAATACTCAACTGAGTCGATGCTCGACTGCGTCAGGAACCCCTGACGCCAGACGTACCTCCACACGACGGGTCAGTGAGGAAACACATGTGCCGCGTTCTCGCCTATATCGGACCAGAACTACCGCTCGAGAGTCTGCTGTTGAAACCGGAGAACAGCCTGGTCAACCAGACCCTCGATCCGGAGCTGCATCCGCTGCTCCAGTTGGCGGGATGGGGGTTCGGTGCCTGGAGCGAGCACCTGCTGAAGCCGGAGGAACCCTTTCTCTACCGCAGGCCGATGGCCGCCTTCTACGACGACAACGCTGTTGGCATCATCCCGAGCCTGCAGGCCAGCACGATGCTGGCGCACGTGCGGGCCGCGGCGTACGACTCCAAGACCGTCCTCGTCGACGAGAACTGTCACCCGTTCTCCTACACCTCGACCCCCTGGATCTTTGCCCAGAACGGAGCGCTGCCGCACTGGAAGATTCTGCAGCGAGAGCTGCTTGGCCATTGCAACGACGTGTATCTGAAGCAGATGGCCGGCACCACGGACACCGAGTTTCTCTACGTTCTCCTGCTCTCACTGCTCGAGGGCGACAGCTTCGAGGACGTCCAACGAGGCTTCGAGGAGATGCTGCGACTCATCGTGGCGGCCATGAAGAAGCTGGACCTGGTGGCACTGACCAAGCTGAAGATCGCGTTGGTCTCCCCCGACCGGATCATCGGGGTCAACTACGGCTCCGACGATCAGGGGCGGACCGAGGTCCCCGGCGATTGGAAGGAGCTGCGCAAGTCCGGACCCGGGACTGACGATCACCACCTCTCGATGCTTCTCGAACCCATGTACGTGCTGATGGGGCGGAACTTCCAGGACTACGAAGGCTCCTACGAAGTCGACGTGTGTGCCGAGGAGGAAGCCCAGTCCGCCATCTTCGCCTCGGAGCCGTTGACCGACGAGACCGACGACTGGTGGCAACTCGAGTTCGGCCACATCGTCTTCCTGGAGCGGTCCGGGGACCACGTCACCAGGCGGGTGAACCGACTCAAGGTGTAGCCGATCGGTTGGAACTCACAGCAGAGAGCGGTAGATCTCCAGGGTCTGCTGTGCGATGGCAGGCCAGGCGAAGGACTCCTCGGCACGCCGCCGTCCGGCGAGGCCGCGCTCCCGGGCGACCTCAGGGTCACTGACCGCCTCGACCAACGCTGCGGCGAAGTCGGCGACGTACCGGTCGGGGTCCAACGGAGTGCCGGTGCCGTCCTGCGCCTGCTCGATGGGTACCAACCAGCCGGTGGCCGGTTGCCCCGAGGCCGACGAGGCGTCGACGACTACCTCGGGGATCCCGCCGGTAGCGGTGGCCACGACTGCGGTCTCACACGCCATCGCCTCGAGGTTGACGATCCCGAGCGGCTCGTAGATCGAGGGGCAGGCGAAGACAGTCGCGGCGGTGAGCAACGCGACCACGTCCGGACGCGGAAGCATCTCGCGGATCCAGATCACGCCATCGCGCTGACTAGACAACCCGTCGACCAGATCCCGCACCTCCGCTTCGATCTCCTCGGTGTCCGGGGCACCGGCACACAGCACCAGTTGGACCTCGGGCGGAAGTTGCGCGGCGGCTCGCAAGAAGAGCGGTAGCCCCTTCTGGCGGGTGATCCGGCCGACGAAGATCACGCTCGGGCGGTCGGGGTCCACGCCGAGTTCGCGCACCCGGTCCGGTGCGTGCACCGGAGCCCAGTCGGTGGTGTCGATGCCGTTGTGCACCGTGTGCACCACGTCGGGGTCGATGGCGGGGTAGCTGCGCAGGATGTCCTCCCGCATGGCCGCGCTGACGGCGATGACGGCGTCGGCTGCCTCGTATGCGGTCTTCTCGACCCAACTCGAGACGGCGTATCCGCCGCCCAGTTGCTCGGCTTTCCACGGCCGCATGGGCTCGAGGCTGTGGGCGCTGATGACGTGGGGAATGCCGTGCAGCAGTTTGGCGAGGTGCCCGGCCATGTTGGCGTACCAGGTGTGCGAGTGCACCACGTCGGCGCCGGCGATGCCGCCCACCATCTCCAGGTCGACTCCGATCGTGCGGATACCTCCGTTGGCCTCCGCCAGTCCGATCGGATCGGTGTACCCCGTCGTCCCCGGCTCGTCGCGAGGGCCGTCGAAGCAGTGCACCCGTGCATCGACATCGTCGATGGCACGTAGAGCACGGACAAGTTCGGCGACGTGCACACCAGCGCCGCCATAGACGTGGGGAGGGTACTCACGGGAGACAAGGTCGATGCGCATAAGTCAAAACTTCCACTTTGGGTGTCGACGCGCAACGCCTGTCCGTACTAGTTTCGACTTTATGAGTTCTGCACCCAACCGCAAGAACGTTCTGGCCGTCGTACTTGCCGGGGGTGAAGGAAAGCGCCTGATGCCGTTGACCGCCGACCGCGCCAAACCCGCGGTTCCCTTCGGAGGCATCTACCGCCTGATCGACTTCGCCTTGTCGAACGTCGTGAACTCGGGGTTCCTCAAGGTCGTCGTACTGACCCAGTACAAATCCCACAGCCTCGACCGGCACATCAGCACGACGTGGCGCATGTCCACGCTGCTGGGCAACTACGTCACCCCGGTCCCGGCCCAGCAACGGGTCGGCAAACGGTGGTACCTCGGCAGCGCCGACGCGATCTACCAGTCGCTCAACCTGCTCAACGACGAACGCCCCGACATCGTCGTGGTGGTCGGCGCCGACCACGTCTACCGCATGGACTTCTCGCAGATGGTCGATGCACATGTGGAGAGTGGAGCCGGGTGCACGGTGGCTGCGATCCGACAGCCGATCGAGCTGGCCGACCAGTTCGGTGTGATCGACCTCGACGAGAAGTCGCCGGAACGGATCCGCGCGTTCCTGGAGAAGCCGACCGACCCGGTGGGGTTGCCCGATGCCAAGCACGAGGTGCTCGCCTCGATGGGCAACTACGTCTTCGACGCCGAGGCCCTGCGCGAGGCGGTGACCCGCGACGCCGAGCTGGAGCGGTCCAAGCACGACATGGGCGCCGACATCGTGCCGTGGTTCGTCGACCGCACCGAGTCGGCGGTCTACGACTACAAGGACAACGTGGTGCCGGGATCGAACGAACGCGATCGTGGCTATTGGCGAGACGTCGGGACGATGGGTTCCTACTACGCCGCCCACATGGACCTCGTCGCCCCACTGCCGGTGTTCAACCTCTACAACAGCCAGTGGCCGATCTACACCAGCTACGGCCCGCAACCCCCGGCCAAGCTCGTGGAGGGACACGACGGAGCGCCGATCTCCACCGTCAACTCGATCCTGTCGCCGGGTGTCGTGGTCACCGGAGGCTCGGTGAACGGTTCGGTCCTCTCGCCCGCCTGCTACATCGACACCGGCGCCGAGGTGAACGACTCGGTTCTCCTGCCCGGCGTGCGCGTCGGTGAGGGCGCCGTGGTGCGCAACTCGATCATCGACAAGAACGTGGTCATTCCGCCCGGGGTGCAGATCGGCGTGAACGCCGAAGAAGACCGGGCCCGAGGCTTCGTCGTCGAGGACGGCCTCACGGTGTTGGCCAAGGACCAGCAGGTCCCCGGATGAATGACTCCCGCGCCGGCACCACGGCGCGTGCGGAGGACCTCATCGATGTCGCACACCTGGTGACCGCGTACTACACGCGCGTCCCCGACCCGGAGAGCGTCGATGAGCAGGTCGCGTTCGGAACGAGTGGTCATCGCGGCAGCAGCCTGAAGACATCCTTCAACGAGACGCACATCCTGGCGACCACCCAGGCCATCTGTGACTACCGCAAGGACGCCGGGTACGACGGCCCCCTGTTCATCGGCCGCGACACCCACGGCCTCTCCGAACCGGCCTGGGCCACGGCACTGGAGGTGTTGGTCGCCAACGACGTCACGGTTCTGGTCGACGACCGGGACGGGTACACCCCCACTCCGGCGGTCTCCCACGCGATCATCCGCGCCAACCGGGGCAAGACCTCCGGCCTCGCCGACGGGATCGTGGTGACGCCGTCGCACAACCCGCCGGGCGACGGCGGTTTCAAGTACAACCCGCCTCACGGCGGACCGGCCGACTCCGACGCCACCGGCGTCATCGCCAAGAGGGCCAACGAACTGATCGCTGCCGGTCTGGGGGACGTGCGTCGTACGACCTATGAGAAGGCTCGTCGAACCGTGGGGTCCTACGACTTCCTCGGAACCTACGTCGACGATCTACCTCAGGTCCTCGACCTGGACCGGATCCGGGAGGCAGGTGTCCGGATCGGGGCCGATCCCCTCGGCGGTGCCAGCGTGGCCTACTGGGGCGAGATCGCCGAACGGCACCGTCTCGACCTCACGGTGGTCAACCCGTTGGTCGACGCGACCTGGCGGTTCATGACCCTCGACTGGGACGGCAAGATCCGGATGGACTGTTCCTCCCCCTCCGCCATGGCCTCGCTGATCGAGCGCAAGGACCAGTACGACATCGCCACCGGCAACGACGCCGACGCCGACCGGCACGGCATCGTCACCCCCGACGCAGGGCTGATGAACCCCAACCACTTCCTCGCCGTGGCCATCGGCTATTTGTTCGGCGGCGCCCGTCCGGACTGGCCGCAGACCGCCCGCATCGGCAAGACCTTGGTCTCGTCCTCGATGATCGACAGGGTCGCGCACTCACTGGACAAGCCGTTGGTGGAGGTCCCGGTCGGGTTCAAGTGGTTCGTGCCCGGCCTGATCGACGGGTCCTTCGGCTTCGGCGGCGAGGAGTCGGCCGGAGCCTCGTTCCTGCGCCGCGACGGCGGCACCTGGACGACCGACAAGGACGGTCTGATCCTCGCGCTGCTGGCCTCGGAGATCCTCGCCGCCACCGGTCGCAGCCCGAGCGAGCACTACGCAGATCTGGTCGCCCAACACGGGGAGCCGGCGTACGCCCGGATCGATGCGCCGGCCGACCGCGCCCAGAAGGCCAAACTGGCCGCGCTGGCGCCGGAGGACGTGACGGCCACCGAACTTGCCGGGGAGAAGATCCTGAACAAGCTCACCGAGGCACCGGGCAACGGTGCCCCGATCGGTGGGCTCAAGGTCACCACCGAATCGGCCTGGTTCGCGGCCCGGCCCTCGGGGACCGAGGACGTCTACAAGATCTACGCCGAGTCGTTCCAAGGTCCCGAGCACCTCGCGCAAGTACAGGACGAAGCGCGGGACGTCGTCACCGCAGCTCTCAGCGGCTGAACCCGGACCACCTTCTGCCCGACATCGAAGGGGCCGTGCTGGGGCTCAGTGGGCCAGCCAGAGCACCCCGGCGGGCGGGAGTTGCAGCGCTGCCGAGGCCGGCATCCCGTGCACCGGGATCTCCTCGGCGACCACGGTGCCGAGGTTGCCGACCCCGGACCCGCCGTAGATCTCGGCATCTGTGTTGATGACCTCTCGCCACGTGCCGGTCGCAGGCAGACCCACTCGGTAGTCGTGGTGGGGTTGACCGGAGAAGTTCGCGACGCAGACGACCTGGGATCCGTCGGCTCCGATGCGGACGAAGGAGATGACGTTCCCGCCGGTGTCGCTGGCGTCGACCCACCGGAAACCGTCGGGAACGTTGTCCTGGCTCCACAGCGCCGAGGCCCCCCGATAGGTGGCGTTGAGGTCCCTGACGAGGTGCAGGATCCCACTGTGCAGCGGGTCGTCGAGTTCCGCCCACGCCAAAGACTCCGACTCGGCCCACTCGGACTCCTGACCGAACTCACCGCCCATGAACAGCATCTGCTTGCCGGGATGCGCCCACATGAACGCCAGCAGGCCACGGACCCCGGCGGCCTTGTTCCACGCATCACCGGGCATGCGCCCCCACAGGGACCCCTTGCCGTGGACGACTTCGTCGTGGGACAACGGCAGCACGAAGTTCTCGGTGAACGCGTAGTCGATCGCGAAGGTCATCTCACCGTGGTGGTACGAACGGTGCACCGGTTCGTGGCCGAGGTAGGACAGCGTGTCGTGCATCCAGCCCATGTTCCACTTGAAACCGAACCCGAGCCCTCCCCCGTCCGTCGGCCGGCTGACCCCCGGCCAGGCCGTGGACTCCTCGGCGATCATCATGACGTGCGGGTGGTGCTTGTAGACCGTCGCGTTGAGCTCCTGCAGTAGTTGCACCGCCTCGAGGTTCTCGCGACCCCCGTGAACGTTCTGCGCCCACTGCCCGTCCTCGCGGGAGTAGTCGAGGTAGAGCATGGAGGCAACCGCGTCGACCCGAAGGCCGTCGAGGTGGAACTCCTCGAACCAGTAGAGCGCGTTGGCGACCAGGAAGTTGCGAACCTCGTGACGGCCGAAGTCGAAGACCAGCGTCCCCCAGTCGGGCTGTTCGCCCCGTCGCGGATCGGCGTGCTCGTAGAGCGGCGTCCCGTCGAAGCGGGCCAGCGCCCACTCGTCCTTGGGGAAGTGGGCCGGCACCCAATCGACAATGACGCCGAAGCCCTGTTGGTGGAGCTGGTCGACGAACCAACGGAAGTCGTCAGGGCTTCCGAACCTGGAGGTCGGCGCGTAGTACGACGTGACCTGGTACCCCCAGGATCCTCCGAACGGGTGCTCGGCGACGGGCATCAACTCGACATGGGTGAAACCGGTGTCGGCGAGATAGGCGCCGAGTTCCACGGCCAACTCCCGGTAGCCCAATCCGGGACGCCAAGAGCCCAGATGCACCTCGTAAACGCTCATCGGCGATTCCAGCGGCGAGCGTTCGGACCGCTTGGCGGTCCAGGCAGCGTCGAGCCACGTGTGCGTGGAGCCCGTCACCACCGATGCCGTCATCGGTGGCACCTCGGTGCCGAAAGCCATGGGGTCGGCCTTCTCGCGCCAGGCGCCGTCGGGGCCCTGGATCTTGAACTTGTAGGCGGTGCCCGGCCCGACCCCCGGCACGAACAGGTCCCAGACCCCCGAGCCGATCGGTCGGAGCGGGTGCTCGTCCCCGCCCCAGTAGTTGAAGTCACCGGCGACCCGGACACTTTGCGCGTTCGGGGCCCAGACCGCGAACGAGGTTCCGTCCGTGGGTCCGTCGGGTCCGTCGTAGGTCCGAGGATGAGCGCCGAGGACCTCCCACAGACGTTCGTGTCGGCCCTCGCTGAGGAGGTGTAGGTCCAACTCGCCGATGCTGGCGGGCCACTGGAAGCTCTGCGTCATGAAGTCAGCTGCGTTCGGTCGAGTGATGGGAAAGACTGAGGACGTGCGCCACCGCACGTGCGGGGTCGAGGCGGATGTAGTTGGAGTCGCCCCATTGGTAGGTCTCGCCGGTGACCTCGTCATGGGCCTGTAGGGCTTCCCCGGGGCCGAAGCCCAGCGCGGCGAGGTCGAGCCAGAGCGTTCCCTCACGCGTGCCCACAGGATCCAGCGAGACCACGACGACCACCGTGTCACCGGTGGCAGGGTCGCGCTTGGAGTAAGCGAGCAGGGCGTCGTTGTCGACGTGGTGGAAGCAGAGCGTGCGCATCTGCTGGAGCGCCGGGTGCGCACGCCGGATCTCGTTGAGCCGCGTCAGCCACGGCTGCAAGGACTCTCCGGCGGCGAGCGCGGCGGCGTAGTCGCGTGGACGCAGTTCGTACTTCTCCGAGTCGAGGTACTCCTCACCTCCCGGTTTGACCGCCTCGTGCTCGTAGAGCTCGAAACCCGAGTAGACGCCCCAGGTGGGAGCCAACGTGGCAGCGAGCGCGGCCCGGATGGCGAACATCGCCGGACCGCCGACCTGCAGGTGCTCGGGAAGGATGTCCGGGGTGTTGACGAACAGGTTGGGTCGTCCCACGTCCCAGTGATCGCGCAGATCGGTACCGAACTCGGTCAACTCGGTCTTGGTGATACGCCAGGTGAAGTAGGTGTAACTCTGGGTGAATCCGAGCCTCGCCAGGCCCCACAGCCGCGCAGGACGGGTGAACGCCTCGGCGAGGAACAGGACGTCGGGATGGTCGGCTTTGACCGAGTCGATCAACCAGGCCCAGAAGTCCGGTGGCTTGGTGTGGGGGTTGTCCACCCGGAACACGCGGATGCCGCGTTCGACCCAGTGCAGCGTGACCCGCAGCATCTCGTCGTAGATCGCCTGACGATCGTTGTCGAAGTTCAGTGGATAGATGTCCTGGTACTTCTTGGGTGGGTTCTCGGCGTAGGCGATGGTGCCGTCCGGAAGGGTCGTGAAGAACTCGGGGTGGGCCTCTACCCAGGGATGGTCGGGTGCCACCTGGAGGGCCAGGTCGAGGGCCACCTCCATCTTCAGTGCCGCGGCTCGTTTGACGAACGCGCGGAAGTCCTTCTCGGTGCCGAGGTCCGGGTGGATCGCGTCGTGGCCGCCCTCGCTTGCCCCAATCGCCCAGGGTGAGCCGTGATCGCTCGGGCCCGGAGTCAACGAGTTGTTGGGTCCCTTGCGATTGACCCGCCCGATCGGATGGATCGGAGGGAGGTAGACCACGTCGAAACCCATGTCGGCCACCCGGTCGAGTTCCTTGGTGGCTGTCTTGAAGGTCCCGTGGATCGGCGTACCGGAGGCGTCCACCCCGCCAGTGGAGCGCGGGAAGAATTCGTACCAGGAGCCGTACGCCGCGCGGACACGGTCGACCCAGATCGAGTGGGTCGCCCCCTCGGTCACCACCTGGCGCACCGGGAAGGCGTGCATGATCTGGTGCACATCGTCGGACAGGACCGGACCGGTGCGGACCCCGAGCGGCTGCTCCGAGGCTCGCAGGGCTGTGGCGGCGCCGTTCAACGTCGACTTGTGCTTGCGACGATCCTTGCGCCCGGCCACCTCGTCCAGGAGTTGAGCGGCCAGTTCGAGGTCGTTGGCGAGATCATCGGCGTTCTGTCCGACCCCCAGCTTGACCACGATGGCGTCACGGATAGTCGTCCAAGGATCGCTCCAGGCATCGATCCGGAAGGTCCAGAGACCGACCGCTTCGGGGACGATGGTGGCGGTGAACAGATCGGTGCTCGCGATCTGCTCATACATGCGGGTCGTCCGGTCGGCGCTGTCCCCCGGACCACGCCACACGACTGTCGCGGAGACCGCGTCGTGGCCCTCACGCCACACGAGGGCCGAGATGGGAACGTGCTCGCCCACCACCGCCTTCGATGGGTAGGTGCCGTCTCCGGACAGGGGTCGTACTTCGTCGATGCCGAGTCGGCCAGTCATCCGGTGGGCTCCCGTACGTCGGTGGCGTGCGTCACATCGACTCTATCAGCGAGGCTCGGTCCACAGACACCCGTGAAAGGTCGAGATCTGCTGTGGACTAGTCACTGCGGGGGGCCTTGAGCAGCAGTAGCGACCGCGCGCTGAGCCTCAACGAACCACCGGCGGCGAGAGGATCCGCCGAGGTCGGCGCCCCATCCGGGTTCGTCGTGTCGAGTGTCGGTTCGAAGGTTTCCCCGAACTCGACCCCCGGGAGTACGACGTCGATCGGCTCGGCGCCCGCGTGCATCAGCAGCAGCCACGAGTGGTCCGCCAACAACTCGCCCTCGCGGGTGCGCGATTGACTGTTCGAGCCATCGATCCACATGCCGAGGAACCGGCTGTCGTTCTGCTCCCAATCGGCCGTCTCGAGTTCCTTGCCGTCGGGTCGCAACCAGATCAGGTCCGGGTGGCCGGTCGGCGTGGTCCGGCCCTCGAAGAACTCCGGTTGCCGCAGCGCAGGGCTGCTGGCGCGCAGGTGGACGACCCGACGCGAAAAGGCCAGCATGTCGTTGGCCTCGTCGGTCTCCGTCCAGTCGATCCACGAGGTGGGGTCATCGAGGTTGTAGGCGTTGTTGTTGCCGCCCTGAGTCCGCCACCGCTCGTCGCCGGCCACGAACATCGGCGTACCGGTCGAGAGCATGAGGGTGGCGAACAGGTTGCGGGCCTGGCGCGCTCGCAGCGACAGGACCTCGACGTCGTCGGTCTCCCCCTCGACGCCGTGGTTCCACGAGCGGTTGTCGTTGGTTCCGTCGCGGTTCTCCTCGCCGTTGGCCTCGTTGTGCTTGTCGTCGTACGAGACCAGATCCCGCAGGGTGAAGCCGTCGTGGGCATCGATGAAGTTGATCGACTGCCACGGCCGGCGCAACGTGTGGTCATAGAGATCGGAGGACCCGGAGAGCCGACTCGCCAAGTCGTCGACACCTCCTGCGGCGCCGCGCCAGAAGTCGCGGACGGTGTCGCGATAGATGCCGTTCCACTCGGCCCACTGGGCACCGAACTTCCCGACCTTGTACCCCTCACCGGTCGCGTCCCAGGGCTCGGCGATGAGTTTGCACCGGGACAGCACCGGGTCGGTCGTGATCGCGGTCAGCAACGCCGAGTCGGGATCGAACGCACCACCGTTCGGTCGTCCCATCGTGCTGGCGAGGTCGAACCGGAATCCGTCCACCCCCAACTCGGTCGCCCAGTACCGAAGTGAGTCGGTGACCAGCCGGATCACCGTGGGCGAGCTCGCCTCGAGGGTGTTGCCGCACCCGGTCCGGTCGGCCATGTGACCGTCCTCGTCGTGCAGGTAGTAGGCCGGCGCCTCATAGCCGCGGAAGCTCAGCGTCGGTCCGTCCGGTCCGCCCTCGCAGGTGTGGTTGTAGACGACGTCGATGATGACCTCGATCCCCGCAGCGTGCAGGGCGGCCACCATGGTGCGGAACTCCTCCACCTCACGACCGGGCTCGCTGGCGTAGCCGGCGTGCGGAGCGAAGAAGCCCAGCGGGGAGTAGCCCCAATAGTTGTGTCGACCGGCGCGGATCAGCGAGGGTTCGTCGGCGAACGACTGGACCGGGAGCAGCTCGACGCTCGTGATCCCGAGCCGCAGGAGGTGCTCGATCACTGCGGGATGGGCGATACCGAGGTAGGTGCCGCGCAACGGCTCCGGCACGTCGGGGTGCTGTGCGGTGAAGCCCTTGACGTGTAGCTCGTAGATCACCGTCTCCTCGAAGGGGACCTCCGGTTTCACCCCGGTGTCTGGTCCTCCGGGACTGGTCACGACGCTGAGCGGAACGCTGCCCAACGAGTCCACCGGCGAGGGTTCGACGCCTTCGTGATCACCGGCGTACCCGTGCGCGGCCTCGATGTCCGTCACCGTCCCGCTGATCCGGCGGGCGTAGGGGTCGACGAGGAGCTTCTG
This sequence comes from Nocardioides salsibiostraticola, assembly GCF_054783655.1. Taxonomy (NCBI): domain Bacteria; kingdom Bacillati; phylum Actinomycetota; class Actinomycetes; order Propionibacteriales; family Nocardioidaceae; genus Nocardioides; species Nocardioides salsibiostraticola. The sequence goes on along the minus strand of NZ_BAAGQD010000004.1, from coordinate 69,571 downwards.
GGGGTTACACCTCATCCCCGCGGCGGGGTCGTAGGGTCCGTGCACGCGGAAGCCGTACTTCTGTCCGGGGGTCACACCGGGGACCAACCCGTGCCACACACCGAAGGTCCGCTCCGGCAATTCGATCCGTCGCTCCGTGCCGTCGTCGTCGATCAGGCAGACCTCGACCCGTTCGGCGACCCTGCTGTCCACCGCGAAACGTACGCCGCCCGCTTCCGGGTGGGCGCCGAGCGGAAACGGTCTACCCGCGAGCACCTGGGCGTCGGGGGTGGGGTGCGTGGCCATGGGGTGAAGCCTTTCAGATGACGCGGGTCAGGGAGGTCGAAACAGTGCGTAGCGGTGGCCAGACCAGACGTCGGCTGGACCGATGGGTCAGTGGCTCAGGATCTGGCGCCCGGTCCCAGCCTCGACCACCTCGAATGATTCGGCGGCGAAGTCGACTCTGACCTGGAGAGATCCGCGGTGCATGACCATCCAGGAGTCCCCCTCCTCGACGCGGAAGTCGCGCAACGAGGGGTCGGAGAGGTCGGGATGGGACCGTCGGAGGGCGATCAGACGTCGGTAGAGGTCGAGGATCTCGGCGTGACCGGACCCGGTCGTCTCGGACCAGTCGAGCTTCGAGCGTTCGAACGTGGCCGGCGACATGGGGTCGGGTACGTCGGACTCCTTCCACCCGTGGCGACTGAACTCGCGGCGCCGCCCGGTGCGCACCGCGTCGGCCAGGTCGGGATCGGGGAACGAGGCGAAGAACTGCCAGGGTGTGGAGGCGCCCCATTCCTCCCCCATGAACAGCATCGGCGTGTAGGGCCCGAGAAGCACGATCGCGGCCCCACAGGCCAGGAGGCCCGGTGAGATGGTCGAGGAGATTCTGTCACCGGCGGCACGGTTGCCGATCTGGTCGTGGTTCTGCAGGTAGGCCAGGAAGGCCGAGCCCGCGACGTCGTCGATGTCTACCGGGCGCCCGTGCGTCCGACCCCGGAACGACGACCAGGTGCCGTCGTGGAAGAACGCACCGCGCAGGGTCTTGGACAGCGCACCGGGTGTCTCGAAGTCGGCGTAGTAGCCCTCCGTCTCGCCGGTCAGACGGACGTGCAGCGCGTGGTGCAGGTCATCGGACCACTGCGCATCCATCCCGAGTCCGTGGGCGGCCCGGGGAACGACCATCCGCGGGTCGTTCAGGTCGCTTTCGGCGATCAGCGTGAGTGGGCGACCCGCCGCCTCAGCGAGGGCCAAGACCTCCGTCGACAGGGTCTCCAACAGGGTCAGCGCCCGCCGGTCCACCAGCGCGTGGACGGCGTCGAGACGCAGACCGTCGACGTGGAAGTCGCGCAACCAGCCCAGCGCGTTGTCCAGGACGTAGGCCCGCACCTCGTCGGAGTCCGGACCGTCCAGGTTGAGGCCGGGGCCCCAGTCGTTGTGCCCGGCGAAGTAGGGGCCGAAGCGTCCCAGATAGGCGCCCGAGGGTCCGAGGTGGTTGTAGACCACATCGAGCAGAACACCGAGGCCACGGGCATGGCAGGCGTCGACGAAGCGCTTGAAACCGTCGGGGCCGCCGTACGGCTCGTGGACCGCTCCCCACAGGACACCGTCGTACCCCCAGCCGTCGGGACCGTCGAAGGAGTTGACGGGCAGCACCTCGACCAGGTCCACGCCGAGGTCGACGAGGTGGTCGAGTCGTTGGACCGCGGAGTCGAAGGTTCCGTCTGCGGTGAACGTGCCGATGTGCATCTCGTAGACCACAGAACCTTCGAGTGGCATGCCCGACCAGGTCTGATCGGTCCACTGGAAAGTGTCGTGGTCATAGGTCCGCGACGCTGCGTGTACGCCGTGGGGCTGCCACAGCGACCGTGGGTCCGGTAGCGGTGTCTCGTCGTCCTCGAGGAGGAAGGCGTAGTCGACGCCTGCGACATCGCTGTGCCACCAACCTGCCTCGCCACGTGCCATCTCGTGGGTTGCGCCGTCGACGACGACGCGCACTCGGGCGAGCTCAGGACACCAGACAGAAAACGGCATGGGGGAAACCTAGTCCCGCACCAGAAGCGCGACCGGGAAGTGGTCGAGGACCTCGGCCAGTCGTGCCTCGTCGCCGTCGATCCGGTGACCGGTGAAGGCATCGGTCCACGTCGCACCACCGAGCCGGAGGATCGTGTCGCCCCAGCCGCCGCGCTCGTCGAGGCCGACGGGTAGGCGCGTTGCGACCACGACGAGATCGTCGCTGCGCTGATAGGCGATCGCGTGGTCCGCCGCCGATCCCTCAGCCGCCAGAGGTGTGTATCGGTCGAAATACTCCGGGTGGTCGCGCCGTAGGAGGAGGGTTCGTTGGACGACGAACATCTTGGCCGCCCCGGATGCGTCGACCTGAGGGACGAGGCCAGCATCGAACTGCTCGAGAAGGTCACGGCGCAGGTCGTAGTCGACCGGCCGACGGTTGTCCGGGTCCACCAGCGAGAAGTCCCACAGCTCGGTGCCCTGATAGACGTCCGGAACGCCCGGGGCGGTGAGCTGAATGACCTTCTGGCTCAGCGAGTTCGTCCAGCCGGTCGCCTCGATCCGGCTCACGAATCCCGCGACGTCGGCACCTACCTCCGCGCGGACCAGGGCGGGCCACGCCCGGATCTCGTCCTCGAACTGCTCGTCGGTCTCCGTCCAGGTCGTGCGGAGTTTCGACTCGCGCGCGGCCTTGAGCAGGTAGTCGACGAGCCGCTGGTCGCTGATCGGCCAGGCGCTCACCAGGGTCTGCCACGCCAGGAGGTCGAGGGAGGGTTCGCTCAGACCGCAGCGGACCGACCAGTCCCGCACCGCAGACGCGAAGGAGTCCGCGACCTCGGCCAACACGAGCATCCGGGCTCGGGTGTCCTCGGACCGTTTGGTGTCGTGGGTGGTCAACGTCGTCATCGTCGCCGGGGCATCCGCGGCGCGGGCGGTCGCGAGCCGGTGGAACTCCTCGACGCCGATCCCCCATCGTCCCGGCGAGCCTCCGACCTCGTTGAGGGCGGCGAACCGCGTGTAGCGGTAGAACGTGGTGTCCTCGGTCCCCTTGGCCACGACCATGCCGGAGGTCTGCTGGATGCGCGTGGCGAGTTCGCCTCCGGGTTCACCGGTGACCTGCTGGTCGATGGCCTCGAGTGCCGGCGCCAAGTCCGGCCGACGCTCCCGAGCCCGGGCGATCGCGTCGGTCCAGGTGTCGCTCACGGCAGGCAGATAGGACCGATAGACGGCGAAGGCGATCATGATCTCGGCCACGGCTTCTCGAGCGGACGCGGTCGGGATGCCGGCCACGAGGCCCGCGATCCGTCGTACCTCGGCGACCAGGATGTGATCGGTCACCATCCGTCGCGCGGTCTCCTCCACCCTCGCGAAGTCGGTGTCTTGCCCGAGGCCGGCTGCGAGCGCGGTCAGCGGCGCCTCCCCTGTGGGGTCGACCAACACCCCGGAGATCTCACCGAGGGCGTCGTACCCGGTGGTGCCGTCCACCGGCCACGCGTCCGGGAGGGGCTCGCCGGGGTGCAGGATCTTCTCGACGACGATCCACGCCTCGGGGGCAGCGGCTCGCAGCCACTGGGCGTACGACGTGGGATCGGCGAGCCCGTCGGGGTGGTCCACCCGCAGTCCGGTGACCTCGCCGTCGGCCACCCAGCGCAGCACCTCGGCGTGCACCGCGTCGAAGACGTCTCGTTCCTCGACCGACACCGCAGCCAGAGTGGTGATGTCGAAGAACCGTCGATAGTTGAGTTCGGCGTTCCCCCGCCGCCAATCGACCAACTCGTAGTGCTGACGGTCGTGGATCTCCTGCGCGGTGCCGTCGGCGGAGCCGGAGATCGGGAACCGGTGGTCGAAGTAGCCGAGTTCGCCGTCGTGGACCTGAAGTTTCTCGACGTCGGCGTCCGACCCCAGGACGGGCACGAGGACGCGTCTGCGACTCCAGTCGATGTCGAACCAGTGCGCGAACGGTGAGGCCGGGCCCTTCGCCAACACGTCCCACCAGAACGGGTTGGCCGAAGGCACCTCGATGGACATGTGGTTCGGCACGATGTCGACCACCAGCCCCATGGCGGCAGAACGCAGCGCGCCTGTGAGGTCCCGCCGAGCCAGCTCTCCGCCCAGAGCCGGCCGCGCGACCCGCGGATCGGTGACGTCGTAGCCGTGCGTCGACCCCGGAGTCGCGTCGAGGACCGGGGAGACGTAGACGGCGCCGACACCGAGAGCATCGAGGTAGTCAACGACCGCTCGGGCGTCCTGGAAGCCGAAGTCCGGCCGCATCTGCAACCGGTAGGTGGACGACGGCACCGTCATGAGCCGACCGTCCGCTGCATCACGGCGACACCCGCTGGAGTACGACGAGCGAGCGGCCCGGGAGGTTGACCGTCCCGCCGGCCGCGACGACGTCACCAAGGTCACCGAGCGGAGCACTGCCCACGGTGCCCGACGCGCTGTCGATGACGACGCTCCAGCCCGGGCCGTAGTCCTCCTCCGGCAGCGTGGCCTCGATGTCCTCGTGGTGGGCGTTGAAGGCCACCAGGAACGACTCGTCCACCACGCGCTCGCCGTGGGCGTTCCGGTCGGCGATCGCATCACCGTTGAGGAACACCACGATCGACTTGCCGAAGCCGTCGTCCCAGTTCTGTTCGGTCATCTCCTCACCGGCCGGGGTGAACCAGGCGATGTCCCGCAGTTCGTCCTTCTTGCGGATCGGCTTGCCCTCGAAGAACTTGCGCCGGCGGAACACCGGATGGTTCTTGCGGAACTCGGTGAGTGCCCCGGTGAACTGCACCAGGGAATCATTGGCCTCCGCCAAGCTCCAGTCGACCCAGGAGAGCTCGTTGTCCTGGCAGTAGGCGTTGTTGTTGCCCTGCTGGGTGCGCCCCATCTCGTCCCCGTGCAGGATCATGGGCACCCCCTGGGAGAGCAGCAGGGTGGCCAACAGGTTTCGCCGCTGACCCGCCCGGAGGGCCAGGACCTCCGGATCGTCGGTCGGGCCCTCGACGCCACAGTTCCAGGAACGGTTGTCGTCGGCGCCGTCACGGCTGTCCTCACCGTTCGCTTCGTTGTGCTTGTCCTGGTAGGACACCAGGTCGTTCAGGGTGAACCCGTCGTGGGCCGTGACGAAGTTGATCGAGGCGTAGGGCCGCCGGCCGTTGTCCTGATAGAGGTCGGACGATCCGGTGATCCGGGAGGCGAACTCGCCCAGGGTCGCCGGCTCCCCACGCCAGAAGTCGCGCACGACGTCGCGGTACTCCGCGTTCCACTCGGTCCACAGCGGCGGGAAGCCACCCACCTGGTAGCCCCCCGGGCCGATGTCCCACGGCTCGGCGATGAGCTTGACCTGGCTGACGACGGGATCCTGTTGGACCAGTTCGAAGAAGGTGGAGAGCTTGTCGACGTCGTAGAACTCACGGGCCAGGGTCGCGGCGAGGTCGAACCGAAATCCGTCGACGTGCATCTCGGTGACCCAGTAGCGCAGGGAGTCCATGATCAGTTGCAGCGTGTGCGGGCTGCGGACGTTCAGGGAGTTACCGGTTCCGGTGTAGTCCATGTAGAACTGCTCGTCGTCCTCCACCAGGCGGTAGTAGGACTGGTTGTCGATGCCCTTCATCGACAGGGTCGGTCCGAGGTGGTTGCCCTCGGCGGTGTGGTTGTAGACCACGTCGAGGATCACCTCGATGCCGGCCTCGTGCAGCGTCCGGACCATGCGCTTGAACTCCTGGACCTGTCCGGCCGGTTCGGCGGCGTAGGCGTCGTGCGGGGCGAAGAAGCCGATCGTGTTGTAGCCCCAGTAGTTGCGCAGTCCACGTTCGGTCAAGCCATGGTCGGTGATGAACTGGTGCACGGGCAGCAGTTCGATCGCGGTGACCCCCAGGTCGGTGAGGTGTTTGACGATCGTGGGGTGCGCGATCCCGGCGTACGTGCCGCGGAGGTGCTCGGGGACCCCCGGGTGCTGCATGGTCAGCCCCTTGACGTGTGCCTCGTAGATGACCGATTCGTTGTACGGCGTCTTGGGAGCCCGGTCGTTGGCCCAGTCGAAGAACGGGCTCACGACAAGCGAGTACGGCACGTGCCCGGCGGAGTCGAGGTCGTTGCGCTCGTCCGGGTCGTCGAACTCGTAGCCGAACAGCGATTCGTGCCAGTCGACGCCGCCCGAGAACGCCTTGGCGTAGGGGTCGACGAGGAGCTTGTTGGGGTTGCAGCGGAGGCCCTTCTCGGGCTCGTAGGGTCCGTGGACCCGGTAGCCGTAGCGCTGCCCGGGGCCTGCCCCGGAAACGTAGCCGTGGTGAACGAACCCGCTCACGTCGTCGAGGATCAGTCTCGTCTCGTTGCCCTCGTCGTCGAAGAGACACAGTTCGACCTTCTCGGCGACCTCGGAGTACAGCGCAAAGTTGGTGCCCACGCCGTCGTACGTGGCACCAAATGGGTAGGCGTTTCCGGGCCAGGCGCGCACGATTCTCCTCGATCTGGTGTCGCCACAGTTGCGGCGACTGAATGACCAGCCAACACTGACCGGTTCGGCTCGACCAATTCTATGGTGTCTGCTGGTCCAGTCAGGTGTGGCCCGGCTCAGCCCGGGTCAGTGTGCGGTCGGGCAGCGCGCAGCGGTTCGACCGCCGCTTTGACCTGGGGGTCCTCGAAGAACTCTTCGAGCGACACCGTCAGGGGGATGCGCCAGTTGGGGTACTCATCGATCGTGCCGGGCAGATTGGGCTGCCGCCGCTCCCCGACGGCGTCGGCGGGTGCGCTGAGAACCAGGCGTGAGGTCGCGCGAGCAATCACGGCGTGCAGCGCGACAATGGGGCTCTCGGTGGGGATGCCCTCACGACCGAGGAGATCCATGAGCGCTGATCGGTCGCTGGCGGCAGCCGCGAAAGCCTCGTCGGCCGACCCCTCGATGAGGTCGAGCGACGCGCGCAGGCTGACGTGGTCGGCCTCCAACCACCCCGCGGCGGTCGGAAGATCGTGGGTGGTGATGCTCGCCATCGTCTCGGGTTCCCAGTCTGCGGGAGCGAGGAACGGCTCTCCGGGCGCATCCCAGTCGCGTTCGAACCAGAGCACGGCGGAACTCAGCATCCCGCGGTCGTGCATCGTGCGGGTGACGATCTTCTCGACCGTGCCCAGATCCTCACCGACGATGATCGCTCCCGCTCGGTGAGCTTCCAGGCTCAGGACGGCGAGCATCGCTTCCGCGTCGTAGTGCACGTAGGTCCCCCGGTGAGCGGGCTCCCCCGGCGGGATCCACCACAACCTCCACAAGCCGGCGATGTGGTCGATGCGGATGCCGTCGGCATGGCGCAACACACTGCGCACCACCTCACGGAAGGGCGCGTAGCCCGCTTGGGCCAGTTCGGCCGGCCGGAACGGGGGAAGGCCCCAGTCCTGTCCCAGTTCGTTGAACGAATCGGCCGGGCAGCCGACCCGGACCGAGGGCGCGAACATCTCACGCTGTGACCAGGTGTCGGCGCCCCCTGCACTGACGCCGACGGGAAGGTCGTGGACTATTCCGACGCCCATCCCGCCGTCCCGCGCCGCGTCTCGAGCAGCATTCAACTGTGCTCGACAGAGCTCCTGGAGCCAGGAGTGGAAGGCGATGCGGTCAGCCAGCCTCGTCCGCAGTCCGGAGACAGCCTGGCCCGCCGGGTCCTGTAGTTCCTCCGGCCAGTCCCGCCAGTCACCCCCGTGCTGTTCGGCGATGGCGGAGAACGTGGCGAAGTCCGCGAGCTCGGGGTCGTCGTTGTTCGAGCGCTCGGGTCCGGTGGCCCACAGGATCTCCAGCGCGTTCAGCTTGGCCTCCCACACCGCGTCGTAATCGATCAGCTCGGTGTCCGACTCCGGAGCCTGGGCCAGCACGGCTGCGCGAGTGTCCGCCTCGGCACCGACGAAGGCCGGAATCGACTGGACTCGTAGATAGATCGGGTTGGCGAAGCGCCGGCTTGCCGGGGAGTACGGCGAGCGCTGGATCGGGTGGGTCGGAGCGACGGCCTGGACAGGGTTCACGAGGATCACCCCGGCTCCCTGTTCGGTGGCCGCGCGGTGCGCGAAGTCGGCGAGATCTCCGAAGTCGCCCATCCCCCATGAGTGGGCAGATCGCAGGGAGTAGAGCTGCAGCATCCATCCCCAGGCGAGATCGATGCCGGGCATCCGGGCCGGAGCGACGATCAGGGTGACGTCCTGCTCCGCGCTGATCACCCGGTGCCAGCCCAGGGGTAGGTCACCAGGCAGCGCGTCGCTCTCCGGTAGCTGGGTCCCGTCCTCGAGCAGCACTCGAGCCGGGACCTCCAGCGCTCGTGAGTCGCCTTCGAGCATCACGATCGTCGGCGGCAGCGAAACGCGGTCCGAGCGCTCGCGGACTATGTCCAGTTCCCGACGAATCGTCTCTGGGGTGGAGGCATCCACGCCGAGCATCTCGAGGACGGCAACGACCAGTTCCGGGTCGACGTACACCATCTTCCGGTCGGATCCTTCGTACTCGCATCCCACGTCGTGGGCAGCAGCCAATGCACGGAGCTCGGGTGAGTAGGTCACCCCTCAAGCATGATCGAGGCTGTCAAACCGGCACCTCAGAAGCCGATCCCTCGTCGTACCTGCCCCCCGATCTGGGTGGCCAGCGCGGCGACGTCGATCTGGGGCACGATCCATTCGATATCGCTCGCCGACGGAAGGCGGAGGGCCTGGTCACTGCGGTAGCTGAACGGTGCGACCATGCCGAAGGTCAACCCCGTGGGATAGCTGTAAGAAGCTAACTCGTAAGGCCATCGCCAGGGACCGGCGGCGACTGCCTCGATCATGACGTCCGCCTCGATCCGCAGCGTGAGGACCGGTTCGACCTGTATCCGAGCCCGCGCGTCGAAGGTGAGCAGGTCCCGCGCATAGGTCAGCGAAGCGCTGGCGTCCAGACCACCGCGCAACACCACGCCGCCGGTCACGGTGATCCCACCGGTGGCGCTGGCAATAGCCACCGAAGCGCCGATACCGGCACGCACCGAGAGTTCCAGGCCAGCTTCCGCGGGCAGCACGAGCCGCGCCGACGCGCTGAGTTCGGCCTGCAGGTCGTCCTCGAGGGGGTAGAGCGTCGCCCGGATCACCATGTCTCGGATCTCCCCGGGTCCGAACCGATAGTGCGCGGCCATGCCGCCCCCGATGCGGGCAACCAGACCGACAGAGCCGATCGGTGTGGGGATGGCGAACAGCGGGATGTCGGGCAGGCTGCGTTGGAACAGTTGATACCGGTTGCCGCGCGGCTCGAGGAACCGGTACGGCGGGAAGCGGAGTTCCCCGGTGGTCTTCAGACGTCGGTCGGTTCCGTATTCGATGCCGATCGTGGCGACCAGGCCGGGTCGGATGACCAGGGACCCGGTTCCCCTGCCACTGAGACGGCCCTGTTGGTCCATCGTCGCCTCGAGCCGGCCCGAGAACCGGCCGCGTTGCAGGGCGATCGATCCTGTCCCGGAGAATCGACCCTCCCGGTAACGCAACTCCATCTCACCGTTGGCTCCGAGCACGGTGAACGTTGTCCGCGCCGTGCCGGAGAGTCGTTCGCCGTCGTAGCGCAACGCGACGTCGACCGGCCGCAGTCCGGGCACGTTCAGGGTGGCGCGGCCCGCATAGATGATGCGCTCGCCGTCCTTGCGCACCGTGAGCTGAGCCGGTGAATCGCCCGGCAACATCACATCGACCTGTCCGCCGACGGTCCATCCGGTGCGGGTGAAGTCGAATCGGGCCTCCCCCGAGCGCACCAATCCCGAGGGCCGTGAGGCGTGGACGACCACGAAGCCGCTCAGCCCGGTGGCGGGGCGGTACTCCACCCGACCCTCGGCCGCGTCCAGGCCCGGGATGGTGGCGGTGACGTTGCCGCGGGCGAAGAACCCCTGGGCGTCGGCGCCCGCCTCGATCCGTCCCTGCGCGTGGCGGCCCAGTTCGAAGGCCACGTGTCCGCCCGCCGACAACTCGGGCGCCAGATTCACGGTGAGCGCGGCCTCGGTGATCCGGAAGGGCGGCAGGGACAGCTGGTCGGTGGGTGCTTGCACGGAGCCGCGGAATCCCTGGCTGTCCCAGTCGACGGTGATCGGGACCCGGCGCAGCAGCGGAACGCTGGGGATGAGCGAGCCGTGGCCCGTCAGGTTGCCGACGTCGTCGGTGGTGAGGTCGAGCGTTCCGGCCGACAGATAGGGATAGGTGAAGGACAGGCGTTTGGTACCACCTTGGAGCCGGAGTACTCCCCCAGGTTGGGTCACTCGCAGGGCAATCTTCTTGTCGGCTTCGCTGCGAAGAGACAGCGGAATACGTGTGCCCGCGCGCGCCGGATGCTTCTCGTCGTCTCCCAACCACCCCTCGATGACGTGTGCCCCCCGCTCACGAACAGGACGTGTCAAGTGAGCCAGGGCGAGCCCGCTGATCAGCTCCCGTGCGGCGTGATTGGCCGGCACTTCGGAGTTCTCGATGAGGTCGGGCTGAGATCCGGGTGTGGCTGGCACCCGCAGCGTCGCCGTGCTCGGTCCTGCGGCCAGCGGATACTCGGACAGTGCGGCGACAGCAGCCGCCGCGGCGCTGCGGTCTTCTGCACTCGGACGGGTTCCCGCCACGCTGTCGGCCAGGGCCGTGAAGTGCACCTGAAGGGCCGTGACCGCCGTACCGCGCCGAGCCGCGATGACGGCGTCGCGAGCATCCGCTGCCTGGGGCAGCGCCGCCAGCGCCGAGGCATTCTCGTAGGCGCCGTCCTGCGCCGCAGAGGAGAACGACAACGACAGGCTTCGCAGAGCCCGCCCGCCGGGCCGTCCCGTGATCTGGGTCGCGGCACTCTGAGCCGCCCCACGCATCATCGCCCAGATCTCGCGCCCACTGGCCTCGTTGTCGGGACCGGTGTGGGGGGCGAGGTTCTCAGGGACGTTCGTGCCCCCGAGTTGCAGCTCGACGACGTGATCGATCTGCGCCGACCCGCCACTGGTGGCAGGCGAGAAGGCGCCTCCGGCGCTCGCGGTGCCCCCGGCGTCGTGCCACCACTGCGCCGCTTGCGCTGCGGTCCAACCGACGCGCAGAAGCCACAGGTTCCGCAGTTGCGAGGTGGGTGCTCGCTGCTGCCACATGTCGGCCCGGATCCGCCGGGCCGGATCGACCGCGATCGTGGCTTGTAGTCCGCCTGCTCGGGCGATCCGGTCGTACTCCGCGGCCCAGGGTCCCTTCCGCTGAGGCACCCGGAACTCCCCCAGATTGATCCGCGCAACCGCGGGGTCCTCGGCGCTCCACTGCTCAGAGGTGATGGTGCGGGAGCCGCCGGCGTACTCGACGTCGTACGGCGCTGGTGGTGCCGCCCATCCGGAGGGTGTCGTCTCGGTCCTGCCGACGAACGGGCTCCGGGCCTTCTCCCACGCCCAGTTGGCGGGCAAACGGGTGCCGCCGCCGGCCAGACGAGCGGCGGTGTGGGCCTGCCGTTCCAGCCGACGGTCGGCGACAGGCACGGACGCGGTGGGGTGGGCAACCAGGAAGTTCGGGGCGTAGGCGCGACCGCGGTGCTGGGCCACGTGGGCCAGTTCATGGGCGATCAGGCCACGTCCCCGGCTGGTCAGGGGGTCGTAGTTGCCCGCTGAGAAGACCACGTCGTGGCCGACGGTGTAGGCCAGAGCCCCCGTTTCGCGCGTCGCCTGAGCCGCCTCGGGCCCGGCATGGATACGGACCGGCGAGAAGTCGTGCCCGAAGGACGTGGACAGCAGGTCCCGGACACCCGGCTCGAGGGGCTGACTGGCTCCCGAGAGCCCCAGCGCCGTGGAACTGGCCGGTGGACCCGCCGGAGCCGGGCTCATACCCAGTCCTTGATCTCACTGGCCGCCAGCGGCCGCTCCAGCTTGTCGCATTCGATCCGTGCAGCGTCCAGGACGTGTCGCATCGTCACCGCGGATCCCTCGTCGGCGGCGATGAAGGCCGCATGCACCGCGAGTTGGGTGATGGTGCCGCCGCTGACCGCCAACTGCCCCAAACGCTCGTAGGACAGACCGTCGGTGGGTACGCCGACCGGGAAAGCCAGACTCCACAGGCGGGAACGCTGGGCCGGGTCGGGGAACGGGAAGGTCACCACGAATCGCATCCGCCGGATGAACGCCGGATCGACGTTGTCGCGTGCGTTGGTGGTGAGGATCGCGATCCCGTCGAAGGTGTCCAGACGTTGGAGGAGGTAGGCCACCTCGAGATTGGCGTACCGGTCGTGGCTGGTGTGCACCGTGGTCCGGCGCCCGAACAGTGCGTCCCCCTCGTCGAACAGCAACACCGAGCCAGCCTCTGCGGCGGCGAACAACAGCGCCAGGTTCTTCTCGGTCTCCCCGTAGAACTTGCTCACCACCTGGCTGAGGTCGACGACCATCAGGTCACGCCGGAGCTCATGGGCCAGCGCCTCTGCAGCCATCGTCTTGCCGGTGCCCGAGGGCCCGGCGAACAGTGCGGTCACCGCCAACCCACGAGCGCGCTCGCCGTACCCCCAGTCGCCATGGACTCGAGAGCGTTGCCGGACGGTCGCCACCACGGCGCGCAGACTGCGTTGCGCACCAGCAGGCAGAACCAGGTCGTCCAGACCGGCTCGGCCGGGTGACACCGTGGCGAGGTCGTGAAGAGGCCGCGTGGCCAGCGAACGACACACGGTGGCCAACTGTTCGCCCACCGTCTCCGGTTCATCGCTCAGCCGTACGGCTCGATCCACCGCTGAGGCGATCTGGGACGGGGTGAGGAGGTGGTCGGCACACCGACGGACCTGATCTGGTGTCGCGAACAGCCCGAGCGGGGCCAGAGTCTCGGTCAGCAAACGCGTCCGGTCCGCCGCCGAGGTCCGGGTCAGGGGCACCCCGGGAAGGTCACCGGCCCTGCCACCCGCTGGCACGGTCGACGACGACACGGTCACCGGGACACCCACCAGGGCGGATCGATCGGCGAAAGCGGTCGCCGTTGCGGGGTCGCCCGACTCGACGAGGACCAGTCGGTGCCCCAGCCCTGCCTCTCGGGCGATCATCCGCGCCAACAAGTCGGCTTGGGCGGGATGTCCGGGTAGTTCGTCCCCGCAGACCACGAGGAGCCCGAACCCCAACCCCGTCGCGGCCAGCAGGGCGACCTGTCGACGTGTGAGCTGGTCCTCACCGGTCAGCAACACCGGTCGAAGGCCGGGTCCGGGGGCGACGAGCCGGGCAAGATCGGCCGCGGACCGACCATGCTCCTGCGACACCTCACAGACGGGCACTCCGATCTCGGCCCGTCCGGCCAGCCGGTTGTCAAGGGTCTGAGCGCCGGCGAGGGCGTGTAGAACGCGCTCGTCCACCGACAGGCTGAGCTCCCCCAGCCCGCCGTACTCCGCGCCCGGGATGCTGTCGGGGAGGTCCAGCAGGCCCCACCCACGCAGCGGCGAGTCCGGCAGCAACGCGCTCCAGTGGGGATCGGCGAGCATCGCCAGGGCCCGGTTGAAGGTCACCGGACCCGTCGCGGCCGTGAGGCCCAACTCGGGGACCGCCGCGGCGACCAGGATGTCGGTCTCGAAGGTCGTCAGGCCGAACAGGGCCGCCACCGCATCGACCGCGACTCGGCGGCCGGTGCGCGCGAGGACCTCCTGCGCCACGAAGGCCGCCGCGTGAGCGGGCCCTTCACCACCATCTGGTCGGGCCTCCGGTCGGCCATCGAGTCGATCGGCGACAGCCGCAGCACGAAGCGTCAGATGACGCTGGTTGTCCCTGTGCCAGGTCGCCTCATGATCGGCGCAAGCCTCGGTGGGGGCATCGGTGGGGACCCCGAAGGTGCTCGTCACAAGATCACCTCCTGCTGGATGTAATGGCCCGCAGCATCCAGCGCGGGGATGCTGCGCACACCGTTGACCTCAAGGGTCAGCCGGTAGGGCCCGGACGCCACTTCGGCAGCGGAGAACGCCACGATCGACACCGCTGTGCCGGTCAATCCGGTGGGCACGAGCGCCACCGAGGGACCGCCCGACACCGGATCCAGCAACAGCCGCACGCGCTCGTCGGAGGTCAACGCCGGCCGGACGTCGGTGGTGATCGTGGTACTCGACGCGGTCGCGTCCACCAGGGTCGGCACCACCATGACCACCCGGTTCTCACTGATGACAGTGGTGGGCGTCCCCGACAGGTCTGAGTCGATGGGAGGCCCCCATTTGCGGACCTGAACGCGGTGCGCGCCGGGCAACAGTGAGGGAGCCGAAACCGTGAGGTGGGTGGCGCCGCCGTCGCTGGCGGTGAACTCGACCCCGTCGATGAGTACGACGACCGTCTCGTCGTCCGCGGCGGTAAATCCGGCTCCCCGCAGCGTCAGATCCGGCATGGGTGTCTCCGCGCGAACCTGAGCACCCGGCCCCTGGGGGCCACCGACACTGTCGAGGCGCAGGGCGGTCATCGGGTACGCGCCCAGAGCGAAAGCCTGAACGGGCGGGCCAGAGGTCGGCACCGCGGCGGCCTCCACCAGCACGGGGCCGGCCTGCACCGCGAGGGTGAGACCGAACGACCCGGCGGGATAGAGGGCCCACATCTTCGTCAGCTCGTCCACGCTCAGGGAGTCCGCGCCCCACCGCACCGGGAACGGTGCCTCGTCCAGGTCGTGCCCGGCCACCTCGGGATGATCCGCCTCGGTCAGGGTCAGCAGTTGCGCGCTCAGGTGCGCGTTCGCCTCCAGGGTGACGGCAGCGACCGCCAACATGGTCTGGGCGTCGAAGTCACTATCGCCGCGGAAGCACAGGAGGAAGTGCAGGTTCAGGGCCACGGTTGGACGGGATCGGAGGTCGCCGGCAGCGCTGCGGGTCGGCAGGTCCCGATTGCTCGCGTGTTCGTCCCGGCTCACGCGGTACAGGTGAACGCTGACGCGCGCGTTGTCGCCGGTGTCCTCCAACGACCCTGCGCTGACCCGCGGTCCGGGCGTGAGGCCGACCGTGTCGACCGCACCCTGGATCAGCGTCACCAGGGCGGCGCTGACGGTGGGTACGGCAAGAGGATTGCTCATGGCCCGGCCTGTCAGGTCCCTCGGTGGAGTAGTGCGGTGAGTGCGCGCACCTGTTTGGCCCAGCGTGGGGCGGCCTCGGCGAACGCTTGGGCGAGGGCAGCGGCCTGCTGTTTGTCCGACTCGGCACGATCGACCGCTGCGTTGGCTCGCGACTTCGTCAAGAAGCGTCTGACCTGCCCGTCCTCGACGAGGCCCGGGGCGGATCTCAGGTCGTCGACGACGGTGAGTCGTCGGCTCGTGACGAGCTTCTGGCGGGCCGCGGCCGTGCTGGCCAGGGGTTTGATGACCCCGTCGAGATGGGTCAGGTTGACCAGATCGTCGAGGTTCGGTGGGGTGCGGGGGGCCATCAGAGAACTCCGTCCAGGTTGAGGGAGGCCCAACGGGAGTCGAGCCCTCCGGGGGCCGAGATCCCGTTGGAAGCCAGGTTGCCGAGCACGGTGAGGCGTTCCTTGGAGACGGCCAGTTGCATCGAGGGGGCTCCGCCGAAGACCCGGTTGCCGGTGATGGCGGCCGTGAGTGCGGTGACCGTGATGGCCCCGCTGGTCTGGTCGGGACAGGTGCAGTGGTTGTGGGACAGGAGGATCGTTCCGGCGATCTCAGCGTTGATGGCGGCCCCCAGGTGTCCGCCGGTCAAGGTGTTGTCCGCGACCGCGACCGACGGCTCCCTGTTCTCCAGGCCCTGCACCATGACCAGATCCTCGGAGGCGTAGACGACGCTGCCCCGCGAACTCGCGGCCATCATCGCTCTGCGTCCGTCGACGGCGAACCTGGACGCGGCAGTCACGTACAACCCGGTGGCGCGCTGACCGTCGTTGTCGAGGTCGTGCAGGGACTGGTTGTTCGTGAACGTCGCCAGGACTGTTCCGGCGATCGCGTAGTCGAAACTGATGTTGCTGCCGTCGGTGTTGCCCACGCCGTAGACGAGGTTGGTCGTGAGGCGGCAGCTCAGGGTGCCGATCACCCCGAGTCCGATGGCCGTCTGCTCGGGCTTCAGGCCGGCACCGATGTTTCCGATGGTGTTCTCGGCGGCCACCAGGCTGCCGGCGCCCGCCACCAGGACTCCTTGGATGCTGCCGGAGCCGCTGCCTCTCTCCCCGATCTCGGTCACCGAGTTGTGACGGACGGCGACATCGATCCCGGCCGTCCGGGAGGAGATGAAGATGCCGTTGCCACAGTGCGTCACGTCGTTGCCGCTGACCTCGACGTCTTCACCGACGGACTCGATGATCAGTGCCCGATCGAATCCCTCGACCTGGTTGTGCGAGGTGGTCGTCGTAGCTTGCCCGGGCAGCTGCGAGGGGCGAACCTGGATCCCGTGCGACTCCTCGTCGACCGTCTGCTCGCCGGAGCTGACGTGATTTCCGGTGATGGCAACGCCTCCGACGGACACGATGCCATGACCGCCCACCGTGATCCGGTTGTCTTTGATCTGCACCCGGGCCGCGCCGTCGAGCACTCCACCCAGGTGGATGCCCGCTCCTCGTGCGGCTTCGATCCGGTTCTCAGCGATTCGCGTGTCGTGGGCGAACAGCACCGCGTCCGCGGCGAAGACGCCCGTCACTGTGCACGTCATCCGATTCTCGGTGATGGTGAGGTCATCGACCAGCAACGGGACCTCGACATCTGCGGCTGCCCAGACCCCCACCGGTGCGGCCAGGTCGTTGCCGTGGACCCTGGTGGAAACGCATAGGTCGCTCAGCGTGATGGCGGCCACGTTCGGACCCTCCTCCCCGTCGGCCCGAATGGTCAGCCGTTGCAGGGTCGTGGCCACGCAACCCCTGACCCCGATGATGCTGCCGGGCCTGTTGCCCCCCGAGGGATCCCGATCGAACTTGCCTGAGGAGACAATCGTCAGGTCCTCGACCGTGATGTGCGCGCAGGCTTCGGCCACCAACGCCCCGGCGTCGCTTCTGATCACCGTGGTCGGACCGTGACCACGCAGGCGAACTCCGGCCGCTTGGGCAAGAACTAGGGGCCGGTCGATCCGGAAGTCCCCGACGCCGAGGCAGACGGTTCCCCCCGCTTCGGCGACCCTGTCGAGGGCGTCCTGGATGGTGAACGCACCGCTGGCATGCCCCTCGGTGCTGACGCACGCGGTGCACGCACAGTCGTCGCCGTCGTACTCCGGTGGCCATAGCGGAGCACACCGGTCGGTGATGACGGCGGCACCCTCGATGATTCCCAGGCGTGCCAGGTGACGGTGTGGACCGTGCGGCGGCGCCGCGTCCAACATCTCGACCGACGCGGTGGCGGTCCGGGCGGCGAAGATCCAGTACTCCCCCGTGCGGAACTCGCCCGGTGTCGCGGTGAGGTTGACCGTGATCCCGTGTTCGAGTTCCACCGCCGCTGCGGGTGCGGGGATGGTCGTGCTTCCCGAGGTGCCGTCCCAACGTCGGACCCGAAGGTGTCCTTCCGTGGCGGCCGGCGTGGTCGTCGGCCACCCGGCTGGCAGCGCCGGGGCGAAGGAGACCGACTGGTCCTCGGGGTGCACCGTGATCTGGCGCAGCTCACCGCTTCTCCCTGCCAGCTCGTGGGCGTCGTCCAGGACCTCGACCCACTGACCACTCTCGATGCCGAGCGAATCGGCGTCCTTGCCCAGGGAGGCCAGGCGGAGGCGGCTCGAGGAGGTCACCTCGACGACGGGGATGGCGACCGTGGCGTTGTCACGCGACCACTTGAACGTGGCGGTTCCGGCCGGGCCGGGAGTATGGATCTCCACGCGATAGGTCTGGTTCTCCAGGCCGCGGTAGTCACCGCTTGGCGGCAGGCTGCAGGGATCGTCGGCCGGCGGGACCGGGATGGTGCCCACGGTCAGCCGCGCCGATGTTGCGGCGAGCACGTCCTCCCAGCCCGGGATGTCCGCATCCGCGGTCGCACAGGTGATACCCGGGGTGGATGGTGCGTGCACCCTCGCCTGCCAGATCACCTGGGCACGAGCCGTGGTGTCCACCGCCACGCCGGGGTCGATGAGGTCGGGTTCCTCGACCCAGGTCACCTCGCGCTCGCACACCTCGAGGTAGACCAGATGGCGGCCACCGGTCGGCAGCGGGTCCGGTTCGGGCCAGTAGGGCTGTTGGAGATAGGGCGTGTCGTCGGCCCCGCGGAGTTCGGCCAGGAGCGGGTCGAACTCGGAGGTACCGGTGCCGTGGTTCTCCGCCAGCAGTCCGTCGACGTACATCCGGCCGCGCCCCAACCGGAGCGCGCCCCCGACAAAGCGGAGGGTGAAGGCATCCGGGGTCGTGCGTGGCACGACTGCGGTGCCGGCGAGGTCGGCTCGCACACCGAAACTGCCCAGATCGGCGGCCTGAGCGCGCTGCCGCCGGTCGGTGACGTCCTGCTGCTCGTTGGCGTCGGCGTCGAGAAGCACGCGGCCCTGTTGCTGGACGATCTTGTTGATGTCGGCGCGTGCATCGAATCGCACGCGACTGAGGTCGGCGCCCATCAGTGGTTCCTCTCCTGTTGCTGGTTCGGAATGGGTCGGGCTGAGTCATCAGGTGGCATAGAAGATCCCCGCCTCCATCCCGTATCTGAGGTACTCCTCGAGGCGTGTCGTCACGTCGTCCTCGCGCTGAGGTGCGTACAGGTCGTGGGTGGCGCCCATCTCGGACTCGTCCTCGGCGCCGCGCCGGATCGGGGCCAGGGTGTCGGCGGCGAGCTGGCCGTAGGCCGCGTCCCCGAAGCGCAGGGAGGTGAACTGCGGCACCATGCGCTCGATGAGCTCCGGGGAAGCCTCTCGGTCCGGTTGGCAGCGGAACCGGCGCCCGGTGCGGGATTCGGCCGGCAACCAGGAGAACCGCTGGCAGCCCACCTGCCGGCGCTGGGTCCAGATCGGTGCGGACCGGGGGTCACCGGGCCCGAGGGCTGCGAGGAGGATCGAGTCGGTCGTGTCGAGCCGCACGGCGTGGACACCACCGATAACCGTGGACGCCGCGATCCTGACCTCCCCCGCCTCCGCCAGCCCGTCCCCGACCAGGAGATCCGCCGGCGTCGACACCGAACGCAGTCCTCCCTGCGCCTCGCGTCCGCTGATCGCCACACCGGTCCGCGCGCCGGCATCGATGATCGAGCCGTCGATGACCAACCGTGCTCCTTCGACCAGGACGATGGGTCCGGTGATGCATCCCTGCAGGGTGACCGTCGCAAAGGGATCCAACACGATCAGACTGGCCGCCTCGGGTCGCGCAGGCTTCCCTGATTCGGTGCGGGTGATACCGGGGACCAGGGTGCAGTCGGTCAAGGTGATCGAGCGGAACTGGTCATCGCCGGCCTCGTCGAGGAATACCGGACCACCGGCGATCATCAGGCCGTCCAACAGCAGGGTCGAGCCGGCCGCCATCTCCAGACGCAATCCCGAGGGTGCGTTGATCAACGGTCGTGCACTCGCCTCACTGACCACGGCAACCACGGTCGTGGGTTGCCCGGGTCCGGGGGCGTTGACCCTGACCGTGGGGCTCGGCGTCCACCGCGCCGAGTCCTGCAGACGCAGGGTGCCGCCATCCGCGACCGAGTCCAGACCGGGCTGCAGCGACCCGCCTCCGTCGGCGAGGAGGGTGGGCTGGGGTAGATCGGTGATGGCTTCCCGACGGATGATGGTCCGCGCTCCGACCGGTACCGCTGATCCGAGATAGAACGACGCTACCGGCGAGCTACCAGCCGGCAGAGGAGACCCGAAGTACACCCGACCGCGTTCGGGATCGATGGCCACCTTCCCGGCAGGCGGCTGGTTGGCCCATCCACCGGCGTGGTCGCTCAGGTCCGAGGGCAGCACGTCGGCCAGAGGAACTTCGGTGAGTACGGCGCCCGACCGCACCTCGACCATCAACCCGCGGTCGGCGCGGTAGAGGTCGGTCACGTGGTCGTCGAACCACCGCACCGTCAGTGGTAGGGGCACGTTCGCCGGGGTGGCGAGGTGGGTGATCTCGGTTTCCGGGACGGGATTGGAGAACAACTGCGTATCGGCGCCCAGGGGGTCGAAACGGTAGCGCTGCCGGTCGTTCGAGTGGGATCGCAGGTTGCTGCGCTGGAGCGGCATCGGTTGGGTGCGGAACAAGAAGATGCCGAGGTTCGGGATGTTGTGTCGTCCCCGCCCATGCGGTGCGGTGGCACCGATGGCCCGTACGTCGGCGGTGTGGGCCACGTCGTCGAAGGCCCCGGCGAGTCTGGTGACCTCACCCACCGCTGCCCGGCGGCGGAGGTCCACGGTGCCGACGGCGTGGGGGCGGGGGTGGTTGAGGTACTGCGTCGTGGCGAGCCGTTCGAAGAACTCCACCGCGCGGGCTGGCCATTCGGTGACGTCTCGGGCAAGCTGCTCGATCATCGAGGCGGTGCCCTTGCGGCGACGGTAGGCGATCGTGTTGGCCACCTCTGCGCGTGGCGACGGGGCTCCGGGCGCACGTCCGTTGACCAGCCGGTAGCCGATGAGGTCGCCGATGTAGGGGACCACCCAGTCTGCAGCGGTCTCGATGAACTGGTCGGCGTAGAACCGGTCGAGGTCATCGCTGATCACCTCGACCTGGGTGGCCATGATGTCGAGGAACTCGCGCAGCGGTTGACCAGATTCGATGTCTCGCAGCCGGACGATCTGGGGCAGCAATCCGTAGAGCCGATCCACGGCGGGCAGGGGTGAGCTCATGTCATCGGCTCCAACCAGTCGAACGGGTCCGCGGCGAGACCGAGCAATTCGGCTCCCAGGGGGGTTCCGGTCGGGCCGATGGTGGCGACCGAGCCGAACAGCCTGTCGTTCAACTGCGATCCACCGGCACCGACGCGATAGAACCGGTCCAGGTCGACACCCACGACGCCGGGGACCAGTTGTGCGCTGGCGATGACGGCCGAGGCCGGTATGACGCCGCTCAGGTCACGCACGACGGGTGCGAAGCCCGCGAGCAACATGGCACCGACGCTGCCGATGACGTCGGGGGTGGCGTAGGCCGGATCGACTCCTACTCGCAGGGCGAGGCGCACCGGCACGGGTCGCGCCGCGACGACCTCGACGCGCACGAGAGGATCGCCCAGGTCGATGAGCGCTGCTCGGAGGTGGCTGATGGTGCTCGGCGCCGCGGGGCCCGCGTCCGGCCCGCTCACGGTGACCACGACGGTCCGCCCCGAACGCAGCGAGAGGACCCGTGCGGTCGCCCGAGAGATCCCGGAGAAGGCCAGGCTGAAGTCCGCGTAGTCCGCCAGCGACACCGCACGCCCCAGGGTGCGCACCGAAACCGGCATGCTCCGACGGGCCCGATCGGGGGGCTCCGGATCCGCACCACCGCCGGACGGGAGCGGATTGGTGGCTGCCTTCAGGCCCAACGGCCGGTCGAGCGGTTGCGCCAGCCGGTTGGCGGCCAGGTTCCCGGCACTGCCCAGGCCTTTGCGGTATCTGGCCTGGACGTTGTTGCTGCCGGTCGTCACCCGGGCGGCGTGGGTACCGTCGCCGAAGTTCGCCACGTCGTAGGGCTGGTCGGTGGCGGGATTGATCTCGGCGGAGCGCGTGTGGGTAAAGGTCCGCTCCCCCGCTGCGGCACCGAAGTGGGTGGCCGCCTCGGGCCATTCGACGCTGTCGACGCTGATGTGCAGGGTGGAGGCGGACCCCTCCGCGGAAGGAGCCTGGACGAAGGTCAACGGGCCCTGGGTGAGCGCGAACTTCTGCCACGGACGCCGGGCGTCGCCACCGCCGAGGATCTCGTGGACGGTCTCTCCGTGGGTGGCGGTCACGACGTTGCCCAACACGACCGTGTCGATGCGGTCGAAGTGACGCACCAGGTTGGCTACCAGGGTGATGCGGGTACGGGGCTCGCCGCCGGGTGAGACACCCCAGGCCCGGACCTGTTCGACGACACCCGCCTCGGCGGCACCTTCGATCGTCGGGGTCGAGACGAGGATCTTCCGGCCCGGTGCCATGTCGCTCGCGTCCCCGTCCACGATGAGGTCGTTGCCGCTGACCTCGCTGCGGTCGGGACGTTCGGTCAACGTCAGGGATTCGGAGACCGCGAAGACCGTCACCTGTCGGGGACTGCCGAAGCGCCGGTACTCGCCGCGCAGGGTCAGGCGCGTCACCGTGCCGGAGATGCCGAACTCGGCGCGGGACAGCTCCGCGCGCCCGACGACTTCGTACAGCTCCCGGTAGAAGGTGTCGTCCTCCTGGGAGACCACGACCCACGACCCGGTCACCACATCGGCGTGGGCCCCGTCCAGATCGACGATCACCGAGCTCCCCGACAGGGATGTCGAGTCGAACCCGTGCCACTCGCTGGCTGCGATGATCGACTCCTGGGTCGCACTATGGCCGGTCCGGGACGCGGCGTACCCCGAGCGGTAGGTCACGTCGAGGGTGGGCCACACCGGGGCGTTGTGCCCGAACACCTTGAGTCGCTGACGCAGGACATGGGCGGCCGGCTCTGCGGCCGGGGTGTTGGGAGGGACGAAGGAACCCAGCGGCCACTCGAAGTCCACGGCGGTGGTGTTGAGTCTCCGGTCGATCTCGACCCGGGTGACTAGTCGGAAGTCCCACCGGTCGTTGACGAAGTCAGTGGTCGCCGGCGTCCGACCACTGATCAGGACCGCGGCTCCCGCCTGGAGGTTCAAGGTGGCCCCCAGGAACCAGGCCGAAACGTCCCCCTGGCGCACCGGAGCCGCCAGTGTGCGAGCCAGGGGCATCGAGCTCCACTCGGGACGGGCGTCGATCTCGTCCACGGTCTCGAAGGTCTGCGGGGTCTCCCCTGGTCCCGGGATGCTCTGCACCCGCAACCCGGTTGGCAGCACGATCTCCTCGGGGGTGGTGGGTGGTGCGAGCCCTGGGTCGGTGCTCAGCGCCGGAACGGTGGGTGGTCGTTCGAGGGTGAAGGCCAGGTCGGTCTCGGCGGCGACGCCGGGGTCCGGCACGTAGCCGATGAGTTTGCCCAGCTCCTGCAGGGAGACCGGTTCGACGGCCGTGGTGAGGTAGGACTCCTGCGCGAGCCGCTCGTTGTAGAAGGTCAGCACGTCGCACACGACCGCCCAGGCATCGAGGAGGGCGACCGTGGGATCGGCGTCGTCGCGAGTGCGCAACTCGGCCAGGGCGCCTCGTGCCGCCGACAGGTCGCTCTGCATGGTCGCCCGGAACTGGCGCCAGGTGCCGCACCGGTAGGCGACCTCCGGCAACCCGGCGCGATTGACCACCGGTTGCGGCGTGCTGAGCAGCTGTGGCGGACAGCAGCCGCACTCGGCTGCTGTGGTCGAGGTGGGGTCACTCATCGTCCACCCCCGGTGCGGATGGTCAGCAGACCGCGGTCCGCGAAGTTGGGGTCGTTGTCCAGGCGGGCGATCTCGAGACGCTGCATCTCCAGAACCCCACTCGTGAGACCGGAGGTGTGCGGTTGGCCGAGTCGCTCAAAGGTCCTCACCGACACCGACTCCACGCCCGCGATGGCATGCAGGCTGGCGTAGACCGACGAGAGGTAGACCGAGGAGCCGAAGGTCAGCCGGTCGGGATGGAACAACCCCCGCGTTCCGTCCGAGGCGATCCCAGTCCCGAGGGCACGTCCGGCGAGGGCGGCCACCTCCGAACGCAAGGACCGGGCCTCGACGCAGACGAGCAGGTCGATCTCGAGGGGGACGAAGACGGGCACGTCGACCTCCAGGTCGTATCCCGCCATCCGGTACTTCTCCAGCCAGGTCCGCAGATCCGATCCGAAGCTCGGGTCCACCGCGGCTCCTCCCAACCGATCCGCGGACACGAAGACGGTGTGCCACGAACCGGTCCACCGCATGGTGGTCTCGGCCGACTGGACGGCGCCCATCCGCTGCGCCATCTCCGAGTAGTCGGCCGGAGTGACCGCTCGTTCCTGGACCAGGAACGCATGCGGTGCGTCGCGTCGTACTTCCTGCGGGCTCTCCGGCTCCACCCCACCAGCGGCAGGCAGCGGATTGATGACTCCGATGATCGAGGGGTTGTTGGTCACCACGTGCGTGATCGACTCGGCTCCGACGTTGCCCGCCGTCCCGCCGCCGAGTCGGTAGTCGGCCACGAAGCTCGTTCCCACCTCGGGACGCTTGCCGTGTCTGTTGTCCCCGAAGCGGATCGCGGCCGAGAGGTCACCCTCCCGCTCGACCACGAAGTGCGGGTCGATCCGCGAACTCGCGAACAGATCGGCGACCGGTTTCCAGGCCGTGTCGACGGTGAGGAAGGTGCCGGCGAGCTCGATTGCCGGCACCGCCAGACGTGGTTCGAGACCAAGTAGCGTTGCTGATGCGGGGGTGTCGTCGGTGGGTGGGGGCACCACATAAGCCAACGGCGAGCGGGCCAGCTGGGGTGACTCGGGCGGCATCTCTTCGCCGACCACCGGCAGTCCGTGGTCGACGAGCACGATGTTTCCCCAGGCGACGGCGGTGGGGGTTCGGCTCTCGGCGTGGAGCAGCGGCAGCGCTTCCGGCAGTGCGTCGTCGGCGTGCCAGGCGATCCGGGTGACCTCCTTGTCCGCCACCGTGGCGGGTACGTCGAACAGGCCTCCCGCCGGGTCGACGTCAGGGGTGACTTCGGTCAGACGTACGGCGAAGCGTTGAGTGGGGCTGGCATCCTCCGTCTTGCCCGTCGACGGGCTAGCGATCTCGGCGAGGACGATCAGGTCCCCCACGCCGACGTGGGGACGACCCGTGAGCGTGCCCGAAACGGCACCCCGGGCCAGACAGGCTTCGGGGTCACCCCACCCGTAGAGCTCCATCTCGTCACAGTCCACGTGCACCACCGCCTCCGCGCAGGTCGCGAAGGCCGCAGGGTGGTGAAGCAGTGCCTCGGAGAGAGCCTGACTACCGGCCCCCACGGTGCGGTCCACCCCCGGCACCTGAGTGAACATGACCGTGCCCCGGGGGAGGTTGGCGTTGGCCGCGGTCGTCTCTACCCGGACGAGTGCGCGAGCGCTGCACCCCTCGTGGAGGCGGTAGTCCACCAGACGGGCGTGCCTGCGCAGCGAAACCCGGCTGCGTGCGGTGCCCAGGTAGGCCTCCGTCGCTATGGCGTCCTGGCGCCAGGACAGTTCGTCCGCGACGTAGGCCATCAGCTCGACCACCGTGATCCCGATGTCGGCGGTGCTGCGTTCGGCCCACGACGGCGACAGGGTCGAGAGCCGCTCCAGCATCAACCGGCGGAACCCGGTGAAGTCCTTGGCGAGGTAGTCGATCCGTGGCGTCTCGCCGGTTGCAGGTGCCCCACACTCAGGAGCGGAGGCACAGTCGAGGTCGGTCGGGCACTCGACCTTGAAGCGCAACGCCACGGTGCTGAGTTCGGGATCGAAGCCGGCGAGGTGGGCCTTTGAACCAGCCACCACCAGGGCCAGGGTGTAGGTGGAGAAATCCCCCCGGACCTCGGTCCGGACCACCAGCACGTGATCGGGTTCGTCGACATCGTCGGTCAGTTCGGCCCACTGCGCTGCGCTGAGGCCGCCGGGGACCGACCCCCCGGATGCGTCGGCCCGGACCACCCACTCGACCTCGACCTCCAGCACGCGATCACCACCGGTGATCGAGACGTTGGCCGGCGTGATCTCGTCGACCGAGCCCGGCGCCGGAGCCGGGTGGATGGTGCGGAGGTACAACGTGCGTTGCCGCAGGGCGTTGTCCGGTTCATCGGTATCCCGCACCTCGACGTACTCGATCGCATTGGGCGTGGTCGCCGCATCCGCCTCCTTCAACACCCGCAGGCGGTACTCGTTGCGGCAGCCGAAGCGCGTCATGACGTCGTCCCGGGGATGACGATGGCCGAAGAGGCCTGCTGCCCGGTGCGGAGCAACGTCCAGGTGACCGTGACGACCAGTGCGTTGTCGCGCGAATCGAGCACGAGTTCGTCGATGGTGATCCGGTCGCCCAGTTCCTGGCTGAGGGTCGCTTGGACGACGTACTGCGTCGTGGACAGCAGCTCCGGGCCACCGGGTTCGAAGACCCGTTGCATCAGGGACCCCCCGAAACCCGGTCGCATCACCCGTTCACCCGGAGAGGTCAGCAGGACCTGCTCGATGAGCTGACGCACGTGCTCCCCCTCGGTGCACGAGGCAGTGCGGCCGCGCCCGTCGACGGCATACGGAAAACCGATCCGCAGGGGGTACGACGGAGGTTGGGAATCCGGGGTCGTCGCCGTCATGTCGCCAACACCCTCGGCTGGACGACCAGCGGCATCATCGGCGTGCCCGGTGGGGTGGTCAGGGAACTGCCCGTCTGTAGGGCCAAGGGTTGCCCCCCGGTGGTGGTGCGCACCGCTCCGACGAGCCACTGACCACTCACGCAAGGCGGCGCACCCGTGCCGGTCAACGCGCAGCCGGCCACCACGTAGGGCGAGGAGATCGTGACGGCGGGTGTGCCCCCGATCATCACCCTGGGCGCGGGCGTGGTCGCGGTTGCTGTGCCCGCGTGGGCACACATGATCGTCGACGACATCGTCACCACCGGGCCGGGCATCAGAGGTCCCCCATCTCAGATCACCGTGAGCCCGCCGGCGTTGATGTCGGTGCTCGGCCCGGTCATGGTGATGACCGCTCCCTTGCCGTTGCTGATGGTGATCCCGATATCGCTGACCGAGATCATCGCGCCGGTGGCTGTCGTGATCAGGATCCCGCCGGTCGGGCCGGGGGTGTCGGAGACCTGAAGGGCGTTGCCGAGCTGGGTCTGGATGGTCAGGCCGTTGACCCCGGGCGGTACCGCCTTCGCCAGCACGGGAACCTCTGCCGCACTCCCCCAGAAGCAACCGACCCAGATCGGATAGTCGGGGTCGCCGTGCTCGAACTCCACCCACACCGCGGCCCCGATGGAGGGAACGCTGAACAGCCCGTGTCCCACCCCGCCGGTCGGCGCGCACGGCAACGCCCAGGACGAGAGTCCTGGTGAGACGTCCGGCACCATCACCTGAACTCGGCCGAGCATCATCGGGTCGATGTTGTTGACCACGACACCCCTGTGCTTGCCGAGGAACCGGGTGCGGGTGGCGTCCTGGAGGTCGGTCATACCGGCACCACCGGGACCGTCGAGACCGCTGCGTTCCGCGCCAGACTGAACTGCTGGGTGAAGGCCCCTCGGGTGATCTGATGGGTCACCTTCGTGACGTAGTAGAGCCCGTCGTAGGCGTAGCCCGTGCCCCGCACCCCCACGAGCTGTCGAGAGCGCAGGACATGGCCGTACTTGGTGACATCGAGGGTGCCGGTGCCGAAGACACTGTCCTGGTGCGCGGCTGCGTACCCGATGCCCTTGAGGATGGCGGTCACCGGACTCATCTGCGCGGTCTCGGTCATCCGGTGCAGCTTGGGGGGCAACGGTGGGACGGCTCCCAGAGGCGGGTTCATCGGAGTGACGTCCGGGATGGGCAGGACGATGGGCGCGTGGGAGTTGCGTTCCTGAATGGAGACCAACGGCAACTCCTTCTTCTCCTTGTCGAAGGTGAAGGACAGCGCGGTGACGTTGTCCAGGTGGTTGCCGAACCCGGTGGTCAGGGCGGGCTGCGGCGTACCCAGCCGGATCTCGGGACCCCAGTAGGCCTTGCTCACCCCGACCACGGGACCGGGGTCGATGTAGAACACGTAGCCGACCGCGGCAGCCAGCGCCTTGAGGTAGGAGTAGTGCGTGCCCTGGTGAGTGGGGATCCGGTCGGTGGGGATCGGGACGTCCTCCATCAGGCTGGGGATCACTGCCGGAATGCACCCCAGCGCGGCGTACGGCGCGATGCACAGCAGTGCTCGCGCCGCCGGCGGCATGGCGGGGTAGGGAATCCCGTCCAGGGGGATGATGTCCATCGCCGCGCTCAGGTCCTTGCCCTTGACGTGCAACGTGGCGGTCGGCCCGTTGGTGGTCAGGTCGTGGTGGGTCACCAGTCCGTCCATGAGCACCGTGGTGGTGCCGCGCAGAGTCACCGCGATCACGCACCGGAGCACCGGTACGTCGATGGGGAACAGCAGTTGGAGGGGCGATTCCCTGGGGATGGCGAAGGTCAGCTCGAACCCACTCTGGGTGTCCCCGGAGGCGGTCTCGACCTTGAGGTCGGTGAGTGTGGCCAGCAGGTCGGCGGGCACCGGGACGGGCACGCCCACACCGAGGAACAGTTGGACGCGCACAGGTCCCGGGGGAAGGTCACGCATCGTCGCCCACCGCATCACCGGTCGCCTGGGGGCGTGAGTCCGCCGGAAGGGTCACCTTGATCCAGCGGCCGGGTGGCTCCTCGAGTTCGTTCGCGTCCAGGACGCCCTGAGCGTCGGCGAGCCGCCACCACCACGCGGGATCACCGAGTTGGGCCTGGGCCAGGAGGTCGCGCCGGTCCCCCTCCCGCACCTGCACGTAGTGCAGCAGCCGGTGTTGCTCGGGAGGCGGCACCAGACGACGACGAAAGTAGGCCACCTCGTCGGTCGGCAGGTCTTGGGTGGGCGGGTCGTAGGTCGCTACACCGACATCCCGGTAGCGACTGGTGCCCGGCAGCGAGTCCCCTGGTACGACGCCCAGGGCCAGCATGGCTTGGATCGGGTCGACCATCACAGGGCCGCCAGACCGAGGGCGCCTATCGCAGCGGAGGTGGCCCGCTTCGCCATCAACTCTTGGTTCGCCAGATGAGCCAGGTGGATCGTCCCACCACGGTGGGCCATCCCCAGGTCGTCGACCGACAGCACCCTCATGGCCAGGGTCACCTTGGCCCGGATCGGATTCAACTGGATATCGAAGGCCTCCTCGGCGATGGTCATCTCGGTGACCCGGACCGGGACCACCCGCTCCTTGGACCACACGAACAAGCACAACGGCGCCTCGGCGGGTAACACCTCGAAGACCCCGGTGGCGGCGAGTTGCTGGTTCTCGTTCAGGACCTGGACCGTCGGATTGATCAACGCCTGCAGGGCGGCGATGTCGGGGTGGATGCCGAGTTCGACGTGTGCCGGGTGTGAGTCGGGCTCGGCGAGTTGGTCGGTGGCATCGATGGCCGCTTCGAGCCGCAGCGTCTCGACCGCGACCCCCTTGAGTCGCAGGGCCTGGGCCGGGTCCGTCCCGGCGGCTTGCGGCGCGAGCGTGCGGGTGAGGGTCTCGGGGTTGTACTGCAGGGCGATGACGCGTTGGACCGCTCCGGTGGCCGGGTCCATCGTGACCAGCCCCGCCTTGACCACCCGGGCGAACATCAGGACTGTCCTGCGGCGATGGCGATGTGCCTGGCTGCGTTCTGACCCAGGCGACCCGCGCGCGTCCGAGCCGGAGCCACCGACCACGGCGTCGGGCCTGTGGCGGCGCCGGCCGGAGCTAGCGCAGCGGCCAGCGCCGTACGCATCTCGCCGACGACTTCCCGGGCTTCGGCGGCGGAGAGGCCCGTGAGCACCAGGTGGTCGATCGCGATGTGGACATCACCGCTCGTGGCTGACTGATCGCTCATGAGGTCTCCCTCGTGCGTCCCTGGAGGAACTCGCTGAGTGACAACACCGAGGCGTTCGGGACCGCGGGTGCCGCCGTGGGGGCGGTCCCGGCAGCGGGTTGCTCGTTGTCCGCGCGGACCTCGACCCGTCCGATGTGGATGTGCACGGCCGGCGGCCGGAGCTCGGTGGGTGCAGCCACCTCCGCGGTCGGGGTCGGCGCAGGCCGCACGGGTTGAGCGAACACAACCGTCTCCACGTGACCTCGTTCCGCCTCCGAGGCTCGGATGACTGGGTCCGTTCCCTGCGAGTTCCACTCCACTGGCGATGGCCTCTCGACCCGGGTTTCGATCACCCGCTCGATCGATCGGTCCCCCTCGACGACCAGCCGCTCCGGTGCTGACGCGTCGATCGGCCGGACGGTCGGCGAGACGGAGGGTGTCGTGGCTGGTGTTACGTCCGCCGCGGCCGGTGGCCGTGACAGCGCCGCCGCCTGTTCGGCCCGCGGCGAAGCCATGAGCGGAGGCAGGGAGGCCTCGACGTACGCCGGGGCCGGTTGCGGAGTCGGGGTCGGAGTCGGGGTCGGATCGTTCTGGGGAACTGGGGGGCTCATGGGTCGAGTTGGCGGGCTGGGTACGACGGCAGCATGCGTTGGCGTCTGGGTCGTCGGGGCAGCGTGAGTGGGTCCCATCGGCGCGGGGTGCACCACCTCCTCGATCGTGAGTCCCCCCACCAGGGCGGGCGACGACCTCCTCCGGGTCTGGGAGCGGGCGACCAGGCGGTCCAGGAAGTCACCCATCACTGATCCCCTGCGACCAACGCGACGAAGCGTCGACGACGCGCGGTCGGTAGCGCGAGGATGTCGGCCTCGCTCCAGGAGTAGGCCCTGGCCAGGACGTCGATGTCCACCAACAGGCCCCGGGCCTGAGCGACGATCTGTGACCACGCGAAGGTCACCACGTCCAACACCGCGAGGCGCTGCTCCCCGCACTCGGCACACACGAAGTCGATCGCGATCTCGGCGAGAGGATCAGCTTCGGCCATCCGCTCCGCCAGGGCCGCCCGCGAAGCTGCCGGCACCTGCTCCTGGACGCAGCGTCGGAGCAGGGTCTCGGGCCCGTCGGGAGTGTTGATGGCCACCGCGAGGTCCTCGAACGACACCGGACGCCAGCGCAAGGTCACATCACCCTCTACGAAGGGGTGGGGTTCGGAATCGATCAGGTCCTCTTGGCTGAGGAGGTCGTCGACGCCGATGGTGAACTCGACGACCTCGTCGCAGTTGGTGCACGTGACGGTGCCCTCGAGCGCGTCGGCCGCCACCTGTCGGTAGAGCGCCAGGAGGCGTGCAATGGTCCGGCCCACCGGTTCGAACTCGGGACGCGAATCCCCGGGCGCCGACTGCGCCATCAGCAGGGCCCGCTCGGGATCAGACAGGGCCTCCCCGCGGTCCAGCATCGTGAGTGGATCGAATCTCATCAGGTCAGCGACCTCTCACGATCAGACCGGCTCGAGGAAACTCGGCTCGCTCGGCTCGGCCACGTCGTAGTCGCGTTCCCAGCCCTCGTGCTCGAGCTTCAGGGTCTGGATGGCCACCGCGTTGGCGTTGGCGTCCAGCTCGGGAAGAGATTGGAACTCCGAGACCCACGCGCGGAAGATCTTGTAGGCGATCACCAACTGCCCCGCCTCGTTGTACAGCTCGAGGATGAGGTCCTTGCGGAAGTCCTTCAAGGACACCTCCGAGCCCAGGCCGCTGCCGAGGTTCCAGACCTTGTTGGCCCACTGCTCGAACTCCACGTCGTGGGTGACGCCCCGGGTCAGGGTCACCGCTTCGTACTTGGACCGTCCCGGCGACTTGCGTGAGGTCGAGGGGTCGGCGCCGTCGCGATGCTCGACCACCTCGGTGGTGCGCTTGAGCGCACTGACCTTGCTGACCCCGGCGACGTAGCGGCCGTCCCACTTCACGCGGAACTTGAAGTTCTTGTAGGGGTCGAACCGGTTGGCGTTGACAGTGAACGTGGCCATGGGTGGCTTCCTTTGCTGATCCGCTTCAGACGTTGATCTGGCCGGCCATTTGTTGCAGGCGTAGGACGACGAACTCGGCTGGCTTGAGCGGGGCGAAGCCGACCTGGATGTTGACCACGCCCGAGTTGATGTCGTTCTGTGTGGTGGTGTCCCGGTCGCACTTGACGAAGTAGGCGTCCTTGGGCGCCGAGCCCTGGAAGGCGCCCTGGCGGAACAGGTTGTTCATGAAGGCGCCGACGCCGAGACGGACCTGGGCCCACAGCGGTTCGTCGTTGGGCTCGAATACCGCCCACTGCAAACCGCGGTAGAGGCTCTCCTCCAGGAACAGTGCCGTGCGGCGTACCGCGAGGTACTTCCAGTCGGAGGCCAAGCGGTCGGACCCGTCACGGGTCCGCGCCCCCCACACGACGTGGCCCGCACCCGGGGCGAGGCGGAGGCAGTTGATGCCGAGCGGGTTGAGGAGTCCGATCTCGAAGTCGGTCAGCGGGACCGCCAACGCCGCGACCCCCGCGAGATTGGTGTCGAGCCCGGCCGGGGACTTCCAGACCCCTCGCTTGGCGTCGGTGTCCGCGATCAGTCCCGCGATGGCCCCCGACGGGGCGAACTGGGTGACCTGTCCGTCGCGTAGGGGGTCGGGTTGCTTGATGCGTGGGAAGTACAACGCGGCGTGTTCGCCGCGGTCGTAGGGCGCGACCGCGGCACCGGTCACGGCCAGCGCGCTGGTGGTCCAGTCGGTGGGTGCGTCCAGGATCGCCACCGCGCGCCGGGACTTCACGTAGGCCAGAGCATTGGTGACCACGGTGGCGTCGACGTCGCGGTCGCCGATATCGCCTGTGCCCGAGTAGGGCGGGATCACCAACAGGTTGAACAGATCGGCCTTCTCCAGTGCGTACATGCCCAACTTGGCGGTCTGCATCCCCGCTGTGGTGCTGATCTCGGCGGCGGTGATCGCGGCGCCGTTGTTGCCGCCGGTCGTCGCGGACGAATCCACGGAATCGCTGGCCTGCGGGTCGGTCGGGAGGGCTCCGTCGATCCGCACCAGGGTCGAGCTCTCGAGCACCAGATCGACGCGTCGCGAACTGTCCGTGGCGAAGGAGACGTTCCGGAAGGTCTCGCTGAAGAAGGTGCCGTTGTCGGTCACGGTGAGGTTGAACTGGGTGGTGTCGGCCGGGTCTGCGGTGAGTTTGTCGACCGTTGCCACCAGCCTGGATCCCCACGCCCCCGGGTTGGCTGCTCTCAGTCCGAGTCGAGCAGCGGCGGCGCCGATCCCCAGCGTGGCGGTGTCGTCGGCTGCGGGACGGTGAACGCGCACGATGATGGCCGCACCCCCACCGAGCCGGAAGAAGTCGCTGACCGAGTAGCCCAGGTGGGAGTCGGTCCACAGCCCACCGAAGACCCGTTCGAAGTCGCCGTAGGAGCCGATGGTGACCGGGTCGTCGACCGGACCCCGCAGCGCTCGGCCCACGAAGGCGGTGATCGAGGTCGCCACACCGGTGAGCGTCCGTACGCCGGACGGCACTTCGACGACGTAGACGCCCGGGTAGCTCGTCTGGACGGGAGTAAGGGCCATCAGGACTCCAAGGTGGGGCGAGGACATCAGCGAGGTCTACGAGAAGTAGTTCTACGCGGTGTCGATCACCGACCACTCTCTCGTGGGCGAGACCGGTCACCGAACGGTCACGCTCTCCGGGCTGTGGGTATTGCCAAAGCCGGGGGTCTACAGGAAGGTGGATCTCGGATGTCAGCCGACTGGGAGGGCGCGCATGACTCACACGTCGATCGACGCACACCTTCTCGGGGCGGCGCGACTGGTCCGGGACGGGCGGCCGCTCTCCGTATCTCCCATGTCGCTGCGGCTCTACGCCTACCTGCTCACCCGCCCGGGACGGCACGCAACCCGCCAACAACTCATGGATGCACTCGGTGATCAGGATTCCGCGGCCACAGCGCGGCGGCGACTGAACACGGCGGTATGGCGACTGCGGTGTGCGTTGCAGTCGACGGGCGAACCGAACGAGGAGCGCGTGATCTCCTGCGACCAGGGGCTGGCCATCGCGCCGGGGTGCCACACATGGGTCGACGTGGAGGACTTCGACCGCGCCTGCCGCGTCGCACGGCCGGTGGCTCAGTGGAACCAGGCTGACGCCCAACAGGTCGCCGAAGCCCTCGAGAACTACACCGGGGACTTCCTCGAGGGGTTCTACGACGACTGGGTGTTGATCGAGCGGGCCAGGCTGCGCGAAGTCCATGTGTCGGCGCTACTGAGGATGACGCGGTGGCATGAGAACCACGGTTTCTTCGAACTTGCCCTGGGCTACGTCCAGCGGGCCGCCGCCACCGAACCACTCCACGAGGATCTTCAGCGTCTGCTGATGCGGGAGTATCGGCGAGCGGGCCTTCCGGAGATGGCCGCCCACCACTACTCGACCTTCCGCACACTCCTGGCGGACGAGCTCGGCGTAGAGCCATCGCCCGAGACCATGTCGGCCGGGCTGGGACCCTGGAGCGATCCGCCCCCGGCCCCCGACCAGACCACCACTCGTGCGGTGCGAGAGGTCCTCATGGAACTCGAGCACACCCGCCAAGAACTACGAGAGATCACCAGCCATGTCGAGAACTCGATCAACGCCCTTCGAGATCAGTTGGTGCCGGACTGACCCCGAGGATCAGTCCGACGCCTTCTTGGCGGTGGCCTTCTTCGCCGGTGCCTTCTTCGCGGGTGCCTTCTCGGCGGTGGCCTTCTTCGCGGTGGCCTTCTTCGCGGTGGCCTTCTTCGCCGGTGCCTTCTCGGCGAGTGCCTTCTTCGGCTTGCCCAGCGCGGCGCGGGTCGCGGACGAGGGGCCCGAACCGGGCTTGTCCTCCCGCTTGTGCGCCCGCTCCGGTGGCACGGTGACCCCGGCGTTGGCCGGTTCGGACGGGAGGCCGAGGCCCTGCTCGAGCGCAGCCAGCGCCTCGCCGGTGTAGACGGCCAGCCGTTGCAGGTGCGGCACCGCCTCCCGGTCGCCGATGAAGCCGAAGTTCATCGTGTCGGCGTACGTCTCGAGGGTGATGTTCAGCGTCATCCCGTGCGCCGGGATCGAGACCGGATAGACCGCTTCGAGGCGTGACCCGCGCAGGTACAACGTCTTCCTCGGCCCGGGGACGTTGGACAGCACCAGGTTGAAGGTCGTCGGGAACGGGTTCTTGACCCCGGCGATCGCGGCTAGGGTCTGCGCGACGCTGGGTGCGAGCAGGTAGCCGGAGTAGGCCAGCGCGGGCAGCTGCCCCAGTCCGACCATCTGCTTCTTGGCCTGGGTGGTCGAGTCCATCACCGTTTCCAGGCGGCGCACCGGGTCCCCCACGTGGGTGCCCATGGAAGCCATCAGTACGGCGACCTTGTTGCCGCCGCCCTCATCCCCGCCCTCGCGGATGTTCACCGGAACGAACGCCACCAGCGGCTTTTCGGGGAGCTCGCCGAGCTCGTCGAGGTAGGTCCGTAGTCCGCCGCCGCAGACTGCCATCACGACGTCGTTCATGGTGCCGCCCGTGGCCTTGGAGATGGCCTTGAACCGGGCGGTCTCGAACTGCTGGGTGGCGAAACGGCGGGTGCGGCTGGTGCGCTGGTTGAGGATCGTGTCGGGCGCACTCCAGCCACCCTTGAGGTTCTGATGCTCCTCACCTCGGCTGAGCTCGAGCTTCACGACCGCCTTCGCCACGCCTGCGGCGGACCCGACCGCGCCGACCGCGCCCTTGGCGGCTCCGGTCGCGGTGCCACTGACCGCCTTGATGAGGGAGGCTGACTGCTTCGGCGGCTTGGAGCGCTTGACCGGGTCGAGGCTGAAGAAGAACTTCCCGTCTCTGCTGTCCGGGTCCTCCGAGAGCGAGCGACCCAGCATCTTGACGGCGGTGAAGCCGTCCACCAGGGCGTGGTGCACCTTGGTGTACATGGCAAACCGACCGCCCTCGAGACCCTCGATGACGTGCAACTCCCACGGGGGTCGGGTGAAGTCGAGTTGGTGGCTGTGCAGTCGCGAGACCAGGATGCCGAGTTCGCGTTCGTCGCCCGGGCTGGCCAGCGCGGAGCGGCGTACGTGGAAGTCGAAGTCGAAGTTCTCGTCCTCGACCCACGCCTGCCGCGGGTGTCGCAGCAGGAACGGGTGCGTCAGTTTCATGTTCCACGGCGAGGTGACCTTGTCCTCGCGCGCCTCATCGA
Source organism: Nocardioides salsibiostraticola (assembly GCF_054783655.1). NCBI lineage: Bacteria > Bacillati > Actinomycetota > Actinomycetes > Propionibacteriales > Nocardioidaceae > Nocardioides > Nocardioides salsibiostraticola. The sequence continues at coordinate 34,066 of NZ_BAAGQD010000004.1, read as the reverse complement.
GCAGGTCGCGCAAGTACGTCGATCCCGCGCCCGCAGGGGGCGTGAACGGCATCAGCGAGGCCACGTGCATCATCGTCTCGGGCGTCTCGGTCCACAGGAACATGGCGTCTTGCGGCGGGACCCGCTTCTTGGTGCTCATGTCGTGATCTTGCCGCACCCGGCCTCATTGTGGGAGCAGACCCGACTACCGGACCCGGTCATTCACCTTGCGCTGAGGGCTTCAGGACGGCGCTGCCCAGGAAATGGCAGACCTGCAGGGCTAGTTCCAGGTCCAGTCTGTCGTCGTCGATCGGTCGCCCGCGGTCCTGCTCCACTTTGCTGATGCGGTATTTGACGGAGTTGCGATGCAGCATCAGGTCGTGCGACGTCCGGGTGTAGCTGCCCCCGGACCCGAGAAACGCCCGAAGCGTCTCTCGGGTCCGTTCCTCCGCCTCGCCCTGGTAGGCCAGTGGGCCCAACACCTCTGAGACCCACTGCTGGGCAGCTGCAACGTCCTTGACCAGCATCGTCATCACGGCGACGCCCCGCTCGCCGTATCCGATGGCGTGGGTCACCGGGCTCGACGAAGCGGTGGCGACGCTCTTCGCCGCCTCAGCCTGAGCGTGCGAGCGGCGGAATCCTTGAGCACCGCTGATCGGCACGCCGAGGGCGACTCGGACGCCAGGGGCACCCTGGATGGCGTCCCGGATCCGCTCGACGTCCACCGCGGATGCATCCAGCCCGCGCCCGAACCACACCCACACGGTGCCACGGTCGGCCGCGGTCAAGAGGGTGCTCGCGCCGCTGCCGAACTTCGCTGCGAGGTCGCGGGCCACGTCGCCGAGAGCGTCAGTTTGATCTGTTCCCGCGTTGGCACCGTCGGCCCAGACCACCGCACCCACGTGCATCTGGTCGAGTCGATACCTCGTGCGGGTCGCAAAGTGCGCGGCCTCGACGCTGTCCCCCGCAAGAATTCGCGAGATCAGGATCGAGGTCTCGTTGGCGTTCCGGGCGATCCATCGTTGCCGTTCGTCCTCGTGCGCTTCCAACACGAACTGGGTGATCCAGTCGATGTACTTGTGCATGAAGCTACCGAGGTGGTGCAGCAGATGGAGCTTGATCGAAGGCGCGCAGTCCAGCCCTTCTATTTCCTCGAAGATCCAGGAACGTAGGTCGTCGGACCCGAAGTGATAGGCCCGTCGCAACGACGCCCCCGGCACTCCGCGCTGGGCCAGCCGCAGGGCGTACTCCGTGGCTGCCGTGATCGGTTGGACGTGTTCGAGTGGGATGTCATTGCGGATGATGTGCAGAATCGTGGAAATGTTTCCCTCGACGCTGGCTCGCAGCATCGCCATCAGCTCGGGGTCGTCCAGGTAGTTGACCTCCCCGGCGATGATGTCGCTCATTCGCGTGACGATCTCGTCGCTGCGCGCCCGCAACCGGTCTCCGATGACTGCGACGAGCGCGAGGACCTCGGCCTGATCCGCCTGGTCGCCTAGTGGGGGCGACGCACTCATCCCAGCCGCTTGAGGGCCGATTGCGCCGCGTTGAACCCGCACAGTCCGTGCGCTCCGGCGCCCGGGGGCGTCGCCGCCGAGCACAGGTACACCCCGTCGACTCCGGTGAGGTACGGGTCGAGGGCGATGCGTGGACGGAAAACCAGTCGCAGAGGCGAGTTGGCTCCGGTGATGATGTCCCCGCCCACGTAGTTGGCGTTGGCCGACTCGATCTGTGCCACCGAGCGCGTGTGGCGGCCCACGATACGAGCACGAAAGCCCGGAGCGAACCGCTCGATCTGTTGTTCGATCGCCTCCGTCGCGTCGCCCGTCCAGCCCGTCGGCACGTGCGCGTAGGCGTCGATCGGGTGGACGTCACCCTTCGAGCGCGAGGGGTCGGCGAGGTACTGCTGTCCCAACAGCACGAAGGGACGCTCCGGCATCCGACCGGCATGTACGTCGCGTTCAGCCTGTGCGACCTCGTCGTACGACCCGGCGACGTGCACCGTGCCGGCCGACCGCGAGTCCTGGTGCGTCCACGGGATGCCACCCTCGACGGCGAAGGCCACCTGGAAGACGCCCGGTCCGTGCTCGAACCGGTGGTAGGCCCGCGCGATCCGGCGCGGCATCGCGTCACCCAGGATGCGCGCGGCGGCCGCGGGGGCGGTGTCCAGCATCACGATGTCCGGATTCCCCAGTTCGGCAACTGACGCCACTCGGACCCCGGTCTCGATCTTGCCGCCGAGGTCGTCGAGCAGGTGGGCCATCGCGGCCGAGATCGACGCAGATCCCCCTTCCGCGACAGGCCAGCCGTAGGTGTGCGCTGAGGTACCGAGGGCCATCCCGACGGCCGACGACATAGGCCCACCGAAGGGCCTGAAGGCGTGTGCCGCGACTCCCCCGAACAACGCCCTCCCCTCCTCGGTCGAGAAGCGGCGGGCCATGACCGCCGCCGGCAGCGCGGCGTAGGCACCGAAACGCCCCAGCTTGATCGGGTGTTCGGGCACATGCAGCAGGGGTCTGGTGAAGTCCTTCGTGACATCGCCGAACCCCTGGGAGAGGGGCCCGAAGACGCGCTGCCAGGTGCCTCCGTCCGCACCCAGCGTCGCTGCGGTGTCCGGGACGGACTGCCGGGCCGCGGCGCCACCACCGTCATCCAGAGGGTGGGAGTACTGCACCTCCGGCCACCGCCAGGTCAGGCCATAGCGCGAGAGGTCGATGCGCCGCGAGAACGCCGAGTCCACCGCCAACGGGTGAAACCCGGAACACTCGTCGTGCAGTACGCCCGGCAGGGTGTACTCCCCGCTGCGGGTACCCCCGCCAATGGTCGGCGCGGCCTCGAGCACCGTGACCTCGACACCCTCGGCCGCGAGGGTCACGGCGGCAGCGAGCCCGTTGGGTCCGCTGCCGACCACGACCGCTCGACTCATGCGATCACTGTAGACACGACGCCCTGTGGGACGTATCCCTCCCGGGTCCAGGTGACGGTGTGCGGGATCGGGCCGTTGGGCAACCACGGGTGTTCCTCCGCGGCGACCTTTACGACGTATGTCCCACGCTCGACGACACCCAGCGCGGCGTCGATGACCCGGTACTCGACGTAGTTGCGGTGGATCGCCTGCGACTCGGTGAAGGTAACGACGAGCTCGCCGGGGGCGAAGTTGCACCGTTTCTGGACTGCGGTGATGAGGCGCTCGTCATGGAGGTGGCCGTCGCCGAACTGCCAGCCGACCAGGGTCGAGCAGGTGAACTCCGCCTCACGGATCGTGTAGTTCTCGAGCGAGTCGAGGTGCTTCATCATCATCGAGATCAGCATCCGGCCCTGAACGTGCATCGTGCGCCAGGCAACCGCCTTCTGCATGAAGATCTCGGCCACCTCCGGACCGAACGCGTCGGTCAGCTGGTCGACCTGGTTGGAGCTGTACTTGGTGATGTGGGTGTTGAGTTTCTCCTCAGCGTCACCGCGGAACGCCCAGGAGGCCGAGGCCCAGTTGCCGGCGTACTGACGCATCGAGGGCAGGAACGACACCAGGTCGGGCCGCAGGTTGCCAAGCACCGGGAAGAACAGCAGGGCAACGAGTACGCCGGCCAGGATCCCGGGCGTCATGTCGCCGACGCCGAAGCCGCTCTGGGCGGGGTACTGCCAGAACAGGAACGACAGCGCGAAGATGAAGAAGACATTCCACTCCAGCGGGACCGCCAGCGGGAACGTGGAGGTGATGAATGCGTGGAAGGTGATCATGCCGATGATGGCCAGCAGCGTGAGCGTCCGGTCGGTCGAGAACAGCAACACCAGCGGAAGGACCAGCTCGACGGTGGTGCCGCCGACGTGGGCCAGCGAGCTGCTGACCTTGGACGGCCTGATGTCGCGGGGCCAGTCACGGTAGAGGGAGCGCTTGAATCGGGTCGAGGTGATCCAGGGGGTGTTGCTGACCATCGGAGCCACGACGCTGGTGAAGTTGTGGCCGAACTTGGAGACACCCGCGCCCATCCAAATGATGACCATGGCGATCTTGGCCGCGACGATCATGTCAACGAGGTCGAAGACCGCGAAGAAGAAAATGATGGGCAGGTACTGCTCAGGACGCGAGGCCAGGAATACGACCTTGTCGCGTAGACCCATCAGAACGATGAGGACCAAGAAGGTCAACAGCGGCCACGCCGCGATCATGCCTGCCTCGCTGCCGGGGAGTCGGTCGGTGGTTACACCCGGTGCGACAAGGGCGTAGACGAGGTTGACGACGATCGCGCCGTAGAGCACGACGTCCCAGGTCGTGCGGTGGTCACCGTCGGTGAACGGCACCTTCCCGGGCCACGGCGGCACCCGGAGCGTGTTGCGCCGACCCCAATACAGCGAGCCGCCGATCATGGGGCTGAACTTGAACGCGAGGGGGCCCGAGGAAGCGCCCAACCCGAGAACTTCGAAGAAGATCGTCCACACCATGAGCTTCTGGTACAGGATCGGTTCCCCCCAGAAGTTGTCTACCTCGGCCCATCCTCCGAGCCCGGGCGACGTCGCCCACACGATCGTGTAGCCGACCAACACGTAGAAGATGAGCTTGAAGACGTAGAGCAGGTGAATCTGTTTGGGACCACCGAAGCCGTACTCGCCCCAGTGGATTGCCAGCAGCTTCATCCGCTCCATGAACGGCAGCGATCCGAACTCGGCCGGGTCGACCGGTGGCATGTCGGCTGTCTTGAGGCCCATCGCGTGCTCCTTCTTTCGTGCAGGGTCGTATGCCGCGAGGGTCCTCGCGGTCGTCGTACTGGGGTGGCTCAGGCCGGCTGGCTCTGGAGCGACCTGCGTAGCTCGGGTTTGTCGATCTTTCCGACGGGATTCTTGGGCAGGGCCTCGACGATCGTGATGCCCTGCGGCACCTTCACCCTTGTGAGGTGCACCCGGCAGTGGGCGATCAGTTCGTCCTCGGTGATCGTGGACGACGGGTAGAGCGTCACGTAGGCGACCGGGACCTCCCCCAGGATCTCGTGCGGGCGACCGACCACCGCTGCCTCAAGGACGCCGTCGAGTCGGGTGAGGACACTCTCGAGTTCCTTGGGGTAAATGTTCTCGCCGCCGCGGATGATCATGTCCTTGACGCGGTCGACGATCGCGAGGTAGCCGTCTTGGTCGAGTCGGCCCACGTCACCGGTGTGCAGCCAGCCGTCGACGACGGTCTCGGCGGTCGCCTCGGGTTTGCCGAGGTAGCCGCGCATGACGGTCGGCCCTGAAATCAGCACCTCACCGGTCTGGCCGGTCGGTACGTCGTTGCCGTCCTCGTCGACGACACGAATCTCCTGTCCCGGCATGGCCGGGCCGACGGTGCCGAGTTTGCGGACGCCGATCACCGGGTTGCAGGCCGACGCGCACGTGCCCTCGGTCAGGCCGTAGCCCTCGACCATGACGAAGCCGAAGCGCTCCTGACACCGCTCGAGCAGTTCAGCGGAGACCGGAGCCGCACCGCATACGACGAAACGTAGCGAGGTGGTGTCCGGCCGGACGTCCTTCGGAAGCGCAGCCAACAACGCGTAGATCGTGGGGACGGCGGAGAAGTACGTCGGGCGAAGCCGCTCCACGTGGCCGAAGAACGTGCTGGGCGAGAACTGACCGACGATCGTCATCCGCCCGCCCCGTGCCAGCGGAGTGAGCGTGCTGACCACGATGGCATTGACGTGGAACAACGGCAGCACGAGTAGGCAGTGGTCATCCTCACCGACGTCGATGTGGCCGCCCATCGACGTCGTCATCGCCTCGAGGTTGGCGTGGTCGAGCATGACACCCTTGGGGCTACCGGTCGACCCGCTGGTGTAGATCAACAGCGCCAAATCGTCCGCCGCCAAGGGATACGGCTCGAGCACTCTCGTGGCCGTCGTCGCCAACTCGTCCACGACGATCCTCGGCAACCCGGCGCTTGAGACGTGCGTCCCGGCTGTGAGGACCAGCACCGCTCCGGAGTCGAGAATCTGATGGTCCGCTTCGGTTGCAGTGAAGACCGGATTGATCGGCGTTGCGGCTCCACCCAGCCGCCAAGCAGCGAAGATGGCCAGGATCAGTTCGACCCGGTTGGGCAACATGACCGCGAGCACATCCCCGTGGCCGAATCCGCGGTCCGCCAGTTGGCCGGCGATCGCGGCGACGCGCGCGTCGACCTCGGCGTACGTCAACGAAGCGTCGTCGTCAGCCACGCACGGCCGATCGAGCCGTTCGACGGGCTGAAGCCAAGGGAGATAGGCGAAGGACACAGGGTCACCTTTTTGTGGGGGATGGATATGACTCACGACACTAGGGATCCACAGTCCCCGTGCCCACGTCCGCACCGAACGAATCTCGATCACCCGTTAGTGCAACGTGCACAAAACTCTCGGTGGCCACACCGGAGTGCTGGGCGGATTCAACTCCCGGCAGGTCGAGGCGCTCGCTTTCCGCCTTGCTGGGTTTCTTGTTCTACTGGGGGGGAATATCGCCCACCTCCTGATGCCTCCCTTCCGACACCTGCGTGCTGCAGGCGTTCTTGGTCGCGCTTTCCGAAGGAAACCTCTTGCACCCGACGACCGTCTCGATCCTGATAGGCGGCATCTGATGTCGGCTGCTGGGCATTGGCGCTGGCCTGCGTTGGCCATGTTCACCGTCGGCTACGGGGCCAACCAGTTCGTCCCGTTGCTCGCGGTCTACCGCGGGACCCTGAGCCTGTCGGACACCCAAGCCACCGCGATCTTCGGTGTCTACGCACTGGGGCTCATCCCCGGGTTGTTGGTGGGTGGACGGGCAAGTGACCGGTTCGGGCGCCGCCGTCTGATGATCGCCTTCGCTGCACTTTCGCTGTTGGCAACCGCCGTCCTGGCCGGTGGCCAGTGGGGCGTCGAGTGGCTCTACGCCGGCCGCATGCTGACCGGTGTAGTTTCGGGCGCCGCGTTCACCATCGGCACCGCCTGGATCAAGGAGCTCTCGGGCCCGGGGTTGGGGGCCCGTCGAGCAGGGCTTGCGCTGACGGCGGGCTTCGGCGTCGGCCCACTGGTGGCGGGCGTGTTGGCGCAGTGGGCACCCGGACCGCTTCTCCTGCCCTACCTCGTCCACCTCGTTCTGACCGTGCTGGCGCTCGCCGCCCTCCCCCGCGCCCCGGAAACCCGTATCCGGGTCCGCAGCGGCGCGCCTCTTCCGAGGGCCCCGCTGTGGCCGCGATCCGCCCGCACCAGCCGGTTCCGCGGCATCACGATGGTGCTGGCGCCGTGGATCTTCGGCAGCGTGACCATCGTGTTCACCACACTCCCGGCGCACGGCATCGGCGAGGTCGCCGGACTGCAGGTGGCTGTCCCAGGTCTGCTCGCCGCTCTCGCTCTGGCCGCGGGGTACTTCGTCCAGTCGACCGGTCGCCGACTCCATGCCGAGGCCACGGCCCGGTACGGCGACGGGCGGGCCGCCGCGGTAGCCAGCCTGGCCGTGGTCGTGCTCGGGTGCCTGACCTCGGCGTACGCCACAGCCCGACCCGGCCTGGCCGCTGCTGCTCTCGCCGCCGCGCTGCTCGGCGCTGGCTACGGGCTCTGTCTCAGCACCGGCCTGCGTGAAGTCGAGGAGACCGCAGCACCCGACGAGCTCGGCGCCGTTGTCTCGGTCTACTACAGCCTCGCCTACACCGGACTGCTGGTGCCGTACCTGCTCACGTTCCTCGCCCCGCAGGTCGGCTATCCCTGGGCACTCACCATCGCCGCCGGCGCCGCTGCCATCAGCATGCTGCTCGTGCTGACTCGAGGAACCCAGTCCCTCGCCGACACGCCTGCTCGCCACCGTCCGGTAGCTGAGTAGCCCTGCGGCGTACGTGGAAGTCGAGGTATCCGTCATCGACCAACGCTTGCCGCGGCGTCCTGACTGAGCGCACTATGGACAGGTAGACACCAGTCGAACCCCGATCGCGTCTGAAGAGGTGCGTTATGCCGTTGGTGACCGATGTGCGTGTGCGGCAGCCGCGCCAGAACGACCTGGTCGGTGACCGCTTCGTGGTCGCCGGGATCGGGGCCGGGTTCGAGGGGACCATCGGCATCCGGGTGCTCGGCCCCGGCGGCAAGGTCCTGGCCACCGACTCCGCACAGTCCAGCGGCGGCGGCATCGGCGTGGGTGACTTCGTGGCTCGCGTCCGCATCCCCGACCCACCGCGGGCCGGGACCCGACTGACCATCCAGGTCTTCGGCGACAACCCCGGACTCCCCGATGAGGGGCCCAGCCCCGGTTTCGACACCCGGGAGGTGGAGGTGATCTGCTTCCCGAAGTCCCAGGGGTTCCTGATCTACCGGGTGGAAGCGGGCGACACGCTCACGGGCATCGTGCGCACACTCAAGGTCTATACCAAGACCACCGTCGGTCAGATCGTCAAGGCCAACCCGCGCATCGAGGATCCCGACCTGATCAAGACCGGCTGGCGTCTGCGGGTCCCGCTCAACGAGTCGTGAACAAGGTCAACGCGACCCTGCTCACGACTCGTGACTAGCGGCTGTCTTGGCCCGTGTTCACGAACCGGATGCATTGGCCCTGGTTGCTGAAGCCATAGCTCTCCCAGCCACCCTTCTTGCAGTCATCCTTCGTCGCAGGGCTCGGCGACGCAGTGACGAGAGCCGTGTTGTCGATGACGACGTCGTCGAAGTACACGCCACCGCCCTCGAACGCTGTTTGCGGAACTCCTGCAAGGCGGATCAACAACGAGTCCACGGCCTGGATCCGTGGAGCGGGAACCCCCTGGACAGCCGTGTTGGCCCAGTACGACTCCCACGTCGTCCCGGTGTATTCGAGGTCGCCGTTCACAAGCACGTGGACGACGTCGTTGCCGGTCTCGTCGCCGTTGCGCCCGTCGTTGAACTCCATGTAAAGATCGACCGAGTGCACATCCGTGTAGGACAGGTTGGTCGCCACAAGCGTGGGGACGTATTCCTTGGCTGGCCCCCTTTCGTAGAACACGAGATCGAAGCCGCTACCACTGTCGGTGAGTTCGAGCAGACTCATCCGGTTTGATGACTGCTTCGCGCTAGGAGCGAGGTCCATCGTCAGGCCCGGCTGTGGTCCTCCGGTTGCCGAGCGGAACGTGAAGCCGGACCGGAAGAGGTTGGACGTTGCGTCCTGTCCGGTGGGCGGCACCGTCGGCTTGGTGTAGTCGTCCCCACGATCGTTGTAGAGGTTCGCGCCGGACTCACCGGCAACTTGTGGCGCAACGGGCGAGAACGGTTGAAGAGAAAAACTGGAGGCGGTCACCGCGTTGGAGACGCGCCACACGGTGTTGTCGCCGTCGATGACGACTTCTTCGTCGAACGGCGGCAGGGCAGCAGCTCGACCCTTACCGAACTCATCCTCCACCGTCCAGCCGCCCTGACCGTTCACACTCCCGGCGGTGAACCCCTCGAAGTCTGTGGTGCCAGCGAAGGCCGCGGTCGCAAGCGAAACGAGCGCGAGAGACGTGGCGACCGCGGTGACTCGACGCCATCTCCGCGGCGTCTGCAGTTGCCCGACAGAAGACGGGTGCGTTGACTCTTGATTCATATTCAATTTCCCCCCGGAAATTGGCCACACCAAAGGCGGCCGGTGGATTTTCGGACATCTTTGCACGGCTGAGCATTTCTTATAGGACTTTAACGAAACCCGCGTTATCGCTTTCGAATGGGTAGTCTCCGGCGAAGGATTTGGCTGGTCCGGATCGCCCACCAGAATTGATTATTCAAGTGCTGCACGCAGCGCGGAGCCGCCTCGAGGTCGAGGCGACTACCGACGAGGTCCAGGCTTGATGAGGCGGCCGGGAGGTTTGCCCGCCCGGCTACGTTCGCGGAAAACGCGCCGAAACTGTGCAACCAGTTGAAGCGTTGCCACCGTGAACGAGTCACGAGGAGATATCGATGTTCGTACGCAAGATCGCACTAGGTGCTGCCGTTGTCTGCCTGCCACTACTGGGAGCAGCACCGGCCAACGCCGAGCCGCCGCGACCCGGTTGCGGGTACGGCGACACCAACCACAGCCACCAGGCAGCGCCCGGTCAAGACCCGTTGAATCTGCGGCCCGGCCGCGGCAACGGCGACAGCACCCACCCGCACACCGCACCGCCGGGGCAGGCACCCGCAGGCGGCGGCGACCAGAGCGGCCCGATGCGCGGCTGCAAGGCCGCGTAGGCCCGCCGACGGGCCAATGGCCGGCACCCCAACAGGGGTGTCGGCTCATTGCTGCTTCACAGCGAGGTCACAACCGCGCGATGCATGCTTCGGCCATGACCGACGACCTCCGCCGGCTCCCAGGCACCCGCTTGAGAGGCCTTGACCGTGAATAACCTGCTAGATGTGCTGCCCTCTGTAGCGGCCTCGACGACCACCTCCGGTGAAACGACGCAGACCCTGTTGTCCCTCTGCTGGATCGCGACCGTGGTGGCGCTGTCACCGCTGATCGCCCGCGCCACTCGAGGGGTGGTGCCCGATGTGGTCGCGCTGCTGGTCCTCGGCTGCGTGATCGGACCCGCCGCACTTGGTCTCGCCGAGGTCGAGTCCGGCATCGAGTTGCTCAGCGAGCTCGGACTGGGGCTCCTCTTCCTGATCGCCGGCACCGAGATCAAGTCATCGACGCTCCGCTCGACCCAGGGGCGACACGCAACGGCCACCTGGGTGCTTTGTCTGCTCCTCGGGTTCGGCGTGGCGATGGTCTTCATCCCCGTCGCCGACTTCTCCGTCGCACTCGTGCTGGCGCTGGCCATCAGTTCCACCGCGCTGGGAGCGCTGATGCCCATCTTGCAGGAACGAGGCGTTGCCTCATCACGACTGGGTCAGGCGGTGCTCACCCATGGTGCCGTCGGCGAGCTCGGGCCGATCGTGATCATCACCGTGCTGCTGGGCTCGCGGGCCAGCCTGACCACGATGGCTGTTCTGCTCGGCTTCGGCGCCCTCGCCGTGGTCGTCGCCGTTCTTCCGCGTGCGGTCCTGTTGCGCATCCCCGGGGTCAGCAGGGCAGTCGTGGCTGGCATGCACGGAACCGGGCAGACCGGTATGCGGTTCATCTTCTGGCTGCTCTTCGTGATGATGGCCACGGCGTCGGTCCTTGATCTCGACATCGTCATCGGCGCGTTCGCCGCCGGGTTCGTCCTGCGCGCCATCGCACCCTCCGACACTCATTTCCTCGATGAGAAGCTCACGATCGTGGCCTGGAGCCTGCCGGTGCCGATCTTCTTCCTGGTCACGGGCATGGAGGTCGACCTCGCAGCCGTCGCCTCGGCCCCAGGCCTTCTCGCAACCTTCGTGGTGATGATCCTGCTCGTGCGCGGCTGCGTCGTGTGGGCGCGGGAGCAGTGGACACCCACCGGGTCGAGTCTCACCACGGTCTCCGAGAGAATCCAGCTCGGCCTGTACGCCGCGGCCGGGCTGCCGATCATCGTCGCCGTGACGGAAGTGGCGGTCGAGAACGATCTGATGCCGTCCGATATCGCCTCCGTGCTGGTCGCCGCCGGAGTCGTCACCGTGATCGTGTTCCCCGCCGTCGCCCGCTGGCTACCGCACCGCTCGATAACCAGTCCGGATGACGCCTTGGCGCGCGCCAGCGACCGCGGCGCTCCCAGGCCGGTCGGTAGGGGCTAGACCGGTCCGCTGGTGCGCTCGCCTCCGGCCATGCCTGGTGTCTAGAACTCCTCGACCCCGCCCTACCCGGTTCGGGTTCTCCCGGGCCCCGGTCCAGACCGCCGGGATGCTCTCAGGGGGGTCAGCGGGTTCCGTGATCAGGTCGGACCACCGACAACGACATCACCGGAGGAACATCATGAGCAACACCACCACCATCGAGGTGATGTGGCGGCCAGGCTGCCCCTATTGCTCCTCCCTGCGTCGTGGCCTTCGCCGCGCGAAGATCGAGACGACCGAGCACAACATCTGGTCGTCCAAGGACGCCTCGGCTCGGGTGCGGAAGGCCACCGGCGGCGATGAGACCGTGCCCACCGTTTTCGTGGGCGGCCGTGCCCTGGTGAACCCCTCGGTGCGTCAGGTGACCGACGCCATCAAAGCCGCTGGTCTCGCTGGCCCGGACGAGCCCAAGGCAGCGACCGGCGATCGACCCTCGTCATCGTGGATGCGCCGCGCCAGAAGTCGCGTGGCTCGCTGGATGGGCGCCGAGACCGACACCACGTCGACGGACGCTGAGGTCTCCCCACCGTGAGTGAGAAGTCGGAGGTTGACCTGCCGCGCAATCAGTTCATCGCACCTGAAGACGTGATGATGGAGATGGCCGAGGCAGGCGCCAAGCGGGCGTGCCGGCTGAGTGTCCCCCAGGTGCTGGTGCTCAGTGTGATGGCCGGTGGTTTCATATCGATCGGTGCCCTGTTCAGCACCCTGATCGCAACCGGCACGGAGAACGAGGGTGTCCAGCGACTGCTGGAGGGCTTCGGCTTCTCGGTCGGGTTCTTCCTGGTCGTGCTCAGCGGCGCGCTGCTTTTCACCGAGGTCAACGTCGAGCTTCCCGCGACGCTGCTGCGCAAGCAGCGCGACCGGCTCGGCCTTCCCGCGCTTCGCACCGCGATCCTCAAGCTGTGGCTGCTGGCCGCCGTCGGAAACATGATCGGAGCCTTCGTCATCGGCCACGTCATCTTCTACGTCTCGGACTACGGCCCCGGTTATGAGGAACTGCTCGGCGAGGTGGTGTCGACGAAGGTCCGGTTCAGTGAGATCGGTGGCGCCGAGGGATTCGCGAAGGCCATGCTCTCCGGCGTCGTTGCCAACTGGCTCGTCGGAATGGCGGCGTTCCTGGCCACCATGGGCCGAACGATCATCGGCAAGTACATCCCGGTGCTCATCACCGTGATGGCCTTCGTCGCCGGAGGCTTTCTGCACAGCCCGGCCAACATGGCCTACCTGTCCCTGAGCCAACCCTTGGGCGTGGGACCGGGCTGGGGCACTGGCCTCCTATGGGCGGTGCTCCCCGCCGCTATCGGCAACATCATCGGCGCTTTCCTCTTCGTAGCGCTTCCCTTCCACATGCTGCGGAACCGTCGCGAGACGGAAGGGACGGCGTAACGGGCACTCGCCCGACCAGAGATCACGAGCAAGAACGTCAATTCCATCTACCGACGGGAACCGAACCTCATGAGCGACACCGAACGTCCATCCACCCAGTCCGTGCCCACCCCCGATGGTGAGCACACCTGGCACAAGGTGCTCGACGCCGACGGCCTCCCGGATGGCCGCGTCACCACCGTCACCGTGGGACGGCGCACACTGGCGGTGACCAACGTCGAGGGCACCTTCGGCGCCATGGACAACAAGTGCCCGCACCAGGGTGGACCACTCGGCGAGGGATCGATCGAGAAGGGTTGGCTGCGCTGCCCGTGGCACGGCTATGACTTCAGCCCCTGCAACGGCACGCCACCCTCGGGATTCGACGATGGTCCCGAGGCCTTTGCCGTCGACACCCGTGAGGACGGCGTCTACGTGGCGCTCCCGGTCGAGGTCGAGCACCAGCGCACGGTCTCTGACGTGATGGTCGAGACCATGGTGAACTGGGGGGTGGATTCCGTGTTCGGGATGGTCGGTCACTCCAACCTGGGCTTCGCGGACGCGATGCACCGCGCCGAGCAGCGCGGAGACCTGCGCTACTTCGGCATCCGCCACGAAGGAGCCGCGTCGTTCGCTGCCACGGCCTACGGCAAGCTCACCGGCCGGCTGGCGGCCTGTTTCGGGATCGCTGGCCCCGGTTCGACCAACCTGCTGACCGGTTTGTACGACGCGAAGGTCGACCGCGCACCGGTTCTTGCTCTCTCCGGGCAGGTTCCGTCCAAGACCAAGGGTCGCGGTGCGTTCCAGGACATGGATCTCGCCAACGCCTTCAAGGACGTCGCGCGCTTCGGTGAGGTCGTGCTGTCGGACGCCGACCACGCCGAGCTGATGACCGTCGCCTGCAAGACCGCGATCGTGGACAAGAACGTCGCCCACCTGATCTTCCCCGACGAGGTCCAGGTCGAGCGTTCGAACCAGGAGTCGTCGGGACCCAAGGGCCGCACCGGCTCCCGTGAGATCTCTCCGCCTTCCGAGGTGGTAGCCCAGGCGATCGAGAGCATCCGGGGCTCCGAACGACCCGTGATCGTCGTCGGCCAGGGCGCGCGCGCCGATATCGAGGGTGTCATCGAACTCGCTGAACTGATCGGCGCCCCGGTGATCACCACGTTCAAGGCCAAGGGGGCGATCTCCGACCACCATCCGCTGGGTTGCGGCGTGCTCGGCCGCAGCGGCACCCCGGTCGCGAGTTGGCTGATGAACGAATGCGATCTCGTCATCGCCTTCGGTGCTTCCTTCTCCAACCACACCGGCATCGCGCCCTACAAGTCGATCATCCAGGTCGATCACGACCCGCTATCGATCGGACGTCACCACCCGGTCGACATCGGTCTGCAGGGCGCGGTCGCGACTACGGCCCGCCTGCTCTCTGCGGGTCTGGATGGTGAACGCAAGTGCATCGACCAGCGGGCCATCATCGCCGAGCGCTGGCAGATCTGGCGTGAGGAGAAGGCCAGTCGGGCCACCGACGATCATGACTTGGGGATGAACGCCGCCTCGGTCTTCGCCGAGTTGTCCGATCAGGTGCCTGGCGATGCGGTGATCTGCGTCGACGTCGGCAACAACACCTACTCCTTCGGCCGCTACTTCGAGGTCGCGAACCAGGACGTTCTGATGTCGGGCTACCTCGGCTCGATCGGCTTCTCGTTCCCCGCCGCGATGGGGGCGTGGGCAGCTGTCGGTGACGACCGCAAGGTCGTTTCCGTCTCGGGTGACGGAGGCTTCGGGCAGTACGCGATGGAGCTCACGACCGCGGTGAAGTACGGCATGAACATCACTCACGTGCTGCTCAACAACAGCGAACTGGGCAAGATCAGCAAGGAACAGCGGTCCGGTGAGTTCGAGGTGTGGCAGACCAGTCTGCACAACCCCGACTTCGCGGCCTTCGCCCAACTCTGCGGCGCGCACGGCGTACGCGTCACGGATCTCGGACAACTCCAGGACGCCATCGCCGAAGCACTGGCCCACGACGGACCCTCCCTCGTCGAAGTGATCACCGACCCCATGTTGATGTAAACCCCGAGCGCCGAATGCACTGACACCTCTGAACGAAGGAATCATCATGAACCCAGCACTGGTCCCACTCTCGGACTCGTTCCCCGCCACCCGACTCGCGGTCCACCGCGTCGCGGCGTACGTCGTCAGCCCCGCTCGTCGACACGCCATGGGCCGGATGGGACTGCGCGCCTCCCCCGGCGGCCTGGCTACTCCGACCTACGGGGGCCCCGACGGGATGACCGCGGTCGCCGTGGAGGGCGCAGACCTCGTTGTGCACTCCGACGCCGGTCGACGCCAGGAACCCCTGTCGACGCTGGCTGCCGCGGGACGCTTCGTCGGTGTCGACCCCGACGTGGCGTGGGCCGAACAGCTCGACATCCCCAAGCCCGGGTCGCTCGACGCCGATCTGGGGATTGACGCAACCGATGCCTCAGCGCTTGCCGGATGGTTCGGCCTGGCCTGGGGGGTCCTCGAGACCCTGTCGATGGAGGAAGACTCGAAGCACGCCAGCGACCCGCAACTGTGGCCCGAACACTTCGACCCCGCCATCGAGATCGGCGATCCCGACGGGACGACCCGGGCCAGTTACGGGTTCTCACCAGGAGACGTGACCCAGGACGCCACCGCCGGTCCGGAGGAGCTGCCTTACGTGTACGTCGCGCCCTGGTACCCCGACGACAAACCCGACAGCGCCTACTGGTCGGCAGGCAGCATGGCCGTGCTGCGGTACGCCGATCTGCTCGCCGAGCCCGATCCAGCGAGCGCCGCCCTCGCCTTCCTTCGCGAAGGTCGCTCCCTGCTAGCCGCAGGCAACAGCTAGCTCGACCGGAGGCACCGGTGAGCGACACAGTGGCGCCCTCCTCGCGAGCGGAGGCCCCCTTGTCCGGCTCGGCTCATTGGCGTGGAGGTACGACGAGCCGGCGGCGGTAGCCCTGCGCAAACAGGCTGGCGGGCGGCAGTGGAACCCGTGCCTGCTCCAGGACGCCACGAGGGATGCCGATGTCGGCCACCCAGAGTTCACCAACCGTGTCCCCCGCGAGCCCCGTTTTCGGCAGGGCCAACGTCATCGTGGTTGCCGCGCGGACGTGCGCTCCTGGCGAGTCACCGCTGGTGGCGTCGATCCCGGAAGGAACATCCAGCGCCAATACCGGAGCACCAAGCTGCGACATCCACTCGATCAGGTCCAAGGCAGCGCCGTACGGTGCGCCCGCGAGGCTGTAGCCCAGCAGGGCATCCACCGTCAGCGACGCCTCGAGGTTCTGTGAAGACCCGCCCTCGGCGGTCTTGCCGCCGCTGGCTCGAAAGAGGGCCAACTGTTGAGCCGGAACACCCGACAGACGCTGGATATCAGAGACCACCAGCGTGACGTCTCCCCCGCGGTTGGCGAGGTGTCGTGCCGCACAGATCCCACCGCCACCGTTTCCGCCGGTGCCGGCCACGATGACGACCGGAGCCGAGGGCCACTGCTCACCCAGCATCTCGACACACATCGAGGCGAGGTTCCGTCCCGCGTTCTCCATCATCTGGAACAGGTTCGGCCCGGTCTCCTCGATCGCCACCCGATCGAGCTCCCGCATCTGGTCGGCGGTGACGGCCCCGACGATCTCTCCTGCCTCGGTTCGAAAGGATTGCATCGCTACTCGCAGACTCTGGGTGCTGTCGCCACGACGTACGGCTCGAAAGGGCTCATGATCTGCATCATCGTTCGCGCACAGCACTCGCGCAACGATTGAGTATTCGGACTCATGCGTCGGCGGACGGGGCCCGCGAGCCTGGGGACATCAAGCCGAGCAACAGCCGCCCGACGAAAAGAGCCCCCATGAGCAACCAGTCCGCACCCACCAAGAACACCCAGGCCTTTTTCTTCCAGGCGGTTGCCTCCTTCGGCATTGCCCTCCTCGGCCTGCTGTGGGCCCTGCTCTACATGCCGATGGACGCCTGGCAGCGCGGCTTCCTCGCCATGACCTGCCTGTTCCTCGTCTCCTCTTCCTTCACGCTCGCGAAGGTCATCCGCGACGCCCAGGACGACAAGTACGTCGTGTCTCGTCTCGACCAGGCCCGCGTCGATAAGATCCTGGCCGAGCACGACCCGTTCAAGGCCGTGTCCTGATGGGCTTCCTGGCCGTGACGGCGCTGTTGCTCCCGCTCGGGCTCGTCGTGGCCGCTGCCACCAGGCGGTACGTCATCGCCGCGGCGTTGGGGACCCTGACCGCCACGGGCGTCGTCTTCGTCAGCACCGTCGTCCTGCTCGTCGCGACCGACGCACTTCCCTTTCTGGTCGACACTCCGCCAGCCCCGTGGGCCTACCCCCTGCTCTATGGCCTGACCGGCCTGACGTTCGTGGGCGGCGCGCTGCTGACCGCGACCAAGGCACGTCGGGCAGAGAAGCAGCAACGACTGGCCACCTTCAGACCCGCTTGAGAACGCCGACGGCGATAACACCGTCGACGGGTGCATCGGTTGAACCGACTGGCCCGTCAGGGTCAGTCGACCCGTGCGAGGCGGTCGCGATCGATCACTCGGATATTGCGGTAGGAGACCTCGATGAGGCCCGCTGCGGCCAACTCGCCCAGGATCTTGTTCACACTGGGGCGCTGAGCGCCGAGCATGGCCGCGAGGGTTGCCTGCGAGAGGGAGATGCTCCCGGTCGCGTCTGCCTCGTCCACGAGCAACCGCGCGGTCTGCGCTGTCAGTGACCCGCCGAGAAGCCCGACCAGCCTCTTCTGGCTGTGGGCGAGGCGGCTGGCCACGCTGGTCAACCAGCGTCTCGCCAGCTGCCCTTGGCCGGCGAGAAGGCGATCGAACGCCTCTGGTGACAGGTACAGGCAGCTGACCTCGTCCAGCGCTCGCGCGGTGTAGGGCGGGGGCATCTTCAACAGCATCGCGATGTCGCCGTCCACATCGCCTTCATGAAGCACGGTCAGGACCGCGCGCTTGCGGCCCGAGCCCACCGACAGCTCGACGTGTCCGGATCGGATCAACCACACGCCCAGAGGTCCGACGCCCGCGGCGAAAAGCACCCCTCCGGGGGCAATCGTGCGTGCTTCCAGAGTGGCAGCCAGAGCCCGAATGTCCTCAGGGCCCAGCGGCACGCTTGCGCCACGACCGACACAACGGGCGACCCACGCTGCGCTCTGCACTGCGGTCGGGTCCGGCCGGCGCCGAGCGAGCATCTGTGTCACCACGCTGACACTCTACGGATCTTCCTCCTCCGGCCGGGGGTTAACGGAGCAGATCGCATCGCTAACGACGTGGTGTCGAACAAGCCGAACGAGGAGCTGGAACCATGCATGAACAGGTCGCCGTCAGTAATCGGGCTGGGTGTGGCAGGCCAGGAGGTCGCAGGCCGCCTCGCCGAGGCCGGGCTCGTCTACCCCACCTTCCATCGGGGCATCGAGGCCCTCCTCGGCGATCTGCACGAGCACGGGCACTGAGATGACCACGGCGCTCGTGCTGTCGGGAGGGGCCAACCTGGGAGCGGCCCAGGTGGGCATGCTGACCGCGCTTCAGGAAGGCGGAGTGCGCCCAGACCTGGTGATCGGGACCTCGGTCGGGGCACTGAACGGTTCCTGGGTCGCGGCAAACGCCCCGCTCGACGAGCTCGGCAACCTGTGGCGCTCGATGCGTCGCGGTCAGGTGTTTCCGGCCGACCCACTGCGCGGCCTCCTCGGGTTCGCGGGCCGTAGCGACCACCTCGTCAGCGATCGCGGACTCCGAAAGCTGCTGCGCGAGAATCTGCGCTTCGAGCGCCTCGAAGACGCGCCGGTGCCGTTCCACGTCCTGGCGACCGACGTGCTGACTGGACTCGGAGTGCTGTTCTCCGACGGACCCGCTGCAGAGGCGATCCTGGCCAGCACCGCCATCCCTGGAGTCCTCCCGCCGGTCCCGATCGAGGGCCGGCACTACATGGATGGTGGCGTGGTCAACAACACCCCGATCTCCTACGCCGTGGAGCTGGGCGCAGACACCGTTTGGGTGCTGGCCACCGGCTACTCGTGCTCGCTGCATCGGCCGCCTCGCGCCGCGCTCGGCATGGCTCTGCATGCGGTGACGCTGATGATCCATCAGCGTCTGAGCATCGACGTCGAGCACTACGCCGACGCGGTGGACCTACGCGTCGTGCCGCCGCTGTGTCCGATCTCGGTGGCGCCGACCGACTTCAGCCAGGCCGACGACCTGATCCGGCGGGCGTATCAGCACACGTCCGACTGGCTGGCCTCCCCGGTCTCCGGATCCCACGGGCCCGCCCTGCGTCTGTTCGGAGAGCACCCGCACCATCGTCCTCCTGACTCGTCCTGACCAACTGTGTCAGCAGCCGGACAGTCCCTGCGGAACGGCACACAGCGACGGGTTCCCCATACAGACCCCGTTCCGTGGGGTTCGCGCCGGGACCGACCCGGCAGTCCTGATCCCTCAACTATTCATAGGAGCACACCATGACCACCATGCACTCGACCAAGGCCCAGCACGGCTCGCTCAACCTTCGCCGCACGATCACCGTCGGAGCCATCGGCGGCGCAGTCGCCGGCATGATGATGGCGATGATCGAGATGGCCTACGGTGCCATCGCCGACGGCCACACCCTGTGGGATGCCCCCATGGCGATCTGGGCCTTCGTCGCCGGCAGCGACCAGTTCGGCGCCCCGTCCGACCACGTCGATGCGATCGTCCTGGGCATGGGCGGTCACCTGGCCAACTCGATGATGCTCGGCGTCGCGTTCGCCCTCCTGATGGCGGTCGTGGTCAAGAAGCAGGGGGTGCTGATCTCGGTCGCGCTGGGCTCCATGTTCGGCATCGCCACCTGGGTCGTCATGAGCTACCTCGTGCTCCCTTTGAACGACGGCACCGCGGACCTGTTCACCGGAGAAGCCGTCTCGCCGCAGTGGCTCTGGTACCTCGCTCACGCCGCCTTCGGCATGACCCTGGGCCTCATCGTCGCCCGGCACCACGCAGCGGTCTCGACCCGTACGAACGCCTGAACCCAACCGACCCATCCATCATCGGCCCTGGCAGAGCCGAGCCACCCGAGGAGATCGTCATGACGCAGGCCATCGGGAACGGCACCGTGATCGCGGACAGGGTGGGGCGATTCACTCAGGTGACGTGGGACTGGCCCTGTTCGTCAACCGAGACGGTCGCAATGTCCTGGCTCGAGAGGTTCAGGACGTGCACAGCGCCCCAGATGAGGGCCCAGACAGGCAACCACCACAGGCCCGTGAGGATGGTCAGGATCAGATGAAACACGTGGTTCGTGGTGCCGCCGTAGGACATGACCGCCTGGTAGTCGCTGCGCGTTTCGACGGTCCACTTCGATTCGACCCGTCGAGCGATCTCTGCGTTCAACGCCTCGACCCGCTGGTTGTGGTCCAGATCGACGAGAACCTCCGGCGGCGGCTGAGCCCGCACCTGGCCTCGTGGCAACCAAGTTTCGCCGTCCCACCAGGACTGTCCATCCGGGCTGATGGGCGTTCGCGGGTCGTGTTCGCTCGTGCCAGGCAACATGCGCCGACCATACAACTTCAGCTTCGTCGGAAGCGACGGCCTCAGGTGTCGACGTTGTCTGTGCCGAGCGGTGGCCGCCATCGGGCGGTCAGGAGAGCGGCCGTCCAGCCGAGCCCGACCAGACCCGCGCCCGCGCATACGGCGATGCGGTGAGTCCGGACTCGGCTGCCGCCCCCACCCGGCAAGCGGGCAGGTTCGGGGAGTCGTAGGTCAGGTGATGGTGCTACGTCGACCTGTACGAACAAGGGGTGCTGATTGAGCCAGGTGCTGCCGCCCGAATTCACCAGACTGTCCTCAATCTCGGCGCCAACGCCTGAGCCGGTCTCGGCCTAGCCGTCACCCAGTTCACATCGATCCGACCCCCACCGGCGGGGTCACCTTCACCCTCCGCCTTCCGCGGGACTATCGGGGAGCCGCCGCCTGAGCGATCGACGGGGGTGCGGGGTATGCAGGTGTTGAGCCACGCTCGATCCATCCCTGGGCGACAGCATCTGCTCAGCCCGGGCACAGTCGCGGCCTTCACCATTGCCTCCATGACGAATCATCTGCGAAACCCCTTTAGCCGGCGATCTCTGATCGCCGCCGGAGTGACCAATGTCGTGGTAACCCAGAGCAGTCCAGCCGCCGGCTCGGTCGTGACCAGAGCCGTCGCGGGGAACACTTCAGGGCAGTCCGAAGGATCAGCGCTGGCGCTGGACAACATCCAGGGCAACATCCTCGGTGGTTTCAACAAGGATCATCAACGGCTGCTGTTCTTCCGCTTGGGCGCTGGTGCTCCAGCGTGTCAGTGGTTGGCTGACCTGGTGGACGAGGTGGCCACCAGCGAAGAAGTGATGAGCTTCAACCGACTCTTCAAGAGGGCCAGGGCCCGTCGGGGCGGCGAAGACGACACGCCCACGTCGCGGTGGCTCAACGTGGCCTTCACCTATGAGGGGTTTGCCGCCCTGAACGTGAAGGAGCGCGATCTGGCCCGATTCCCGTCCGACTTCCGGCAGGGGATGGCCGCCCGCGCTGCGCACATCGGCGATGTCGACCAGAACGCGCCCGACTCCTGGGTCGGTCCGTTCGCCTCACGCCGACTTCACGGCGTGCTCCTGCTTGCGGCCGACAACCCCGCTGAGCTGGAGGACCTCACCACCAGGCAGCGCCGCCGGATGACAGCCGCCGGGATCGAGGTGCTCTTCAACCAGAACGGGCTGGTGCGCCAAGACCTTCGCGGACACGAGCACTTCGGCTTCCGCGACGGAATCTCCCAACCCGGTATCCGCGGCTTCACCCAACCCCAGAACCCGGACAACCCCGACCAGGGTATGCCAGGTCAAGACCTGCTCTGGCCCGGCGAGTTCGTGCTCGGGCACCCGACCCAGATCGCCACTGAGCACCCCGACCACCCGGGAGGAGTGAACCCGGACCCCGGCCCGGACGCCCATAACGGCCCGATGTGGACCGCCGACGGGTCCTACCTGGTCTTTCGTCGTCTCCACCAGGACGTCGAGGGTTTCCGGTCGTTCATCAGCGAGACCGCCCGCACCCAGGGTCTGAGTGACGAACAACTCGGGGCCAAAATCGTCGGGCGCTATCCCAGCGGTGCCCCGCTGGAACACACCGAGGATCAGCCGGCGAGGCTGGACACCACCGCTGGCGACCCGTCGGTCGACGATCCCTCGCTGCTTGACGACGACCGGATCAACGACTTCGAGTTCGGTGAGGACATCGACGGTGGGGTCGTCCCGCTGGCCGCGCACATCCGCAAGACCTACCCCCGCGACGACGCCACCCCGACCGGCGGCGAGTCCGACACCCAGACACGGCGGCTGCTGCGCCGTGGCATTCCGTTCGGGCTGTCGTACGACGAATCTGCGCCGTCGACATCGCCCAGCGGCGCCACGCCAGCTTTTCCCCACGACCGGGGGCTGCTGTTCCTGGCCTACCAGACCTCGATCGAGCGACAGTTCGAGTTCGTCCAACGCGACTGGGTCAACAACCCCGACGCACCGGGCACGGACGCTGGCCACGATCTGGTGATCGGACAGGCCGACTCGACGAGGACGATGTCGCTCCCGGGTGGAAAGCCCGACCACATCACGATGTTGGAGCGCTACGTCACGACGACCGGTGGTGCCTACCTGTTCCAACCTTCGATCTCCGCGCTGCGACAACTCTCGCGCCACGTGCCGACCGAGCGTCGAAAGCAGCGCCGCGGCTGAAACCTCTCCCCCTGTTCGGCGAGGCTAGCCACCTGCACCCGCACGCGGCGGGGCGCAGGTGATCAACCGTCGCTGGGAGGTGCGTCACCACCAGGGGGTGGCCCTCCTCCGCCGGGCCCGGCGTCGGCCAGCTCGGTCGTTTCACCCGTCAGGCAGGTCAGGACGGCGTTCTCCGCCACGTCGTTGGCGTGGTAGTGGTAGCCGAGGCTCTCGGTTTCGTGACCGTTGCATTCATCCAGCCCAGCCTCGACCGCGGCGGCCGTCTCGTAGGGGGCGTGGATGCCGAAGCCGTCGAGGGCATAGCCGAAGATCGCCGTCTCGCCCTCGGGGACGTCTTGATCGGCGTCCGAACAACCCGTCGTGGCGTGCATGTGGTAACCCTCCTGGGGGTTGACGTGACCACCGCAGTCATCGAAGACCCCGATCGTGTAGTTGCCCAGGATGAGATCGATCGGTGCGCTTCCGTCGATGACCACGCCGTCGAGCGTGACCCCGATAGTTGTGCCGGCGCTGGTGGGTTCGTCGGCGACGACGGGCGTAACGGGGATGGTCACCGTGGAGGGGATGGCACCGCCGTCGTCGGTCCACTCGATTTCGCCGTAGACACACAGGTTCACCGGCCCGGCGTCCGCATCCGCCTGAGCGCCTCCGGTGACGAGATCGTTGAACTTCTCGGACGTGTCGGTCGACAGGACGTTGCCTTCGTCGTCGTACAGCTTCCAGGTCGGGTCGTCGTAGATCTCGGCGAGACTCGTGATGAACTCCCCGTCGACGTCGTACACCGTCTCGCCGTCGAACCAGATCCCGGCGTCCTCCGCGGTGTCGGACGTCGTCTCCGGGCACCACGGCCCGATCTCGTCACGGTTGGCTGGGAAGCCGGCAACGGTGAGTTCGTAGCAGGAGGTGTCGGTACCGCTCACCAGGGTGCAGTCCGTGGTGGTCGCGTCCTCGGTCAGGGCGCCGTCGAGGAAGCCATCGGGATCGATCGAGCTCACCGTGCCGGTGTCCCCGTCGGTCGACTCGGTCGTCGTCTCTTCGGGCGATGGATCGCTTCCGCAAGCGGACACGAGCACTGCCGAGACGACCAGCAAGCTGGCTAGGCGGGGGGTGATGGGCAAGATGTCGGCTCCTCGGGTGGTGGCTGATGCTGCTCCGAGGAACCTACGGTGCCCGCCTGTGGTGACACTGTGATGCGAACTCCGGGCGCCCGGCTCAGCGGCGGTACGTCTCCGACGTGACCTCACCGCTAGGACTGGTGAACTGGAAGTCCACGGTGGCGTCCGTGACCGTGTAAGCCACAGACCCGACCGTCCCGTCGATGGTGTACTCGAGCACGTAGGACCCGTTGCCTAGGTCGTCGAATGCGGTGATGGTGGCACCGGGCAGGGGTTCCCCGGCTTCACGGAACGCAGGGGTCACCGGTTGTGGTTCGACCTGGTCGGACACATCGACCACGCCGACGAGGCCGCCGTTGATGTAGGGGTACGTCGTGGTGCCGTGATAGTGATACGCGCCGTCGATACCGGGGTGACCGTTGTACTCATCCAGGTCTTGGACCGCGCTGCCGTCGGGCTCGACGGAGCCGTAGATGGCGTACCCGTCCAGGGCGTACGCAATGGGATTCTGGGGTCCGACGGCTTCCTCGAGATGCAGGGGGGCCACGTGGTAGTGATAGTCGTCCCCGCGACCGCAGTGCCCCCCGAACTCGTCGAGTTCGCCGGCCAGGAAGGCATCATCTCCGCGGTTGTTGAGCGCGTTGAAGACGGGGACCCCGTTCGCGGCGATCGCGATCGCCCCACGAAACAGTCCCGTCTTCGCCGAGATGGGCGTGTCTGCCATCTGGGGTGTCACGGGGAACTGCCACGCGTTGGCACCGACGTAGGCCTGGGCGACGGGCACCTGCTGCTGCCAGCTGGTGATGCCCACCATCATCGGGTGGGACGGGAGGCCGTCGGATTCGACCAGCCACAGGTCACCGGTGGTGAAGGTCCGCACCGAGTCGGCGAAGGCGTCGAACCCGTCGAGTGACGATTGCGTGGCGCCATCGGTGAGGTCCACCCCGTCTGTGGCGCCCGGAGGGGAGGTTGAGGGGGTCGGGGCCGAGTTGCCGTCTTGGCCGGACACCGATGAAGCGCTCGAGCTGCACGCCGCGAGGAGCATGGCTCCGATTCCGAAGGCTCCGGACTGCAACAACGCGCGCCGGTCCAACGCGCTTGCGATGTGCGGGTGCTCGTGCGGGTGCTCGTGCGGGTGCCCATGAGGATGATGGTGGAACTTCGCGATCGCGTTGCTCCCACTGGTCCTCACGAGACCGTCGAACGCAGCAGGATGGTGTTGTCGACCTCGAGATCGGTCCCCCAGATGAGTCGCGCCGCAGGGTCCCAGGTGATCTCTTCGTAGCCCTCCTTGGGGCTGACCTCGGCCGCGCTCCATTCGGTGGCCGCCACCCAGTCGCTGTCGTCGAAGTCCGGTGACGTCCAGTCCGCGGGGATGTCGACCGCGGCCGATTCGCAGGTCGCGTCAGGGTCCGGGTCATCGGCGCAGTCGGTGTTGAGCGGCGCCTGCTGGACGACTAGCGACTGCCAGTCCGCGTCGGTCGATGCCACGACGTCCCCGGTGGCCAGATCAGTGATCTGGGCGATGATGCCCCCGTCACCCATTTGCTGGTTGGGCTCTCCGATGTATTCGATCCCCGAGTCGGTCTCCTTGAAGTCCCTGGCCTCGATCGAGACCGTGAACGGCGTCTGGGCGTCGAAGGTGTACGTCTCTGCGTTGAACGAGCGCTCGGTCGTGATCGGCACCGAGTCTTCTCCGATCTTCTCGCCGTCGATGTAGACCACGCTCCAGTTGTCGGCCCACACCTCGATCTGGAACCCCGTCGAGGCACCAGAGGTGTCAGCCGTGGGCGCGTCATCGGTGAACGCAGAAGCACTCGCACTCTGGCTGACGGCGGAATCTTGGGCGGTGGTGTCCGAGGAGCAGCCCGTCGCGAGCAACCCCATTGTGACGACCAGAGCACTGGCCAGTCGGGATGTGATGGGCACTGCGTCGGCTCCTAGGATTGGTGGTTGCTTGGTTGCTTCGAGAACCTACGACGGCCGCCTGTGACAACTCTGCGGACTTGCTGTGATCGAGGCATGAGGACAGATGTACGTTCCATTCAGGTCTGGCGTTTCAGCCTGACCAGGCGACCTTCGCTTGCCTTGCCATCGAGTCGTTCGTCCTCAACACGTCCGCTCGACCTTGAGCTCGCTCAGGGCGGCCTCCACCCATTCAGTGCCGGGCGGCCCCCGGGGGCGGGTCGTTCGGCCCTGGGAGTGCCGTAAGTGTCCATCTAGCGTCCTAGGTAGGGAAGTACGTCGCCAGATCGCCCAAGCGCCGTGCATGACACACAACTCACGGTCTGCCTCCTCGCTGGCTGTTCTGGAGCACCACATGACGCTCACCCGGGAACGCACCCCCGCAGAAATCGACGCCCTCACCGATGGGGACGCTGTCGCTCGAGCCGAGGGCCTGTCCAAGATCTACGGGACGGGCGGCGCCCAGGTGGTGGCTCTCGACGACGTCACGGTGGAGTTCGGCCGTGGTCGGCTCACCGCGATCATGGGTCCGTCGGGGTCCGGCAAGTCCACGCTGATGCACTGCATGGCCGCGCTGGACGCACCGACCTCCGGTCGCGTGATCATCGACGGGGTCGACGTACGCGGCCTCAAGGACAAGGCACTGACGCTGCTCCGCCGCGACCGCCTCGGCTTCGTCTTCCAGGCCTACAACCTGGTGCCGACCCTCACCGCTCGCGAGAACATCACCTTGCCCGTCGACATTGCGGGCGTGAAGCTCGATGTCGCCTGGTTCGACACGGTGGTCGAAGCGTTGGGGATCCGGGATCGGCTTGGTCACCGGCCCGACGAGCTGTCCGGTGGTCAGCAGCAGCGGGTCGCCTGCGCCCGGGCGCTGGTGCGTCGCCCCGCCATCGTCTTCGCCGACGAGCCCACCGGCAACCTGGACTCCCGTGCCAGTGCCGAGATCCTGGCCTTCCTGCGGCACTCGGTTGACGACTTCGGGCAGAGCATCGTGATGGTCACTCACGATCCGGCCGCAGCGTCGTACGCCGACCGGGTGCTCTTCCTGGTCGACGGTCGGATCGTCGATGAGATCCTCGCGCCGACCACGGCCGGGGTCCTCGACCGGATGAAATCCTTCGAACTCGCCGGACAGGACTCCTGACATGCTGCACGTCACCCTCCGCGGACTGCAGGGTCACATCGTCCGGCTCCTGCTGACGGCGTTCGCCGTGATGCTGGGCGTCTCGTTCGTCACCGGCACCTTCGTGCTCCGCGACAGTATCGACAACACCCTGGGTGGGCTCGTCGCCCAGTCGTCCAAGGGTTTGGATGTCTCGGTTCGCGACGCCGAGGCCGCCGCAGTGTCCCCGGTCAACGTCGACGGGTCCACCATCGCACTCGGTGTGCCTCTGGTGCTCGTCGACTCGATTCTGGCGGTGGACGGCGTGGAGCGGGTGTTGCCGAGCCTCGAGGGCACCGCCATCCTGGCCGGCAGCGACGGTATCGCGGTCAGCAATGGTGGTGCGCCATCTCTCGGGTTCGCCTACTCCGCGGACGATCCGGGGTTCACCCTGCTCTCGGGTCGCGGCCCCAACGATTCGGGAGAGATCGTCGTCGAGAGCAGCACCCTGGAACGAGCACATCTGCAGGTGGGCGACCACACCCGCATCGTCATCGGTGACCAGGCCGGGCAGGCCACGATCACCGGTGAGGTTGAGGTCGGATCCTCTCTCTTCGGCGCCACCGTCGTTCTCGTGGATGAAGCCACGGCACTAGAGGCCTTCGCTCCCGATGGGAGGGTCCCGTCCCTGTCGGTGACCGCCACACCCGGGGTCAGCCAGACAACGCTGCGCACAGCCGTAGCGGACGTGCTGCCGTCGAACCTCGAGGCGGTCACGGGCGCGACCGTGCAGAGCGAGAAGGAAACGTCCCTACAGAAGGGACTCGCCTTCTTCACCACCTTTCTGTTGGCCTTTGCCGGCGTCGCGCTCTTCGTCGGCTCATTCATCATCGTCAACACCTTCTCGATGCTCGTCGGACAGCGCGCTAGAGAGCTCGCCCTGCTCCGCGCCATCGGCGCGACCCGGGCCCAGGTGATCCGCAGTGTGCTCGGCGAGGCGGTCGTCATCGGCGTGGTGGGCTCGGGCCTCGGTATCGCCTTCGGCCTGTTGATCGCTGCCGGTGCCGGGGCGGCCATCCGGACTCTCTTCAGCACCGACATCGGATCCGACCTCCCGCTCAGTGCGACCACGGTCGCGTTGAGCGTCCTGGTCGGAGTCGTGGTCACCGTCGTCTCCGCCGTGATGCCAGCACGGCGTGCCTCCCGGGTTGCCCCGGTGGCAGCCATGCGCGGAGACGTCGGCGCAGTCACCGGCGGTCTCGGGCGGCGTGGCGGGATCGGCCTCGTGCTGTTGGTCTCGGGTGCGGTGGTCCTGGGTGCCGCAGTCACGCGCGACCAGGTCTCCTGGCCGGTCGCTGCCGTGGGAGCCGTAGCCGCGGTGCTCGGCATGCTGGTCGCGGCACCGCTGGCGACCCGTCCCGTCGTACGCGTCATCGCTTTGCCTTTCGTCGCCCTCTTCGGGGCCATCGGCCGACTCGCCCGCGAGAACGCGTTGCGCGTTCCCCGTCGTACGGCGACCACGGCGAGCGCCCTGATGATCGGACTTGCCCTGATCGCCGGCACCTCCGTGCTGGCCGAGAGCGTCAAGGCCAGCGTGAGCAGTGGTGTGTCCGAGGAGCTGACCTCGGACTTCGTGCTGAACAGCGGAAACGTTGCTCCGGTGCCAGCACCAGTGGCACTCGGCGCCCGTGAGCTGTCCGCCGTGCGCTCGGTCGCCGCCCTGAGCTTCGTGGACCTGCGGATCGGGACTTTTCACACCACAGCCGCCGCCGCCATCGCCACCGACGTAGCGGACAACTTCCTGGTCCCGATGAAGAGCGGCCAACTGTCAGCGCTCGACCGTCACACGGTCCTGGTCGGTGAGAGCACCGCCAACGAGCAAGGTTGGCAGGTGGGCGACTCCCTGACCGGTTCGGTCGGGACACTGAGCGGTGAGTCGCTCGTCGTGGGTGGGATCTATCAGGACAGTCAGGCCTTCGGCGAAGGAGGCGTGATCGTGGACCGATCGCTCTATGACGCCGCTCTCCCCTCGGGACAGCGCGCCGATGCTCGTCTCTTCGTGCGGGCCATCCCCGGGGCCGACCTCCCTGCCCTGCGAGCGGAGCTGACCGACCTCGTCCGTCCGTATCTGATCGTCTCGGTCGAGGACAAAGCGGAGTTCGCAGACGCCCAGGGGGCCTCGGTCGACACACTCATCAACCTGCTCTACGTCCTCCTCCTCTTCAGCGTCATCGTCGCTGTGTTGGGGATCATCAACACCCTGGCACTGTCCGTGTTCGAACGGACGCGTGAGATCGGGCTGCTCCGGGCGATCGGACTACGACGCAGACAGCTCAGCTCCATGGTCACCATCGAAGCCGTGACCACTGCCGTATTCGGCGCCCTGCTCGGCACCGCGCTCGGGCTCGGACTCGGCGTCGCCCTCCAGCACGGTCTCGTCTCCCAGGGACTGACGGTCCTCGCCATTCCGTGGACCCTGATCCTCGCAATGCTGCTGGCCTCAGGCGTCGTCGGGGTGCTGGCGGCAGGCCTACCGGCTCTACGAGCCGCACGCCTGAACATCCTGCAATCCATCGCCACCTCCTAGCCCGACCCCTGATACACACCGTTCACGCGCACACTCCCGGAGTCCAGAGGTCGCCGGGAGTGGGCAAGAAGGAGACACCACCATGGCAAGCACACAACTGAGCTCCCCGAGTGCGCACTCAGACTCGCAACTTCCCGGGGTCGCCTCCCAGCAGCTCCGGTGGCTCGCGCTCGGGCTGGTCCTGGGCTTCTTGGTCCCGTTCGTCTTCGCCGACGTGCTGGACCTGTCGCGCGACCTCTACTACGGCATCTACGCAGCCTTCGTGCTCACGTTCTTCGCGCTGTGGGCCCGCGCCACCGACCAGCAGGTCGGGACGATGCTGCGTCGGCGCTGGCCGCTCGCCGTCACGTTGGGCGTGGTCTTCGCCGGCGTGCTCGCGGTCGTCGTGATCCGCACCGATGCCGCGACCGCCCGACCCGAGGGCCTGGAACTTGCGTGGGCGTTGCTCTGGCGCGGCGTGATGTACGGCGCAATGGATGCTCTGCTGCTGTCCGTCTTCCCGATCCTGGCCGTCTTCGCGGCCGCGTCGGGGAGCAGATTACGCACACACCTGATCGGCCAGGTCGCCGTCGTTGCCGCGGCGATGCTCGCTTCGCTCGTCATGACTGCGACGTACCACGTCGGCTACAGCGACTTCCGCTCGGACAAGGTGGTGAAACCACTCATCGGTAACGTGATGTGGAGCGTGCCCACGCTCGTCACCCTCAACCCCATCGGCTCGGTCATCAGCCACACCGCTCTGCATGTCACCGCCGTCCTGCACAACCCCGACACCGACACCTTCCTACCGCCACACGGGAGGACCACCCCATGACCACAACCCTCCGCTGGTTGCTCGTCGTCGTCTTCGCGGGCCACGGACTCATCCATCTCCTGGGTGTGGCCAAGGGCTTCGGGTGGGCCGACGTCTCCCAGCTCACGAAACCGATCAGCGTCGTGACAGGGGTGCTCTGGCTGCTCGCTGCCGTGCTCGTCCTGACCGCCGCGGCACTCCTCGCCGTCGGTACACCCACGTGGTGGTGGGCCCTAGCCCTGGGCGCCGCGGCGATCTCGCAGATCGCCATCATCACCTCCTGGCAGGACGCGCGAGCCGGGACCATCGTGAACGTCGTCCTCGTCCTCGCCGCCGGGTACGGCTTCGCGACCGAGGGGCCGACCAGCTTCCATGCCGAGTACCGGGAAGGCGCCACGCACGCCCTCGCCGGCGTCGACCCGTCTCCGGCGGTCCTGGACGAAGCGGATCTGGTGGACTTGCCTGAGCCCCTGGCGGCGTACATCCGGCGCTCCGGCGCTGTGGGACAGCCCCGGGTGGTGAGCTTCCACGCCGATTTCCACGGCCGGATCCGCAGCGGCCCGGACGCGGCGTGGATGCCGTTCACCGGTCAGCAGGTCAACACGTACGGAGCGCAGCCGCAACGCATCTTCATGATGGACGCCACCAGATCCGGGCTACCGGTCACCGTCCTGCACGTCTTTGCCGACACCACGGCCACGATGCGCGTGAAACTGCTCTCCCTGTTCACCCTCGTCGACGCCTCCGGCCCTGAGATGGATCGCGCGGAGACCGTCACTGTGCTCAACGACCTCGTCGTTATGGCTCCCGGCGCGATCGTCGACGCCACCGCGAGGTGGACAGACATCGACGAACGGCACGTCCGCGGAGAGTTCACTGACGGCGACCAGACCATCTCCGCCATTCTGACCTTTGACGCCCAGCACGACCTCGTCGACTTCGTCTCGGACGACCGGACCGCCGCATCCTCCGACAGCAAGACCTTCGAGCAACGACGCTGGTCGACCCCGCTGGCGGGACACCGTGACGTCGGTGGCCGTCGGATCCTGACGTCGGGTGAAGGTGTCTGGCACCCCGCACAGCCCGGAGAGTCGTTCACCTATCTGGAGTTCGATCTGGACGACATCGACTACAACGCCGACGCCGGCGAGGCAACGGCGCGATAGGGAGCCAGGGCGATGGTGGAGGCTGTGGACCCGTGGCCCTCGCGCCAAGCGCACACGACGAGAACGGTCAGAAGTTCACCTTCTCGAACGCGATGATTGGTGTTTCGGGTCCGATCGCGCGGCGGCTTCCGGGATGAGCAACCAGGTATGCCTGGAGAGCAGTGAGCCGCTCCGATCCCTCGAGGACCCGCCCGGTCGCTTCGTACCTTGTGCCGCCTCGGACGAGTAGCGCTGGTAGTGGATGCCTGAACGCCCGCCACCACCGCTTACTCTCCGGGCGGACGGCTACGACCAGGAACCGGTTCGCATCCACGACGCTTTGCGCTGGGAAGCGGATGGCGTTGCCAGAGATCGGAGCGATGTAGGAGATCTCAGTGAGCTCGCGTGGCAGCAAACGGTGCCCGGGGCCCTCGATCAGCCTCAAGACCAGTGCGTTGAACCGCATGATGCCGCTCCTTCGTGAATCTCGCTTCGAGGGCTACCCCTCGACGTGTCGTCCATCTATCGCAGCACCCAGCGCGAGACCGACTCCGGCGCCCACACCGATGCCCACCGGGAACGCCCAACCACCGATCAGAATGCCGATCGTCGCGCCGATACCCGCCCCGACACCGGCGCCGAGGCCCGTGTACTGGTCCGCTTGTCCGAATGCCTTGCTGTCGCTCGTCACCGTAGATTCCTTCCGCGGCCGCCGTCTCGTGTCGGGGCGCAGGTTCAGCATCGCCCTGCCCGCCGCTTCTCGTCAGAGCCGAAGGTCACTTCTTGCCGCAGAAAGCGCCGTTCATGTGTCGTTGCGCGTGCGCAGGGGTCACCACCACTCGGGACCACACGACGGTTCGACAAAGAAAAAACGCCTCTGACCTGCGTTTCCGCAGGTCAGAGGCAGTTCTCGGTCGGGCTGACAGGATTTGAACCTGCGACCCCTTGATCACAAACGACGGGTCACGCGCATGGGTCAAGCTGTGCCGACATGTGCTCTGACCTGCGACAACACTCGCCCCGGCAAAACAGAACTTGAACTTGTGGGCCGTTAGATGACCCCGTTTGCGCGATTAAACGGGGAATACTTGGGGTACGAGCAGCAAGCGACCCCAAGTCTGCACCCCGCCGACGCCCCAGGCAGACACGGTTGAGCCAACGTCTGGCCCGGCCGTTGTCAACAACATGGGCCGCGGAGTGGAACTCGATCCGACCCACACTCCAAGCGACGACCCGCGGACACAAACCGGTAAGAGAGCGTCGCGACCTTGGGCGTCGATGAACACGCCGAGAGTGGACGCCGTCGGACACCCGTCGCGCTGGCTCTGGAGCGCACCCGGTTCAAGGGCATTCGCGGGGGAATGACGCACATGCACGTCTGTAGATGGCGCCGGAGTAGTCCGAATATCAAGCTACCCAAACGATTTCAATCGAGATCAGGCAGCCGCAGTTAGGGGTCGGTCGAGGTCGCTGTCCGACTCGGCCCGCCGACTTGAACGACCATGATCCGGTTCTGCATCAGGGAGTGGCTGAGGCGGGAAACGAGGAGACCATTCCTGCCTCGCCCTCAGACTGTCGAAAATAGATCGGCCTGTAGTCGTCGCCGACCACGAGCGAGTAGACCTCCACGGACGCGGGGACGCCTTTCGCAGTCCAAGAAGACCGGCAGGTTCCATCGGTCGGGTCGAAGTCTGGTGGCTTCAAAGTGCCGAAGCCCACAACTTCGTCTTGAGCATTCTCGATCGTGATCTGGCGGCCGAGTTGTACGGGCATCTGTCGAAGGCACAGGTCAAGGTTGCCCTCGATGCTGTCACTCATTAATGGCAGAGCGAGTGTCAGAACCCCTGTCGCAGTGAAAGTTTCAACGTCCGCGGACGTCCCGCCCAGCGTCGGAGACGAATCGATGGAGCCACCGCATGCAGTCACAGACACCAGCATGACGGCCGAGATCACGCTGCGCCAGATAGTCATGCTGGTCAGGTTAACGAGTAGTCGCCGCCGAGTCGCGTTGCTCCAGATCTTGCGACCGCTCGCTAGGGATGGTCGCCCTCTTCGCGCGGAAAGGCGCGAACAATGTGCTCCTGGACGCCACCGAGAGCGAGAATGAGATATGACCAATGAAGACATCGTCGTCGCCGCGCTTGGGGCCTTGGCCGACAAGAAGCGTTCCCGAGCTGAGGCAGCTGAGGTTGTGCCGAAGAATCCGGGACTATATGCGTTCTATGGCGACGCCAGAGCATGGTCGGATCTCGGTCTATCGCCTGTCTTTGCCACCCAACCTCTCTACGTTGGCAAAGCCGAGCGAAGTTTGAACGGACGCGATGTCGGTACGCACTTCACCGCTGGAAAGACCGGCTCGTCGACAGTTCGGCGCAGCCTCGCGGCCCTACTCGCGAACGACTTCGAACTGGTTGCTGTGCCTCGCAACCTGGTCAAGCCTGATGGGAGTGCCAACTTCGGACTCGAAGACCGTAGCGAAGAGCGATTAAGTGCCTGGATGGACAAGCGGTTGACGCTGTCGACGTGTGAATCGCCCTGGGTTGGTTGGAGTCTCCATCGTTTTGAAACGAGGATGGACTCATGCCGAAAAACAACACCCCGGGCAAGCCGACTACGCGTCGCTACAGCCC